>JAEYPZ010000151.1:0-3641 GCA_023410275.1 Bacillota bacterium
TACAATACAAAAGGGGAATTTGGCAAGAACGGAACTTCCCAGATGGCAATGATGTTTATGAGCAACTGGTTTAACCAGTTTGGAAAGGTAAAGAAGTTTCCCGTCCAAAGTGAATACTTAACCGGGAACGATGTGTATCTGGGAGAAAACAGTAAAATAATATATGGACTACAGCAGGGGGGTGCGGTGGTCGCCAGGGTGATGTATGGCTGCTGGCATTATGTGCTGATAACTGGTTCCGACCAGGATTATGTTTATCTGTTTGACCCCTATTACAGGAAAAAGCCGTTTAAGCAGAAAAATCTGGAGCTGATTACCGATATGCCATGCCTCAGAAACCGGAAGGTTCCATGGGAATTGATGAATGGTACGGGAAAAGAACCATATGCACTTGGCCCGGTGGAAACAAGGGAGGCGACCATCCTGTTTAACAGGGAAACCCAGAGAAAGCCGGCAGATACCATTGAGTATTTTATTTAGCAGAAATGAATCAGGACAGCCGATGTTGTCCTGATTTTTTGGTTTTCCCTTATTGATAAATATGATATGATAAAGCTATATTTGGATTACTTTTCCAGTGAAAGAAATCAGTCAGGAGGAATTGTGATGAATTTCCCAGGTACGGTTGTTTTAGAAACAGAAAGGTTGGTTTTACGCCCATTTTGTGAAGCGGATGCCCATGATATGTTTTATAACTGGGCAAACAGCAGTCATGTCACCAGATTTTTAACATGGCCGGTTTATAAGTCAGTAGCGGATGCAGAGGAGACTCTTAACGCATGGGTGAAGGATTATGAAAATCCTAAGAATTTCAACTGGTGTATTGAATGGAAGGAGAACCATCAGGCCATTGGCAGTATTGGAGTAGTACATATGAATGAAGAAGTTGAAGAGGCAGAAATCGGATATTGCATTGGTGAAGAGTATTGGAAAAAGGGTATTATGACGGAAGCTCTAAAGGCGGTGATGGGATTTCTGTTTGTAGAAGCTGGCTTCAATCGGGTATGTGCAAAGCATGATACCAATAATCCTAATTCCGGCAGAGTTATGAACGCAGCGGGAATGCTGTATGAGGGAACCATGCGCCAGGCGGGTAAGAATAATATGGGGATCTGTGATCTTACGTTATATGCAATCACAAAAGACTTATATTTTAAACATTCGTCGTGATTAGGAGTTTACTGGAATAGTAAGAAAGAAAAAAGGAATGATAATAGATTATGTGATACAGAACAGAAAGCATACATGCGGGAGGTAATTTATGCAGACATTTAAAGAACTTTATGAGCGTACAGTAAGCGAGACACTATCAGGTAATTTTGATCCGGCGGAAACAGAAAACGGTAATACTTACGATCCCTATCATCTGGATTGCCTGCTGAATCCCGAAAAGCATCCCATTGTAATTCGTACAGGTGACTGTGATTGTGGAGAAGGGGAACAAAAGGAATGTGTTAAAAGATGCCCGTTTGGAGCGATTAAGGCTGAGAAAGATGGAATAGTGGTAGAACCGGAATTATGTCTGGGCTGCGAAAAATGTATTGACGGCTGTGTCAGAGAAAAGCTGGCAGCCAGTACCGATATCATTCCTGCCCTCAAAGCAGTAAGGAGCGCAGAAGGGCCTGTTTATGCCATGATAGCTCCGGCATTTTTAGGACAGTTTTCCAGTGATGTTACACCTGGAAAGTTAAGAAGTGCATTAAAAGAAGTGGGATTTGACGGAATGCTTGAAGTTGCCTTATTTGCGGATATCCTGACGTTAAAAGAAGCTTTGGAATTTGATAAAAATATTAAGGGCAGCGGAGATTATCAGCTGACAAGCTGCTGCTGTCCCATGTGGATCGGTATGATACGAAAGGTTTATCATCAGCTGGTTCCCCATGTACCTGGTTCTGTGTCCCCCATGGTCGCCTGTGCCAAAGTGGTAAAGGCACTTCATCCAGATGCGCTGACTGTATTTATTGGTCCCTGTCTTGCAAAAAAGGCTGAAGCAAGGGAAAAGGATTTAGCTGGTGCAGTTGATTATGTTCTTACGTTCCAGGAAGTAAAAAATATTTTTGACGCTCTGGAAATTGATCCCGTAGTGATGGAAGAAAGTGAAAAGGATCATTCCTCTAAAGCAGGCCGCATCTATGCAAGAAAGGGCGGAGTAAGCGAAGCAGTGGAACATACCGTGAAGGCAATCAGCCCTCAAAAGGAAATTCAGATTCGCACCAAGCAGGCGGATGGAGTTCCTGCCTGCAAAAAGATGATTCAGGATATTATGGATGGAAAGATTGATGCCAACTTTTATGAAGGAATGGGCTGCGTGGGCGGCTGCGTAGGCGGGCCAAGATCCATTCTGGGGAAAGAGGAAGGAACTGAGCTGGTTAATGAATATGGAGAAAAAGCAACTTATCAGCATCCAGCTGAAAATCCTTACGTGATTGAGCTGCTACACCGTTTAAATCTTGATACGATCGAAAGCCTTTTAGAGGAGACGGATTTATTTAGCCGTAACATAACGTGATGTCTGAAAATAAAGACAAGATTATAGATTCCCATGTGCATATGGGGATCTATGGTCCTTATGTAGGAAGAGATGATAAAAGCCGCTTTGAACAGCCAGTAATTGACGCACTCCTTTCTTTAAAGTGGTGGGACTGGCCGGAAGAAAAAGTAAAACGGAATGTGGAAGCAATTTCTTCTGGTAATGTGAGAAAGCTGCTGGAGGAAAGAGATAACAAATGATAAAAGTACTTTTTTGTGATTTGTTTTTTACACTGATTGTTCCACATAACCAAAGTCCAATGGAATGTGAAGTTTTAAACCTTAGTCCATCAGAATGGGAGCATTATTCAGAAGAGACAGCCCTTTATAAAGAACGTGCGGTGGGGCATGTTAACACAGAACAGGAGATTATTGAGGGTATCGTGGAAACACTTCCGTTTTCTGTAACAAAAGAGCAGATAGAATTGCTTTTAGATAGACGGGAAAAGCGGATGAGGAGGGCCCTGGGCAATGTGGATCAGGAGATTCTGAAAACGTTAAAAGCTATTAGGGATATGGGTATTAAAACATGTCTGATCAGTAATGCAGATATAATTGACTGTAAACATTGGAAAGATTCACCACTTTATGAACTGTTTGATTTATCCATATTTTCATGTAATGTAAAAATGTTAAAGCCCGACATTAGAATATACCAATATGCCATAGAACAAATGGGCACTACGCCGGAAATGAGCATATTTGCAGGAGATGGCGGTTCTGATGAGCTGAAGGGGGCAAAAATGGCTGGAATGAAAACGGTTTATTCCGAATATTTAGATGTAAAACCGGAGGTGGAACGAATAAAAATTTTAGAATATGCGGATTATCATATTAATAAATTTGCTGGTCTGATTGATTGCCTGAAAGCAGAATGGGGATGAAACTTGAGGAGGGGTTGAATGATGAGAACTGAAAAAGAAATGTATGATCTGATTCTTGGTATAGCTCAGGCTGATGACCGGATCAGAGGTGTTTACATGGGCGGGTCCAGAACAAATCCAAATGCAGTGCGGGATCTGTTTCAGGATTATGATATAGTTTACATAGTAACAGAGACAGAGTCTTTTATCAAAGATACGTCATGGATCGACCGGTTTGGAGAGCGGCTT
>JAEYPZ010000108.1:0-5309 GCA_023410275.1 Bacillota bacterium
ATAACACATAGAGGTGCTTCTGTGGTATAATGAGGCAAAAAATAAACCACTTCTATAAGCTGCGGTTACCACTGTGGGTTTCGGGCTGTGAGAATATCTCCCGATTAACTTACTCGTCGCTGAAGTAATGAAATTTTCTATAAACAAAAACCTCCATTTTGAAGCTAAGTACAATTAGAATTTTTGTCTATTGAGTAATATAGTACAATTGAGTGCTATATGATAATTGCATAAAAAGATGTAGGTTTATATAATTAAATTAGATATTATGTAAAATTTACACATGGGGGGAAAATTAATGAAAAAGTTTTTAGCACTGATTTTATCATTCAGCATTATTATGAGCTTATTGCCTATAACTACCTATGCTGCTACCAGTCCTCAGGATATGGTAAAAAAGATGGGAATAGGTATGAACCTTGGGAATACGTTTGATGCGCCAACGGAGGGTTCTTGGTCAAAGGCAGCTCAGGAGTACTATTTTGATGATTATAAGCAGGCTGGTTTCAAGCATATTAGAATTCCAATTCGTTGGGATCAGCATACACTTGCAAACAGTCCTTATACTGTTGACAAAAGCTTCTTAGACAGAATTGAAACTGTAGTAGATTGGTCACTTTCTCGTGGATTTGTGACAGTAATTAATTCACATCATGATACTTGGCTTATGGATAACTATAGTCAGAATATAGCAAGATTTGAAAAAATATGGGAACAAATTGCAGAACGCTTTAAAGGCAAGTCGGAAAATCTGGTTTTTGAAATATTAAATGAGCCACATGGTAATATAACAGATAGCCAGATAAACGATATGAACAGAAGGGTTTTAAGTATAATAAGAAAGACTAATCCTACTAGAAATGTAATTCTTGGATCAGGTTTCTGGAATAGCTATAATACATTAAGCTTGTTGGAAATTCCAAACGACCCAAATCTTATTGCAACTTTTCACTACTATGATCCATACAATTTCACTCACCAGTGGCAGGGTACCTGGGGAACTAAAAATGATATGGACGCCGTAAATATGGTTTTTAAGCAGGTTAAAAAATGGTCAGACAAAAATAACATACCTGTTTATCTTGGAGAATATGGTGTAATGGGGCATTCTGATAGAAATTCTGCTATCAAATGGTGGGATTTTGTAAGCGATCAGGCTACATCATATGGATTTGCTTCTGGAGCCTGGGATAATGGAGTGTTTGGTTCTGTTGACAATGATATGGCATTTTATAATAGAGATACCAGAAAGTTTGACCAGCAAATCTTAAATGCAATATTAACTACTGGGACAACCTTATACTTGGACTCCTCCAACTGAAACAGAACCAGATCCTCCCCATACACCTGCAACACCAGCTTACGGGGAACAACTTATTGAAGATTTCGAAGGTGCTATGCAGTGGGCGGCATATTCCGGTGTTGATGCTACTGCATCCTGTAAGATTTCTAGCGGCAAATCAAATAACGGTTTGGAAATAACATATGCAGGTTCATCAAATGGATACTGGGGTGTTGTAGACAATAAACATAGAAATCAAGATTGGGAGAAATGGCAAAAAATATCCTTTGATATAAAATCCTCGAACACAAATGAAGTTAGACTACTTATAGCTGAACAAAGTAAGATTGAAGGAGAAGATGGAGAACACTGGACTTATGTCATAAAACCTAGTACTTCTTGGACTACGATTGAGATTCCATTTTCATCTTTCACAAAAAGAATGGATTATCAGCCATCTGCACAAGATAGCAGTGAAACTTTTGACTTATACAAAGTAGGTTCCTTGCATTTTATGTATAATAACGGTAATTCAGGTACTCTAAATATTGACAATATTAAGTTGATTGGCCTACCCGAAGGAAAAATTGGAGATGTAAATGAAGATGGCAATGTTGATTCAATAGATTCTGCATTGTTAAAAAAATACTTGCTGGACCCATCTATTAGCATAAATAAAGTGAATGCAGACATTAATTTGGATGGAGAAATCAATGCCATTGACTTTGCAAAGCTGAAAATGATGCTACTTGGAAAATAATATCATAAGCATATTTTTATAATTTAATTATGTAAGGTACTCAAGGGTACTAAAAAAGTCGTAGGTATAGCAAATAACCTACGACTTTTTTGATGCGTTGTGTGTCCAGCCAAGCTTGGTCACTGATGAAATATTGTATACCAGAACAAATGCAAAAGTTAACTTTCATATTCAAGGATGGTCTGAAACTGGAATGGATAATATAAACAAAAGTACTTATAAAAATTCAAAAAAATATTGACAAAAAATATAAATAGTATTATATTGATATTATCATATTAATAATATCAGTCAATAAATAACAAATTGAGGGTAATGTAATGCAGGATAATATATTAAGAAATAAATTGGGCCTTACCGAAGAACAGTTTTTGGCAACATATGATGCAAGTAATTTTGAGAGACCTTCGGTGACAGTGGATATGCTGATTTTTACAGTAACTGATGAAGAAAAGAAAAGCTACAGGAAACTTCCTGAAAAAGTCTTAAGACTATTGATGATAAAAAGGGGTGACCACCCATATATTGGACAATGGGCTCTTCCCGGCGGATTTGCACAAATGGATGAAAGCTTGGATGAAGCAGCTTTAAGGGAATTAAAAGAGGAAACAAACATTGATAAAATATATATGGAGCAGCTTTATACATGGGGAGATGTGGGCAGAGATCCACGTACAAGAGTAATAAGCACTTCATACATGTCCTTGGTTGAATGTTCGACACTTGATATCAAGGCGAGTGACGATGCAGATGATGCAAAGTGGTTTACGGTTTCCTGTAGGTTATATCAAGAACAAAAGACAATAACTGAAAATGGACATGTTTTGAAAAGACTGTTTAAACTGAGTTTATCCAATGATGAAAATAACCTATCTGCAATAGTGAGAATTATAAAGACTGTTGAGGGTAGGGTAACAAAAGTAGAAAGAGAAGTGGTTGAATCAAACGGAATAGCTTTTGACCATGCAAAAGTTATTGAATATGCGATTGAAAGATTACGCAGCAAAATTGAGTACACGGATATCGCATTTAATCTTATGCCGGAGTTATTTACTCTTACAGAGCTTCAGCAGGTGTATGAAGTTATTCTTGATACCGAACTGTTAAAAGCAAATTTCAGAAGAAAGACAGCCGATATGGTTATTGAAACAAATGAGTTTACAAAGGATGCAGGTCATAGGCCTTCAAAATTATTCAGGTTTAACCCGAACTGGAGTAGAGAAGCAGAGTAAAAGGAGAAATTAATATGAAAATGATAAATAAAAATGAGTTTATAGAAAGTAGTGTTGAAACTCTGGGGGAAATCTTTGACATACTGGCAAAGCTCCCGGCTATTCAATTGAAAGACTTGCAGGGTAAGCAAACTACCCTTGTTATAGTCGATATGATAAATGGTTTTGTCAGGGAAGGGGCGCTAAAAAGCCCGAGAGTGGAAGGCTTGATTCCTGAAATAGCGAAATTGTCAAAGGCTTGCGATGAATTACACATTACAAAGCTTGCTTTCGCAGACTGCCACACAATAGCATCGCCGGAATTTGATGCTTATCCGGCGCACTGTATGATTGGTACCAGCGAAGGAGAAATGGTTGATGAGCTCAGGGAACTCGGAGGTTATACGCTCATTCCTAAAAACTCTACCAATGGTTTTCAAGAAGCGGTATTTCAGCAATGGCTTAAGGAAAACGATCACATAAATGCTTTTGTAATTACCGGTGACTGTACCGATATATGTGTACAGCAATTTGCAGTAACACTAAAGACCTGGTTTAATATGCAGAATAAGAAAGTAAGGATTATTGTGCCTATAAATACGGTTGACACTTATGATTTAGACCTGCATAACGGGGATCTGATGAATGTAATGGCACTATATAACATGATGATTAATGGAATAGAAGTGGTTCAAGGGGTGGAATAAATGGATAAGATGAATTTAACTATGCTCACGGATTTTTATGAATTAACCATGGCAAATGGGTATTTTCAGAATGGGTTAAAAGATAAGCAGGCGTATTTTGATATGTTTTTCAGGAAGGTTCCTGATAATGGTGGTTTTGCAATAATGGCTGGAGTTGAGCAGCTTATAGAGTATTTGAAAAACCTTAAATTTGAGGATAAAGATATTGAATACCTGAGAAGTAAAGATTTATTTGGTGAAGAATTTTTGCAATACCTTAATAATTTTAAATTCAGCTGTGATGTTTGGGCTATACCTGAAGGAACTCCAATATTTCCTAATGAGCCTGTAGTTACTGTAAGGGGACCTGTTATTGAAGCACAATTTGTTGAAACTATGATTTTATTAACAATAAATCATCAAAGTCTTATAGCAACAAAGGCAAACCGAATAGTCAGAGCTGCCCAGGAAAGAGATGTTATGGAGTTCGGTTCAAGAAGGGCACAAGGCTATGATGGAGCTATATACGGAGCAAGGGCTGCATACATAGGTGGCTGTGTTGGAACTGCATGCACAATAGCAGAGAAGGAGTTCGACATTCCGACTATTGGTACAATGGCCCACAGTTGGATTCAGATGTTTCAAACTGAATTAGAGGCTTTCCGTGCTTATGCAAGAACCTATCCGGGCAATTGTACATTTCTTGTAGATACCTACAATGTGTTAAAATCCGGTATACCCAATGCAATAAAAGTGTTTAACGAGGAAATAGTTCCGAGAGGATTCAGGCCTAAGGGAATAAGGATTGATAGCGGTGATATTACGTATCTATCGAAGGAAGCCAGAAAAATGCTGGATGACGCGGGGTTTCACGACTGCAGCATAGTGGCGTCAAATTCATTGGATGAATATATTATCAGGGATATACTTATGCAAGGTGCACAGGTGGATTTATTCGGTGTTGGGGAACGACTAATCACTTCCAAGTCAGAGCCTGTGTTTGGCGGGGTCTACAAGTTGGCAGCAGTTGAAGAGAATGGCGAAATAATTCCTAAAATAAAGCTTAGTGAAAATGTAGGGAAAATAACCAACCCGGGATTTAAACAGGCTTGGAGACTTTTTGACAAGGAAAGCGGAGAAGCAATTGCAGATGTGCTTACAGTAAATAATGAGACAATTGATGAAAGCAAGCCTTATGAACTATTTGACCCTGAATATACATGGAAAAGGAAGACGGTAACAAATTTTACTGCAAAAAGGCTTTTGGTTAGGATTTTTGATAAGGGAACCTGTGTATATGAAAGTCCGAAGTTAAGAGAAATAAAAAGCTACTGCAAAGCGCAAACCGATACATTATGGGATGAGATAAA
>JAEYPZ010000123.1:0-61301 GCA_023410275.1 Bacillota bacterium
AACTGGGGAGTATCACCCATGTGACAGAGGGAGAGGAAGTCCTCAACCGGTATGAATACGACGCATGGGGAAATGTAACGGAAAGCCAGGAAAGGATAGAAAACCGTTTTCAATTCAATGGACAGCAGTTCGATCCTATCAGCCAGCAGTATTACTTAAGAGCCAGATACTATAATCCGGTCATTGGACGCTTCACCCAGGAAGATACCTACCGGGGAGATGGGCTGAATCTGTATGAATATTGTGCCAATAATCCGGTGTATTATGTAGATCCGAGTGGAAATGAATGTAGGCCTGCCAAAGATAGGGTCGAAGCTGGTTCAGAGACAGCGAAGAATACAGTAAAAGAACCAAGTAAATTGGCAGAACACCAAAAGAATAATGGAACTGATGGAAAATCCAATGCACCGAAAGGATATTATAAAGATACAAATGGAAGATGGCATAGACCAAATGGCCAATTTGCAAGTAATACGGAGGTTGGATTGCCTGCACCTCGTTCGAGAGGCAGTAATAAGGGTTCGGGTAGTTCTAATACAAAGGGAGACTCAAAGACTCAAAAGACCTTTATCGATATGATGGAACCAGATGAAGCAGCTAGATATCAAAGATATTGGGAACAAGATTATAAACCAACGTTTAAAGGAGAGACTAATACTAGACAAAGACTGTATACAATTCCGGGCGAGAGGAGCATAAAAGATATAAAAATTAATAGTAAAACTGGAGAAACTTATGTTAGAGAAACAATATTTGATGAGTTTGGACGTAGAGTAGGAAATAATGATTTTACAAACCATGGAAGACCAGATGTTCCATCGCATACAAATCCACATCACCATTCAAATCCGTGGTATAATCCTAATCAGCATGGTCCAGGGACTCCTGGCTTGCATCCAGAAACGCCAAGGAGGTAATATTATGGTAACGATAGCTAATTATTTATATGCAGCTGCAGAGAGTGGTTTCTATAGTAAAGATGATTGGCAAAGGTGGGCAGATAATCAAATACTAAACAATGAAATAGTTGAAGATTGGATTTATGATGTGGCTCTAGCCGGTGACATTAGTAGTTTAGCTAATGTAATAAGTGACAAGATGATAGATGAAGATTATTATAGATATAATGAATTCTCTATTACAGATGCAGTAATTGGTTACTACTATTTATTGTATACAGTAAATAGAATGACATTATATGACTTAATTACAAAATCAGGTCAAGCTTCCGATGCATCAGGTCAATGTCTCTTAGATTGTGAGCAGTTCTACGATTTGTTAAATGAAATAGATTCAAATGAATATTTAAAAACAGATAGTAATTTTTTAAATAGAATTCATGTTATGTTCAAACAATTTGAAATTGTTGCAGAGAATCAAAAAGAGATTTTAGAAAAGTACTTATAAATCCTGATATAAAAAGTTAATAAGAAAGCCATAACACCCTAAAGCTTATATGAGTAAGTTACCAATCCTTACATAGTCAATAAGGTGTTATGGCTTTTTCATAAATCAAATTGAAATATGCCTTTCATCGGACAAGTAGTGTGAAAACCGTTGACGGATCTATCCAGATTAACCGTTATGATGTGGAAGGTTACGCCATGAGCTGGAGGAAAACGTCAATCTGGTGCAGTTCATTTTCCGGGGGACCGAGGTCGCAGCCGAAGAAAGCAAGGGAGAAATCAAACGCTATATCCGTTCAGATGTCCTGTTAGCTTCCGATGCACAGAGCGCAAGGACCTACTACCATTATGCAAGCGATGAACTGGGTAGTATCACCCATGTGACAGAGGGAGAAGAAGTCCTCAACCGGTATGAATACGACGCATGGGGAAATGTAACGGAAAGCCAGGAAAAGGCAGAAAACCGTTTTAAGTTTAACGGACAGCAGTTCGATCCTATCAGTCAGCAGTATTACTTAAGAGCCAGATATTATAATCCGGTCATTGGACGATTCACCCAGGAGGATACCTACCGGGGAGATGGGCTGAATCTGTATGCATACTGTGTCAATAATCCGGTGTATTATGTGGACCCTAGCGGGAACATGTGCAAAACTGCCAGAGATAGAATTATAGAAAGTATGGATAAAGGAACAGCAACTGCAAAGGAACAGGGGAATTTAGCTGCACACTTAAGAAATAAGGTAAACAAAGGAGAAAAATTAATTCCGGCAGAGCAGGAAGCAGCTAAAAAACTTAATATCGATATTGCCAATAAGGGTTCGGGTGATACAAATGTTACGACCAATGATTTGTATGCTTTTGGTAATAAATCTAAACCAAGAGATGCAAGGGCTGAAAGAGATTTTGGAGTTATCGACAATACCGCTATAGTTGATGCCCAAAAGCCACCATTACCTAAAGGGGCTTCTACTGTATTGGATGTTAATGAAGCACCTCTTTCAGGTCATTATCATACATTACCTGCTGGAACAACAATGCCGGAAGGACTTGGTGTTATAGCAGATGGTAAGGATGTTATACCGAATTCCCCTCATGGAAAGGGTCATCACACAATTTTCCCAACAATTGATATGACAGTTGATGAATTCAATAGTCTGTTCCAATCGTTACCTTGGCAATATGGTGGTAAAAAATAGTTAATAAAGGATGATTATTAGGATGGAAAATATTTTTGAAAAAGATATTTGTGATGCAATAAATAAAATAACTGACGAAGGTTATAATAATATTAAAAGTTTAAATGAGTTACCGATAGATAAGGCTAGAGAAATTTTATCTATTTTATTAGAATTTGCATGTAAAGGGCAAACACATGCTTACATAAATATATCCAGAAAACTTATTTTACAAATACCACTGAATTGGTTGCTAGATAATTTTATAATTGTTGTTGAGACTACAATCGATTTAACGGATGAATGGGAGTACAGGAGACTGTTGGAACTTGCAAGTTATATATCAAAAGAACTTTTAAAGTGGGGAGTAGATATAGGTTTAAATTCAAAAGACACAGAGATAAATGAAGCAGCTGAGGACTTTAAAGAAAGGGTTATAGAATAAATAGGTATTAGGAGAAATCTGATATAATAACAAAATGAGCCTTTGATTGGCCTGAAAGGCTTCTAAGGCTCATTTTCATGTTATAAAGATACTATTTCTGTAGGTGCTTCAAAAGATAGCGTCCTTTCCAGTTTACCTTATTCATGCTAAACAGAAGGTATCATTATTTGAGGCACTTTTTATTCATTAAAGGTAAGCCGGCATCTGTCCGGCAGTTCTTTTGACCATGCGTTGAATTGGGCAAATAGGTTAAACAAGTTTACGGAATGCTTATTGTCTCAATTCACTAGCTATGGTTTTAAAGGAGTCGTTCATGACCCCGTAACTTTTACATCTAAATGGGATTTAGATGTAAGTGTAACCCCAGTTCCGACCCCAAAGCTAGGAATCCGACCCCGATAAAAAAGTCCTTTCAGTCCGCATTGCGGGCTGATGTAATCCGAGCCGGGGAAGTTTTAGACCCCGGCTCTTTAACCTGCATCATTTTCGACCCCATGGTTCACCTCTATTTTAGGGCAGGAAATGAGAGTAGATTTCCTGTTATGAGATTTTAAAATGGTTGCAGATGTGCGACTTGATGCATTGCGAGAACTGGCAGATGTGCGACATTTTTCTGATAAAGCAACAGGAAGATGAACAGTAGGTAGCGGTAATCCGAACATTTATCAGATAAAAAGGAAAACGCAATTCTTTTCAAATATGCCCAACAAGGCTTGGTAAGGCTTGAATGGTATACATGTTCCACCATCGGTTTTAAAGGTCACACAGGGACGATATTTTGCGACACAGGGCTAACAGGGAATGGGACATCAAATCTGCGCTGCCATTGGTTTATGATATCTCTACCTACCCCCATGGTTTATGGTGAACCATGGGATTTACAGGAAATTGGTTCTATGGTAAAATGGGGCTGCCGGGGGTTACAGGGGGTAAAATTCCCCTTTCTATAGCTCCCTTTTCCATTCTTTTTTCTGCTGTTTTTTCTCCTGAAAATAAAACCAGAAATGACTTGCAATCCATTTGATACAGAGTTAACATCAACAACCAATAAAGGAAATAACTTGTCCTTCCATCCATTGGTTTGTTGTAGATAGGCTGTCGAACCCTTGCGGACTCAAAAAGAGTTAACGCTGTCATCTGAGGTTGCCGGTACGGGGACTGATTGGTTGGAAACAAGATCAGGAGGGAGAGAATTGCAGAAAAGAGAAAATCTGCTTTATGTTGGGATTGACCTGCATAAGGAAACACATACCGCAGTGATGGTAAACTGCTGGAATGAAAAGTTAGAGGTTGTTGTCATTGAAAACAAGCCCAGTGAATTTAAAAAGCTGGCAGAAAAGGTGAACAGAAAATCCAGTATTCTTGGATTAAATCCCATTTATGGGCTTGAGAATGCTTACGGTTATGGTAGAAGCTTAGCTGTTTGGCTCATTGAAAATAGATATATCGTAAAAGACATTAATCCAGCTCTGGCGTATGATCAGAGAAAAAGTGCACCCATGTATCGAAAAAATGATGAGTATGATGCGTATTGCGTGGCAACGGTTCTGATTAATCAGTTACATACTTTGCCTGATGCAAAGCCGAAAGATAACGAATGGACACTGGCTCAACTGGTGAATCGGAGAGATTTACTGGTGAAAGACGGTATCCGTTTTAAGAATGGACTTCATGAGCAGATATCCATGGCATATCCCAGTTACAGTAAGTTTTTCAGCGAGATAGACGGGAAATGTGCCATGTATTTCTGGAAGACCTACCCGTCCCCTGTCCATTTGCAGGAAAAAACAGCAGAAGAACTAACAATGGAATTTAAAGAAATATCTCGTATTACCAAAAAAGATAAAGCAGAGTTGATTCTGGATTGTGTTCAGAATGATGGAAATACCTTTCGGGAATATCAGGAATCCAGAGATTTCATTGCAACAAGTCTGGTAAGAGACTTGGAACATCAGAAAGAAGAATTGGCAGGGCTTGATAAAGAAATCGAAAAAATCCTGCTTAGTTTTGATTATAAACTGACCAGTATGCCTGGAATCGGAACTTCTATTGCCAGTAAGCTGATCGCAGAAATCGGAGATATCCGAAGATTTTCCAGTGCAGATAAGCTGGCAAGATTCGCTGGAGTGGCTCCTGTAAAGTTCAGTTCTGCTGGAAAAGGCAAGGAACAAAGCTCCAGACAGGGAAACCGCCAGTTGCATGGGCTGTTTTATTTCCTGGCGGTAACTATGGTGTCCAAGCCAAAGAACGGAATACCCAATCAGCCGGTATTTTATGGCTATTATATGCGAAAAATCGGTGAAGGAAAGACAAAGTCTCAGGCACTGGTCTGCATCATGCGTCGATTGGTGAACATAGTGTATGGAATGATGAAAAATAAGACGGAATACCGGGAACCACTGCCAGAAAAAGAACAGTAATTTTTCTATTTAAAAACAGCACAAAGACGTGCTATAATTTTTTTAATAGAATAAAGATTTTTACCGTTTGTCGGATATCTCAGTACTCCACCTGAGGGTTCGGGTAAGTACTCTGAATCTCAAATATAATTGATAAAGCAAATTCTGGTAAAATAAAATATGCAAAGAATTATCATGGACGTTTGGGAAAAGAATTGGAATCAAATATATTATCTAATCCAGATGCCGTATATGTTGCAGGAAATAAGTCACAAAATTTAATATATGCGAAAGGAGATAATGTGGTAATTGTGGAGAGTGCTGGTAGTTCAAAAGGAAATGTAATTACAAGCTATGGTCCAGATGGAGCAAGAGGAAACAGTGGTGTAGCGATATTTGGAGGAAATCCAAGTGATCCTGGAATGCCGGTTACTCATGATGCTATTGTGAACGGGAGAATTCCAACACCAAGTGGCGAAACAATGCCACCAGCAACACAAATTTACCTATAACTCAATATGAAAGCGGAACGAATGCTGTAAATATAACTGGAGAAACTTCAATAGATAGACATGATACCAAAACAGGTTATTCAAGATTTAAATTGCAGCCAATAGAAGTAAGAGAAACGAATATATATGATTTAACAAACGAAGAAATTATTGATGCTTATGATGACTTATGTAATATTTACAAGTTGGCAGAAGGAAAAGGATTTGGAATAATGATGACATTTTGGAATTAGTGTTTATATGGGAAGAATCAAATAAATTCTGCTGACAGGAAAGAACTCAGGAAAAATAACATGGTTGAGAACCTAATATAAAACTTTGCACCAAAAGGAGAAGGAATAATCTCAGGTTATAATAAAGGAAGATGATATGATTAAAGATTTTTTAGAGGAATTCATTAAGCAAATAGAAGAGTTATCGAAAGCAAATGATAAAAAAAACTATGTTAGAGATAGTTGCGGAGCTTATTTAAAGAGTTCTTATTTAGATAATTTGATTACCGAAACTAGAGAACTTATGAAATATGGAGAATATAAAATTGCTCTTGAAATGATGTTAGATAATCTGGATGAAGTATCAATAGTTCTTGATGAAAAAATGATTCATTTAGCTCGACAGATGGTTGGGGAGACGAGTGAAAACGGGAGAATATGCTCCTCCTTGTGATAACTGTAAAATAACATTTAATGGTTTTCTTTTTATCCATATGGAGAACGTTATATGAATGATATTACATTAATGAGGCTAGAAGAGTCGGGATGGTTTTTAGAAAGAAAAATTAATATTGAAGAAATTAAAGAGTTATATGAACAGAGGGGATTTAAATTGATTGATATTGTACAGAGGTTTCTGGAGAATTACGGAATGTTGGAGTTCAGATTTCCTAAAAAAGGGTCTCCTTTTAATACAATAGAAATGGTAAGTTTTAATCCTTTTTCTGCGCTAGGTAATAATATTAGAAAAGATTTTTTTAATGGCCTATTAGAAGAATATCCTGATGCAGCAGAAATAAAAGAAGGTGAGTTTTATCCAATCGGCGAAATTGCCAGAGGTAATATGATTTTATTGATGACTAAGGAAGGAAAATTTTTTAGCTATACGGATGGGTGCCTCGTAAAGAATGGAGAAAATATTAGCGAAATGCTAGACTGTGTAGTTGGAGAAATATGCCTTCCATATTTTTATGATTAATCTTTGATTTCTATACTTGTATCTATTAAAACTAATTAAAGACCGTATGAATTCAGAAGGTGGTATATTTGAACGATAACTTAATAGGAATAATTAATTTAGCCAAGCAAAAACTGAAAGAAAAATCCCAATCAATATTGTTTGGTGATTTGGCAAATGGGGAAAGCAGTATTCCTGATAACTTGAACTTCCCTATTTATTGTGAATTCATTAAAGCTTGTAACGGTGCACGTTGCGGAGATATTGATCTTTGGAGTATTAATGATCTTTTACAAAATCAATTTTACATAGTTGGGATGGATGGAGGTAAAGATGTATGGCTATGCATTGGACAGGTATTATATGAGCCTCTTATGCTTAATAAACAGGACGAAAAAGTCTATCTTTTTAGAAAAGATGAATTGGATAATACACCTATATTTTGTTTCGGAAGCTTTAGTGATTTGATGGAAAATTATGTGTTTGGAGAAGGGTATAGAGATATAGTGCCAAATGCTGAAGATGATGAATGGTATATTTTTTTAGAGGAAAATAATTTCTTCTATTAATAGTATTAACATGTAAACGGATAATAAGTACAAATGAATCAGGTATTGCGTTAATGAAAATTATTTATTTGTCATGGGGCGATAAGTAGTGATGTTTTAGAATTGGAACGGGTGATATTGACAATTGATATGGAGAATAATAGTGCAGGATTGGAAGACAGGTAACTTAATAGTGAGGAATTAATTTGGCCATATTGTTTTGAAAGTAAAAATTGGATGAAGTTTAAATTAATTGACCAAATCGATTTCTTTCATTATATTTATGAGAATGGGTATATAAAAAGTATCCCAATAATATCCCTGGCTGAGTATAAGGTATATGATATTGAATTAGGAGAATATTCTTATGAGATAAGAATAAATACCATATAAAATTCCCGAAGATTATTTAGTGTTTTATAAAGAGTTTAGCAATGAATAATACCTATTGACAAAATGTGGTTCATATCTAATGATGAGGTCAATAGGCAGATTATATCAATCTATGCCATAGGAAAAGAAGAGATAGTGGGGCTTATATGGAAATAAATTATTCAAAAGAATGGATAGAATTTATACACAAAAAAGAAGAATTTGAAAGTGCTTCTTTTTATTACAATAATAATGTAGATGAAGACAAAAAAATAAGCGATTTAAGAAAAGCTTTAAAAGAAACAGATTTATTAAGGCAATTATCTGTAATACGAATGATGGGAGAGGGCTATATATTCCCTGATTCGATTGAACTGGTCCTCGATGAGGTGGTGGAAATTGCAGTAACCGGGCATGAGGAGTGTGCTGGGTGGGCAGGGATTGCATTAAATCATTTAAGTAAGGAAAAGTGGAAAAACAGGATAATTGAATTAATCACTTACTATACAGAGCAAAATAGAGAGGATAATGCAGTATTTCATTATTCATGGCTTTTATTATATAAACTTGGATTTAAGCATGCGTTAAAAGAATACTTAAAAAAATATAAAGCTTATATGGTAGGGGAACTGGATGAAGAGGATTTATCAGAAATAGATCATCATATTGAGAAGGGATTAGAATAAACCAGAATATTAGAAGGGATTGTAATATGGATAGGAACGAAGCATTATATTTGTTGAGTTTTCATTCGGGAAGAAATCCGGATATTGAAAATCCAAAATGGGGACAGGGGTTCCTGGCTTCATTGAGAAAGTATAGTAGAATAGACAATGAAAACAGTTTTATTGAAGTTATGGAATGCTTAAAGGTGATAAAGGAAGATTTTAATAAGAATGAAGTGAACAGAGACCTGATGGCAGATTTATACGGAATATTTTATTATACAAATTTGTGGATTGGAAAGGGAGGAATTCTAGAAAACAGACTGATAGAAGAAGCGCGAAAAAAAATAGATATAAGAATGAAAATATATTCATACGTGTTAGCTTCTCTTTTGGATTATAGTGAGGAAGGGTGGCAAGAAGCAATTGGAGAATATGAAGATTATTTGCTGGGTTATACCAACTATGATTGATTGAAAAAGCAGGATAACGAAAGAAAACCAGGAGGAGTTATTGATTTAGCCAATAATACTGGAGCTATTGTACAGGGATTTGAGCCGGAATTTGAAGAGGTAGAAAAAATAGCAAATAATATTGAAGATTTCTTTGAATTAATTATTACTAACAGAATAGAACTGCTGTAAAAAGGAGGATAGTAAAAGTGTTAGAAATAACAGATTTAAAAAGAAGATTCCTGAATCTAATGAAACAAGATGGTATCAATGAAATTCAATTAGAAGAGATAGAAAAAACATTGAACATTGTTTTGCCAAAGGATTTCAAAGAAATAGCTTCCTTTTTTAGCGGAGGTTCTTTCGGTATAATTGATAACTATAATTTTGCTAAAACCTGTGAAGGGGGAAATATAGCTGACGAAACTTTAAGGTTAAGGGAAGCCATAAATTTACCTGCAAATTTCATTGTGTTATCAGAACCGCCGGAGAGTTTAATTGTGATGGATTTAAAAGAAAAGCCATCAATTATCTGGTGCGATGCTAATGATGCCTCAAATCTTGAGCATAAGTCTTTTTGTAATGAACCCAATGTTTGGGAAGATTATAGTGAATATTTTAATGAGTTACTTTCAGACGAAGAAGAGGATAAATTGAGCTAAATTTGAAATGCGAAGTACTTATTTTTACTGATGGTTGGTGCGAAAATTGCTTTTAATTTTCCAATATCTGATTTTAGTTATACATAAACATTCTTAGAAAAGTTGAATTTCTATTAAAAAAACTATCAAGCATATCTGAATCAAATAAATAGTGCAAAGCGAGGGTAGATTAATGTTTATAAGCAGTAATTTGGGAACCGTCCAGTGTACCACTTTTTCAGAATACGAAGAGCATATTAAAGAATGTATAAAACACGAGCCGGGCAATGAAATATGGTGCAGCTGTAATAATAGCACAGAAGATTATCCTTGTCTTTCTATCCTTGTAAAAGGCGGGGAAGCTGCTATTAACTACTTTTCAGAAAATAATGCTGCGATGTTTTCCTCTGTGGGAGATTTATCTAAAGATGGTATTGTTAAGTTTGAAGACGGCCAATATGAAGCAGCGGCATATCAAATAGTACCACTGATGTCTGCGTTGGAATGTGCATTACAGTTCTTTCACTCCCAGGAAAAGCCATCCTGTATTGAATGGGAAGAATTATAATAGGGCTTGTGCAGCATATTACTATCATCAGGATTACTGCCGCACCTGCCAGCTGGCTGGCATGTTTTATGTAGCCGGTTATATGGAACGTCAGGAAATGATGGAGCTTTCTGTAAAAGCGGCAAGGATAATGCTGCAAAACTATAGATCATGGGATGAATTAATTCTCAGCTATATCGAAGGTTATACCCGGTGGAGGAAAGAGGAAGGCGGTAATGCAGAAGAAGAAATAAGGGAGCACAACGAACTGTATCGGAAGCTAAAAGCCATACCGGATGGGCCTTACAGCCTGCCCTGGGAATTGCTGATTATCTGAAAATATAAACAATACGGAACAAGAGTAGAGAAAAAAAGCGTAGGACTTGTCTTATAAAATAGTAAGACAAACTCTACGCTATTTTTATGCCTGTAAATACAGTAAATTATTAAGCGGTAAATGCAGTAAATTTTAAGCCCTAATTAGAGTGAATTTTAAGCCCTAAATAGAGTAAATTTTAAGTCCTAAACAGAGTGAATTTTTAAGCCTTTAGATAGAGTAAAATTTTAAATTCATAAATACCATTTTATGACTAAAAAGTGAAAAATAGGAAATAAGTAGCAGGGATTTAATATAAAAAATAGTGAGATTTTCCCGATAAATACTATAAGGTTGATATTAGGCAATTAAGTATGACAGCTGGGATGAGAAAACAGCTGATAAAAGGGGAGAGAATTTATGGATTCTTATTACGAGCAATGGTTCCATGAGGGAGAAAAATGGATGGCATCTTACCGCAAACGGGTGCTTGGAATGAGTGCCGGTAAGATAATTCCACTTACTATAATTGCATTAATGCTGGTTTTCGGAGGGATGGCATTGCTGAATGATGGTTCTCCCCAGGATACCATGAATGGAGTTTGGGCCGGTTTATTTCTGGGAGTATTTGTTTCCCTCATTTACCTGCTGCTTCTTCTGCCGGGCCTCAGTTCCGGTAGAATGCGCCGCAACATGCAAAGGGCCGTAAGTGCATTGAATACAGCGGAAGGTGAACAGGAGCTGCTTGGAAAGGAGCTGCTGTTAGCGGCGAAAGATTCTTCCCGGGTGCTGAATTATGAAATGGTGGGACCGAAATCGAATCACACACCTGCCCGTTTTATACTTTCTCCTCACTATGTCTGCTTATGGGGCAGTTCGCCGCTGGTCATACTGGTACGCCTGTCCGATGTGGCGGAAATCCGCTCGGACGAGGAAAATAAAAGTGCGGTTAACTACGGTACCCAGGTCAGCACCATCAGTAAATTCGAATTACATACCATACTCTTTTATTATAAAAAACCTGGAGGCAGCAGTTCAACGGAGGAGGAGCTGGCAGATGTCGGAATGGGATTTTTTAGCCGTGAAATTCGTGACAGGGTATTTGCGATGCTTCAAAGGCAGCAAATAGAAAAAGCACGTTGATGAAAACTGTCGATTTAGCAGATAAATAGTAAAAATTTACTGCTTTTAATTTATAAAAAATTATAGTAAGCGAGTGTGGAGACTTACATTTGAAATAAAAATGATGAATAAAACCGGGGAGTTTTAAATGGTAATGGATGAAAAGGGGAAAATTTATACACAATTGTGTAAGAAGTATGAAAATTTAATATCAATTAGTACGGTAAAAGTTGGATATGTAAATAAAATGCGAAATAAGTAAAGTATTGACTAGTTATCCAATTAATGCTATAATAACCCATACATAGACATAATTTTCTATTATTTGATAAAATATCCATCACTTAATAGAAAAGGGGTTAAGGGGGAGAAAAGTGAAAAAACGAAGGGCTGGTTTTGCCGTAATCTTGTTATTTCTATCTGTTCTGGTGATGAGTATTACAGTTCTTGCAGATGAGCAACCGGAAAGTAAAAATAAATCGGTTATTTTTCTTTTTGATTCCAGTGGAAGTATGAAAACCAATGACGAGAATCGTCTTGCAATAGACAGTATTGCACAATTGACCTATGCACTTCCCAGTGACTACCGGGTAGGAGTGGTGTCTTACAATGCCAATGTTGTAATCAGCCAGCAGCCGGTTAACAGCAATAAGCGCAGCCGGATTATGGACCTTGCCAACCGGATTCAGTATGAAGGCTTCAGCAATGCGGGAAAAGGGATGCTTCGTGCAGTTGACCTTTTAAAGAAAGAAAAGGCGGGGGAGAAGACCATCGTCCTGCTGACAGACGGCGAGATTCTGATGAAGGATGACGGGGCTACCAAGGAATCCTCTTCCTTATACCGGAAAGCGGTAAAAAAGGCTTCTGAAGCGGGAATTACAATTCATGTGATTGGCTTGGGCAGCCAGATGCGGAATATTAAGAACCCTATCTTTGCGGCTGCTGAAAAAACCGGCGGAGGCAGCTATCTGGCTTCACGTCCTAAGGACATTCAGAATGCAATCGATACCATTCTCATAGATAAATTGAATATCAAACAGACAAATCTTGCAATTGTGGATGCAGATGGAAAGCAGGAAGCACTGTCCCTTGACTGCCCCTTTGTAAATGCAAGCATGGTCCGGGTGCTGCTGACCAGCGACACCATTAAAAATCTAAAGACAAATTTTCAGGCCGAGGCTGCGAATCAGATTAATGGAGAAAAATATTCGCTCATTCAAATTAAAAAACCCACCAGTGAAAAGATTGACCTGAGTTTTCAGGGAGCTCCGGGAAGCCGCGTGAAGATAGCTATGATTCCGGAATACCGGATACTGCCCCAGGTAAAGGTCGAATATGATGATAAGGTGCCTTCCGACCCGGAGGCGGTTTATTATGAACGTACTGCCCGAATCACCTATACCTTTTATGATATGGAAAATCAGAATTTACAGCTTTGGACGGAACCCTTCTTTGACCATAACAGAGTGGACCTGTCTTCAGACGGAAAGAATTTTCAGGAAAAGGCATTAAGCGGGGGTAAGATCACAATACAGGAGACGGTAACGAAAGATCAGACAGAGAATATCAGTTTCGATTACGCTAAGCTCCCGTTCTATGTTTATGGAGAGAGCACTGTAAAAGTACAACTGGAAGGCCCTCCGGCCCTGCCCGTTGAAAAGCCCAAGCCTCCCTACCTGCTTATTGGAGCAGGAATTGCCGTGGCGGTGCTTGTAATAGCATTCATTATCTGGCTTTTACTCAGAAGAAAGCCGGAACCCCTTCCTCCGGACGACAAGCCGGAGCCGAGCAGGTACAGCTATACCGGAAAACTGAATATCTATATTACCAGGGCACCTGCCGGATATGACATTCCGCCTCTGACCTACAATCTGTTCCGGCTGCCTTCGGGGAAGGTCATGTCCCTGGCGGAAATTCTGGAGAGCTGTGCCGTACAGGAATTCTTTGAAGGAGCGGATAAGATTTACTTTAAATCCGGTCCGAATCATAACTTAATCCTGACAAATAATTCGGACTGCACCGTAATGAAGAACCGTGAAATCCTCATGAAGAAAAAAAGCTATCAGATTACGGTGGGCGGTAAAGTGGATATTGTATTTGAGGATGAGACAAGTGAATTAACGTTCCAGTATAAAGATTTAAAACCATCTGAAATGCGTTGATTGTCTGCGTAAAATAAGAGGGATTAAATAAATGAAAAGTAAGAGAAAGGGAGTGGTAAATGATGGAGATTATAAGCCAAACTAACCGGACAATCTTACTGGATGTCATAAATCCGGAAAAACTTGACTTACTTACGTTGGTTGGGGAGGTAAAAGGAATTGACAGTCTAAGTGATGACCAGATGCGCGAAATCAATCTGCATCTGGAATGCCGCAGCTACGAAGAGGCAGAGAGGAAAATGGCACCGGTTATTTGGTCCTTTTTCGATGCGAACTCACAATCGGTGAAGTATACGTTAAAGAAACCGGAGAATATTTCGGAATCCATGCTGACGGAAATTAAACTGAATGAGCAGGAGAACTTCTTGAAAACGGTTTTTACAGTTATGAGCTCAAGAAAGTCACAGGGACTGCTGAATGTGGAGTTTGGATTTGAAAAGCTGCTGGAAATGATATCCCCTAAAAAGGTAATGGAGGATATTAAGCAGGTCCGTAAGGAGATTCAGTATAATTACAGTAAATATGCAGAAATGGAAGACGGAGACCCGGGAAAACTGGATTTAGGCGACCGGCTGAACGTGTTATTTGAAGATGCCAGTTCCAATTATAATAATGTAATGGCAATGCTCCCCTTAGCAATTGAAGATGTCAAGACCCGTTTGCTTCTGGGCGGAGGAGAACTGAAATCCGATAACAAGGAACTGGTGCCTGGAATTCTTACCATGGCGGAAAACGGGGAATTAAAGGTTTTGGAAGCTCCCAAGGAAGAGAATACGGCATTGGCGACCCTGGATGATAATATCAATGCAGGACTGATCGAGGTAATCAAGGAAGATTATAATGCGGTCAATGACACTCCCAGCGACTATGTCCAAAATCTGGTGGTACGGACCTTCTGTCCTCTGTCCTCGACAAATCAGACGAAAATTGATGTGGAAACAGAGGTGCAGAACTATAATTCCTACCTGGAATTCTACCGTACTTCAAAGGATAATTTTATTAAGGTAGTAAAGCCCCTGGTGGAAAAGCTG
Organism: Bacillota bacterium; assembly: GCA_023410275.1. Taxonomy (GTDB): domain Bacteria; phylum Bacillota; class Clostridia; order Lachnospirales; family Lachnospiraceae; genus Anaerocolumna. Next base: position 14,967 of record JAEYPZ010000123.1, read on the forward strand.
TTAGGAATCAAGATGTTCTTCGACCAGTACAAGGCGAAATCCAAGGGAATGCCGCCGTCTCTGCTGATTGCCAATATATCACCGGAAATGCTTGCAAAAAGCTCCAATCTCCCTAGGCTGATTACATACTTAAATACCACCAACAGTAAAAATAATTTTAAGGATACTATCTGGTATGCCATTTATCCCAATGTATCCTGGAGCCAGAATGTCACCAATAAGATTAACCGGGAAAGATTTAAGGGAAATGTCCAAAAGGCCGGGACCGATGTATACAGTATGGAGTCCTTGAGTATTTTGCTGGATGTATTTAAAGACTACCGGGTTGAAACCTTCTTCTCCTTTGAGAACCGGGAAGAGACTACCTTTAATGCGCTTGCGGCAGAAGGTGTGGAGAAGGCCATAGAAAAATGTGCCCCTCTGATTGGAAAATCCTACAGTGAATTTGCAATACCCGTCCTGCCGAACTTTACGGTTATCCCGAAGAATAAGTCCGGTGTCATTCTGGACACCAAGATGCGGGTGACGGACGGAAACAGTGCGGCGTTTTCCGATGCAAAAGAAGATGTTATGCGGCTGTGGATAGAGGGCGTTTATATTAACGGAGCATATGTGGCAGCCGGCTTCCGTGCAGCATGCCAGTGTCCGGAGTACTTAAAGGACCATTTCAACCGGACAAAGGTAAGGACTGATTCGGAGCTTCCGGGTGTGCGGTTCGATATTGAGGCAGGGAACAATTCCCTCTTAGCTTATACAACAATGCCGAAGGAAATTACCGGCTTTACAACTACCATAAAGAACCAGATTAACCAGAAGAATTTCGGATGGATTTTTTCATCGGAAAATGCTTCTCTAAATGGGGAGAATATAACAAATATTACGGTCTATAAGGCCAGAAACCTGTTGTATAATTCGGAATACTCCTCCTATGAATCTGTGTATAAGACCCAGGTGACCACTTATATTGAGAGGATACTCCGGTATGTGACCGGGGATTTCAAGGAAGATAATATCAAGAACTTTTTCTCAAACAATCCTCAAAGCCAAAAGAGCAAGTGGTCGATGAAAAAGGATTGTATTAATGCGATCATCACGGAAGGCGACAATTTAGAGTATAGCATTAATGAGGCAACAAGCATTTGTGAGCTTACCATATCATTTAATGGCAGCCCGCGCAACCTGGAAGTTTTAATTAACCGGGTAAATGCAAATGCATAACATAATCACATTCAAAGAATGGAGGAATGAACAATGGGATTTAGACTGAAAATTGATGGATCAGGACCTGTAAACTTAAGTGAAAGATGTATCACAAGTGTGAATTTTCACTCAGATATTCCGGAGGACTCGAATGCAAGAGCTACAGACCACGGAACTGAGCTGATAATTCAGGGAAAGATGCTGTTCTCCTTAGGCGCGGAGGTGGAGGATTCCACCTTGAACCTTGCAAAATGGAGTATTGTACCAAGTGAATCTGCTGACAGTTACCGTAAGGTTCAGGTGGATGTGGTTGCAGCAGACCAGGTGGTAAGGCAGATTACCCTTCCCAATGCATTTGTTATGGATTACAGGGAGGAACTGGATGATGAGCATGGTGTAGGCATTTTCTATCTTCATGTAAAACAGAAGAAGGATTTGACCCAGAGCACTGCCGTTGAAGGCGGATTTGGACAATAAGGGAGGGAGATACTATGTCATTAAAGGTTAAAATTGATGGACAGGATAGCTTTGAGATTGCAAAAGACTGTGTGAAAAAAGTGATATTCAAGACGGACATCCCTCTGGATTCCAATGCAAGAACAAAGGATGTAGGAAGTACCCTGGAGATTTCGGGTAAGATTCTGGTTGCAACAGACGGAGACCCCTTTGACAGCACCAGACAGCTGGCGCTGTGGTCAATGGTTCCGGCAGAAAATGCCGCAGCTTACCGCCAGGTCACAGTAGAAGTCATTAATGCAGGTGTGATTGAAAGAAAATACAGCTTTCCAAGAGCATTTGTCATTGACTACAAAGAGGATTATGGAAATTCCGACGGTATCGGAACTTTTAAAATCATCATCAAACAGAAGAAAGATAAGCTCGATCAGATTGCCATTGAAGGCGGTTACACCGGAGCCTAAGCTTATCCCAGAGCAATGGAGGGCACGTCTGGACCAGACGTGCCTTTTATAGAATTGTCCTTATCCTAAAGCTTTTCCGGCTTAGAGTAAGGCCTTAGAATGAGGATAAGAGAGGGAGGAATCGGTATGGAACAGGAAAAAGACTGGTATCGGATATTGGAAATACCCGATAATGCCAATGAGCAGGAGATTAAAGCAGCTTATAGAAAACTGGTAAAAAAATATCATCCGGATACCCATGCCAGAGATAAAAATAATACGGAAAAATTTAATGATATAAGCGAGGCTTACCGCATTCTGGGAAATACGGAAAAACGGCGGGAATACGATAAGAGAAGAAAACAGGACCAGAATCCTGAAAACAGCGGGAACACCGGAAAAGAGCAGAAGAGAGCAAAAGAAGCTCCGGATTTTGATTTTCAGAATATGAATAAAAATTTTGAGGAATTCTTTGGCTTTCATCCCGAAACAAAGGATATTACAAGAGAAGATAAAGTGAAAATGAATAAAAATCCGTTGGACACCACAGAAATGTTCGAACGGTTTATGGGAATAAAGAGGTAACCTATGAAAAAGAGATTGAATTTAATCATTGCGTTCCTATTTGTAAATATTGCGGCTGTGTTTTTTTTATATACCAAAATTCCTTATTACTGGCTATGGGGTATCATTTCCCTGATAATGGCAGGGATGCATGTTCTTTGGGCGGACAAAAAAGAGAAGCCGATGCTCCTGGCAAACAGCTATATATCCGGAAAAGAAAGAGCACCCGGCAATACCCTTACGGAAATGGTGCTGCTTGGTGAGGAGGATGAAAAGCTTGCCAGCTGGAATATCTATGGAAGAAATGGATTGGTAATCGGCAGGGATATCGGGGAAAACCAGGTAGACGTCAATCTGGATCAGACTGCCTATGCAAGTATGATCGATATTGAACATGCGGTTCTTAATTACTCCGGAAATGACTGGTATGTGGAGGACATTTCCATTAAAAATGGAATAAGCATTCAAAAGACCGATGGGAAAAAATATAGGCTTGCCTACGGCAAACCGTGTAAATTGGAAAGGGGAGATATCATATATGTGGCCCTGAGCAAGCTGCAGATTATTTAACAGACAGATTGAGGGAAAGGATGTAGGAAGAATGGGAGAATCCAATTTAATTCGGTGCCAGAATGGACATATGTTCAGCAAAAAGAGGTATGGAACAGTGTGTCCTTACTGCAATATGGAAACGGCCACTCCGGAGAAAAAGGAGACGCAAAAATCAGAGATTGATTTAGAGGAAGAACTGTTCAAGGAAGAAGTGAAGCCCGTATGCGGCTGGCTGGTCTGCATAGACGGGCCCAGAAAGGGAAAGGATTATAAAATTATAGATGGCAAGAATTTTATCGGACGTGCGGACGATATGGACATCCAGATACTGGGCGATAACGAGATATCCAGACGGAATCATGCCATTGTTGTATTTGACCGTAAGAAAAAAGAATTCATGCTTTTACCCGGAGATGCCAACGGACTGGTTTATCTGGATGAAAATGCGGTATATACTCCAATGCCGCTGTATCCGTATGCAAAAATCGAACTGGGAAAGTCCACTTTTTTGTTTCTGCCATTTTGCGGATCAAATTACATGTGGGAATAAAATAGAGGAGGGGGCAATAGCATGGGTATCTCCTATTACATAATCGGGGTACTGGCTTTTGTGATTGTTCTGTTGGAAATTGCAAAGCTTTTCATTAGGCCGGGCAAGCCTGACCCCGGATGGGACAGGGGCTTTTCCATGACCATCGGGAATTGCGAGGTGCAGGAGGATCTGGGGGAGGTGTCTGTGATTCCGGCAGGGATGATGGCTGTTTTATCTGATGGGATGGGGAAGGCCTATGGCGGACGCATTGCCAGCAGAATTGCCGTCAATACCTTTGTGGATATTTTTGAAGATTATAATGCCTTTCATAATCCCCAGTATTATTTCCGGAAAGCCTTTCACTCTGCCAACAAGGAAATTCTAAAGGCACTGGAAGGAGAAGAACGGGGAGCGGCCAGTGTAAGCAGTGTACTGCTCCGTAAAGGATATCTGTACTATGCGGTAGCAGGGAATGTGAAAATCTGTGTTTACCGGGAGAAAAGCCTGGTTCCTGTTTCTGCCGGACATACGGTTGCCGTTCTTGCAGAGCAGAGGTTTTATGAGGGAAAGCTCTCAAGGCAGGACGCCGTAGAGCTGCTGGAAAACCACCGTCTGTATAACTTTCTGGGAAGGGACGGATTTCAGGATATTGAATTGTTTGATGCACCCATACGGCTGAAGCATAATGATATCGTGGTTCTGATGAGTGACGGTGTCTACGACCTGCTGGGCTTTAAGGAAGTGGAGAGGGTATTGGAGAAGCAGGGAAGCTGTCAGCAGATGGCTTTGGAAATAATAGAGGCGGTAAATCGCAATAACAGTACAGCAAAGGATAATGCCAGTATTATTTTAATTAGGGTAAGAAATGGAGTCACAGTATGAGAAAACAAAACGCAGAGTTTAAGACTGCTTTTACCTCAGAGGCAAATGCTTTAAAAAATACGGATTATTTTGGCTATGTCGAATTGGATCAGTATGCCTGTTATGTGATTGCGGACGGAATTGATGACCAGGTGGACGGAATAAGTGCCAGGTTAGCGGTATCTGCGGCCGTTGCTGCATTTTCCGAAGCGCCCTCCATGAGTAAGAAAGGTATGTCCTCCTGCTTAAGGGCGGCCAATAAGGCTCTGCTGGAAGCAAAGAGCAAGATGAAGCTGAAGGCATCCATTCTTGTAGTGCTCACGGATTACTCAAAATTACGGTATGGACAGGCAGGAAATATCAGGCTGCGCCTATACCGTGATGGCTTTTTAAAGTATCAGACGGAGGACCAGTCCCTTGCCATGGACCTGGCAGCATCGGAGGAAATAACGGCGGATAAGGTGGCTTCCCATGAAGAACGGAACAACCTATATACCTGCCTGGGACAGGAGAAGGACTTTCAACCCCAGATATCCGGGAAAATAAAGCTGACCAATGCAGATGCCATTGCACTGTACACCAGAGGAATATGGGAGAATATAGACGAGGGAGAGATAAAGGATGTATTTGCAGATGCAACCGATGATCCTCAGAAAACAGTCAATGACATGGAGGACATGCTCTTATCCAGACAGCCGGCGGACCTTCAGACATATACCCTGGCAGTTATTTTTGCCAATAAGGTCTACATAGATCCCAATAAAAAAAGGAAAATCCGTAAGGTGGTCATGGCAGCAATACCGGTTTTGACAGTGGCAGCAGTACTGTCAATTGTTCTATTTATACGCCATAACCAAAAAATGAATAAAATTCAGTCAATGGAAGCCGCCTATTTGAAAAGCATTGAATATATACAGACGGACAATTATGTAAGGGCGGAAGAAGAGTGCAAAACTGCTCTGAAGCTGGCAGAACAGGTAAAGGATAAAAAGAGGCAGAAGGAAATCGGAAACTATCAGCTATTAATTGAGACAGTAATTTCTGCGGATGACGCCCTGGATAATAAAAAATATGCGGATTCCGGAACACTGTTCCAGGAGGCGGCAAAAAGAGCACGCTATGCCGATAACCAGGGAAAGGATTATATCAGCGGCAGATTGGATTTGGTTTCGGATTATACCTCGGTCTACGATTTGATTAGCCTTGGCGACAGCCTTTCCTTAAATCTCCAATATGACAAGGCGGAGGAGAAGTACCTGGAGGCAAAATCCCTTGCCGGAAAAATCTATTTTGATGAAGGAAGGAATGCCGCTATGGCAGCGCTGGAAAAGCTCTATGCAGACCAAAAGGGAGAAAAGGAAGCAGAAGCGGACCAAAGGAAGGAACAGGCAGCACAGCAGGAGGCCGGTTCCAATTATATGGCTCTGGGAGATAAGGCTTTTACCCAGGGGGATTATGAGAGTGCCAAGGTACATTATCTAGCCGCCAAACAAAAATACCAGCAGCTGAAGGATGAAGTACAAAAAAAGGCAGCTGAGGAAAAAATAAAGGCAGCCAATGCAAAAATAAAACAGGCGTCTGCCCTTGAGAAAGAGGCAGCTGGCTATGAAGGCCAAGCGGAAACGGCTATTTCGGACAAGGATTTTATCAGTGCAAAAAAATATTATCTGCTGGCAAAAGATATTTATGCCACTTTGAAAAATCAGGATAAGATTGACGAGATTTCCAGAAAGATGGAAGTCCTGGAAATAAAGGAACAACAGGAAAAAGAGGAAGAAGAGAAGAACAGTAAAGCAGCCGGAACAGATAATGGGTCCGGTGAATCCGGTAAGGACACGGGAGCTGTGAAAACCAATGAAAACAAAACATCTGCCGCAGAGGATACTTCAAATGGTACTACAGGTAAATAATCACAAGCAAGCTTGCGATATGCATGGAGCTTAGATTGAAAAATGCGTTGCATTTTTAATCTATTTATTTAAGCAGTATCACAAGCAAGCTTGCGATATGCATGGAGATTAGATTGAAAAATGCGTTGCATTTTTAATCTTTTATTTAAGCAGTATCACAAGCAAGCTTGTGATATGCATGGAGATTAGATTAGTATGAGAAACGAACAGGATTTTGATATGGAAGGCTATATTAAAAAGAGAATGCTGGAAATCACATCTCTGGAGGACCGGCGCCTTTTTAAGGAAATTACGGAAAAGCTGTTGCTTGGGATAAATGATTATAATCAGAATGCCTATAAAACCCTGGAGCAGAAAATATTAAATGAACATAAGACCCAGCAGAAGGAATTTGCGGTATATCTTACCCTGACGGATTTGGAGCATTATGATGCGACAGATTCCTTTATGTATCCCATGATAGCGGAAGATGCAAAAAAGAGTGAGGCATATGCCGGCGATATGGGAAAGGCCCTGAAAAAGGGAGAAAAGCCCAAGCTGTTTACCGTATATTTAAAAACAAGTGTTTCAGATATTCATAAGCTGGTTCATGGAAACAGGATATTCCAGGGAAGCATAAGGACACAAAAAGGGGAATATAAGGGAACCTTTGAGCTTTCCAGGAATGAGCAGTACATGGATCTTGTCAAAAACCTGTACTACATTTTCGGCGTAAATTATCAGCCCTGGATGACCGTATGCGAGGCGTACATAGCCAAGATGTTTGATGTATATCTTTGTTCCGCCGGGGAGCTTACAGAAAAGGAAGAGATACAGGATATTACAATCGATTTTGAAGAATATACCGGCAGGGTGTATTATAACATGATTCCCCTGTGGAATCTGGAAAAAAAGATAGAAAAGACCAGTACTTATCCGGATGCCTGTATTGACAAGGTAAATTATGAGCACCGGATATTTTCCCACCGTTTAAAGGATGAGTGTGAATACCTGATTATGAATACGGATGTAGAGATTACCAATATCAGGCGGTTAAACGGGGACCTTCTTATTACCTGCCCTCTGGATAATCCTTGTGAATGGCAGCTTTACCAGGTAAATAAAAGAAATGGAAAGGAATATTATTTGTATCCGGTCCTTTCCAATCAGTCCAAGGAAAGCTTTGCCGGAAGCCTGACGGATATGTTCCGGAGAAGCATTAAGACGAAAGCAGAACTGGCCAGGCTGATGGAGGCTTTTTCCTACAGTGATTATGTGGTATTTCAAGATTATGAGATTCTGGATACGGAGCCCGAGGACCTGGAAGCCTGCAATTATAACATGGATGGTTTTATTTTGGATGAAATAAGAATCGGGAGGTCCCGTCAGACCCTGGTGCTATCTTTTACGGCAGCAGAGGAGGAGAACTATTTAAATGAAGATATCATGAGCTTTTTAGTCACTCAGGTGCAAAAGCTGTTTCCGGAGTATTTATGTATCGGAAGGCTGGTATAGGAGGGAAAGCATTTGAATTTTCTATGGGATATTGTTTTGAGAGCACAGTCCTGCAATAGAAGGGAAGAGGAGCTGTTCTTTGTACAGGCAGAAGAGTACAGCCCGTTTTATGAGCAGGCCTTTGACTATATCAATGAGGGCTGTGTGTACACCAATGAAATTGAATTAAATCTCCTGTACCGGTTTGCGGATATTTTCCAGGATATTCTGGCGGAGGATGGAAGGGAACTGCAGGAATTCAAAAAATATATGATTGATGTGGTCCTGCATATCTTGCTGTATACGGACCTGCGCCATGGGCTCAGTATTAGGGAAATCTATATCCGGAAGCTGACGGAAGAACTGTTGGATGGTACCTTTTGGAGAGAAGGCGCGAAGGTCTTCCGGCTGATTTCTCCGCAGAAGCAGAACCGTCTGGCTACCCTTGTGCTCAGTCAGATGCAGATAGGCTCCTCGCTGCTGATTTTCCGGAGAGCGGTCCTGATACTGTTTCCGGATGCTATTCTGTATCAGGTCAAGGCCGATCGAAAAAAGCTGCTTTTATATCTGCAGGATAAACCGGAGGATTATAAAAAACGGATGATACAATTTGCACAGGATATGTTCCTTCCTCTCAGCTATAACATTCGTATTTTCTGGGAATATCATTTTGGTATCATTGGTGTGGAAGGTACCATGAATATTGATGAACTGGCAATTTATTAAGTATTAATGGGGAGGATGCAACGGATGGATATGGCGGATAGAAAAGAAATACCCGGACAACAGATGAATTACTACCGCAGGGAGGAACTGGAGCTGATGACAACCTATCAGCTTCGGGAAATCTGCTGGAAGGAACGGATTGTCAATGGAATTCAAGCTCCCCTGGATAAGGATGAATTGATTCTTCAGATCATGCGTTTTCGCGGAAGAAAGGACAATCTTTTTATCCAGAGGCGGGATGACGAGAGTATCGGACGGTTGGAGAAGCTGTTACAGACAGCCACGATTCAGAGCCTGCCCCATTCCATGAAGGGCTGTGCGAAGATTATAACCTATCAAGGGATTGAAGTTGGTTATTTTGACCGTTTTACCATCGGTTACCGGCCCGAGATTGCAGATACCAACGCCCTTCTGGTTAGCGGAAATAAGATTTGCGCTATTTTTCAGGTAAGGCAGTTCAAGCAGGACAAAGAAAGGCTGTATTTAACAAAATCGGCAGAAATGCCCTGTGAGGAATCCGCTGTCAGAAGCTATCAGCTCTATTGTATGGAGCGTTCCCAATCGGACTGGCTTTACCACCTGTATGAGACCAATTATGAAACCTTACCTGCCCACCTGCGGTTTTATATGGTTCCGGTACTTGATTTCAGGGAAAGGGAGTTACTGGAGGCCAATATGCCCCTTGTCATAGATTTTGGCACATCCAATACAACGGCAGGGACCTATCTGGATTCCACCTATATAGAGAAGCTGGACGGCGACCCGGTGAGGGAGGTTCTGAAAGAAAATGATGTGAACTACGTGACCTATCTGAAAGGAGACGAGGACGAAACAGAAAGCCCGGTCCTTCCGTCAGTGGTAGGTGTAACAAAGATAGACGGAGATAAGGTAGAGTATGTGTTTGGCTACCAGGCTGACCGGCTGTTTCATATGAGTTATATAGATGAGGGTTTTTGTGTATTTTATGATTTGAAGCGCTGGATCAGCGATGCGGACAAGCAGGAGGAGCTGGTGGACAGAAATGGACACCGCTGCTTTGTAAAAAGAAAAGATATCATCAAAGAATATCTGGAATATGTCATATCCTGTGCAACCGGAAGGTTTAAGTGCCGCTTTAAAAGGCTGCATATATCGGCACCTGTGAAGCAGAAGAAACTCTTTACACACCTCTTTAAAGAAATCCTGGCAGATTATCAGCTTGAAGAAGAGGACATGCTGGATGAAGGAGTGGCAGTGCTTTATAACTCCATTTCAGACCTGATAGAACGAAAGGGATATCGGAATGACGAGGAACTGAAGGCATTGATTATAGATTGCGGCGGGGGTACCACAGACCTGTCATCCTGCCGTTTTTCGATTAATAATCAAAGGGTCTCCTATAAAATCGAGGTAGCAACATCATACGAGAATGGTGATACGGATTTTGGCGGGAATAATCTCACCTTCCGGATATTGGAGCTGCTTAAAATTGCCCTGGCAAGGCAGATAGAGGAAGAAGAGGGGGATATGCCGGAGGCAATTGTTGAAAAGCTGGGAACGGATATCTTCCGCCGGGTAGACCAGGAGGGAATCCGGGAAGTGTACCGGCTGCTGGATGAGGAATATGAGAAAGCGGAAAAGACAATTCCGACCCGGTTTAAAGAATATGAGCATAAAAGCAATAACGAATATTTTGCTGTAAAAAACAATTTCTATTATCTCTTTGGAATGGCTGAACAAATTAAAAAGATATTTTACGGCAAGACGGATATTCTACGGGTGGCGGTGTCCAGTACCGAAATAAGGGAAAATGCGGTAAAGTGCATTCTGGCAGAGCGGTTTAAGTTATCCGTAAGGGAAGCCCCAGGGGAGCATCTGAAGATATTAAAGGATATCCCTACGGTGTATATCAGCATTAATGAACTGAATCAATTATTGAGGGCGGATATTTATGGGATTATAAAAAGATTTATTGAAGCCTCTTATGAAAATGGGGAATTACAGGAATATTCCATTATGAGATTAACCGGCCAGTCCTGTAAAATTGACCTCTTCCGGGAAGCCCTGAAGGAATTCATACCCGGAAAAGTCATTGCCTCATCCAAGAAAAATAACAGCCAGGCAGAGGATTATGAGCTGAAGCTCATGTGCCTTGACGGAGCAATTAAATATATCAAAGATAAGAGGTTTGGCTATGCGGATGTAAGAATCACCAATGAGCCCCCGGCTTTTCCCTATATTGTTACGGCAATTACCCATACAAAGGAAGAAAAGATACTGATACAAAGCCTGGACAGGCGGAATATACGGGGCTATATATCCAGAAATATGGCGGATTTAACGTTGCAGCTGTATCTAAAGGATACCAATGGCAATTTGCTTTACAAGTACAATTGTTCCTTTTCCCAGGCTGACTTTGAGCCGGCAGAGGCGGAAGAGATTGTGGAGAAATACCACAATGAGATTTTGCAGGATGATGTGGACTCTATTGTAGACAGGGAATTAAGATGCTTTGTTCTGGCCGATGAAGAACGCTGGGGATTTGCAGTGGTGCCTGTTCTTAGAAATGAGGAACAGCTGATGCTGGGACCGGACCAGTTCTACCTGTTTGAGATAGAGAGCTGGCTTATGAACTTCTTTGACGGAACAAAATAAGGAGGAAGAAATATATGCTGATACAGGCAGTTCCATTATTTCAGGATGGACATATATTAAGGCGGGAGATGCTGATTGCACTATCGGACTATGCCTTTCTGACAAGTCAGCTTCTGTATAAGGGATATGCAGATGGTATTCTTACCGGCTGTGAACTTACTACGACAAAGGACAGCATTATTTTGAATACGGGAATTGTGTTTTTTAAGGGCCAGGCATATCTTATCAAGGAGCCTATGGTAATTACATATTATCCCACAAGCACCACAACCGTGTTAAAATTGACCATTTCCGACGAATTAACAGATCCCAATTATGTATACCGGGAGATGGATATGGTCCTGACAGAGGAAATCAGCCTGCAAAGCAATGAAATAGAGCTGTGCAGGTTCAAGCTGCAGCCAGGTGCCAAGCTCCGGGACCAGTATCAGGACTTTGAGGACCGGAATACCATTTTTGATACCCTGAACCGCATCCATGTACCCTTTTCGGTAAAGGGCGAAGGTACTCTGGACAGGGAAATAACCAGGGCCTTTGCAAAGGATATGCTGGCTACGGACAGTTTGACGGATTTTGATGCTTGTTTTTGCATGCAGATTCTCAATCAGCCCTATCCTGTCAATAAGGAAGCGCTTCTAGTATATTTGAATCGGAGTCATCAGGTAATCCTGTCGGAGAGTTCGAATCTGGCTGTCTTTCAGGAACTGGTTAAGGTTTTGAAAATGAGGCAAAGCGGGAAGAAAAGCAGCGGAAACAGAGAAGGCTCTAAAAAGTGGAAGGTAACGGTGGATTAAAATCGGGCGGAAGGTCAGTTTTTCACAATAGGAAGGTCAGTTGGATTCAATCCGAACAATACCTTTATCTCCATCAACAACAATTTCCTGCTCGTCATGCAATGATTCGGTTGCATTGCCACAACCTAAAACGGCGGGAATATTATATTCCCTTGCTACGATGGCACTATGGGATAAAGGCCCGCCGGTATCGGAAACGATTGCCGAGGCTAAAACAAACAATGGTGTCCATGACGGGTCGGTATAACGGCAGACCAGAATATCACCCGGCTGCATTTTATCAAATTCCTGCAAGGTTAAAATTTTTCTTACCCGTCCCCGGCAAAATCCACGATTTCCGGATACACCAGTCAGTATGTTGGGGGTGTCCTGTTTTCCTCCAAGAGTAAGGCTATTCCATAACCTTTCGTTTTGGAGACGGTTGGCCCTTCTGACCTTAACCCGATTCTTATAATCCTGAATTCCGTCAGGCAGGGCGTATACCTCCGCTAATGTAAGGAAAAGAATGTCCTTCGGCTGCTCAAATATTTCTGGAAAGCGGAGATTCAGCTCAAATGCAATCCTCCGTGCCAGTCCATAACACATTTCTATTAGATAAAGGCTTTCTTCCCGATTCACATGATACCCTCGTATTTCCTCAATCTTCCTACGCATTTTGGAAGCTTTTTTTGCAGAAAAACACTTAGCAATTTTCGTAAGGATTATCTGATACTTGCTGTTTTCTAAGTCCCTGTTATCAGACTGCAACAAAGCTTTTATCAAGGAAAACAGAGAAGTCATATCTTCAAACCATGATACGGAGCCAAAGGCACAATAGCTGCTGCTGGATTTCCACCCAAATTCCTTAAGAAAATTCTGCAGCTTGGCTGAAAAATCAGAATAATCATTGCGAATGGCTGCTATAGCGTTTTTGTCCTCTATTTTTAAATCTGTAATAGCTTTTTTTAACTCATTATGTTTCTGAATATAAGCGGTAAGGTTTCTTAATGCAATATTCAACTCCCACGTTTTATAGGACAGGTCACTTAACAAATCGAATTCATTAATATTTTTATCTATATGGTGTAAGGCCGGGTAAAGCAGCTTGGAAACTGCAACCGAAGGAAAAATATTGTAACGAAAGCGGATGTAGGCAATTTCTTCGGATAAGTTCATAAGCTCTTTCACTTGCTGAACCAACTCGGAAATGGACAACCGGGAAATATTCATCAAAGATTTTTTATTTAATTCTTTTTTTATCCTGGAATACGCACGGTCTGTATTTAAGGAATTGGCAGAATAATTTGTAAACTGCCGAAGCAGAAAAGGGACTTTCACTATCTTCGGAGAAATATGCATCGTACCTGCCGAGAAGAATAGTATGCCCTTTTCATCCATGCTTAGTTCGCTGCCGATAGAAACACCTAATTCATGAAAAACTTTTGATTTTGCCTTATCTATGATTTTACATGGTTCTACATCCAGAGGATAAAGGGGAATAGGACAATGCTCTATCCAATTATTCAGCGCCGCTTTCTGAGCTGCGGAAAGCTCCGGCCGTCTTTCAGTTGTTTTATTTAAGGTTGTAATAGGGCGGGATTGTAATAAATATAGCCTGCCACACGAAATGGCCCATTCAATATCCTGCGGGCTGCCATAATGCTGCTCTACTTTCTGGCCCATTTCAAAAACCTCAAGGGCCTGTTTGTCACTCAGGCAAAAGCGGCCTTTTTGCTCCAACGGTGTTTTTATTTCCTCGACCCCTGTGGCACCATAACAGATTAAAATATCTTTATCACCCATCTTTTTATCGACAATACGTCCTTGTTTTTTGCTGTAGATATAGATATCCGGTGTTACTTTTCCTGAAACAATCGCTTCACCAAGCCCCCAGGAAGCATTGAGCATCATCCAATCTGTTTCCCGGCTGACGGGATCAATCGAAAAAAGAACACCTGAAACTTCACTTTCAACCATTTTTTGAATAACAACCGCCAAAGATACTTTGACCGTATCAAAGTTTACCTGCTTCCGATAAGCAACAGCACGTGCTGAATACAAGGATGCAAAGCATTTTTTGATTGCGATGATAAGCTGCTCGTTACCAACGATGTTAAGATATGTTTCCTGCTGTCCGGCAAAGCTTGCTTCCGGCAGATCTTCGGCAGTAGCGGAGGAGCGGACGGCAACTCTCATATTTTGTCCAAGCGCAGCATAACACTCTGTTATTTCCTCTTCAAGTCCAGCCCATATCTGTCCGGCTGCTATTTCAGAGCGAAACTTGTTGCTGTAAGCGGATAGCTGCTGCTCAAAGTGGTTTCGCTTCATATATTCGTCAAAGGCATCTCCGGTAATACAAAATCCATTGGGGACAGGCAAGCCGGCGTTAAACATTTCACCTAGATTTGCGCCTTTTCCTCCGACAACAGAAATGTCCATCTTTTTTACATCTTGAAACATTCTTATATATTTCATGGTAAACCTCCTCTATTAGAACCTCAAGCTTTCGATTCATTCACAATGTTCTTAAACCGAAAAGATAAAAATGCTGCAATCATGCCTGATAAGGCAAGAATCAGAACGCCCCCTACATAATATCTTTGCGGATAATTCAGTGAAAACTGAAATAGTATGGTTCCGATACTGCCGCCAAAATTACGGATTAAATGGGCAGTACTGTTTACCCCGGCAGCATTGCCCCACGTTCGGGCAGCGGTATATGCCAATAATACGGACATTAATATGCCGGAGCCGAATCCCAGCAACCCCACAGCCGGCGTAAAGAAGAACGGCATGAAAATGCTTCCCATCAGGCCTGCTGACCACCCGATTAATATGGCTGGACGCTCAGGAATTTTAATCAATCCTCCCAGAATGCTCCCGATGCCCATGAGGACGACGAATACCGCCAGCAGATTCCCTGCGGTATCCATGCTTAAGCCCATTGAAAACTGCATGAGACTCGGCAGATATGCCAAGCAAACATTATAGAATGCTCCAAGCAGAAATACCTGAAAACACAGGTTTCTCAATAAGGGATCCCTTACAAATTCCTTAGGAAACAGTATATTCCCGTTGTTAGCATCCTTCCATACCACGAGGAAAAGTAATACGGCACCGAAAACCAGCACCAGGTATTGCCGCTGATATGCTTGTTCAATCCCCAAGGTTACAAGAAGAATAGCGATAATCATAAGCAAATGCCGCTGAAATTGGAAGGGTACTGTTTGAATTACAGGTACGCTGGCAGAAAGATTTCGGAATACCAACCAGAAACTTAGCAGTTCAACCGGTAATAAAATGTAAAAGATTACCTGCCATGAAGCAATATGGGGCAGATAACCGCCAGCTAAACTGCCTAGTCCATTAAACACGATTTGTACAACAGCAAAGGCAGCAAAAACCGCAGCATATTTTTCTTTCTCAAACTGTTCGCCTATTATCCCGTAGGTTGCCGGCACTACTACTCCTGCTCCGATCCCCATAGCGATTCTTGCTATCACAAGATATAGCATGGAACTGCTGAATGGAGCTATTATTGTACCCAAACCAAATAATAGAGAACCAATGATGAAGTTTTTCCTGTTGCCGAATCTTAGACACAAGCTGCTGGATAATATAATAACGGCTGAAGAGGCCAGTATATAGCTGCCATGTACCCATGAATAAAAGGAAACTGAATGAAAGCTGTCGCTGATTGCGGGCAGTGCACTGCTGAAATAGGTTTGCATAATAGTAGAGGCACCCATGCAGAGCAATAAACCGATGAGTATCGCAGTTCTTTTAGGTCTGTTCAAACTGAAACACCTCCCTCAAGAACAGTATAGCACGAACCTGTGAAAAAAACAAAATATTTTCATAGGCATGTTAAAAAATATCAAAGATGTTCGAGAATCATTTTTTCAATTACCTGATACCATGTATGAAAACCAGCGCCGATCTTGCCTTTATTCGTGCATAGTATGGCAAGCGTTGCAACAGCGGAGGCTAATTCTTCATCAGATGCGGAGATAGTTATCCCCTTATTTATCCATATTTTTCTGATTTGCTGTATGAAATTCAAGTTATCCTCTGCGGTAACAGGATCGTCGTTCCACACCAACGTTTCTAATAAACTGCTATATTCATTGGTGTAAAATTTGTTCGTGTTTGTTTTATCTATAAGAACATTGGCCAGGTCAGTAAAAAAATCTTTTGGTGTTTGATTTTCTTCTTCAATTATCATTAGAATTTTTTTCCGTATTCTATTCTTCTCATCACGCAGGATTTCTTCATAAAGAGCTTCTTTATCTTTGTAAAATGTATAGAACCCCCCTAATGATATACCTACTTGCTTTGTTAATTGCTGTATCCTAAAATCTTTAAAGCCTTGGTGCATAAACATTTTTGCAGCGGTTTCTTTTATTTTTAGCTTTAACTCCGCTCGTTCTTCCTCCGTATATGGACGTCCCAAAAAAGTTACCTCCTATCTCAAATGATATTCATGTATATTATAATACCTTTTCATTAATATTTGTCAACAGCATAGAAGCGAGGGGCATTTTTTGTGCATTCTCTCTTAGTGGAAAGGAGTGTTCCCCATTTGCTTATTCTTTTTCAAGATGAGAAAGGCTCTGGTGGAGCAGAGTTTACAGGCAGGAGTCTGCACAAGGCTCAGCTGTAAGGATGATAATCCTGAAGAGAGTGGCGGCATTATCATACTGGCATGTTATGAAATAGGTTTCATTGACAATTTAAGTAAAATTAAGTTGATTTATAATATATGTAACCTTAAAATAGAGGTAACATAATTTATATCGAGGAGGGGTATAAATGTTTAATATTGCTATTTGTGACAACAATAAGCATGACGCTGTAAAAATTAGAACTATTGTTAAAAGCTATATGGATGTCAAATTTATTCCCTATCAAATATATGTTTTTAAGTCGGGAGAGGAACTGCTGGAATTTCAGAGTAAACTTGATTTAATATTTCTTGATATTGCAATGGATGGAATAAATGGCATTCAGGCTGGCAAAAAGCTGCATGAAATAAATAGAAATGTAAAAATTATATATACGACCAGCTATAAGCAATATTGCATACAGGCAGTGAATAATGTCCATGCATTTGCGTATTTGGAAAAGCCTGTTACAAATGTAATGGCCGAGAAGCAGCTGGATGAAGTAATGCGGTATATTCAGGAAGAAAGAGAAAGAGCGGAAACGGTTAAATTTGATATTATTGTGATTACGGAGGAAGGTGAATTAGAAAATAAAATCAAGAATTTCGAAGTGAAGGATATTATTTATTTTGAATATATTAACAGGAAAATAAAAATAAAACTAAAGGAAGAGGAATATTTCTTCAGCGATAGAATGAATAGTTTAGCTGCAAAGATGCAGAGACATAATTTTGAAATCTGCCACCAATGCTACTTGGTAAATTTGATACATGTGAAAAAAATAAAAGGTTATCAGGTTTATCTTGATAATGATGAAAAGCTTCCGGTTTCCCAAAAAAAATCAGCTGATTTCAGGAAAAAGTTGAATAAGTTCATACAGGACTGTATTTAGGAGAAGAAATGGATGATTACATAATTTTTTTAGTTGGAACAGTTATTTCATGTCTGATTAACAACATTATACTGTTTCAATTTATAGAAGAAAAAAATGAAAGGCTGTATTCCAATCAATTATTTTATTTTCTGGCAAAGGCAGGACTATATTTCCTTACCATATGTGTCAACGTGGTGCAGCAGCCTATCTTTAATATTATAAGCTGGATCATATTGTTCAGTTTTGTTAATATCACATTATATGGCGACGGGAACAGAAAAACGATGCACAGGATTATGGAGATTCCGGTATTAATTGTAACATTGACCATATGCGAAACAATAGGGGTATTTATACTGAAATTTGTTCTATGGGCATTGAAGATACATCATATTCAGGCTATTATGATGGAAAGCCTGGAAATAACCTTTTCCAAAATGGTGGTGCTGATTTTTTATTATATTATCATTACAAAATTTTGGAAGGATGACTCTGCCAGACTGTTTACGAAAACTCAGTTTGGAGTTGAATTTATTATCATTTTGTTTAACATAGCTAATCTGGCTGTTATTATCTCTTTTATCACTAAGATTACCAGCCAAAGGGAGCATATCTTCCTGCTGGTTAACATGGCATTTATGCTATTTGCAGACTTGTATTTTATTTATTTTGCCAGATTCGCGGAAAAGTATAATCAGCTTAAAGTAAAATTCAGGCTCCTGGAGCAGCAGTCATTGCTGCAGTACGAGTATTATGCCGAGCAGGAAGAAAAATATAATGAATCCGTTAAAATTCTCCATGATGTAAACAAGCATTTAAAAATGATAGAGAATATGTATCAGGCAAAGGAGAATGAAATTGCCATAACCTATACCCAGGAAATAAGCCAGATGCTTCTGCCGCTGGCCTTGGAGGAATATACAAATAATCCGATTCTGAATGTACTCTTAAACGATAAAAAGAAAATTGCCAATTTCCATAATATCAGATTTAGTATGGAAATAGGTACTGTTGATTTGAGCTTTATGGAACCCATTGAAGTCACTACAATCTTCGGCAATTTACTGGATAATGCAATCGAAGCATGCGATATGGTATCCGAAGACAAATACATAGAAATGAAACTGGATAAATACAATGACTTTATGGTTATAAATATCAGTAACAGCTCAATGCCCATCGGAAAATGGCATCTTGGCAAGCCGGTGTCAGGGAAGGGCAGACATCATGGAATAGGCCTGCTAAATGTAGAAAGCATTATTAAGAAGTACAATGGCAATATGATCCTGGAGGAGGCAAACAGGAAATTCAGCTGTAAAATCATCATTAATCAATAAATAATTTCAAACCATATACAAAGAACGGCCCCTAGGCTTTCTGGTAACGTGCCCTTTCGCGTTGTAAAGTACATTTTTGTGTGCATCCGGAATAGCCAGGGGGCTTTTTTGTCAGACAGGCTTATACAAAAAAGACTATTTTCTGTAAGTTATACACAAAAACTGTAACTTGTGCAGACGATATTGAAAATAAATTAATGGAGTGAGAAAATGCGACTGTAAACAATTAACAGACAAGAATTAAATCAGAAAGGAAAGATTATCATGAAAAATGAATTGAAAAAATTATCACTGGAACTGGCGTCAAAAGCAATATTAAAGTCAGCAGCGAAGGAAGCTAACTCTTCCTGTTTCTTTATTGGCTATCAGCCGAAACTGCCAAAGGATGTTATGAAGCTTAGAAAATTTTAAATTCCGAAGTAATCAGCCGCTGAGAATCTGTATAGGTATTGGTAAGTACTGATATATTACACCTTCGGAAAAAGGCAAACAGCAATGGGGAGAAGATATAACGGGGTATAGGAATAAAACTTTATTGGGGTTACGATGCAACTTGTTCATAAAGTAAGATAATGCGAAATCAGCGATAAGAAGCTGCTTACGAAGGAAAGGAATGAATAATTATGGAAAAAGTAGCATTGGTAAGTCCGTTAAGAACCGCCGTTGGTTCTTTTAATGGAACACTTGCACCTTTAAGTGCCCCGGAACTTGGCTCGACCGTCATAAAAGCATGCCTTACTCAAAGTAATCTGGAAGGTTCTTTTATTGATGAGGTTTATTTTGGAAACGTACTTCAGGCAGGCAGCGGCCAGAATCCTGCCAGACAGGCCGCATTAAAAGCAGGGATACCGATTGATATACCGGCCTCAACTATAAACACTGCCTGCGGTTCAGGGCTTCATACGGTAGCCTTGGCCTATAATGCAATTCAGGCAGGTCAAAGCAGTATTGTTTTAGCCGGAGGAATGGAGAGCATGTCAAATGCACCCTATCTTCTAAAGAATGCCAGAAACGGCTACCGGCTTGGCAACGGAGAACTTTATGATAGTCTGGTCAGTGATGGCCTCACCTGCCCCATTAATAATTACCATATGGGAATTACTGCAGAAAATGTTGCAGAAAAATATAATATTACAAGACTTGAGCAGGATGAGTTTGCCTATGAAAGCAATAGGAAGGCAACGGAAGCAAAAAACGAGAAGGTTTTTGAAAGCCAGATTGTGCCTGTTACAATTAAACGGAAAAAGGATGAAATCTGCTTCACGGAGGACGAACATGTAAGGGCGGACAGCAGTGTGGAAAAGCTTTCCGGTTTAAGAACAGCATTTAAACAGGGAGGAACAGTTACTGCCGGTAATGCTTCACCGATAAGTGACGGAGCAGCAGCCGTACTTGTAGCTTCAGAAAGCAAATGCAGAGAACATAACTTAAAACCTTTAGCTTATATCAAAGGGTATTCACTTGTTGGGGTAGATCCTGCCTATATGGGTATCGGCCCGGTGTATGCAGTTTCATCCCTTCTTAAAAAACAGGGACTGTCCGTAAAGGATATTGATCTTTTCGAATTAAATGAAGCCTTTGCCGCACAGGCATTGGCAGTATGCAAGGAGCTGGGGGTCAACAATGAGAAGGTCAATGTCAATGGTGGTGCAGTAGCAATCGGACATCCGGTAGGGGCAAGCGGTGCCAGAATCTTGGTCACATTAGTGCATGAAATGATACGGAGCTCCGCCCATTATGGTGTAGCATCCCTGTGTATCGGAACAGGCATGGGTATAGCGATGTTAGTAGAGAATGCATTAATCTAAAATGGAATCTTTTGATGATGTTACCGCTGGTTAATGCTTTGCAGATTAAATACAGCATAATCAGCAAGTCAGAAACAGCTTAATAAAGAGAGGGATATGTATGAATCAAAAAGATATTCTTTTGCTGCAATCCATGCCCGCTGCCAGCACCAGCTACGGCCGCCCGCCGTGCCGTTTCATAAACCGTGAGTATTTTACCATCAGTTATGAATCAGACCCGGATTCTATCCGGCAGGCAGTACCGGAGCCTCTTCAGCCCGATGGAAGTAACATTGTTTTATATGAATGGATAAAAATGCCCGATTCGTCAGGGTTGGGAAGCTACGAGGAAAGCGGTATTGTAATCCCATGTACCTTCAAGGGAGAGCCCTGCAATTTTACTGCTCAAATGTATTTAAATAATGGACCCGCTATTCTCGGCGGACGTGAAATCTGGGGATTCCCTAAAAAATGGGGTCATCCCAGCCTCAAAGTCGAAGAAACGGAAACACTGACCGGTACATTGTACTATAATAACACATTAGTCGCTATGGGAACGATGCCTTTTAAATACAATGTACTGGATAACAATGCGGTTGCTAAGACCATAGGGAAAACACAAATAAATCTGAAATTAATTCCCGATGTTGACGGTAAGCCTAAAATTGCCCAGTTAGCAGCTTATAACCTGGAAGAGGTTACTGTAAAAGGTGCATGGTCAGGACCGGCCAGACTGAGTCTGATACCTCATGTCAACGCTCCGGTAGCGGACTTGCCGGTCAAATCCTGCATTGAGGGAAAGCATTTTATTGCAGATTTAACTTTACCCTATGCAAGAGTATTGCATGATTATTTAAAGTGACGTAAAGGAGGCTTGAGGTATGAAAAGTAAATTAACTACAGCGCAGGAAGCGGTCAGCAGAGTGAAAGAGGGAGACACCATTATGATTGGAGGCTTTCTCAACGGAGGCCATCCGGAAAATCTGGTAAAGGCTCTCGTCGAAACAAACTCTGCCGGAGATTTGGCCATAATTTCCAATGACACAGGTTCACCGGATCTATCTATTTACCAGCTTGTAAAAAGCGGGCGGGTAAAAAGAATATTTGCATCTTATATTGGCTTGAACCCTGAAACAGGGAGACTTCTTATGTCAGGAGAAGCAGCAGTTCAGCTTTTTCCCCAGGGTACTCTTGCCGAAAAGATACGTGCCGGCGGAGCCGGACTTGGCGGCTTTTTAACACCGGTAGGTGTAGGAACGGTGGTAGAAGAGGGTAAGAAGAAAGTAGAAATAGATGACAGAGAGTATTTACTTGAGATGCCCCTCAGGGCAAATGTAGCCTTGATCAGGGCAAGACAGGCCGATGAAGCAGGTAATCTCATTATAAACGGCTCCTCCCGCAACTTTAATATTGTAATGGCCTCAGCTGCAGACTATGTAATTGCAGAGGTGGATGAATATGTAAAGACAGGAGAAATTGACCCCAATCATGTCAACGTTCCGGGAATATTTGTTGATGCTATTGTAAAGGTGGGTGAATGAGTATGAATAATAGAGAGTTTATTGCAAAAAGGATAGCAAAGGAACTGAAGGACGGTGATGTCGTAAATCTTGGAATCGGAATGCCTACCATGGTCGCAGACTATATACCGGAAGATGTTCATATCATGCTGCAGGCAGAAGACGGAATTCTCGGCGTTGGCCCGAGAGCAGTTCCAGGGGAGGAAAACCTCGATTGCATAGATGCAGGTGGAAACTACGTTACAACAGTAAAAGGAGCCTGCTATTTTGATAGCTCGACCTCCTTCTGCATCATTCGGGGAGGCCATGTAGACATAACTGTTCTGGGAGCCCTGGAGGTTGATGAGGAAGGCAATGTTGCCAACTGGATGGTTCCGGGAAAGAAAGTACCTGGCATGGGAGGAGCCATGGACTTGGTTGTCGGTGCAAGAAAGGTGATTCTAGCCATGGAGCATGTGAACAAGAACGGAGCACCGAAAATATTGAAAAAATGCAGGCTGCCGCTGACCGCTGTGAATGTGGTAAAGACTATTGTAACGGATATGGCCGTTATTGAAGTGGTCCCCCATAAGGGGTTGGTGCTAAAGGAAGTAGCTCCGGGTCTGACACCGGAAGACGTTCAAAAGGCAACGGAAGCCAGACTAACGATATCACCGGATTTAAAGGTGATTGAAGTATAGGAAGAACTCTATTGGAGCTTATGAATTAAAAGAGGCCACAGCAAGGCTGTTAAACTGAAGCAGTTTTTATGAACTCTGTAAAACTGTAGTTGTTGGATGGCAACAGAACATTAATTAAATTCAGTTGTTGGATGGCAGCAGCAAAACAGTAATTGTTAGATGCAGTTGATGGATGGCAGCAGCAAAACAGTAATTGTCAGTTGCAGTTGTTGGATGGCAGCAGCTGGACAGTAACTGTTAGATTGCGTTTGTTAGATGGCAGCAGTTGAACAGTAACTGTTATACAGCATTTGCTGTGACCAAAAAAATATTATCAGAAACCCACAGTAATTAAAATCAAAAATCCTAAATCTATAATACGTGTTACTAAATATCAACCTGTATTACCAACGAAGTAACAGGGTTATCAAAAGTAGGTGATGTAAAGAATGGTAAGATTGAATGAGTATATTATCCAAAAGCTTAGACTTTATAAGGTCATCTCTGAAGATGAGGTAGAAATATATAAATTCGGAATCGAATGCTTCATTTTAAAACTAATTCACTGTATATCTTATATAGGGATAGCCCTCTGCTTAGGGATGCTGCCTGAACTGTTAGTTATAGGAGGAGTACTAATTCCTCTGAGAAGAAGTGCGGGGGGCTTTCATGCCAAGACAAAGGCAGGCTGTTATATATTTTCCTGCTTCTATGTTCTCCTGCTCCTTTTAATATCGAAAGCTGCTATCATTCAATGGGCATGGTGGGGGGCACTGGTTTTGGCCGATGGAATTATTTTTTTCATGTCTCCTGCAGACAATGATAATAAGAAGCTGGACATATTAGAAATCCAGCATTACAGAAAAAAATCACGGTATATCCTTTTGGCAGTAAATATAGGCTGTATTGTATTATTTATGCTTTCTTTTAATAAAATAGGACAACTATTGTGCTGCGGAATTTGTGCTGCGGCATTTTTATTGATATTTCATAAAGCAACAACCTTAACTCAAAATTCTCATTTGTTTAAGGCCCTGGACGCCTTAAAAAATTCTAATAGCTGATGAATAACTCTAATCATGTAATCTATGCAATTTTCAACCATATTATGTCACCAACATTGGCAGATTTCATAAGATAATATATATCTTATAAAGGAGTTTACCAGATGGATAACTACAGACGTCCGATGTATCCCCAGAATGGCAGAATGGGCTATAATCAGAATCAGCAGTATGGCTGTGGCGTTACGCCGGTTATGGAAGCTGCAAAAGGCGGCAGTTGTGAAAATGTAAGCAGTGTTGATAAATGTCTTGACAAATTACCTCTTGCAATGTCTTATGTTCCCATGCAAAAGTGGAGAAATATCTATGATACAGGAACAGCATTAAAGGTAGGTACTATTTTCGAGGAGTTGGATTTACCTTTTCTTGGAGCCGGCAATATGTGCGGAGGAAGAGGAGGCAGATATGACAAGTAAAAGCAGAGACCAGTTAATGTGTATTATTACGGAAGCAAGCTTTGCTCTTGACGATGCAAAACTCTTTCTGGATACGCATCCCTATGACAAAGAGGCTTTGGAGTATTATCAGGTGTATAGACAGATTAGAAATGAAGCCATGGAGGAATACAGGGACTGTTACGGTCCTCTATCAGCCTATGATGTGGCTCCCTCCAATATGTGGACTTGGATTAATGACCCCTGGCCATGGGAAGGAGCGTGCTGATTATGTGGAACTATGAAAAGAGACTTCAATATCCTGTAAATATTAAGAACCCGAATGCCTCAACTGCGAAATTTATAATTACACAATTTGGAGGCCCCGACGGCGAGCTGGCAGCATCCCAGCGTTATCTCTCTCAGAGATATGTTATGCCTTATAATGAAGTAAAGGGAATTTTAACAGACATCGGAACCGAAGAGCTGGCCCACATGGAGATTATCTGTGCCATTGTACACCAGCTTACGAGAAATCTTTCCATTGAAGAAATCAAGGCTTCAGGCTTTGACACCTATTTTGTTGACCATACGGTTGGACTTTGGCCACAGGCAGCCAGCGGCACACCTTTTAGTGCCACTGTATTCCAGTCAAAGGGTGACCCGATTACAGATCTTCATGAGGATATGGCAGCAGAGCAGAAGGCAAGAACTACCTATGATAATATCCTTCGTATGATTAAGGACCCGGATGTTATAGATCCCATCCGTTTCTTAAGGGAAAGAGAAATCGTTCATTTCCAGAGATTTGGTGAATCCTTAAGAGTAGTTCAGGATAATCTGGATTCAAAGAATTTCTATGCATTCAACCCTGCCTTTGATAAACAGTAGATAAGAAAAAGCATAAGAGAGGGAATTTGCAAATGCAGGTTCCCTTTCAGTATGTATAGGTGTATATTAAATTTTCATGAAAACATTCTGCAAGACTAATATCAGTTTGCTTAAAAAATAATTAACATACTTGCATTTATTGCAAATTATGATACTATTATGACATATACTAATGGAGCAGATAATATAGAGTATAGAGCATAAAACAGTTAAAATGTAAAAAATAGAAGGAGGTAAAAAATGGATTTTTTTGAGAAGGTTGGAGATACCATAACAGGGAAGAGTAAGGAAATCGCTAAAAAGGCGAAGGAAGTAACGGATATTGCCAAGCTGAACAGCCAGGTAGGCAGTGAAAAGGATAAGATAAATAAGAATTACGCTGAGATAGGCCGCGCCTATTACAATGCCCATCTGCATGAGGAAAATTATGATTATGAGGGGCTTTGCGGTGAAATTACAGCCTCCATGGATAAGATTGAAGAGCTGAAGAAAGGCATCCAGGAATTAAAGGGAACCAAATGCTGTGAAAACTGCGGCGCTGAGCTTCCGAAGGATGCGGTGTACTGTTCAAGCTGCGGAACCAGAGTAGAAGAGGAAGACCTTTAAGAAATAAAAAGTAGGAGCTGCTGCTAAAAGAAGAGCAAATACCGGATGTTATAGGCATAAATGAATCTATGCGCGGTACCTGGTATGAGCTTTCTTATTTGCAGCAGCTCCTTTTTTGTTTGCATGAAAGCGATATTAAAAATTCAAAGCAGTTCCCGTTGCTATGATGTTTAAATGCCTGTTAA
Organism: Bacillota bacterium; assembly: GCA_023410275.1. Lineage (GTDB taxonomy): Bacteria > Bacillota > Clostridia > Lachnospirales > Lachnospiraceae > Anaerocolumna. The sequence goes on from JAEYPZ010000123.1 coordinate 41,052, forward strand.
CACTTTTTAAAGACTCCACCTGTGGACAGCTCAGCCTGATTCAGTCAGTTGCATCATTAAAAAAAGCGTGTTGCAAAGCTACTTAGAAAGTAGTACTGCAACACGCTCTTTATTTTGTTTATTCAGATTCCGATATTTTCTGCCGGATGGCCGCTTCCACATAGTGGGCGATATCGTTGGACTTCATATCCTTATAATCCTCATAATATAAAGGCTTTAAATAATGTATCTGAACACCGACCCTTTTGGTAGAATGGGTATCAAATACCTTATAGGAATCAAGAATAGCCAGGGGTACGATAGGGCATTTGGCGTTCATGGCACATTTAAAGCTGCCGCCTTTAAATTCCTGTATCTGATTCCCGTTTTTAGACCGGGTGCCTTCGGGGAAGATCAGATAATTCTTTCCCTGCTTTACTTCTTCCGTCACTTCGTTCAAGATCTTTATGGACTGGCGTACATCTTCCCTTACAATGAATTTTGAGCCGAGAATGGTAAAGACATCACGAAGGAAGGGAATATTCTGAATTTCTATCTTTGATACGGTGGCAAAGGGCTTATCATGGGTCTCCAGCAGGAGAAGTGCATCAAACAGTCCCTGATGGTTCCCATAGAGCACATAGCCGGTTTCTTTCGGAAGGTTTTCCGTTCCTGTACAGGTTAAGGTTACCCGTCCCCGCTTGTTTGCTTTTACTGTTACATGGTGCAGAAAAGCATATTTTTTTTGGTCACTGAATTTTTCCGGGTGTTTCTTGTATTTATTTAGTAAAAAGAGCCAATATGGTAATTGAAAGATACTCTTAAATACCATCAGCAGGATTCTTTCCATTGTACCTCCTACGCATATTCCAGGACTGACTGCCTTGTGTTTATTTGACAGTCGTCCATAGCTTAACCAATTTTTGTTACTTTACTGTCATTATAGCAGAAAGGTTAACATAATGAAATAGGCAGGATAAAAAATTACATGATATCGTAACCCTTTAACATCCGGGCTCTGCTGGGATGTCTTAATTTCCTTAAGGCCTTGGCCTCTATCTGACGGATACGCTCACGGGTAACATTAAATTCTTTACCGACTTCCTCCAGGGTTCTGGTCCTTCCGTCTTTTAATCCAAAGCGAAGAATCAGGACTCTCTGCTCCCTCTCTGTGAGAGTTTCCAAAAGCTTGGATATCTGGTCCTGCAGTACGGAATAGGAGGCGGCATCCTCCGGTCCCATGATGGAGTCATCCTTTATAAAATCTCCCAGGTGGCTGTCATCCTCTTCTCCGATTGGAGTATCAAGGGAGATGGGGTCAGCAGAAACCTTTTGGATTTCTCTAACCTTTTCAACAGGAAGCTTCATGGCATCGGCAATTTCCTGCTCGGTTGGTTCCCTTCCCAAGCTTTGCAGTAAGCTTCTGGATACACGATATGTCTTGTTAATGACTTCAGACATATGTACCGGAATACGGATAGTTCGGGACTGGTCGGCAATGGATCTGGTAATTGCCTGACGAATCCACCAGGTAGCATAGGTACTGAATTTGTAACCTTTACTGTAATCAAATTTATCAACGGCTTTAATCAGGCCTAAATTACCCTCCTGGATTAAATCCAGAAAAGAAAGGCCGCGGCCTACGTAACGCTTAGCAATGCTTACGACCAGTCTCAGGTTGGACTCTGCCAGTACCTGCTTGGCATGGGCATCACCTTCCTCAATCTTTTTGGCAAGCTCAATCTCTTCTGCTACAGAAAGCAGGGGATAGCCTCCGATTTCCTTTAAATAGAGCTTTACAGGATCATCGGACATAGTACCAATCATGGATAGATCGTCAAAGTCTAAGAGGGCAGCTTCATCGCTGTCTTCCAGCTCCAAGATAATTTCATCATCGGGCTCATCTTCTTCAACGGGATTTAAGATGACGATATTATGTGCCTCAAGATACTCATATATTTTATCGATTTGCCTTACTTCAAGGTTCATCTCTTTAAAAAAATCGTTAACTTTCCCTACATCCACTACACCCTTGTTTTCATTGGCATAGGACAGTAGTTCTTTAAGTCTTTCTTCAAAATTATGTGTTGCTTCGCTCATCATATTCCTCCATGGGTCTCATTGAATTAGCACAATACGATAAAAAAAGAAACCCTTTACAAAATTAAGTGTCCCATAAGTCATAGTATGATTAATCATGGGACATTTCATGCAAAATATTCAGTAAATAAGTTTCATGGGACAAAATTACCACCAAATATCATTATAGCACAGGCTGTCCGATAAGAAAAGATAAATTTTATCAAGAAAACCAAAATATCTCGAAAAAAGTACATGGGGATTTTTTCATTTGCAGTTCCGCCTGAAATTATGGCGAAAGATGGAATGGTATTAACTTTCACAATCTGTCCTATTCTCTTTAGAATAAAGTATGAGGCAAGCTGTGAAAATATCCATGAATTTAAAAAAGAACAATGGTCTTGACAAATCACAGAAAAATCCTCTATTCTTAAAATATTCCAAGAGACATATCAAGTATAAATAAAGGAGGTTTAGTATGCCCTATATCAGTACAAAAACAAATATCACCATCCCAAAAGAAAAAGAATTAATAATAAAAGAGAGGTTAGGGAAGGCTATTGCAATCTTACCGGGCAAAAGCGAAAGCTGGCTTATGCTGTCCTTTGAGGGGGACGTAAGTCTTTATTTTCAGGGAAAATCCGATAAGCCCATTGCTTTTGTAGAGGTTAAGCTTTTTGGAAAGTCCGGTAACGAAGCCTATAACAAGCTCACTTCTGAGATTTCGAATATCCTGAAAGAAGAGCTTTCCATTGACCCCGGTCAAATATATGTAAAGTATGAAGAGGTAAGCCACTGGGGATATAACGGAAGTAATTTTTAAAAGGAGGGGCGGTTGCAGTAATTGCAACTGCCCTGCATTTTTTCCAGCCTCCGTGGCTTAAATATGCACCGTACTTTATGGATTGGGTGCCAGCCCAAAATAATTCAGCAGTCCCTGATAGATGGCATAGGCAAAATCATATTGTCTGTTTCTAAGCTTTTGATTGTCTTCATAATTGGTGATGTAAGCCAGTTCAATAAGAACAGCCGGCATATTTGTCCGTCTCAATACATAGAGGGAAGGGTTTATGCGGACTCCGTTGTTAAAGGTTCCAAGCCTGTCAACAATGGCCAGGAGAATACGTTCCGCCAGATAATAGGACTGGGTATAATTCTCGTAAACATAGCATTCGGTTCCGTTTAATGCCGGGTTGTCGCTTGCGTTGCAGTGAATACTGAGAAAATAGTCTGCCGGCCAGGTATTGGCAAGGCGTACACGTTCTGCAAGACTGGAAGTATTGCTATAGCCTAAAGATTGTTCCGGGCTGGTTCTGGAAGTCCGTGCCTCAAAGCGGGGATCCGCATTTAAGATATTTGCCAGGTAGATTCCTACCTGATAGGTAACATCCTGCTCTCTTAGACCAAAACCTTCCGCACCTGCATTGATTCCTGAGGGATTGTGTCCCTGATCTATAAAAATTTTTATAGGCAAGATAATACTCCTTTTCATTCTATTATTACATCATATTCAGTTATTTTTTATTTGCTACTGCAGTAAAGAATAAATTCAAGTAAAATATCACAGGATTATAATCGTGGCATGGCAAATGCCACAGTGTTTAGCCTTGACAGAAAACAGGTAAAGAGTATAATGTGATATGTGCATATGCACGTTTACGCAAAAGACCTGAGACGGTTAGAAGTACACCTGTCAGCGGAAAGGAGCTTTCTTGCCAGGAAATGAAAAATGCAGATTTATCTGTGCAGAATATAAACATAGAACCTTGAACCCGGAAACAGAGGGAAAGGATTATACCGACATACAGATTGATGAGCTGGAAGCCTTAAGGTTATGTGACTTTGAGGGAATGGATCAGGAAATGGCAGCCCATAGCATGAATATTTCCAGAGGAACTCTCCAGCGTATTTTGTATGCGGCAAGACATAAGGTTGCGGAAGCCCTTCTGGAGGGCCGGGGCATCATAATAGCCGGGGGAAATTACCAGGTTTCGCCGGGGTGCCGGTGCAGTATGAAATGTAAAAAATGCAGAAAAGAGGTTATGGAAAATGAGTGAAACATATGAAACACAAAGCAGCTGCGGAGACAGCTGTTCCAGTTGTCAGGCTACCTGTTCTTCCAGAAATAAGGATAAGGACGATATGAAGGAAGCGCTGAATCCCTACAGTAAGGTTAAGAAGGTTATCGGTATCGTAAGCGGAAAAGGAGGGGTTGGAAAGTCCTTTGTTACTTCCTATTTGAGCGTGCTGATGAACAGAAAAGGCTGCCATACGGCTATTTTGGATGCGGATATTACCGGTCCTTCCATCCCGAAGGCCTTTGGGGTGCATGAGAAGGCAAAAGGAAATGAGCTTGGCATCTTTCCTGCTATCAGCAAAAACGGCATCAAAATCATGTCTGTAAACCTGCTCCTTGAAACAGAGGATACTCCTGTTATATGGAGAGGACCTGTGATTGCAGGAACAGTAAAGCAATTCTGGACGGATGTTCTTTGGGATGACGTGGATTATATGTTCGTAGATATGCCTCCCGGAACAGGAGATGTCCCTCTTACGGTATTTCAGTCCCTGCCAGTTGACGGAGTTATCATAGTGACCTCACCCCAGGAGCTGGTATCCATGATCGTATCAAAGGCTGTGAACATGGCAGAGGCTATGAATGTACCGATTCTTGGTATTGTGGAGAATTACAGCTATCTGGAATGCGGTAACTGCGGAGAGAAAATAAGTGTTTTCGGCACCAGCCATGTAAAGGAAACCGCAGAGAGATTCCATCTGCCGGTTCTGGGCAGGATTCCCATTAATCCCTCCATTGCCGAGGCTGTTGATAAAGAAAGAATTGAAGAACTGGAAGGTCCCTGGCTTTCGGATGCAGTAAGCGCCTTAACGGCTATGTTAGGAGAGAAAAAGGAGGAAGGCGGGAAGGAAGAGGACAGTAAAGGCTTTCTTCGAATTGCAGTGCCTACCGACGGTAAAAATAATGTATTCGGTCATTTCGGAAAAGCTTCTGAATTTACCCTGTATGAAATTAAGGATAACGAGCTGGCAGGAAAAGCCATTCTTTCGGCCGAAGGAGAAGGACACGCCAAAACCGTGGAAATGATGAAAAGAGAAAAAATCAATGTGGTAATCTGCGGAGGAATCGGTATGGAAGCCATGGAAGGCCTTATGGGAGGTAATATCCTTGTTATTCCCGGTGCTACAGGAGATGCCGACGTGGCAGCAGCCGCTTATCTGGACGGCAGTCTGGAGGACAGCGGAAAGGCAGTCTGTTCCTGCAAGGGAGAAAACCACGGACAGGAGGATGGAGACTGCAGCTGCGATTAATGCTTCTTATCAAGTAAGGCCGCCCGTTTAACGGCATCCGTTCCATACTTTTCGCGTATACTGTCAAGAGCTTTGTCAAGCTTCTCTCTCTTTTCATTTTCCTGATAGGAGAAGAGGGAGAGCTGGGTATACTGGCTCTTTTCCTCAATCTTTCCGGCTCTGACGCCCAGGAGCCTTAAAGGGGAACCCTTCCAGGATTCCTTTAAGAGCTTGCAGGCAGTCTGGTAAATTGTATCCGTAGTATTGGTAGGGAGGGGAAGAGTTTCCTGGTGGCTTTGGTTGTTAAAGTCACAATCCCGCATTTCCACAGTGATACAGGAGGCCTTTACATTCTCTTTTCTAAGTTTTGCCCCGACGGTCTCACTTAAGAGCAAAAGCACCTGCCTGGCATTGCTAAAGTCGGTGATATCCTCAGACAGAGTGAGGCTGTTACTGATGCATTTTGCGGCAGCAGGGGAGATTCCCACGGGACTGGTATCGATGCCGTTGGAATAGGCATAAATGAGCTCTCCGTGTTTTTTTCCTAAATGGGCTTTCAGAAAGGCGGGGTCTGTATTTGCAATATCCCCAATGGTACGAAGCCCCAGGCTCTTTAATATCCGTGCAGAGGAACGGCCCACAAAGAAAAGTTCATTTAATGGAAGAGGCCACATTTTTTTCTTGATTTCAGAGGGGAATAATGTGTGTATTTTATCCGGCTTTTCAAAATCCGACGCCATTTTCGCCAGGAGCTTATTGGAGGAAATCCCGATATTTACTGTGAAATGAAGCTCCTCTCTTACACGGTCTGCAATTGTCATAGCAGTCTTAAGGGGAGTTGAGCCAAAAGGAATGGCTCCTGTCATATCCAAATAGGCTTCGTCAATGGAAAAGGGTTCAATGTCAGGGGTATATTGATACAGCAGCTCCTGCAGGGACTTGGAGTATTCCTCATACAGGCTGTGGTGAGGCGGAACCAGGTGAAGGGACGGGCATTTTTTTAATGCGTTTACTACCGGTTCACCGGTACTGATACCAAAGGCCTTCGCCGGATGGGATTTGGCAAGAATGACACCATGACGGGTCTTTAAGTCTCCGCCCACAGCGGAAGGGATGGTTCTTAAATCAAGGGCATCCTTATCAAGACTAAGCCTGTGGACAGCTTCCCAGCTTAGAAAAGCGGAATTGACATCAATATGAAATATTAATCGCTCTTCCATCGAATCCCCTCCATGTGTTTCTAAAGTAAATTTGTGATACTGCTCAAATAGAAAGTAAAAATTGCATTTTAATTCTTAAGCTATGCTTATCACAAGCTTTTCTCGATACTGCCTAAATAATAAGTGAACATTGTTATTGATTTTTACACTCATATCCGTACATATTGCAAGCCTGCCTGCTGTTTATATAGAAATTTTGACCTTTAATTTATTATAACACAAACATACATTCGCATAAAGAGAAACTTTAAAAGGACCTGTGAGAAATGAAGGAAAATAACGAACCTGGAAAATTATATTTTCTTTTTACCATAAATGAGGTATAATAACATAAGGTTATATTTAAGCTAACAATATTTACACAAAATGGAGGTATGAATATGCTAGTATCAGCAAAAGATATGCTTAATAAAGCAAAGGCCGGACATTATGCAGTAGGCCAGTTCAATATTAATAACCTTGAGTGGACAAAGGCAGTTCTTTTAACAGCTCAGGAATTAAATTCCCCGGTTATCCTGGGAGTATCAGAAGGTGCCGGTAAATATATGTGCGGTTACAAAACCGTTGCAAGCATGGTAACAGCTATGATGGATGAATTAAAGATTACTGTTCCGGTTGCACTTCATTTGGATCACGGCAGTTATGAAGGTTCTTTTAAATGCATCGAAGCCGGATTTTCTTCCATCATGTTCGATGGTTCCCATTATCCTATTGATGAAAATATTGAAAAGACCAGAGAATTAGTAAAAATCTGCAAAGATAAAGGACTTTCTCTGGAAGCAGAAGTAGGATCTATCGGCGGAGAAGAAGATGGCGTTATCGGTGCCGGTGAAGTGGCAGACCCCAAGGAGTGTAAAGCTATTGCAGATCTTGGAGTAACAATGCTTGCTGCAGGTATTGGAAATATCCATGGAAAATACCCTGCTAACTGGACAGGTCTTCGCTTTGATACCCTGGATGATATCCAGGCTTTAACCGGTGATATGCCTCTGGTACTTCACGGCGGTACAGGAATTCCTGATGATATGATCAAGAAGGCAATTTCTCTTGGCGTTGCTAAGATTAACGTAAACACAGAGTGCCAGCTTTCCTTTGCAGCAGCTACTCGTAAATATATCGAAGAGGGCAAGGACCTTTCCGGTAAGGGATTTGATCCCCGTAAGCTCTTAGCTCCCGGCTTTGAAGCTATTAAGGCTACTGTAAAAGAGAAGATGGAGCTTTTTGGTTCCGTAGGAAAAGCTTAATAAATTCGATAAATAAGATACAGCTTATGAAAGCCTATGAACGATGGTCTTTGACCATTGTCCATAGGTTTTTTTCTTTCCTGGAGCGGAGTTATAGAATTGAAGGCATTGGTTATAATAATAAAATCTTCCCTCCATATTGCTGCAAAGTATGCGGTTGTGCATGGCCCTGGGTAAACAAGCGGTAGTGCTTGAAACTATGAGTGAAGTTCTTTGACAAAGAACTTCTTTAACAAAGAAATGCTTTAACAAAGAGCTGCTTTAACAAAGAGCTGCTTTAATAAAGAGCTGCTTTAATAAAAATATTTATGTGATAAATCACCTTTCGATGATTTATCACCTTTTTGGTACAGAATGTAAAATAATTTATTTTTACATTGCTCTTTGGCAGTAAATCACAAATTTACAAGTGCATGATGATGCAAATATATTAAAAAACAGTAATATTTATTAATGAATTGTTACATACGAAATTTGTATTTTGTATTGCAAAATAGAGCGATAATAAATCTATATAATCCTCGCAACCTAAAAAATACCCTAAGTTATCAAAAAAATGTTAAAAATACAAAGATATATGCAATATAAATGAAAGATAAAAGCACTATAAACAAAATAAAAATGCACGTAATATTGACATAGGAGGGAGAATAAACTATAATAAATTCAGCAAGAAGAGCAAATTTAACTCGCAGATATATTGCGTTAAATTCAGCACATTATTGTGCAATAATAAGCATAATGAAAAAGGAGATTTGACATGGGAGAAATAAAGATGCTGGCAGACAATCTGCCCAATATACCCTGGCAGGAAAAGCCTGCGAATGCAGAAGGACCTGTCTGGAGATACTTGGAGAACCCGATTATCGGAAGAAATCCATTAAAAGGAGTAGCCAGAATATTTAACAGTGCAGTGGTACCTTACCAGGGCAGGTTTATCGGTGTATTCCGCGGTGAACAGACCAATGGTGTGCCCCACCTGTATTTAGGGCACAGTGAGGATGCTATTCACTGGACGTATGATGAGGAGAAAATTCCTTTTGTCAATGAAAAGGGTGAGCCATATATGCCAAGATATGCTTATGACCCCAGACTGATAAAGGTTGAGGATACTTATTACATTATCTGGTGCACTGATTTTTACGGTGCGGCTTTGGGACTTGCAAAGACTACAGATTTTAAGACCTTTGTAAGACTTGACAATCCCTTCCTGCCCTTTAACAGGAATGGTGTGTTCTTTCCCAGGAAGATTAATGGAAATTTCATGCTGTTATCCCGTCCAAGCGACAGCGGCCATACACCCTTTGGTGATATCTTCTTAAGTGAAAGCCCTGACCTGGTATACTGGGGTAAGCATAAGCATGTTATGACCAAGGGAAATAACCAGTGGTGGCAGACACTTAAGATTGGCGGCGGCGCTGCTCCTATCGAAACAACAGAAGGCTGGCTTTTATTCTACCACGGCGTGACCGGAACCTGTAATGGCTATGTATACAGCATGGGTGCTGCTATTTTAGACAGAGAGAATCCTTCTATTGTAAAATACCGTGCCGGTAATTTTATTCTTACACCGGAAGAATGGTATGAAGAAAGAGGATTTGTAGGCAATGTCGTATTCCCCTGTGCCACTCTTCATGATGCTGCAACGGGTAGAATTGCTATTTATTACGGAGCTGCTGACAGCTATGTAGGGCTTGCTTTCACGACCCTTGATGAAATCGTTGCCTTTGTAAAGGAAAACAACGTAAAAATCGGTGACGATGACTCAATCGGAATCATCTGATTATCCTGTAAGTATTAAATACTCATTCGTAAGAATCCTGTATAATAAAAGTCCAAGGGGCTGCTGCAAGATAGAAAGTTCATACCAGATTTACAATATCCGGTATTGATTGTTCTTTTTGCGGCGGCCCCTTGGTTTCTCTGCTGCCTGCTTTGATGTGATTTACGGACTACTCTCTGTTCCCACCATTTTATCCGCTGCTATATATCAAGTTCTCTATGACGTATTATCCTATTTCTATATTTTTGCTTAATTTCCATGTTATCAATATATTTACCACACTCAGCTACAATGAGAGGAAGTACTGATAACAGTATGGCAATAAGCCAATGGTTTGCTCCTATAGAAGCTATGCCGAATATATTACCAAGTCCGGGTATTAAAACAATGAGAGCAAATACCAGAATCATCGCTGCCGCGCTATAAACCATAGGCATATTGGTCTTTAGGGAGACTTTAAATATTGACTTACGGCTTCTTACGGTAAATACGTGTAAAATAGATGACCATCCAAGGATTAAGAAGGACATGCTCTGGCCTATTTCATGTGATGGTGCAACCCCAGGCGAAAGCACTACATTAGTTCCAAAGTAATATCCGCACCATACAATGAAGGAGCAGATTATGGTTTGCCTTATTATAACATGAATTAAATTGCTATTGAAAAAGCTTTCATCACGCCCAATTGGTTTACGCTGCATAATACGAGAATCAGATACTTCTTTTGCTAAGCAAATACCGGGAATTCCATCTCCTAATACATTAATTAACAAAAGCATAACTGCCGTTACAGGAAATTGCCATCCGATTAACTGAGCACCCAGCATAATAATAATTTCTGAAATATTACAAACAATTAAGAAGTAAATAGTTTTTCTAATATTTGAAAATACATTACGGCCTTCATGCACCGCATCTACAATCGATGAAAAATTATCATCTGCCAAAACCATATCTGCAGCATTTTTGGCTACTTCCGTACCATTCTTACCCATTGCCACGCCAACATCAGCAGCTTTTAAGGCGGGCGCATCATTTACACCGTCACCGGTCATTACAACTACTTCGTCATTTTCCTGCCATGCCTCTACAATACGTATTTTATCCTCCGGTGTAACTCTTGCATATACAGAATACTCACGGATGGAACTGCATAATTCTTCATCACTCATTTCGGACAATTCCTGTCCGGTTAATACCTTTTCACCTTCACTTAATATGCCAATTTCTTTTGCTATTGCACTGGCGGTAGCCACATGATCTCCGGTAATCATAATGGTGCGGATACCTGCCTTTTTCGCAGAAGCGATGGCAGCTTTACTCTCAGGCCTTGGAGGATCAATAATACCGATAAGACCAATTATTTCAAGGTCGGTTTCAACCCCTTCCAGCTCTTCCTCTTCCGGTAAGTTATTTATATGCTTACCAGCTAATGCAATTACACGAAGTGCTTCCTTGGCAAAGGTATCATGTATGTGTTTGGCCTCCTCTTTACCCTCTGAATTTTTACCAACCGGCATCCAGTCGAAAGCACCTTTTGTCAGTACCAAATAACCGCCATTTGGGTCTTCGTGAATGGAAGTCATTCTTTTGCGAGAGGAGGAAAAAGGAATTTCTTTCACCTTTGGCCATATAGATAAAAGCTCTTCTTTTTTTCTTCCTTTATCATCAAACAGTTTCATTATGGCAGATTCCGTTGCATCTCCCATGATCTGTCTATTTCCGTTTTCATCGGTTTCAATAACCGCGTTGCTTGCCAGTGCAAACTGATCTAACAGTCTTAACTGGTTCTCTGTAAATTCTTCTGAATCTGAGATTGCAGCTTCAGATTTTGCCCACAATTTTTTTATGGTCATTTTATTTTGTGTTAGTGTTCCTGTCTTGTCAGAACAGATAACAGAAGTACTTCCCAGGGTTTCAACTGCAGATAGCTTTCTGATAATAGCATTTTTATTAACCATATTTTTAACACCATTGGTTAAAGACAGGGTTATGATTAAAGACAGGGTTTCAGGTACAGCTGCCACTGCCAGCGAGACTGCCATTAAAACGAGGTGCCAGATACTTTCACCTCTTAAGATACCAACAATCACTAATATGACTGCTGAAAGAATTGCTGTAAAGCTTATCATTTTACCTAACTTATTCAGACGAGCCTGCAAAGGAGTCATCATCTTTAGTGTATTATTCAAATACCCTGCGATTTTACCCATTTGAGTTTTCATACCGGTTTCTGTAACAGCAAAAATTCCATTGCCTGCTGTAACATGGCAGCCGGAGAATACCATATTGTTTTGGTCTCCCAGAGGCACTTTACTATTTTCTATTACTTCAATATTTTTTTCAGAAGCTTCACTTTCTCCTGTTAAAGAAGCCTCTTCCACTTGTAAATCCACAGTTTCTAACAATCTGCCATCAGCAGGTACTAAATCGCCGGAACGAAGTATAACAATATCTCCTGGTACCAATTCCGCACTGTCTATTATTTTTTGAATACCGTCACGAATCACCAAGCAGGTGGGAGAATTCATATTAATCAGTGCATCCAAAGATTTTTCCGCACTATTCTCCTGGGTGATAGCCAGGAGAATATTTATTATAACAATACTTAAGATTACGATTGGCTCTAAGAATCCATTTCCTTCTTTTACTGCCAGCAGAAATGACAGTCCGATTGCAACCAGTAAAATAATTGTTGAGATATCTTTGAATTGATGTAGAATTTTATTAAGAATGGACTCTTTCTTTTGCTTCTCAAATTCGTTTCTACCAAAAGTCTGTGCTTTTTTAGCTGATTCTTCTGTTGTCAGCCCGTTGGCTGCATCTGTTGAAAGTTCTGTTAATACTTCCTGAGGCTCTAAGTTATACCAGTTCTTCATACTTTCCACCTTTCATAGATAATGTAAAACAAATAACCTTTCACTTATCTTTTAAGCCATATCGCCAGAAACCGCGATAAGCCCTGGTGTAGAGAGAAAAAAATTAGAATAGAAAATTTGTTACTATTAGATTCTTTCACTCTAATTAATAGTGACCGTCTCTTATACAAACCTTCTGTTCTTCATACAAAGTGCTCTTGAGAAAAGGAACTCCGGATCTTTTTACAGAGTTCTTGTCATACTTGGTATTAACCTGTATATCGTTATGTGTATACCGATTTTGATTTTTCATAGATTTCTCCTTTCTAAATAGTTCATTAATGAACTGTTTCGCTATAAAAAATACTAGGAAGCAAACTAAAATATAGTTTATCAGGTCTTATTAAATCATATGTTAGTTAACAATATCTATTTTAATTCTTCACTAATATTGTCTACTATTTTCTTTGAGATTCTAATCATTAACTCGCTTTCTTCTTCCGTAATATTGTGAAATAGAATGCTGAGAAGATGTTCTCTCACTTTCTCAATATCTTCAATTACAGGACTTGCAGACTCTGCCACATTAAGATGCATATACCTGCGGTCTGTACTGTCCCCTATTACTGAAATATATTTTTTCTGAGATAAATCTTCAATGGAGTTAGAAATATGTGCTTTGGATATATACTGAACCTGAGCTATATCTTTAGCGGTATTGTGTTCACCACATTGAGATATAAAATATAGAATCTCTATTTCTATCTTTTTTAAATTGTACTTCTTCATCACCCAATCATATTCTCTTTCATATAGCTTTTTGAATTGATGACCGTTTATCAAAATATCAAAAGCATTCAGCATAATATACCTCGTAAAGTTTTTTGTATAACACTTGTCTATTATAACATGGTAATGAAAAATAACTGTTTGTTTCAGAACTGTTCATTTGTGAACTAGTATAATGCGTTTTAAGTTGTATGTCAATAGTTAATTTTATGTGGTATTGAACAAACAATTCTTTAGGTTATCTCTTTTATTATGCGTTTTCTTATTTTATGCTTATATTATCTGCTTCACCTCCATATATCTCAGCATTTTTTTACGATTGTGTTGAATAACGGAGTCATCCGCAGCTAAGGATTTAACACGTTTCGGACAGGTCGGTTCATCAAAAGTGGAAGTGGCCTTTGCAGCTAAGAGCAGTAAAAATTTCATAAAGGGTTATGGTGTCGTTGCAGAGGTAAGAATACCTACGGACTTACTTACAGCAAAACAATGATATATGAAAATTTCATTGCAAATTATTACAGAATTCAGTACAATAGGTAGAAGTAAAAAGTATATTTGAAAGGAGACACAAGAAAGTGGAATATTTAGAGAAATACAATAAGTGGACGGCAAGCGATTATTTTGATGATGAAACCAGAAAAGAATTGCTAGGATTAAAAGGCAATGACGCTGAGATCAAGGATCGCTTTTATAAAGATCTGGAATTTGGTACAGGCGGACTCCGCGGTGTACTGGGTGCGGGAAGCAACCGAATGAACCTGTATACGGTAAGAAAGGCAACCCAGGGTCTGGCTAATTATATCATAAAACAGGGCGGAGAAGATAAAGGGGTAGCCATAGCCTATGATTCCAGAAGAATGTCTCCGGAATTTGCGGAAGATGCCGCACTTTGCCTTAATGCCAACGGAATAAGGGCCTATGTATTCGAATCCTTAAGGCCGACACCGGAGCTGTCCTTTGCGGTAAGAGAGCTTCACTGTATCGCCGGTATTGTAATCACAGCAAGCCATAACCCTCCGGAATATAACGGATACAAGGTATACTGGGAAGACGGCGCACAGATAACATATCCCAAGGATGTGGAGATTATCGGTGAGGTGAATGCCATTACCGAATATTCCGCCGTTAAGACCATGGATAAGAAGGCAGCAGAGGAAAAGGGGCTGTTTCATATTATCGGCAAAGAAATTGATGACAGGTACATGGAAGAGCTTAAAAAGCTCGTAGTAAATCCCATTGCAGATGAATGCAGGGATATGAAGATTGTGTACACTCCCCTTCATGGAACCGGTAACCTTCCTGTAAGAAGAATCTTAAAGGAATTAGGCTTTACCAATGTCTATGTGGTGAAAGAACAGGAGCTTCCCGACGGCAATTTCCCTACCGTAGGATATCCCAATCCGGAGGACCCGAAGGTATTTACCCTTGCCAAGAAGCTGGCAGATGAAATAGGCGCAGACTTAATTCTTGCAACGGACCCGGATGCAGACAGGCTTGGAGTACAGGTAAGAGGAGAAGACGGAGAGTTCAGACTGCTTACAGGAAATATGTCCGGTGCCCTGATCGCAGAGTATGTATTTTCCCAGAAAGCAGCCCATAATACGCTTCCGAAGAAAGCAGCCCTGATTAAGACAATTGTAACGGGCAATATCTCCGATCGAATTGCAGCATATTACGGTGCCGCATTAATTGAAGTATTAACTGGTTTTAAATACATCGGCGAGCAGATTAAATTCTTTGAGGAAACCGGCTCTCATGAGTATGTATTTGGCTTTGAGGAAAGCTATGGCTGCCTGGTAGGAACCCATTCCAGGGATAAGGATGCAGTTGTTGCGGTCATGGCACTGTGTGAAGCAGCGGCTTATTATAAAACCCAGGGCATCACTCTTTACCAGCAGATGAACAATGTATTTGAAAAGTACGGATATTATAAAGAGGATTTGGTTTCCGTTACTTTAAAAGGCATTGAAGGCATGGAGAAAATCAAGGAAATCATGGAAGGCTACCGTAAAAATCCTCCTTTGGCTGCAGGCGGACTGAAGGTATTGAAGTTCAGAGATTACAAAGAGGATAAGATTACGGACCTGGTGACAAAAGAGGTAACTCCTACAGGTCTTCCGAAATCAGATGTGCTTTACTTTGAGCTGGAAGAGGATGCATGGTGTGCCGTAAGGCCTTCCGGAACAGAGCCGAAAATCAAGTTCTATTTTGGAGTAAAGGGAACGAACCTGGCAGATGCTGCCGGGAAATTAGAGAAGCTTGTTCATGACCCTGTATTTAAAGTGGACTAAATGAATTAAGGGCGAAAGTATATTCCTTTCAAGGAAAGGAAAGTACTTTCGCCCCTTTATTTTACTGGATAAGGTTATGGTCTGCCGCAGGATTACAGCTTCTGTCCGCAGTTGGGGCAGAAGTTTGCACCGGTAGATTTCTGTCCGCAGTTAGGGCAGAAATTAGGCTTTGTGCCGGTATTGGAATTGGCCTCCTGGTTCATTCCGGCGTTATTCATATGATTAAGCATCTGATTTGCCATATTGGCACCCATCATCATACCTGCCATATCAGAAGCCATGCTGTTAGAGCCGCCCTGCTTTCCGGAAAGAAACCCGTCTGTCATGGCTACCTGCTGGTAACGGTTAAGGTCACCGACCATTCCGTAGGAAGCGTTTTTATTGATCATCGCCTGAACCTCTTCCGGATAGGTAAAGCTCATAATCTGAAAGCCGGTCACGCTGATTCCCGTATCGAAGAGCTGCATATCCAGGTCAGTCTTGATTCCGGCAGCAATGTCATAGGAATTGGCCTGGAGATTGAACATATCCTTGCCTTCCCTTGCGATCCATTTCATAAGAAGCTGGTCTAACAGGGCCGTGATACGAAGCTTTACATCCTCCACAAGGTAGCTTTCCTTAACACCGGCAATCTTATCAATCAGCTTGATATAATCTTTTACTTTAAACTGAAAGGTACCGTTGGAGCGGATCGGAAGGCCGCCGGGAAGAGAGGGAGCCGGAATATTAATAGCATTTTTGGTACCCCATTTTACTGTGAATTCCTTGGTATTGACGAATAGAACCTCTGCACGCATACCACTGTTAAAGCCGAATTTAAAACCGCCTAAAGTAGAAAGAAAGGGGATAATCTGGGATTCGATGTCGTAATCACCATCATCCTGAAAAATCCCCTCCACTTTTCCGTTATACAGGAATATGGCATCCTGTCCGGGACGGATGATGAGCCTGCTGCCCTTTTTTATTTCCCTGTTGTTCCATTTCCAAAATATCATATCTTCTCTGAATTCTTCCCATTCCACTACATTGGATAACTGGTCTTTAAAGAAACCCATCGTTATTATTTCCTTTCCTTGCTGAAATCTTTTATGGTCATATAAGATAAATCATAGTTTGAAATTTCATTTAGCTTATTAGTATTGTCAGTCTGCTGTTTATCCTGATAAAACGGTTATAAATCTATTAAACTACAATGCAGCAATAACTGCAATGCCAAAATAATTCTAGTTGCCTTAAAAGCTTCTGCTGCCTCCGCTGTGGGAATGGCCTCCGCTTGAAATACCGCCCCCTCCGCTGCTTCTTGGGCCGCTGCCGCCATTTGACTGGGGTGTGGGCTTTTTCACCCTGGTTGTAGTGGTGCGAAGATAATTATCCCTGCTGTCTGTAATGCCGGAATTGCTGCCATCCATATAATCCCTGCCCTGGGCAGTCATTCTGCCGCCGGAATTTACAGCCATTATTCCTACGGTAACAGCACCTATGGCAAGGGCAATACCCAGTTGAAGAAAGGTATTGTAGAAGGGATTCTTTTCCTTCTGCCCATAGTAGTTACTGGGGCCGTCATAAGAGGACTCACCATAGTAATTTCCGGAACCTGGCTCTCCCGAGGCAGGGGTTTCCTTGACTCCCTTTTCCTCATTCATATAGTAGGCGGATTCCTTGGCAAATTCTATAAAGGCCTTTTTATATTCAGCAGCCTTCAGGAATCCGCCAATATCATCTTGGATATATTCAATGCGGTCATTGTTTACGTAATATTCGGATTTCCCATAACCGTGAATGGTAACGCTGCGGTTTCCCTCTTCCATATTAATAAGCATCATTACGGTACTGCCGAATTGCTCCTCATAGCCAAAGCCCTTTTCATCATAGAAATCTTCCATATAGTCAATGGGAGCTTTGCCGCCCAGGTCATCGGAGGTAATCATGATAATATCGGCCTTTGCTTTCTCGCTGTATTTCTTGCAGTTATCCGTCAGCTCATTTACTTCTTCCTCGGAAAAAAGACCGTAATTATCATATACATATTGCTTGCTGTCTTCCTCGGAGGCATTTACCGGAAGAGGGGGCCTTCCATAGAGAAAAAGGCCTGCGATTACAGTAAAGATAAGGCTTAAGGCTAGCAATGCGGATTTTTTACAAGCTAATTTCATAGTATTGGCCCTCCTGATAACACAGCAATGATTTTTATAAGAAGGAAGGCCGCGGCACTGATGCCGGTAAACCAGGCGGCAATCCTGCCCGCACTTAAAGGAGGCTTGCCGACAATTTTTCCGGTCTGGCCATTCATGGCAAAGGTATGCTCCGACTGCTTATAATCATAACAAACCATCCAGACAGGGAACAGGGCATATTCAGCCTTCCGCTTCCGGATTTGGATGTCCTTGGAATTATAGGAAGTGGTGGCATAGCCGTTGATAGTACCGTCAATGTATCTGTCGACATATTGCTGTACTCTGGATTCTACGCGGTGAAACAGGTCATTATCGTCATAATTGTACTTTTCCGCCAGGTAGCCTGCCAGATATGGCATCTGAAATTCCTTCAAATCCTGATAATGGTACGGTTCCAGTTTATCCATCATTCCGTCATTCATTTTCTCGGAAGCATCGGTAGGAACCTTTAAGTAATTCAGATTGACCTTGCGGTATACGTTGAAATAATCGGTCTCCGTATAGATATAATCACCTTTGGTATAGGTCCTGACCTTGGTGCAGGTTGCATCGGCACTGCCCAGGCCGTTTAAATCATACAGCCAAAAGGGAACATAAATGCCGGTAATGCTCTTTATCCTGTCGGCAGTCATGAAGCCCCTTGGAGTCAGAAGGCCTTTTTTGCACCATTTCCGGAAAGAAGCCTGTGCCTGCTCTTTATTGATTGTAAAGGGAATTACAAGGGATGGGGCAAAGCTTCCGGAAAGCCGGTCGGAAAGTACGACGGCAGCACCGCAGAAGCTGCAGGTAGTAGCGGTGGTATCCTTATCGGTAATCAGTACGGCACCGCAGTTTTTGCAATGGTACTCGTTTACCTCTTCCTGGTGGTGGTGCGGGTCTTCTTCCTCTTTATAATTGTTATGATAGGCATTGCTTTCTTCTTTTTCTGTCCTGCTGCCGGACATTTCTTCTATGTTCATATTCTTGCCGCAGCTGTCACAATGCAGCATTCCCGTCGTACTGTCGAACGCCATATCGGCGCCGCAGTCCGGGCACTTGTATTGCACTACCATATGTTACCTCCTGGCTTTATTGTTTCTATTATTATAATACAAATACCTTCTGGTGCCAATAAAGATATGCATACGAAAACAGCGGCATAAAGCCGCTATTTCGACGGATAGTTTGAAAAATGCATGCATTTTTCAATTCTCTATTCAGGTTTAGTATTATTTGTTCAGACTGGCTTTCAAGGCTGCCAATTCATCCTCTACACCGGCATCCTGGCTGTATTTCTGAGTAAGGTCCTTTATGGTCCTGTCCGGTCCCGATGAGTTAAGCTCAGCCATGGCATTGGCTTTATCAAGAGCCTTATCAGCCATTTCCTCATATTTTGCAAAGCTTGCAATAGAGTCGTTTGCACTGGCAAAGGAGGAAGTCATTTTATTCATGCGTTCCTGGGTCTTTGCAACTGCAAGCTTGCCCTTGATCATATCCTTTCTGGATTCCAGTTCGTTAATGTCGGAGACCAGCTTATCATGCATTTCTCTCATGTGGACAGCATTTGTATGGGAAAGGTCATAAGCCTCCTGCAAACCATTTAACTTTGAAGTTAAAGAAGCTTTCTGTTCCAGGAATTTTCTTGCATCATCCTCGCTGCCGGCTTCCAAGGCTTTTACCGCATAAGCCTGCATTTTTGCGATTTCTTCCTTACAGTCATCCAGTACACGCTTTGCCCTTTGTTCCTCCGCCATAATAGCAGCTGTTTCAGCCTTTACCTTGCTTAAATCGCTGGTCAGGTTTCTTAAACACTGGTCGATCATTTTCTCGGGATCCTCTGCTTTATCCAAAAGAGCATTAATGTTGCTGGACATAATATCTTTAAATCTTGTTAAAATACCCATGAAAAAACCTCCGTTTACTTGATTTTCATTAATTGTTTTCATCATCAGTTTATCTTTTTACCGCCTTATAGTCAAGTTAAAATACGGTTAAAATCCTAATGGAGAAATTAGAAAGATTAAATTCAGATTGACAGGTCCCTTGCACTGTTGTAAATTATTTATGTAAGATAGATGCAAATTGGATGGCAAGCATTTTACAAACTAATTGTGCATTTTTAAATATAGTTGTCGAATATCCAATAATAGACCGGATATTCAGGAAAGAGGTTATTGTGGAATTTGAACATATGGCAGACAGCGGAATAGTAGATTTCGGCAATCTGCACCGTATTGGTAAAACGATGAAAAAAGCCATGTCAGGGGAAGAAATTACAGTTGGTATGATAGGAGGCTCTATTACGCAAGGCTCTCTTTCCAGTACGCCAAAGACTTGCTATGCCTATCTTGTATATGAGTGGTGGGTCAGACGCTTTCCCGGCAGTAAGGTGCACTATGTAAATGCCGGGATAGGGGGAACCTCCTCCCATTTTGGTGCTGCCAGAGTGGTCGGGGACTTACTTGTCCGTCAACCGGATTTTGTTATTACGGAATTTAGTGTAAATGACAGCAATACACCATTTTTTAAGGAAACCTATGAAGGA
>JAEYPZ010000139.1:0-3454 GCA_023410275.1 Bacillota bacterium
TCCATGGGAAAAGCCATAGCTGAACTGAGGCTTCGGAAGGTAGAAGGTGTGCTTTTGATCGGTCTCTCGTTTGTGGAACATGACCGGCTGGAAAAGCTGATTCAGAGGTGGCTGCCGGATGTACCAGTGCTTCTGGTCTATCAGAATGAGCGGGTTAATATGGAAAATGTATACTGTATCGGTGCTAATGAGAAACGGGGATTTCGGTGCTGTGTGGAACAGCTTGTGGAGCGTGGGCGCAGAAATCTGGCACTTATTATTGAAAAAAACCGGGCGAGCCAGCCTAAGATACAGTCGTATTTCGAGACTGCGGCAGAGGAGCATCCCGATGTTCAATACAACGTTTATACCGGAGTGGATCCTTGCGTGGGCGCTGGCGAAGTGGTGACCCGCATACTGAAAGAAAGGCCGGAGACAGACGGTATTCTGTGCGTTCAGGACAGATTGGCCATTGAGGTCATGTATGCTTTTATGGAACAGGGAAAGAGGATTCCTGAAGATATTTCAATTATAGGAGAGGGCAATTCTGAACTTTGTGAAGTAAGCCGGCCCAGGCTGACTTCTCTGGATACGATGGTAACGGTATCTACCATGATGTCCGTCCGGATTCTGGTAGATGTGATGGAAGGCCGGGCTCAGACTCATAAAATCACCCTGGATATGGAACTGGTAAAAAGGCAGAGCCTTTAGTTCCTGGTTTCAGGAATGGATTTCAAAAAATGTAAAGAAGACCGGATGTCAAACTGCTGAATCAGTTTGGCACCCGGTCTTTTTTATACATTGGTCTTATTGAAAAATTACTGAATGAACCGGTAGCTGAGCCGGAATTATTCATATAGTATCAGTGCGATCATTTCAATTGGTTCCTCTCCGATGCAGGCGATACCATGCCCTTCTCCAGGAGCACAGTATGCTACATCTCCGGCACTTAAGACGGTAAAGGTTCCGTTATCGTTGTATCGCCCGGACCCGCTTAGGATATAGTAAGTTTCACTGTCGCCGTTGTGGATGTGATAGCCGATTTCGGATCCTGGCCAGACTGTGGTATGACCAAAAACCCGTCCCTTCAGGCTCATTTCTTCCGGTCCGTTTAACAGACTGCGTACCGTTATTTCGCCTGTACCGTTAAATGGTGCTGGTTTGCGTATGGATTCTTTTTCTTCATTTCTTCGTATCATTTTCAAAACTCCTTTCATAAAAACGCAACAAAAAATAAAGCAAATCGTACATAATCTTTCTTAAAAAAGAAATCGATTGCATGTACACAATAAGAGTTTATCATACATAAAATACAAATACATTAGATAAAATGCATAAAATGTATAGAATAAAATTGTAAAAATAGTCAAAATATATTAATAAAACATATAAAACATTGACGTTTATGATGAAAAATGCTATTCTGTAATTGCAACAAATATGAAATAAAATGCAACACGAGTTTCTGCAATGCAACAAGCGGAGCAAACCGCTAAAAAATAAGCAAGCTACAGAGAAAAAGAGGAGATAGCAAGATGGCAAGTAAAAAAAACTTACGTCAGATTCTGGATGAAAGCAAAGAGTGTTTTTTAGTTCCCTGCGTATATGATTGCGCTTCCAACCATGCAGTAGAGATGTGCGGATTTCCGGTAAGCCTTCTTTCGGGCGGGGAGGTTTCCATTTCATTGAATGGAGTCATTGATTACGGATTTACCAATTTAAGCGATTTAGAGAGGGTTGTAAGCAGAGTGGCCCAGACTTCCTCCATTCCGTTAATTGCTGATATTGAAGATGGTTTCGGCGGACCTCTGGCAGTGTACCGTTCAGCCAGAATTCTTTCTGCGGCTGGGGCGGCGGCAATTCAGCTGGAAGATTCCGCTGATATGGAAGAAACAACAAAGATCCTTCCAAGGGAGAAATATATCGCCAAGGTGCGGGCTGCCCTTGCAGGTCTGGAAGGCACGGATTGTCTGCTGATTGCCCGCAGCAATGCGGATCCGGCAGATCCTGTTCAGATGAAAGAAGGATGCGAGCGTCTGCAGGAGGCCATTGATATTGGAAAAGAGATGGGACAATACGTTATTGCCATGATGGTACTGGTAGGGGATACAGAGCAGGCAGCTCAGATGGCTGAAATTGTTACAGGACCTAAGATTTTTGCAGATGTACGAGCTTATAAAGGTGAGGATGGGCATTATCATCCCTCAGTCACCATGGATGAACTAACCCCCCTTGGCTTTAAGATGTGCAGCAGTCATTATACCATGAAAGCAGCCATGGAAGGTATGCTTGAACATGGACTGGTTAACTATAAGAATCAGAGTGTAACCTATTCCTTTGAAACTGCGCCGGCTTCCGGGATTGAAAGTTTCTCCTGTTCCGGTATGTATGATCCACAGGCATATCTTGCATTGGAAAACAGTTTTACACAGGGTGATAAACAATACACCATAGTAGGGCATCAGGTTGAGGATTATCCGGAAGGATTCGTAAGGCCGGATATTAAGGATCGCCTGTAAAAACAGAAAGGAGATTGCAGCAATGAGTTTGCCTTACATTCTGACACCAGACAGGAAGGAGCCTGCGTCAGACCGGCTTAGAAAACTGATAGCAAAAGATCAGGTTTTGATTGTTCCTGAATTGCATGACTGCCTGTCTGCAAGAGCTGCTGAGATGAACGGTTTTGAAGTGATTATGGTTTCCAGCGGCGATCTGGCTTGTGCGCTGACTGGTATCCCTGATTTGCAGCTCCTGTCAATTGATGATTTTGTCCGGGTAACAGAGCAGATCACCCGTATGACCCCAATGCCATTAATTATCGATGCAGATGACGGTTTTGGACTCGGACGGGCGCTGAATGCCCAGTATGGCTGTATGCGTATTATGCAGGCCGGAGCAGCAGGAGTTCTGGTTACGGACACATCAGAACTGGCAAGAAAGGGACAGCTTTCCATTCCAGATGCCGTCCTGCGGTTTAAAGCAGCCAGAGCCGGGCTGAATGCAAACGGGTACAATGGTTTTTTAATTGCCCGCTGTGACAGCGATCTGGTTCACGACTTCGCTGCTGCTGTTAACAGGTGTGCGGCTTACATAGACGCGGGTGCCGATATGCTTTGCATTCTGTGGATGCATAAGATTCCGGACAGACAGAAAAAGCTTGTCATGTGCCGAAGATTGCGGGATGCATTAAACGCAAGAGGATCCAGGTATGAGAATTTCCCAATGTGGTATCCGGACCTTTGTGGAAAAGCTCATGATCCGGAGGAGGTATCCATGGATGAATTAAAGGAGCTGGGAGTATATAAACTGGCAGGTGTTCATTACAGTGCTCACGCAGCTATGCTTGCTATGCTTGATGTGGGACGTCATGTAATGAAAGATCAGAATAATGATTATGTAGATTATCATTTTGATGAAACCGGTTATAAGACCTTTACTACAATGAGCATGTTCGGACTTACTGACAGCAGCTGGG
>JAEYPZ010000154.1:0-14384 GCA_023410275.1 Bacillota bacterium
TATGGTCTCATTTTTGCACTGGAAGGCGATCTGGTATATGGTCAGTCTTTCCTTACCGTACAGCTTCCAAGTGGGCGTAAACTTTATTACCCAAAGCCATTTCTGAAAGAAAACCAGTTTGATAAGCTGGCAGTCCATTATTACCAAGTAGGTCAGCAGACAAAGAAATGGGAAGTTACTTCCACCTATGGCGGAAAAATGACAGAGAACATTGTCCAGGCTATTGCAAGGGACTGTCTTGCAGTAACTTTAAACCGGATTGCTGCAAGAGGACTCCAGACAGTTTTCCATGTACATGATGAGGTGATCATAGATGCACCAATGGAAACAACAGTAGAAAGTGTCTGTGATTTAATGGCAGAACCAATTCCCTGGGCACCAGGGTTGATTTTAAAAGGCGCAGGATTTGAAAGCAGTTATTATATGAAGGACTAGGAGGAGAGAAGCTTGCTAAATAACAGAATGCTGCAGATCAGTACAGCCGGGAGCCGTAAGGCAACCCACTGGCCCAAAAGTAATATTATGTGGTCAGAGTTTGTTGATCGCTTAAAGAATCCTGTCCGGAGTACGGAAACCCTTGAACAATATCTTGCTTACACGAAGCCTCAACAGGCTGAGTTAAAGGACGTAGGCGGCTTTGTAGGCGGAACCTTTGCAGGAGATCGAAGAAAGGCTTCCTATGTACAGGGAAGGGATTTAATCACTCTGGATTTAGATAACATTCCAGCTGGTCAGACAGAGGATATTCTAAAACGGGTAAGCGGTCTGGGGTGCGCTGCAGCTATCTATAGTACCAGGAAGCACGCGGGATTTGCACCGAGGTTAAGGGTTATTGTTCCTTTAGATCGGACTGCTACTGCGGACGAATACGAACCCGCAGCACGGAAACTGGCTGCGCTGATCGGGATTGAATTCTGTGACCCAACAACCTTTGAAGCTTCCAGGCTTATGTACTGGGCCAGCTGTAGCTCTGACAGTGTTTACATATTTAAAGTATATGACAATCCCTTCTGCAGTCTTGATGGGCTTCTGGGAATGTATGATAACTGGCAGGACGTGGCTTCCTGGCCACAAGTTCCCGGAACCGATGCACTGGAGCGGCGCAGGCTTGCTAAGCAGGAGGATCCAACGGTAAAAAAGGGTGTTATTGGTGCCTTTTGCCGTACATACAGTATCACCCAGGCTATGGAGAAGTTTATCCCCGGAATGTACGAAGAAACCGCTGTAACCGGTAGATACACCTACACCGGAGGACACACAGCGGGTGGAGCTGTTGTCTACGATGGAGATCTGTTCTTATTTTCCCATCATGCAACGGATCCATGCTCCGGCCAGCTTGTCAATGCATTCGATCTGGTTCGTCTCCACATGTACGGAGATAAGGACGACGAAGCCAAGGATGGAACCCCTGTCAATAAGCTACCGTCCTTTGTAGCAATGAGCCGTCTGGCGATCAGCGACAAAGATGTGGCGGATCTGATCGCAAAGGAGAAATTCGAAGCAGCCAGGGAAGCCTTTTCAGCGCCAGACCAGCAAGGACAGCAATCTGAAGAGGATCTAAGCTGGATCAGCCGGCTTTCAACTGATGGGAATGGAAATTACCAAAAGACGGTAAATAATGTAATCATTATTTTACAAAATGATCCACTTCTTAAGGGAAAGATTGTGACTGATGAATTCGCAAACAGGGGACTTGTCCTGGGAGCACTTCCGTGGAACCCTGCGGAGGAAAAGCGCCAGTGGGTAGATCCGGACGATGCAGGTTTCTTCTGGTACATGGAAACCTATTACGGAATTACGACAAGAGATAGGCTTGACGCTGCGCTTGCTATCGTAGGAGGACAGAACATGATCAATGATGTGAAGAGATACTTAAAAGGTCTTAAATGGGACGGCGTGAAGCGTGTGGATACTCTTTTACCGGTTTACTTAGGTGCGGAGGATAACGCCTACACACGGGCTGTTATGAGAAAGTCCCTGTGCGCAGCTGTTGCCAGAGGAATCTTAGGTGGCGTGAAATATGATTATATGCCAATCTTCACAGGACCACAGGGAATCGGTAAGAGTACCTTTCTTGCTATTTTGGGAAAGGAATGGTTCTCTGACAGCTTGACAAGCTTCGAAGGGAAAGACGCTGCGGAATTAATACAGGGAACCTGGATCATTGAAGTAGGGGAACTTACAGCCATGACAAAGCAGGAAACCTCTGCGGTTAAGCAGTTTTTAAGCAAGAGGGAAGATATTTACCGTGCAGCTTATGGCAGGCGTACAGAGAGATACTTAAGGCGTTGTGTATTCTTTGGTACCAGTAATGACAGCGAGTTTTTAAAGGACTCTACAGGGAACCGGCGCTTTTGGCCCGTTGACGTAGGCGTACATCCTGCTAAGAAATCCGTGTGGAACGATCTGCCGAAAGAAGTGGATCAGATCTGGGCCGAAGTTTATACATACTGGGCGCTTGGAGAAGAACTGTTTCTTTCAAAAGAAGTAGAAGCCCTGGCATTTGAACAGCAGGAGAGCCACAGGGAGACTTCCGGAAAGGAAGGAGTAATCATGGACTTTCTGGAGAAGAAAATTCCCGCTAATTGGGATCAATTAGATTTGAGCAAAAGGAGAATGTTCTGGAATGGTCAATTGCACCTTGCGGAAAGTGAAACTCTTGTAAGCCGTGATAAAATTTGTGTGATGGAGATCTGGGCAGAATGCTTTAACGGGGATACCCGGTATTTAAAGAGGCAGGACAGCACGGAGCTTGTCAATATTATGGCGTCCTTAAAAGGCTGGAAAAGGAATAAATCAGTCAGACGGTATGGTCCTTATGGGGCACAAAAGGGATTTGAGAGGGTGTAAACCAAGGCGTAAACCAAGACACAAAAAGATAGTTTACGTGGTTTACACTGTAACGTAAACCATGTAAACCAAAAAATGAGTAAGTTTACGCCCATAGTTTACGCTTAAACCCTTATAGAATATAGGAAAAATGCTAAATGTAAACTATGTAAACCAAATATCTATATAAGTATAAAAATAGGTAGAATAGGTAAATACGTATATCGCCTAACACGCCTAATTATATATATCACACGCGTATATAGAGATTTAGTTTACGGCGAATTTTTAGGAGGATTTTATGCGAGAAAGTGAAATAGAGAAAATTCTTGTGAACGAAGTCAGGAGGCTGGGAGGCAGGGCCTATAAATGGGTTAGCCCTGGCAATGATGGGGTGCCAGACCGGATTGTGATTTTTCCGGGAAAGCCTCCAATATTTACAGAACTTAAGACTGACACAGGGAAGTTAAGTGCCCTGCAGTCAGTGCAGATCAAGCGCCTTGCAGATTTAGGACAAGCGGTCTATGTGATATATGGGATTAATGGTCTAAGCCAGTTCTTCCAGGACTACGGATACGATAAAGTCAGCAAAGCCCTTGACTGTAAGTATGAACTTTAGGAGATGAGAAGATGATATTTACACCACATGCATACCAGCAGCACTGCATTGAGAAGATCCATGAGATTAAAAAAATCGGACTCTTTCTTGATATGGGGTTAGGGAAAACAGTTACTACGCTGACAGCTATTAAGGATTTAAAATATAACCGCTTTCAGGTTCGTAAGGTTCTTATGATTGCCCCAAAGAAGGTAGCCGAAGGAACCTGGACAAAAGAAAAGGATAAATGGGATCACACAAAAATGCTTCGGGTTTCTCATGTACTGGGAAGTCTACCCAAACGAATACGGGCGCTGAATACCCCCGCGGATATTTACATCATCAACAGGGAAAATGTGGTGTGGCTGGTAGACTACTATCGGAATGCGTGGCCGTTTGACATGGTAGTGGTTGATGAGTCCAGCAGCTTTAAGAGCCACACGGCAAAAAGGTTCAAAGCACTTGCCAGTATGGGAGGACACATTGACAGACTGGTGGAACTTACGGGAACCCCTTCCCCCAATGGATTAAATGATCTTTGGTCCCAGGTGTTTTTGTTAGATGGCGGGGAGCGATTGGGAAAAAAATATACCCAGTTCCGGGAACGGTATTTTGATCCGGGAGATCGAGGAAACAATGTGATTTACAACTATAAAGTAAAACCGGGAAGTGAAGGCAGCATTCTGGAAAGGATATCAGATATCTGTATCAGCATGAAGTCAGAGGATTACTTACAGCTTCCGGACGTTACATACAACCAGATTCCGGTTATCTTGGATCCGAAGTCTAGTAAAGCCTATTACGATCTTGAAGCTAAAATGGTCCTGGCACTTCCGGAAGCAGAAGAAGAGATCAGCGTTACCAGTGCAGCTGCCTTAAGCAATAAGCTGTTACAGCTTGCAAACGGTGCTTTATATGACGAGGATCACAACGTCCATGAAATACATAACTGCAAAATTGAAGCCTTTATGGAGCTGATCGAATCCCTTCAGGGCAAACCTGCATTAGTCTTTTACAATTATCAGCATGACAGGGACAGGGTATTAAAAGCTTTAAAGGATTCCGGGTTAAGGGTGAGAGAACTTAAGACCACACAGGATGAGGATGACTGGAACAACCGGAATATTGATATCCTGCTTACACACCCCGCCAGCAGCGCCTACGGGTTAAACCTTCAGCAAGGCGGAAACCATGTGATATGGTTTGGTCTTAACTGGAATTACGAACTGTACACCCAGGCAAATAAAAGGCTACACCGCCAGGGTCAGAAAGAAAAGGTAATCATACACCATCTGGTGTGCAGTGGTACCAGGGACGAGGACGTTATGCAGGCCCTTGAACGAAAGGATGATGTTCAGAATTGGGTCATGGAGAGCTTGAAAGCAAGGATAAGGAGGATAAAAGATGGCAGATCAGAATGAAATGGATAAGATCGTCACTCCTATGATGGAGCATGTATGCGATCACCTGTGCCGGTTCCCGTGGGAAATTGAACGTAAGGAAGATCTGGAGGAGGTATGCGCCGGTTGTCAGATGGACAAGTATACAAATGATATTCTGAATACATATAACCGGGTAAATGATTTTCAGAATACCCAGTGCGTAAAGTTGCTGAAAGAACTGGCAATAGAGAGGGAGAAGCAGCGGTGGATTCCAATAAAGGAACGCTTGCCAGATCGGGGGAAAATGGTTCTATTGACAATTGAGTATGAACCATTTGATGTGCGAATAGTAATTAAATCTGTTTTGATGATAGACGGAACCTGGCGAAATTATGGTGGAGGGACGGTGACCGATACGCCAATAGCGTGGAGATCAATGCCGGAGCCGTTCCGGTTTGAGGAGGATAGATGAAATCATTATTACATTATCCTGGCAGCAAGAAACGGATCGCATCCTGGATAATCGAAAATATGCCGGAGCACCACAGTTATTTGGATCCATACTTTGGCGGAGGGGGTATGTTCTTTGAGAAGCCTCCTTCCAAGATCGAGACGGTGAATGACCTTGATGGTGATGTCGTGAATTTCTTCCGGGTGATTCAGAATCCGGAAAGCTGTCAGGAGCTGCAGGAGTGGCTTACATATACACCATATTCCAGACAGGTCTATGATGAATCCTTTGTAGAGGAGCCACAGTCACCGGTGGAGCAGGCTGGGTACTTTGCAATCAGATCAATGCAGAGCCACGGCTTCCGTCTGACTGAGAAATGTGGCTGGAAGAAAGATGTTCATGGGAGAGAAGCTGCCTACGCAGTCCGGAATTGGAATCGTCTTCCGGAATCACTGGCAGAAATGGCGATCAGGCTGAAAGGCGTACAGATTGAGAATAAGCCGGCACTGGAGCTGATCAGAGCGTTTGATCACGATAACGTTTTGATCTACTTGGATCCGCCTTATGTACTGTCCACGAGAAGCCGGAAGCAGTATAGGTATGAAATGTCTGATCCGGATCATGAGAAGCTACTGATGACGGTGATCTTCAGCAAAGCTAAGGTCATGATTTCTGGATATGACTGCGAACTGTACGAAAATTATTTGAAAGGCTGGAGAAAATTACAGATTCCGGCCAGGGCGCAGAACAGTCTTCCGAGGGTGGAGACGTTGTGGATGAATTTTGAGTTGTAAATTAATATTTTCTAGAAAATTGGGAGAATGTCAAATTTATGAATGAAGTAATGGATTATAATTGGTTGGGTGTGGCTTAAATGCTAAACTTGACCGCTGTCACTAACAAGTATAATAAAAGGAGTTGCACTGTTTTTATGCAACTCCCAGTAGAATCAGAATGGGTATAACCCATTTTCACTTACATATATTTTACCTATCGTGCCACTAGGACCTTGAAAGTAAAAGTAATAATAATCAGAAGAATCTAAATTTGTGAATGTGACATATTGATGATTTGTTGCATATATTGATTTACTTGAAACTACCTTTTTAGTTGATGCATTAATGCAATCAACTCTTATCTTTGAGGTTTTAGGCAAAGAGCATTCAGCTTCTATTCTTACTGGAAGCGTAGTTCCACCTCCCATTGTTGGGAACTTAACATTAGTATACTCACCACCAATATAAAGCTCATCATACATACTACCATCTAAATCATAATCATAAATTTGCGTGGGAGGTTCTGGAGATGTAGCATGAGCTGTTAATGGAGTCATAAAAGATAAAACTAGTGCAAATGCAGTAAATAATTTAAATATTCTTTTCATTCAATTCTCCTTTAAATTTGATTATGTACCTGGGTATATTAAATTATATGTATAGGTTGTACAAATATTACTTGTTATGAAGTTATCGAGATAAAATTTGATAAAAAGGTTTTTCGGAGGAGGAATAAATTGAGCAGTAAAAATGAGCATGCAGACTCGCTTTCTATGGAACACGCTAGGATCGCAAAACAAGACTACATACTGAAAGCGTCTAAGGCTGGTACATGGAGTGCCACGAAGCTGGCTTATACATATACGAGCCTGTGCCCGAATCCGAAGCGCAGGAAGCCTCCCGCAAGGAAGAAGGTGTAGCATGAAGCTTTTAGATAAACAGGTAATCACTGTCCAGGTTTATCCCGGTAGGGAGTTTGGGACCATGATCGGAAGCAATGAAGGCCTGATCGGGATTCTATTAAACAGTGGTGAATACATAGACGTTCCCCAGGAACGAGTGAGAATTGTTTCGTTGGAGGTGGAGAAAGATGGAAAAAGCAAGGTTTAGTGTTATCCGGAAAAGGTGTCTGATCTGGGGGAAGTATTATCCTTCTGATTCGAAGCGGACAAGCTGCAGTTGCAAGGATCATGGGAGATTGTTTGCGGTTGGGACGTATTACGAGAAAAAGACAGCAGGGAGGTGACAGGATTTGGGAAATGTAAGGCCATTAAACCACAGTAAGTACGGGATCAGTAAGAATCGCTTCTGGGAACTGTATTACTGGTGCTTGCAGTATGGCGAATGGAAAGACGAGCTTAAATATAAAACAGATACGGTTGGGGCTATGGAGATCACTGACATGCCTACCAGTCGGAATGTTGGTGACGCTACGCAGCAGCTGGCTATGAGACGGGCTATGCTGGAGCAGAACTGCCGGTTGATTGAGCAGACGGCTATCGCAGCTGATTCGGATATTTACCAGTACATACTTAAGGCAGTGACAGAGGAGGATGTGACATATCACTATTTAAAATTGATTATGAGTATCCCGTGTGGTAGAAAAATGTATTATGATCGGCGACGAAAGTTTTACTGGTTGTTAAGCCAGAAAAAATAATTCTAAAAAGAGGGGCACTCACGGGACAAGTCAATATGGTATTTTATTAATATCCAAGATTAGATAAATTTGGAAAAAGAACAGAGGAGGAAATAAAATTATGGAAAACAGATTTTGTTTACAGATGGTAAGTTGTGGTGATGGTTGCTGCGGTGGTGATAGCTCAACTGCGGAAAACGTATATTCTACCGAGGAGACTGTATGCGGCAAGTGGATTGACGGTAAGCCGATTTACAGGAAGGTGATTACTGGTAAGCTTGCTGCCGAGAGTGGTAACTCTATTGCCTTTGCAGATGTATCTGATCTTAAGGTTGAAACAATAGTGGATTTGTATGGAACTTTGCTAGATAACATCAGTAAAGCACAATGTATACTGCAGACCTCCTATAATCGAACTAATGGTATATTGGCTGCGACGAATATGTTTTATAGTAATGATGGAAAGATTTACTATCATTATCTTAATAACAATGGTAATTATTCAAACTGTACAGCAACCGTAATTATTGAATACACAAAGAAATAATCCCCCTACGGTCGCCGGGTGTAACAGCCCGGTGACTGATTGATTCCCGATATTCTCCTTTTTGAAAACGCCTGTCGATTTTAAGTCGATGGGTGTTTTCTTTTGGTGAATTATGTGTTAATATATATAAAATACATATGCAAAAGGGGTTAACTATGAGTAATAATTGCTTAAAAGAATATGCTTCCAACGATTGTTATGTTTCAGAAATAAAGTATATAAAAAACAAACTTCACACAAGATATTTAATAGGGATTTCAGTAGGATTTATAGTTTTATCAATTTTATTAGTAACTAAAGGAGATGCTACATTTTCAAGCCAGTTATCAATGGGTAGCACTATATCATCTATAATACTTTCGGCCATTGCCATATTCATGAGTATTTCTGGGGAAAACAAGATGAGCGGTATACAGAATCAAATGATTGAGACTTCAACAAAAATGTCTAAAGTTGCTAATCAGATTGAAAATTTAAATGAAAATATGCTTGATTCACTTACGGAGAAACTAAAAGTAATGGACACACTAATTGAAAAAATGGATGGTGTAAAAGGTGATGTAAATATAGTTAAGGAAACAGTAAATAATATGTTCAAATCATTTCCTGATAACATCAAAGCAAATAATAAATTCAGCAAAGAGGATTTATATAAATTGTATCTATGCTTGATGAATAGCAACTGGCCGAAAGAATCAAAGGATACGTTTAGATTAGTGGTTTTAATTTTCATTACATCTTGTAAAATTAGAAAAAAATTTTCGACTGAATTGATATTAAAGTTCACGGAAGATAAGGGAGGAGAACCGTGGGGTTATTTTTATATTGGCATGCTTATATTATTTAATGTTGCTGGTTTAAAGTTAAATAATGATGATATGATAGAATATATAAAAGAAAAAATTGGTTATAATGATGAAGAAATAGAACAGATGGAAGAATTTGTCAATAGTTTTGTATGATGGAAAAATACAGGAGGCGGTCAACCCCGTCTCTTTTATAATATAAAAATTAGTCAGATTGGAAGGTGAGGTGAGACTGATGGCATTAACAGCCAAACAGAAAATATTTGCAGATGAATACCTAATTGATCTTAATGCTACCAGAGCTTACAAGGTGGCGTATCTCAAGGTAAAAAATGATGAAACAGCCTCAGCTGCAGGAGCCAGATTGTTAAGAAATGTTAAGGTTGAGGATTATATCCAGAAACGCATGAAAGACCGGGAAAAGCGCACTGAGATCACTCAGGACATGGTTTTAAAGGAGCTGGCAAAGATCGGCTTCGCCAATGTTACGGATTATGTGACGATAGAAGGTCCTTATGTAAAGGTTAAGCAAACGGAGGATATTCCAAGTGAAAAGATCGGGGCCATTGCAGGAATCAAGGAAGGGGCAAACGGCATCGAAATTAAGTTGAATGATAAAGGAAAAGCCCTGGAGCTGATCGGGAGGCACCTGGGTATGTTTAAGGATAAACTGGAAGTCTCCGGCACCTTGGAAATTGAAAAGACCAAGCTTGACGATCTGATCAAGCAGATGCGTGGTGGTGATGGATAATGAGCAATGAACGTCTGCTTTTGTCAGAGAAGTACAAAGCCTTTCTTAAACATGATGCACCAGTGGAGTTTCTGGAAGGGACAACGGCTGCAGGTAAAACAACGGGCGGTTTGTTTAAGTTCATGCTTAAGGTTGCGGAGAGTCCCAAGAAGCTGCACATCATAGCCGCAAAGGATACTGGTACCGCTGAGAAGAATATCATCAATAAGGATCTGGGCATTATAGATGACTTTGGGATACTGACTGAATACAACGGCAACGGAACTAAAGACGATAAGATCCCGCACATTCTTTTTCATACTTCAGGAGGAGATAAGGTAATTTATGTTTTAGGCTATGGTGACAAAAAGAAGTGGCAGAAAGCCCTAGGCGGTCAGTACGGCTGCCTTTACATTGACGAGATCAACACAGCTGATATTGAGTTTGTAAGAGAGTCAGCCATGCGATGTGATTACCTGATGGGGACGCTTAACCCTGATGATCCGAACCTCCCTGTTTATAAGGAGTATATTAACTGCTCCCGTCCACTTCCTGAATGGCAGGATGAGACACCAAAAGAAATACTGGAGGAATTACGAGAGGAACCAAAGCCCAGCTGGGTGCATTGGTTCTTTTCTTTTACCCATAATTTAGGTCTGTCAAAGGAGAAGCTGGAAAACATTATCCGGAATACTCCGAAAGGTACGAAGATCTGGAAGAACAAGATCCAGGGCTTAAGAGGTAAGGCAACCGGCCTGATCTTCCCGAACTTTGACCGGAAGAAGCATGTGGTCAGCAAAGCCTGGGTAAAGCAGCAGATTGACTCCGGAAAGATAAAGGTTAAGAAGTTTTCAGCTGCCCTGGATACCTCTTATTCCAGCAAAAGCCCAGATACCATTGCAATGATCTATCAGGTAATCACCATGGATCGGAAGGTAATTGTCCTTGACGAGAAGGTATATAGTAACGCTGACCTTTCCGTACCGTTGGCTCCATCGGACACAGTAATAAAGTTCATGGACTTTCTGGAAAGGAACCGGAGGGAGTGGGGGCTTGCAAAAGATGTATTCATAGACTGCGCCGATCAGGCAACGATAACAGAGCTTAAAAAGTATAAAAGGCTTAAAGGCTGCCTGTATAACTTCCATGACTCATACAAGAAAGTGGAGATCATAGACCGTATTAACTTCATGCTGGGCTGGATCACACAGGGCTGTTATTTGGTGGTCGACACCTGCGCAGAGCACATGGGAGAGCTGGACCGCTATTCATGGAAAGAGGATAAAGACGAACCAGAGGACCGCAACGATCATACAATCAATGCAAGTCAGTATGGGTGGATCCCGTACCGGACTTTGATAGGATTTGAGGAGGTAGAGAAGAAATGAGGTGGGTAACGGCATTGAACGACAATATAAAACGGGGAATCCGGAGCTGGTTAGAAATACAGCCGTCAAGCCCCTACAGTATCCGAATTCAGGAAACGATAGACTATGAACTGAATGCGATTCGTAACCGTATCTGGTACCGTGGTGATAGCAACGAACTGGAACAGCTCTATCATAGCGTGAATGAGTACGCAGATAAACATAAATTTTGGGCTTCTAAGTGTACGCCGGGAATGGAAATGAGAAAGATCCATACTGGACTGCCTGGGCTGATCGTTCGCATTCTTTCCAGCATAGTCTTATCAGATATGAATGATTTTGAATTTACAGTACCGGTGCAGGAGGAATTGTGGAAAGAGATTGAAAAGGAAAATAAATTCCGGAAAGCTCTGGAAAGGTCATTGAAAGAAGTTTTGTATATCGGTGATGGGGCTTACAAAGTAACAATCAACACCGATTTAAGTCAGTATCCAATTTTGGAATGGTATCCAGGGGAACGGATCGAGGTCATAGAAGAACATGGCCGCCTTAAAGAAGTGGTATTCAAAACACCTTATATGGATCACAGACAGCAGTATGTGTTATATGAGCATTATGGCAAGGGTTACATAAAGAACGAGCTGTACCGTGGAGAAATTCCGGTGGATATTGAAACCATCGAAGCTACCAAGAATATCTCGGATTGGGTATTTGATAAGTCAGTTATTTTGGCCGTTCCTCTAAAGGTATACGAAAGTACAAAATGGGAAGGTCGTGGAGGTTCTATCTTTGATGGAAAACTGGACAGCTTCGATGCCTTTGACGAGGCTTGGAGTCAATGGATGGACGCACTTCGAGCGGGTAGGGCTAGAACATTTATACCTGAGTCATATATACCAAGGAATCCAGAAACAGGTGAATTGATGAGACCCAGTCCATTTGATAATCGTTTCATTTCCGGTGATGATAATATGGGCGAAGATGGAAAGAACATGATCAACACAGAACAGCCTTCCATACCCCATGAAAGCTACCTTGCCAGTTATGTGACCGCTCTGGACCTATGTCTGCAGGGAATCATTTCTCCCAGTACTCTTGGCATTGATGTAAAGAAGCTGGATAATGCCGAAGCGCAGAGGGAGAAAGAAAAGGCCACCCTTTACACCAGAAATGCAGTAGTGGAAGCATTGCAGGAGACTCTTCCGGATATTGTGTCAGCGTGTATCAATGCTTATCACATTCTACTTAAGCAGCCGGTGGAAGAAGTAAAAGTAGAAATACCTTTCGGAGAGTATGCGAATCCTTCTTTTGAAAGTCAGGTGGAAACCCTGTCAAAAGCCAGACCGGGATCCCCCGTCATGAGCATAGAGGCTCAGGTGGAAGAAATGTGGGGAGACAGTAAGGACGATGCATGGAAGGCCGAAGAGGTAAGCCGGTTAAAGGCTGAGCTTGGTATCATGGAAGCAGAGGAACCGGGGCTAAATACGGAGGGGGTGAATATTCTTGAAAGTGAAGGTAATGAACCAGCTTTACAAAATGAGCCGGTCGGAGTACCAGGGGCTCCTGAAGGTGGCAAGTGAGCAGGTGCCATTCGGCATTTACGCCATTGAGAAAAATAGCTATGCAGAGCTGCGTTGTGATAAGTGTGAAAGTGTTACCCAATTAAAAGATCTCACCCGGCAGTTTAAGGCACAGGGGTATAAAGTTTTAGCAAACGGCAGGTGATCACATGAATGAATACGATATCTCCACCGCGTTTGAGGCAATTGAACAGGATCTTATCGCCTCCATGATCCGGAATATGAACCGACACAAAGCTGAGGAACTTAAAGAAGGATACGAATGGTCCATGTGGCAGACAGAGCAGCTTAAGGCTCTGGAGAAATATAAGCTGGAAAACCAGAAAAAGTACAGCAGGCAGTTTAAAAACATAAATGCTCAGATCGGGGAGCTTATCTGGCAGGCCAGACAGCAGGGCGGATTAAAGCAGGAGGAGCAGATCCTCCGGGCTATAAAGAACAGCTTCAAAAGTTATAAGCCTGCTTCGGCAGCTATGCAGGCAGAGTTTTTCAAGCTGAACACCCGAAAACTGGTAGCGCTGATCAAAGCAACCAGTAATGACATGCAGAAAGCAGAAACAGCAGTCTTACGAATGGCAAATGACCAGTATCGTAAGGCTATTTTTAATGCCCAGGTGTATGCCAATTCCGGAGCCGGTACTTATGAAAAGGCAGTGGATATGGCTACAAAGGATATGCTCTCCCGTGGGTTAAACTGCGTAGAGTATAAAAATGGTGCGCGCCATGCTCTGTCAGATTATGCAGACATGGCAATCCGGACAGCCAGTAAGCGGGCATATTTACAGGGAGAGGGGGAGAAACGCCAGGAATGGGGAATCAGTACTGTTATTGTGAGTAAGCGTGGAAACCCCTGTCCCAAGTGTCTTCCCTTTGTAGGAAAAGTTCTGATCGATGATGTCTGGAGTGGTGGAAAGGCGTCTGATGGTCCGTATCCCCTTATGAGCGTAGCCATTGCAAGAGGACTCTATCACCCAAGGTGCAAGGATAGTCACAGTACATATTTTCTTGGGATATCTACTGCGGATGTTACCTGGACAAGAGAAGAATTAAAGTCAATTGAAAAATCTTATAAGCAGGAACAGGATCAGCAATACAATCAGAGACAGGCGGAGAAGTATGGCAGGCTTGCGGAATATTCCTTAGATGATGAAAATCAACAGCACTATAAAAGGAAAGCTAAACAATGGAATCATATCAGGTTTAAAACCGGGGATATAGATAGTAGCAGTTACGCAGAAGCGAAGAAGCCTCTGGCTAATTTTAGGGCTGTTCCACAACAGGATGTAGTAAAGGTACTTAGAGAAGAATATGACGAGTGGATAGAGCTCCTTACAGATGAGGAATCCCATGCAATAAGTAAGTATACCTATAATTCCTTTGAGCCTGATGATAACAAATTTTACTTAAAGCTTAATGCAATGCTAAGGGGAGATATGGAAAAAGATTCTGAAATCATGAAGTACTCAGATATAATATCGAGAGCATTGAAGAAGCATAGACTTAAACAAGATATAATTTGTTATAGAAATATGGACATTAATCCTTTGATAGGATTTAAAGCAGGAGATATATTTACCTGGCAACAATTTGTAAGTACTTCAGTGATACCAGGAAGGGCATTAAAAAAGAAGTATCAAATTGCTATATTTGCGCCAAAAGGAACAGCAGGAGCATATATT
>JAEYPZ010000121.1:0-18091 GCA_023410275.1 Bacillota bacterium
ATTAATACCAATGGGAAGCAACAGCATATCACCAGATTTGAATTTGATTGCATCTGACAAATGATTTTTAATCTATGTAATTCACCTAATGTATTTTTTTCTTATTCTGTTAAATCTTTATCCATAACGTGAGGTATAATTCCTATTACAGCATATTCTCTAATACTAATCTTTCAGACATCTCTTGTGTTTTATTCCAAAACCTTACTGATCTACATAATGTTACTACCTTACTCTTTGCAACTATTTTTCCTCGTCTGTTCATCATAAATATAATGGGGTGTTGGGTTCTTTCACAATTATGAAAGATTGTGTTGATTAAAATCTTTAATAATGCCACTTCATAATATCTATACCTGTAATTGCTATGAGCTTATATAGTAAGAAATTAATAATTATTAACATTACTGATAATCCAACTATAATAATTTTGGAAGAGAAGTATCCTATATCTTCGCCATATGTCTTAATATACTTGTATCGAATATTATACATAATAAATAACATGCATAGTATGTCTGATAGAAGAATAAGTGAAATAGCAATGGATTCATGATCCTTTATGGCATTTAATAAATAAACAATAGAACCTATTAATCCTATAATTGAAATAATAATGTAGTTAATTCTTAATGAAAGGATATTAGTTTTTTTAGTTTCTGACTTATCTTTCTCTATCTTTAAATTTGTAGAAGTTATTATTATGTACCAAATAATTAATAATTCAGCTATAATTAGAGCAAGTACTATATATAATTTTTCTTTAGTTGATACATATGATTTCTCTGCTAATCCGTAGTATAAAGAAAAATCTTTACTCTCAATAGCCTTCTCTGCTGCTTCGTTAGCTAGTTTTACTAATCTATGATCTTGAATTGAATCTACAATATAGAAGTACAAAAAAACAGATAAAATGATTGTGATTATAATATAAAGCATTGTTTTCCAAAGTTTTCGCTTCACCCAGCCACCTCAAATCTTTATGATAATAATTAACACCTCAGATTAATAAACAATTGTACATCATGATGCTATAACCTGCTTAATTAATTTTCATTAATCCAAATCTTTCAAATTTATTATTTATTGATAACCAATGTAAGCATTTCAAATGCAAATATTTATATAATATTTTTAAAGTTAAATTTTTTAATACATACTTACATTTTATAAATTGAGTACTTAATTTATTTTATGTCAAATTGCATAATAATTCAACTAAATTATGGTAATTTATTATTCGTTATCTACTTCTCACACATAATAAATTACCATTTTTCCATAACCTTAATAATGCCTCCTTGTCATTTACAATTAGGGCAAAATAGGCACATTCTCAAAATGAAAATGTACCTTTTTTACCCTTGTTTTACCAAGTGCCCCGTCCCTATAAGTTATAATTTAAGCCACAGGCCTTTTATCTATTTCTGTCACCTCCCTGCTGTCAAGATTACTTTTCTCACCCTGTCCCACACTATCGCCAGTGGATCATCTGTAATCGTTCCTGCAACCTCAAAAGTATATCTTCCAAGTGCCTTAGTTCGGGAACTGGCATAAGAGGTAATAGTAGCGCATGGCAGGCTTAACAACGCTGCTGCTTCCAGGGCGCTGTATTCGCCGATCGGCTCCCCGTTATCATAAACCGTATATTGTTTCTTAGTTGCCATTTCACTTATCTCCCTTCTTCGGCTGATACAAACTTCCTACCGCAAACAGTCTCCCGTGATCCTTGCAGCTGCAGCTTGTCCTTTTCGAATCAGAGGGATAAGTCTTTCCGCGGAACGGACACTTTTTCCTGGGTGCCGTCCGGCATTTGCTTAATGGCTGCACGGACGAAGGCTTCCACCGCTTCCGGGGACTGGTCTCCCACCTTGATGAGCTCCACCTTTTGAATACTGACTGCACCCTGGCGGACATTCATCTTTACGATATCGCCATAGTCCATTCCAGACGCGGAGCGCATCTCCTTTGGAATCAGTACACGGCCCTTGCAGTCAATAATTCGGTATGTTTTTTTTGAATTCATAAATAGTATCCCTCCTTCCTCATTACCTCCCGAATAGTATCGGGGTGAATTCCAAGCTCCTGAAAGAGCCCAGCTAGTTCCTCAGGCAGACGGTTCAAAATATCTGAGGCTAAAATAACAATCGCACCATCTCCGCAGATGATTTCCAGATCACTGTCCGCAGAAATCCCCGCCCCCTCCATCACCTCTCCGGGAAGATTAAGACCGTCCTCATCCTCTGGTTCATCCTTCTCTTCCAGCGTATCCTCCTCCGGCAGAGCGCACAGTGGTATGGCAACTTCAATCCCTGCCTGCGTAAGTAAAAGAAGTGGAGCTGCTTCATCTCCCCTGGATGCAAGCACAACTTCAACCTGTTCACCAGGGGTAAGTCCGGCAGGAATCACAGGAATAGTCAGAAGCCCGTGGTGGTCGACTGCCGCTTTTGTTTTCATAATTTTCAAAATAAGTTCCTCCTTTATATTTTTTTCCGGTTAAGACTCACTGAAAAAGAGTTCAGGATCAAAAAGATTCATTTGTATTGGCTTATCCCTCAGCCGTTCTCCGGTGTCATAGTTGGAGATGAATACCTCTGCGTATTCACTTCCGTTGTCATATCTCTGTGCCAGATTATTAAGACGGCTAACTGCTTCTATATGAAAGTCCTGGTACAGTTCCCGGATAAATTCACAGTCATTGTAGCTGACCAAAAACTTACCCTTGCAGACTGTCAGCGTATCCCGCAAGCGATAATGATCTTCCTTTCTGAACTCTACCGCATAATGTCCTTCTGTCTGGTAGTAAGGAGGGTCACAGTAAATGAAGGCATTCTCCCGGTCGTACTGCCGGATGAGATCTTCAAAGTCCTTGTTTTCAATGACTGTGTCCCTTAAACGAAGGTTGGCCTGCCATAGCAGATGGAAGGTCTTTCGAATATCGAAGGGCTGACAGCCGAAGCTGGTACAGCCGCTCCCATAGCTGTAGCGAATGAGCTAAAAAAAGGCAGCGGCACGCTTGACATCATTCATTACCGCATGCTCCGTTAGAATCTGCTGTATGTCCTCATAATCAGGTGGAGGTAGTTGACGCTCAGCAAGATCCAGCTCCTTTGAAAGATACTCGCTGGTGAATTCCTTCTTTGAGAGATACCTGCGCAGTACACTAAATTCATCCCGGCTGTTCAGCGGCAAAAAGTTCAGCTCCCGAACCAGGTCAAGAGTCTGCTCCTTTGCACACTTGAATAAATTTGCCAGGTCGGAGTTGAAATCGTTATACACCTCCATGGCAGTATCCATGGGACGCCCAAACAGCACCCAGCCACCACCGCCGGAAACCTCAATGTAACGTCCAAACTCTTTGGGCATTCGCTGATAAATCAACTCTCGCAACGCCTTCTTTCCGCCCACCCAGCTGATGATGCTGTTCATTTTTTTCACCTACCCTTGCTGCGGCGGTTGATCGCATCAACATCCGTTTTCATACAGGTTCCATCCGGACTCCAGCAGATGAAACCGACATGGGGGTAAGGGCAGCCTTCACAGCGTGAGAGATCCTGTGGAAGTGAGACACCATAGCGTTTGGGTAAACTGGTTGCTCCCGCACCTTTTATTTCTGTTGGCTTTGCATTTTGATTCATACTTTGCACTCCTTTCGCTGAAAATAAAAAAGGCACCATCTTTTTTTCAAAGACGGCGCCCATTTTTAATTAAGTTATTATTAGGTTGTAAAAAAAAGAGTGTCTCTCGGTTTCCATTGAAACCAAAGAACGCAAATTAAATTGTTGGCAGTGTTATATTCATATGTTCTAAGAAAAACTTTTGCAAATTTTTACCATGTATGTTCAGTTCACTCCTTTATTCACCATTTTATCTATTATAAAAAGGCATTAAAAAAAGGAGTGTCCTTTAGCAGAAAAAACTCCTCTTTTAACCTTGATTTTGTGATGTAATACCTGAAATGTTATATTATAACTTTCTATACGGTTTCTTAAATTCATCCATAAGGAAAGTTAATTTAACGACTTGTAAAGCAAATTCGTCTTTACTTAAATTTCCTTCATATTCAAATGCCTTAATATATTTTTTATTCTCTTCATCAACAAATACCAAATCTGGATAATGCATTGTCATATAATTAAAAAAATCCGTTTTTTTTATTCCAGCTCTACCAACGGTTACTTTGCCATAATTTCTTATTTCTACACTTTCACCTTCTGAATATGCTCTAGTAGTGTAAGTTCTTTTAAACTCATACGGAATATTTGTAGCCATTATATGCCCTAATGATCGGTTGTCTCTTACAGGAAATGTTGCTACGATTCCCTTTCTATTTGGCTCAAGAGTAGTTGCATTACCCCATTCAATAATAGTACACCATATGATTCCTTTTTTTGATGTAATCTCATACGTTGGTAATTTATCTATTTGACCAGCTGGATCGCCCCAATTCCATTTTCCTACATATTTAAAGTCATGCATTAGTTCTTCAAGCATAGCTGCAAATGAATCTGCAAATTCTTTTGTATTTATCTGCTTCATAATATCCTCCAAAGTTATCTATTTTCCAGTGTTCCAAAACGTAAGTTCCAAATATGTAATTCACATACCGTTTTTCCATAAAAGTCCTCACGGAATGTATAGAAGTTGAATTCATCTGTTACATATAAAGGCAATCCCCTATGTTAGTAAATTGTTCTTCCGAAACTCTGATTTGAAAATAAATTACTCATGCTCAACCCTCAATCACTTATTTCATTATTTATGGTATAGAAATTCTCCAAAATATTAACCATAAAGCTCCTCATACGTTTTTTGTGCAAATGTATCTGTCATACCAGCAATATAATCACAAATAATTCGCATTAAAATCATTTTTGCATTAATATCTTCTGATTGGAAATTACTAATAACAACAGAAAAGATGCTGCGTACCTTTCCAATACCATCACTTTTGGCCATTTTTAACAACTCACTTTGAGCATATTTCACTGGATCATAAGCCTCCAAAAACTCATATACACAGTGATTTGGAAGTTGTTGTGGTGTAGCATAGTATGCTTGGAATATTTTTCTGATAATGTATTTGCCTTTTGCGTCAGCAGTTTGTATATCATAAGATGACAATACTCTATCGGTGATAGTTCTTTCAAATTTTTTTGATTGCTCAGCAAATTCATTATCCTCTGCTTGGGTATTATACGAAATTATGCTCTTTATACTAGTGTGATTTGGGGAATGAGCCTTCAGGTATTCCGCAAAAGAGGTTTGTTTAATATTTTCCTGGAAAATATAAGTATTTATATTAAAAACAGATGCCTTGATTAATTTACTGACATACATATTAACAATAATTCTTGAAATAGTTGCAATAAAGGTTTCTTCATCAAGTTCTTTTGATTGCTTTAACATACGCTTATCATTAGCACTTAAATGTTTATTAAAATGCAGCTGAATAATACTGATGATTTCTTCTCTTGATACCAGGTTCCCTATTATTGCATCTTCTACATCATGATGACGTTGTGCAATTTCGTCAGCTTCAGCCACAACGAAGCTTTCCAAAG
Organism: Bacillota bacterium; assembly: GCA_023410275.1. GTDB lineage: Bacteria > Bacillota > Clostridia > Lachnospirales > Lachnospiraceae > Anaerocolumna. The sequence goes on from JAEYPZ010000121.1 coordinate 5,565, forward strand.
ACCATGCAAATTGACCATTTTTTAACATGCATCCACTCTTTTTAAATGAATCATAATAAGATAATTTATCGTAATTACTTATCCGCCCCTGTTTATACTGTGTACTAGAGTGGGCTTGTATTCCATAGAGCGTAAAATTAGTTAAATCCAATCCATTATTTCCATAATTTTTTTCTAACTTCATGGCAGCCTTCAAACTTTGGGTATTATGCTTGAAGCCCAAATGTAAAACTAGTTCTTCTGAAATCTTTTCGTCTTTTTCAAGTAAATTTAAGGGGCAGGTTTCGCCTAAAATATGTTGAACCTGTGGAGTCATTATTTCATGTAGTGTCCGTTCTCCCACATGCCCAAAAGGTGTATGTCCAAGATCATGTCCGAGTGCAATTGCTTCAACCAAATCTGTATCTAATCTCAAAGAAGCCGCAATTGAGCGAGCAATTTGAGAAACCTCTAAAGTGTGAGTTAATCTTGTTCTTCGATGATCATCCACACCTGATAAAAATACCTGAGTCTTTCCGGCTAATCTACGAAAGGCCTTTGAATAGAGTACTCTATCTCTATCTCGCATAAACTCATTACGATAAATCTGGTGTGTTTCAAGTCCGCTTTCTCTTTTAGCTAAACTCAAAGGAGCTTTTAAAGAGTAAATGGGGGTTTTTTTTCGTTGAAGCTGTTCAAGAGTATAAGTCATATTTATCTCCTTTGTATGGTGCTTAATTAAGCAGTAGCTTGCATCTAAATCCATGCTCAACCTACTTCCCATTATTGCTATTCTACACTTGTGTATATATTCATAATAAGAAGTATTAATAAAACAGTTGTTATCTTTGATAATTTACATTTGTATATTGAAAGTTAATGAAGGGCAGAAGCGCTGAGATAGGGCATTGCAACCGTAATGTCTGTGCCATCATCAAATTCATAGGTACCATACTTAGTATCTCCATCTAAAATTGCAATAACCTCTTTTGTTTTTAACTGACCATAAGGGTTGGTTCCTTTTACTACCATACACACCATCCTTTGCATTAGAATATAAACTTATCAGGCACTGAGCAGTTCTTGATAATCTGCATCAAATTCTGTCTTTCGGTTCTCTCTATTGAAGAAGTGGCCCCCCCTATGTGGTAATTGTTATCATCAACTTAGGTTTTTACTGGGACAACATTGGCTTGCAGTTCGAGCAAGAATTTTTCTACAGGGGGTCTCATCTTCAAATACTCTGCTGTAGGCAATTTTCGGTCTGCCGCTCACCACATGACCATTATAATTAATCCCACGCAAAATTTTATCCCTCATACGTTCTCATCGTTTTCCGATGTAACGGGCGGTTTAATATTGTTTAAAGAATAACATTGCAGCAATTATCTTGGAAGTACATACATCTAACGATCCATCAATTGCTGGCTAATTTGTCTTGTTGAACCAATTTGTTTTTCAAACATTATATCCCATAAATCCATACATTTCATTGCAATATCATTATAATTGCTCTTTTCTGAATTAACTGTCTCATCGTATAATCCTATTATGAGCTTAGATAATTCATCTTCTATTCCCCACATCTGTCGCAGTTCATCACTTTCTCTACTCAAAATTTTTTCACATAATGCAAGAATTATTTCTGAATAGTCAACAACAGAAAGAGCATTTTCTTCAAGATAATGTGTGAAGGCATGTACAATATGTTTACTTAGTTCTGACTTCATTAGATCTATCAAAAAATTTTTATCTCTTTTAAGATTAACAAAATTTTGATAAAACATCCTAGATAATGGTTGTTCAACATCTACCTGCTCATTGCGAAATTTCATTATTATATTTTTAGATAATTTATTAAAATCTTCTAAATTAAAATACGTAATAGCCATCTGCAAAACTGCTTCTGCTTGTAACCTACTCATTGAAGAAATATTATTAATAATTTCAGGAAATTCTCCGTGTCTCAGATGCATCTCCATAATGCTATATCCACCAATTTTAATTATTTCTTCATCCTCTGACTCATAACATTTTTTTATCAAATTAATAACTCTATCACTATACTTTGGATATAATAGAAAGAACATTTTTATTGTATCATGGAAACATGTCAATCTAATATCTTCTTCAAATAAACTAATAATTTTTTCAGCCGCCCAAACTCTGTCAATGTTATACACTGGCCATAATGCCCATAAGCTTGCATACTTAACTGCTATATTTTCTTCTTTTGACAATGTATCAATAGTACTCTTAAAAAAACTAAATTTTCCGTTATTATCCCAAAGTATATTTCCAATTGCTCTTGCCGCAGACCCTCTAACACAGTTCAATGCATTACTTTGAATCATATTGCATGATTTCATTTCATTATCATCAGGGCATGTGACATTGGGTTTTTCTAAGATTGGGTTTACATGTTTCTCTGCAATCATTTTTAAAATCATTAAAATATCTATAGACCAGGAAACCTCATTTTTCTTTTCTATAATATCACAAAAATATCTAGCCCTCCAAGATTCCATATCTGGTGGAAATTCAATCATTAATTTTTCCAATAATTTCTGATCAATTAAATTTATCTTTTCAGAGACTACTATACCACTAAATAATGAATCAACGAATTGCTTATTTACATTTAATTTATTTTTGAGAACCAATTCAATCATCTTCTCAGGTTCTTTACTGGTGGCTGACTGAAAGTCCTGGGCAAACATTTCTATAGAACTTTCAATAAAGCCACCTTCCACCTCTTTACCTATATGTCTACTTCTATTTTCAATTTTTTTATTAGATATTATTTCTTTCCACTTATTTACTCCTATTATTTTCCCTGATACCGGAGATTTAACCCAACCACCATGTCCATTATAGTTTTGATATATAGTTGTGATATGATTAAATCGTCGTTGTAATACTTTTAGTAAATCCCATCCACTTAAACTCAGCCTCTCTTGTGGTAAGCAGTGTAATAATTCATATTGTAAGTCTCCCCAAAAACTCCAATACACGGGCTCATACTCTTTTGTTCTATTTTGATTAATCCGATTTATGTAATATTTTGTTGCCTTAGGAGATTTATACATGAAAATTTTGTTTTCTAGCTTTTTAAAAATAATATTGCTGCATGTATTAGCATGAATTTCAAGTACTTTCTTAACTAATCCTAATTCATTATCAGATCCACTGGTCAAATCAAAAATTCTTGAATCAAAATCTTTGCTTATATACTCTACAATTGCATTACTAAAATCACTCGACAGAAATAAAAAACCATGCAAGATAATCTCATTAAATATCGGATATCCCTTTCCCATCCATTTTTCATATCTATTCCAAAATTGAATAGGATCAATTTCTATGCTTGCAATATTTGCTTTTTTTATTAATTCAATAACAGTTCGCTCTAGACTATTTGTATAGACATATTTCCTTGACCAATTGCTAAAATTTGTATTTGTTTCTTCGGGCAAATATTTTATTAGTTCATCTAGCACCTCATTACTATGATGAATAAATATATCATCATTAGAATTTAGCAATTCTTTTTCATATCTATACAAGTTTTGACCTTTGCTTTTTATTTTAGCAGAAATCCAAAAAGAAATTAGTTTTATAGTCCTCATCTCGCAACTTTTTAACATAGATTTCAAATCAATATACGATTCAGCCGCAAGTTCGGGATGTTTTTTATACATTTTCATTCTGAATTCAAACATTTCATCAATATCTTCATTAATATCAAACGAAAAGCAGCTTGCAATCATCTTGTCATCAATATCCGATATAAAAGCATATTTCGTCAGAAATATTATATCTTCAACATCGTAATTAGGTCGAATGCTACTTATAAGATTCAAAACTCTATTTTTATTTTCTCTTACCTTATACCAGTTATCCAAAATCCCTTCTTCTCTTAATATCTCTATATATTGTTTTCTCCCGTGTATGACGGTATTTAGAAACATTTCATTATTACATTTTTCAACAATAAATTTCTTAACAATATCATCGGGATCCGTAATTTGTCCTAATATCTCATAAAATAAATATTTAATATTAAACCTTATGTTGCTTGATTCCTGTAATCTTAAACCACATGCCAAAAAATCTTCACTAGTATATTCCAAGATGCTTTGCAATAGCATTTGTACTTGGTAACGTCTTCCTGGTGATTGAATTCTTTTATCTCCAATAATGTCATCAATTTCTACTCCTTCATAGTATTGATTCAACATTCTTTCTGATATAAAACAATCAAGAAATGATTGATGAATAAAAGAAATTTTATCTTTATTTATGCTTATTAACCCAACTGATTTCAGATAATCCAAAGCAGTCTCTTCAGCTTTAATTATACTTTTTGGTAAAAACGATCTTCCCATTTTTTCCATAAAAGAAACTATCTTTTCATTCGTTTCTATTATTACCTTTTCAGAAATACCAGCTACTTTACAATTTCGTTTTAATTGCTCGTACCATCTTTTTATTAAGTTACTGGTGGTCGTACAGCTATTGTTCTTTTCATTCGGTTCTAGTTGCTGCCATATATATAAATTACTAGGCACTCTTAATATTTCTTTAAGCTTTGGGGGAAGATCTGTATACTTTTGACCTACTATTGATTGGACAACTTCATTTCCAAAGTTATCAATTACTACTTTTTCCCATACTTCATTTTTATTAGATTCTTTATTTTTGAAAATAGATTCTATATTATTATCATTCTCTAGATCAAACGTTCTACATACAAATATTACTGTTATCTTTTTATTTCTTTCATAATTTAAGTAATTAACCTGACGAAGCAATTCCATACATATAATGATGGCCTCTGATGAATTTGACTGTGTCCAACGTAATGCATCTAACTGATCTAATATAATAACAGCTTTTTCATTTTTAGATATTACATTCAAACAATGTGGTATTGAACCAGGTAAACCTAACGATTTCCCCCACTCTTCACAAGTTCTTATCGGCACATGTTTATCCAATTTAATAGCGATGTACGGAATGTGCTTTTCTTTACAATATGAAATAATCTCCTGCGTACATCCACTTTTTCCATATCCTGCTTTACCATGTATAATAATTGATTTTTCAACATCTATAAAATCTAAACATTTTTGAGTTTCTTTTCTCTTAATATAACCACCTTTTAATGGAAAAAACAATTCTTGAAACTCCTTATTAAGTTCGCTTATTCTAGGATAAATTCTGGTATCCAGATTAATACTTCTATAAACAATACCTTCTCTTATAAAATAATTGTTTAAGAAGGTAACTGTAATCTCTTTTCCTAATATATCCCCCATCACTATTAGCGAAACTAATAAACTATAAACAATGCTTTCGTTTGTAACAAATAGATGGTTAATTTTTTGTTTTGTCCATTCATTCATTTCATATTCGGATACTTGTTTATAGAATGATCTTTTTAAATAATCAATACTTTTTGCAACATCTATATAATTAGAATTGTTCAAACCCATCTCATTACAATAGCTATAATAAAATCTACTAAATTCCTTACTGGAATTATTAATTTGATAATCATAAAATACATCTGCTATTCCATTTGTATTATTTGCTCTATCATTCAAATCCACAAGATAACTACAGCTTACAGGACTTATTAATGACACACATCTAGTTGCATCCCGATCCAAATGAGTTTTCCAATTTTTAAAAACATTTTTTACTTTTAAATCAGAAAATTCCCATACATCTTTACTTGCATTACGTGCTTTACATTGCTGATGCTCTTTAATCCCTTCATTCGAAACAATCAATAAATCTGTCCCTTTTTCATCCTCACCAAGCACTTCCAATGTAACACTATAAATTTTTTCATCAATTATGTTTAGAAGTTGATATATAACCCAATTAATTTCATATCTATTACCTGCCTTATCAGCTCTACCACCTTTTTCTAATGGCATATATCTCTCTCCTTCAATAATATTTCAATAAATATCCTCAATTTTTTTACCTGTACTCCCTTTTATCATATTCATAATCCGAATTGTAAATTTCGTATCCAATTCTTGACATACTTGCCAGTTCATATTGCCGCTTTAGCCATTTATGATTATTCTTATTTTTCATACATATTTCAACTATTTTTCTTTGAATAAATATGTCTATTCTATATTTCTCCTTTGCACCAAAAATCAAATTAAAATCAAAATAATATTCAATAACTTCCCATACTGTATCGATTAGAACGGTATTTGCTTTAATTGTTATTACTTCAATATTCTTATATCTTCTTGTAAAAGTCTCAGTAATAGTCTTTATGCTATTAGTTTCTTTATCATTATTAAAGTAGAGGTCTATTTCTCTAGTAATCTTAACTATTGGTAATTCTTCTTCTAGATTAGTGCAAAAAAGCAAAAATTTTTTTGCTTTTACTGATACAATGTTCATTTCGTTTTTTTATCTTCTAATTCATCTTTTGTATACAGGCAACCATCTTTATAATCTAATCCTAGGTTTTCTTTGAAAAATCGACCTACAATATAAACAAAAGAGCAATACAACTCTGTATACATATCATGCCTTCGAGCTAAATTACCTTTTCTTTTATTTGTATTTACCGTAAACTTAATAAGGTTAGATGCAACCAAAAAAGTAAACAGAATATTTCTATTATCCCATAGTGTTTTTCTTAATCCATACCCCTTGTAGTAATTACCAATATAGTAAGCTAATAAAAAATATACTAAGACAGCAATTGTCGATATTATGAAAGTAATATTAAACCACTCTTTTAATACCATGATTATCCATCGTTGTATTTTACGAATTAATAATTGAAATTGATAAAATCTAATAAGAAGATAATCTCTTACAGATAACTCATTATAATATTTTCCATATTTTATATTCAAAATTATCTTTATTTTTTCTTTATGCTTTTCTTTTCCAACCATCTTATTAATACCCCTAAATTAATAATCATCTTAATATATTTTCTTATATTCACATCTATCTCACCCGTATCGTTGATTTCTCCAACTATATTCAAAAATATTACATAAATTTTATACATACCTACATTTTTAACTTGAGTACTTTATTTATTTTATGACAAATTGTAAAATAATTCAATAAATAATGGTGATTTATTATTTGGTTATCTACTTTCTCGCCATAATTAATTGTCTCTTTTGTATAATCTCAAAAACACCCCCTTGCCCTTAATTTATCAAGTGTGCCGTCCCTATAAGTTATAATTTAAGCCACAAGCGTTCATGCCTGCGGCTTATTGATTAAGTGGAGATAGTGGGATTCGAACCCATGACCTCTTGAATGCCATTCAAGCGCTCTCCCAGCTGAGCTATACCCCCATATGGTCGAAAACCTTTTATTTACACAGGTTTCCAGCATTTTACTTTCTTAAATCTGTATTTGAGGGGTCGCACACCCGACATCTCGCTCTCCCAGCTAAGCTATATCCCATCCTTTTCCCTATCTATAAAAACAATTTGAACCGATTTTGCCTTTAACTAACCTATGTCATCCGTGGAAGAGCTAAAAAAACGGGGCTAAAAATCGCATTTTTTAGCCCCGTTTTTTGCTCATTTTTCAGCCAAAAGCCACAACATCTTGTGGTCTAACCCCTGTTTTTCTTGTTCAAACCACAATACGTCATCATTATCACCGCTTCAACATGTGTCATACGAAAGATGTCCACTGGATTTTACGACGTTTTACTGCTATTTTCGACACATTCCAGCACAATATATGGTGTTTTTATCGAGAAAAATGTTGCTTTCATACTATGGGCTCACACACCCTTGAAGCTGTTATATTTGAAAAGTATAAATTCACTACCTATTTAACTCAATAAAGATTGGAAACCATTACAACTCCCGTTTTAACCTGAATTACGAGTGCAGCTCCTGCCTTTTTTGAGATTTCTTCAAGCAACTATTTAAAAATATCGTATATATAAAGTTGACCTTGTCGCACAGAACAGAAACACAAAATTTAGGACAGCCTCAGCTATCATTTTACTATTCCAACATCAAAATTACTGTCGCAAAATTTATATCTTAAATAATTAAAATAAGCTACAACAGTACCCTTTGTCTTTTCTTTTATCTCATTCATAAAATCACAACTTAATTTATTATTACATATATAAATATTTTCGGGTTCTTCAAAAAATTGCTCGAAATCCCTCTTTTTTCTTTCATTATGCTGTTCCCAAAATTTTTGTGCATTTAAAGTTTGATCGTAGGTTTGAGAAAAAGCTCTTTCATATAAGTATTTCATCGTGTCAGTTTTAAATCCATAATTATAATTTATAGCATTATAAAAATATCTTTTAATCTCCTCATTATCTACAACAATAGCGTTAGCATTTTCAATCAAAGTTGCTAAAGAAGATTTATCTGGTGTAAAAGTTTTAAAAATATATTTTTTATTGGGCGTCAAATCACTTAATCTAAGTTTAGGATGCCCATTATAACCATACACTTCAATAAAATCACTATAGTGATAATTCGAATTCAAAATGCCAAACCCTTCGTTTGTAAAAAATAGTGGGATATCTTTTAAATAATCATTATTATATGTAGTTCTTAAAATAGTTCCATCTTCACCTATGATACAGTTTTTTTCTTCCTCAAGAATTTTTAGACCTTTTTTTATAAGTTCTTTTTCAAAAGGGTTTTTTATTAAATCAAGGCCACTTTCAATCTTGCTTCTCTCCAAATTTAAACTGATATCATACGATGATGAAGCTACTGCTATATAAGTATTCATTTTTAGATATGCTGATGTGGAATTGTAGCGTTCAGGAACCATCAATCCATTATAGATAATTTGAAAACCACCATTATTCATATCATGAGGTGTATCCAAATAACTAATATTGTATTTATTATCATCTAATAGAGGTAACCAGAGATAATTTTGACCTACAAAAGATTTAATTTTTTGTTCCTCACCATTATAAGAATATTTTATTTCAACATCAGGCAATACATACCATTCATTAATTTTCAAATCCTTCTCCAACTGAGATTGCTCTAACTTTGATAAAGTATCTTTTAAAACTATACTTACTTCTGTGCCGCATTCAAAGGTTTCATCTTCTTTTATTGACACGGCAATAGAGTTATTATTGGAGGAAGTTAATTCATAATTAAATGTATAAACTGATGTACTTTTGTAATGTTTAGTTTTGACCGCAATTTTATCTCCAAGCAGAAAAGCAGCTAATGCACCTATTCCAAACTGACCAACTAGATTTGTAGTATTTCCTTTTTTTGAACTTTCTCCAATAACGAAATATTTACTTAATAAAATATCTTCTGTCATCCCAATACCATAATCTCTTATAGTTAATATTGTCTTGTCCTCATTTTTATCAACAATCAAATCTATACGCTTGTCTGATAAATTCACATCCGGTAATTCTTTAGTTGCATCACACGCATTTTGAATAATCTCTCGCAAACCGCATTCAGGACTATCTCCGTATAATGGTTTAATTAAATTGGGAATTATATTATTAGATACACTAAACATAACTTCTTTTGGAATAAATGGCACTTTTCCTATTTTAGTTATAAATATATCTCCAAACTGAAAAAAATTACCATAAGTTGTTGCACAGCGAATAAATGGTGTGATTCTATTTATTAATTCTTTAGCAAATTTTGTTGTTTCAATATAAAGTTGATATGTTTCAATAGTATCGGAATAATAAATTGACAATCCACTTACAGTAATTTTTGCGAGCAAATAATCATTTCCTTTTACATATAGATATCCATCATTATTAGGTGGATATTTAAAGCATTGAGATACATTAATAATACAGGATATTATTGACTTATACCCATCATCTAAAGAAGAATTTGAAGTTTCTGGATTACTTACTTCCTCCATCAGTTCTTCATACTTGGCGCCACTTCCTAGAAATCTTTTTTTTAAAACGTCTTTTTGAATTATTAATTCAATTAGTTTTAATTCATTTTCAAGTTCTGAGTTTTGTTTCAGTTTTATTTCCGAATAATATTTAAACGGGTCATCAAAAATAATATTATTATATGTACCAGCATTAATAGCTGTTGAATTTTGGTGTAGTTCCTGAGTAGTTATACTACAATTACCCGTATTGTATATTCGCTCCATAATTTACATTATCTCCCTAAATTCCCATTCCAAATTCCAGTATTAATTATATTGCCTGAACCAGTATTGGTTTGACTTCCAATATTGACTGAAGCATTTTGAGAAGATTTCAAAATTAGTTTTTCAAAGCATTCTTTGTATTCTCTAAGCCATAGCTCAAATTCTTGATCGAATTTTATTGTTTCATTTTCAGTTATATCAACATAAACATTCTGTACATCTCTAAGCGGTTTTTTCTCGCTAAAAGTTTCTTTGTTTGTAATATTTTCAAAAAATATATTACATTGATTTTCATCCTTGAAATATTTTTCAGATATAAATTTGAGTTTAAAGCTACTCAATATTTCAGTTCCTAAGATTTTTAATAAATCCCAAGTTATTCCACTTGCAACACTGGCTCCTACAAAATTTAAAGTTGCTTCTAAAATTGTCATAATTCGGTCTCCTTTAATTCTTTAATGTATATCTAGTTTAGTTAGAGTGAAGAAACTATTTCCACCCTATGGAATTTTCCATTTTGGAAAGATAACGACTCAATACAGACGCAACATGTTTGTGGGAAACTGTTAGCGGTTCTAGTATCATAATCCTAAATGGGAAATTGATTGTAATAAAACAATTTTATCTTTAGGTTTTTTATTACCAAAATGATGCTTTATCTCTTTTTGATACTAGTTTTAGATGATTCTGCAATAAGGCTAACATCCCCATTAACCTCAATCTGCAATTTATCACTAGTTTTCATTCTAAAGCATTCACATAATGCTATATAATATCGAAAAATATCTCCTGCTTTTATTAGGGAAGCATCATTTATAGCCCTTTCCACAAAATCACCACTCAATCGATTTAAATATATTAATTATACCATATTTTTTTACATTATAAAGGGCGATTTTGTTAAAATTTCAACAGTACTCCTACATCAAAGCCTACTTACTTATACTAGGACACTTTCTATAGATTTCACTGTCAATAAAATATACAGGTAGTGTATGGTTGTTATGTTTGTAAAAATAGTACTTGTTGTTAGAACACGTAATTTTTACAGTCTGTAACTTAGAATCCACTTCGTAATCGGATTGATCAATAGGTTTCCCACAGCAAGGGCATACAATTACTTTCTTTGATACTTTTCACATGAAATCTTTCCGCTTCTTGCAATCATCATAATCATTGAAATTATTAGGTGTAACGCCACCACCGACCCAGAAAGCGATGGAAATTTTGCTGTTACTATAATTCCCGATGTTTTTTTGGAGCATTTCCGCTGCAACAATCAGCTTCATTAAACGATCCCGCTGCTGAGTGGTCAAAAGCTTTAATGTATACCTCAAAAATACTGTTACACCGCCATCTTTTTCATATTCATCACACATTGATGCAGTCAGCCTACGATGGCCTTTAACAAATGCAATCAATCCTAGATAAGCTTCTGTTTTACCGCCTCCCGTAAATTAGTTGTTGTCATACATATAACTAAGCTTTATTTTGATTCACCGCACATCTCGTCAGACTATCTCTACGAAATTTTACAGGAAGAGCCATCTGTAGATTACGACAAATGGATAATCTCATTGCTTCTTATAAGGATATTATCTCTAATGCAGTAAATAAGAATACCAGTCTTTTGAATAGATTTTTCTACGCTTTCCAAATTGCATTCATAGCTTTCTATATCTTCCATTGAATAGCAGATAACCATATCTATTTTTTTCTTCCCATAAAGGTCAAACAGTTTATTCATTCTATGACCACCCCGTTGGAATCCTTTTTCATCTGTAAACCAATCAACGATATCTGGAAGCTTCAATTGCCTTAATAGCGATTGCAGAGAAGTTAAGTTTGGATAACTAGATCTGTTTGGAATAAATACTGCTTCCTTAATTCCTCTCCCTTGTATGCCAAGCATGTTTCCAAAATTGGATGACGAGGGATAACCTCAACAATGCCCCCTTGTCATCTACAATTAGGGGCAAAAAAGGTACATTTTCAAAACTGAAAATGTACCTTTATCGCCCTTGATTTATCAAGTGTCCCGTCCCTATTAGTTATAATTTAAGCCACAAGCAATCATGCCTGCGGCTTATAGTTTAAGTGGAGATAGTGGGATTCGAACCCATGACCTCTTGAATGCCATTCAAGCGCTCTCCCAGCTGAGCTATACCCCCATATGGTCGAAAACCCTTTATTTATCTGAGTTTCCAGCATTTTACTTCTTCAGATCTACTTCTTTTTTGAGGGGTCGTTTACCGGACATCTCGCTCTCCCAGCTGAGCTATACCCCCATGACGGCTATTATAGCAAAGAGTAAAAAAAATTGCAACTAGATATTGCATTTAATAAAAAAAATGTTATAATACATTCAGAACAACTGCATATAGATGTCT
>JAEYPZ010000192.1:0-4771 GCA_023410275.1 Bacillota bacterium
ACACCATAGCCAATGCCCATCAGCATGCCGCCTTCGATCTGTCCTTCAACCGATTGGATATTCACCGGTGTTCCAACGTCAAAAGCTGATACAGCTTTGGTGATTTCCCCCTCTTCATTTAAAACAATTACCTGTGTGCCGTAAGAATAGGACACATGGCTGATGGGATTTTCTTTGACAGCTCCCAGAGGGTCGGTGAGTGCAGAATATTCACCAAAGAATTCTCTGCCTTCCAGGTCTGCAACCGTTTTTCCCTTATCCAGCTCATATTTCAGCTTTTCCCCTGCCCGCCGTGCAGCTTCCCCAGTCATGACTGTCTGCCTGGAAGCAGTGGAGGTCCCGGCATCAGGTGTACGGACCGTATCGGCAGTCTCAAATATAAATAATTCCGGATTTAAGTTGGTAACATGACAGATTTCCGTCAGTGCCATCTGCCCGATTCCCTGTCCCATACAGGCAGCAGATGTGCGGATATGGATCCTGCCATTCTCAACTGATAATAAAACGCGGCCGATATCCTTTTTGCCCATACCAGTCCCGGAGTTTTTAAAGCCGCATGCAATTCCGGCATAGGGATTGGAATAGAATAAATCCTTCACTGCATCCAGACAGGCTGTCATATTGGTATTGGAATCCGCCGTCTGTCCGTTTGGAAGAATGTCTCCTGGTTTTATAGCATTACGCCGCCTGAATTCCCAGGGATCGATTCCCGACATTTCTGCAAGAAGATTAATATTCATTTCGGTAGCAAAACAGCTTTGCGTGACGCCAAAGCCCCGAAATGCCCCTGAGACCACATTGTTGGTATAGACAGACATACCAAAGATATCAATGTTCTGGTAATTATAAGGTCCTGCCGCATGGGTGCAGGCGCGGTGAAGAACCGGACCGCCCAGAGAGGCATAGGCGCCCGTATCGGCGATGATGACCCCTTTCATACCTGTGAGAATCCCGTTTTCGTCACAGGCGGTTGTAAATTCCATTTCCATGGGATGCCGTTTGACGTGATAGTTTAGAGATTCCTGGCGGGTATATTTCACTTTTACCGGTTTTTTTGTTACCCAGGCCATGAGAGTGGCATACTGCTGCACTGACATGTCTTCCTTGCCGCCGAATCCTCCACCAACCAAAGGTGCGCGGCAATGCAGTTTTTCTCTTGGAATCTGCAGCATCTTGGCACATTCCCTCTGAACATCATAGACGGACTGGCAGCTTGTATAAATCAGCAGACCATCCTCCCCTTCCGGAATGACAACACAACATTCTGGCTCCATAAAGCCATGTTCCTGCCAGGAAGTCTTATACTTTCGTGTCACTACAAATTTAGACTGACTGATTGCTTCGTCTGCATTACCCCTCACAAGATTAGCCCGGCTCATCACATTTCCATCCTCATGAATGAGTGGAGCGTCCCCCTTTAATGCATCAAAAGGGGTGGTAACCGGTGATAATTCGGTATAATCAGTCTCCACCAGAGAACAGATTTCTTCCAGCGTCTCTTTCCTTCTGGAAGCCACAACAGCCAGAACATTACCCACATAACGTGTAATGTCGCCAGGTCCCATCATTACGTCCCAGTCCTGTTTGATATGACCGATTTTATTGCAGGGAACATCCGATTTTAAAAGGATCTTTTCACAATCAGGGTGTAACAGTGCCTTACTGATATCAATCCGTTCAATTTTGGCACGGGGGTATTTGGAATACACCGGTTTTGCATACAGCATTCCATCAATTATGATATCATCAGCAAAAATACCGGTACCGTTTACTTTTTCTTCTGCATCAATTCGTTTTGCGGTCTCATTCATATGCAGCGAGGAGGGAGCGGGTGGAATTTCCTTCTTCTCCCTGAAAAAATCAGCCGCCATTAATATAGCATCTTCAATTTTCTTATAACCGGTACACCGGCACAGATTCCCTTTGATTGCCTGTTTCACATCAGTACGGGTTGGATTTAAATTGAAATCCAGCAGGCTCTTTGCAGAAATGACCATACCGGGAATACAAAAACCACATTGAACGGCCCCGGCAGCTGCAAAGCAATGCTCGTAAACCTTCATTTCTTCCGGAGCAATTCCTTCCACTGTCAATATCTGTTTTCCCTGCAATTTGCTTAAGGATATTACGCATGCTTTTGTTTTAACGCCATCAACCAAAACCATACAGGTGCCGCAGGCGCCTTCGCTGCATCCATCTTTTGTGGCAGTCAGATGAAGATCATCCCTTAAAAAACGAAGCAGTTTCTTGTCATGATCGGAGTAGTAATTCTTTCCGTTGATACTCAGGGTATAGGGTTGTCTGTTAAGTTCCTTCTCCATAGCTTAAAGTTTACCTCCTGATATTTCATATTTTTGTATGCATGTCTGATAATCCTGTCTGGTATCCAGATCGATGGTGACCCCCTCATCATCTACGGGTACCGTGCAAATCAGTTCTTCACGCTGTTTCCAAAGCTGGCGAAGTCCGCCGCTTCCCTGAAAAGAAAGAATATCCGCAATCAGCCTTCCATCAATGAGAGGAGGATGCTTCCGGTACCCGTTTAAGGTAGGAATTACCACACTGGGTAAGTGGGGGCTGCGGGCTTTTACTAATTTCTCAAATGTGGAAGGGCATATCACCGGCATGTCACCGGGAAGCAGAAAAAAGGCATCACAGGGCGGCAGGGCATAGCAGCCTGTCTTTATGGAAGTCATCATGTCGGTTTCCTTAAAGTGCTGGTTTTTTACCAGCAGAATCTGATCTCCATAGCGTTTCTTTAAGAGATTTTCCAATTCTTCACTCTTAAACCCGGATACAACAACGGCTGTCTGTGCACCGCCTGAGAGTACACTGTCTATGGTGTTTTCGATCAGTGTTTTACCCCTAAAAGGCATCAGAGGCTTAAAATTCTCCATACGGGAAGATAAACCTGCTGCCAGGATCAGACTGCTTAGATTTTGCTGATTGTGTAACAAAAAACCACTCCTTTCATAAGAAAGCAGTTTTCTGAACGAATCAACAGATTACTGCTATTTTTATTGTAAAAGGGGTGGTATTTGTCTGCAAGTTCTTTTAAAAAGGAACTTGGTATGCTTTATAATAATTCAGAGGATAGAAATAAATCGTGGAAGCGGCTTTGGGTGAAGTGAAACACCTCTTCTTCAAATTGCTGATAGGTGGACAAAAATGCAAAACCCTCTTTCGTCAGAAGCGTGTTCCCTCCCTGTCTGCCTCCCTGCTTTCGAAAAACCACGGAATACCCCAGCTCTGTTTCCAGCTGGTTTAACATGTCCCATGCTTTTCCGTAGGATAGTGACATGGCATTGCATGCTTTTCGGACATTATGCATATCCGAGATCAGATAGAGAAGAAGCTTTAGGCGTGCGTTAAAAAAGGCAGTTTCCCGTTCGATGCTCATATGCAGCATTGGGTGAACGATGGCATTGTTGTGCTCAGCAAGCTGTTCCTGGAGTTGTTCCACATTACGTACGCTGGTTAAAACTCCGTTATCCGCCACAGGCAGCCATAAAGTATCCTCTCTTAGTAATCGGATTGCTCCCCGCAGACCGTCAGGACCGTTGTAGTTTAAGATATCCGGAATAATCTGATCCGATAATATTACCGGATGGCCTCCTTTCCCGTAAAAAGAAGGGATTACAATATTCGCACTGGT
Source organism: Bacillota bacterium (assembly GCA_023410275.1). Classification (GTDB taxonomy): domain Bacteria; phylum Bacillota; class Clostridia; order Lachnospirales; family Lachnospiraceae; genus Anaerocolumna. Next base: position 3,656 of record JAEYPZ010000192.1, read on the forward strand.
GTTTTTCAGCCGAATCAGTGTATCTGGTGTAAACATGGGGACATTTACAGGAGTAAAGGCAATTCGGTCACACTTCCCCTGCAGATACCGTAATCCGTGTTTTATGCAGTCTAACATTTCAAGCTGATCCGTCTGTTCATAGGGAAGGAAGATGACGCCATAATTGCTCAGCTGATATTTTACTTCATCTTCATCTGCACCGGTAATGACAACAATGGGAAAAATTCCGGCTTGCTGAAAAGAAATAACGATTCGTTTGATAATCGTAATTGAGCCGACTTTCAGCATGGGCAGTGCCGCTTTTTTGCTGGCTGCTGCAATCAAACCACCAAATCTGCTTATTTTCATACAGGAAACCTCGTTTCTCCAAAATATTGATTATGTGATAAAATCATACGTTAGATTAAGGCAAAGTGCAAGTTTCTTCCGGAATTTATCCGTATAAACCTGAAATTCCATTAATACAATGTAATAAATGTAATTAAGAGAGGTACTACTGAATGAATTATGATGGAATCATCATTGGCATAGGGACATTTCTGATTATCGGACTACTGCATCCAGTTGTTATTAAGGCAGAGTATTATTTTACTGTTAAAATATGGCCCTTGTTTCTGATATTTGGACTATTGTGCTTTGTAATTTCTCTTTTGTCTCCTTCTTCTACGGAGCGGTCGCTGTCTGCAGTCCTTGGCTGTTCTCTTTTGTGGAGTATAAAAGAAATTTTTGAGCAGAAAAAGAGAGTGGAAAAGGGTTGGTTTCCTGAAAATCCAAAAAGAAAAATATTAAAAACCGCAGAACTGGTCGGGAAAGAAAAATAAAAAGATATTTCATAAAAGATAGTTATAAGAAAAATATTAATGACGATATTAATCTGTAACCATTCTAATTATGTAAGTTATGGGAGACACTGAAAGGTGTCTCTTTTTGTTCCCTATATACCAAAGTATGCAAAGCCTGTGAAGCAAATTGGTTTTGCGGGCAAAACATCCGAAATGCTATACTGAGCACATAAAGGAGGAAATCATGGAAAACCGACTTCCAAAAATATTTGAACTTGTCTGTCAGAACAAACGGGAATTAACAGTCCGGGAGTTTGCCACTCAGTTTGGAGTG
>JAEYPZ010000029.1:0-2957 GCA_023410275.1 Bacillota bacterium
GTATCTCCTTTTTTCTTTCAGTTCCTCATACAGAAGCCGGTAATTATCATAACGGCTCTGACTGATTTTTCCTTCTGTGACGGCATCTTTTACGCCGCAGACTTTCTCGCCAATGTGCACACAGCCTAAAAATCGGCAGTCTGGCTCATAGGGTTCAAATTCAGGAAAATATTCCTTTAGCCGGCCGCACTCCATGTCCTCTAAATACATGGAGCTAAAGCCGGGTGTATCCATCATGTAGGTCTGGTTGCCAATTCCAAATAACTCCGAGTGTCTGGTGGTATGTTTCCCCCTCTGGATTTTTTCACTGATCCGTGCAGTTTCCATCTCTGCTTCCGGATAAAGCAGATTGGTCAGGGACGACTTACCAACACCGGAGGGTCCTGCCAGAACCGTGGTTTTTCCTGCAAGAATATCTCTCACAGTACCAATTCCTTTATTCTCATAGATGCTTGTAAAATAAACGGGATAACCGGCTGTTTCATACATCTTACGCAGATCCGCCATTTTTTCATGTTCTGACAGATCAATTTTGTTAAAGCAGATATGAACGGGCACATCCTGAGATTCCATCATTACCAGAAAACGATCCAGCAGATTGAAATTAGGTTCCGGGTGAGTAATGGAAAACACAACCAATGCCTGATCCACATTGGCAACCGCAGGGCGCACCAGGGCATTTTTTCTGGGCAGAATCTCTTCAATGTTTCCTTTCCGCTCTCCTTCATCAAGAACGGTAATCTCCACATCATCTCCTACAAGAGGTTTCACATTTCTGTTCCGGAATATTCCCTTGGCCTTACATTCGTAAAGATTCCCATCCTTACTGTGGACATAATAAAATCCAGCAATCCCTTTTAATATTTTTCCTGTCATATACGCTTCCTTAGGATTGTGGAACAGCTACAAAAGTGATTGCGTAAGAATTAACCACCTCACCTGTTTCCACATTTACAATTTCTACTGACCCGCTTGTTACATTATAGGCGCCCTCTATATTTTTAAACGAAACCGGAAGCATCTGATCCCCTTTTAATGTGGTGGGTCCCATGAGTTCACGAACGGTATCCTGTACATTTACTGACTGTCTCAGCTGGATTTTTAATGTCAGCTGGGTACTTCCTGATCCCGGACCAATGATATTCTGGAGGGAGAAGGATTTATCAATGGAAGCCAGATATTTATACTTGGACTCCTGTCCGTTTCCTGTGCTGATCACAAAATTTACAGCACTTCCTGATTCCACCTGACTACCCGCCGTAACAGACTGACTAATGACATTGCCTCTTGCCACTGTCTCAGAGGAAGCTTCGGTAACGGTTCCCTGAACCAGTCCGGCGTCAGCAAGCATCTCTACTGCAACCTCCTGTGTCTGTCCTGCCAGATTTGGCACAGCAACCGGGTTGACCAGTGCCGGGCCGCTGCTGGAAAACAGGGTAATGGTTTCCCCCTCTTTTGCCTCACCCGGGCTATAACTGATTACCTTGCCTGCCGCTACGGTATCGCTGTTTTTCTGTTCCACATTGACAACCAGTCCCTTGCCTTCCAGCAGAGACTTGGCAGAAGCGGTATCCATAGATTCAAGTTCCAGTTTTTTCAAGTCAATGGAGGCTTTCTCTGGTCCATTGCTGATTACCACATAGACAGCAGAGTATTTATCCACAATGGTATCCGCCTTTGGATCCTGGGAAATCACATCCCCCTTAATGATCGTATCCGAATACTCATATTCACTGATTTTCATATACAGACCGCCGTTGTCCTTTAACTTCTTTTCTGCTGTTTCAGAATCAAGTCCTTTCACGTCAGGCATTTTCACCTGCTTTTCGCTGAGAGTTTCTTCCGTAGGGGCAACTGTAGTTACATCCGGTTCTTTTCCGGATCCGGAACGGAATAATCCGCCCACTTTGGAAAATACGATTGCCAGAATTACAACAATAATAATGGCAGGCACTACTCCTGCCGCAGTTAAAAGTTTTTCAATCTTCGGATTGATATCTTCGTCATTGTTATTTCTTCTTTTTCTGCCAGATCCAGGCTGTCCGTCGTAATTGGACGAGGACTGGTATTTCTGATCATACTCCTGCCCTTTGGGGGCGCGTCTGACCGGCTGCTCCGTCTGGGGTTTGCGGCCGGAACGGATCTGTTCCAGTTCCGGTTTTCCAATAATAACGGTCTGTGAATCATCCACCGGTGGATGGTTTAGCACAAAATCCCCGTTTGGATTAACAAGAGCCTTACGCAGGTCTGAAATCACTTCGTACATATTAGAATACCGGTATTCCGGTTTTTTCTCTGTGCTCTTTAATATGATGTTTTCCAGTGCCACCGGAATCATGTCATTATAATAACTGGGCGGCGTAATCACAGATTCTAAATGTGCCAGGGCTACTGTGACAGTATTATCTCCCTGAAACGGCACTCTGCCTGCAACCATCTCATATAATGAGATACCAAGTGAATAGATATCACTTCTCACATCGCTGTAACCTCCACGCGCCTGTTCCGGCGATATGTAGTGAACCGATCCCACTGCTGTTGCACTCATTGTCTGGGAGGATGCCGCTCTGGCAATGCCGAAATCTGCCACCTTAACTTTTCCGTCTCTTGCAATAATAATATTCTGGGGCTTAATATCACGGTGAATGATCCCCTGCTCATGGGCTGCTGCAATTCCCTGTGCAACCTGCATGGCAATGCCGATGGCTTCCTTCATATCAAGACAGCCTTTTTTCACAATATAATTTTTTAACGTAATTCCTTCAATTAATTCCATTACAATAAAATGGAGATCACCCTCATCCACAACATCATAAATATTAACAATGTTAGGATGGGAAAGTCTGGCCGCTGACTGGGCCTCCATTTTAAACTTACCGACAAAATTACTGTCAGAACTGAATTCTTCCTTTAATACTTTAATGGCAACCAGGCGGTTTAATTTATGGCACAGGGCC
>JAEYPZ010000058.1:0-5248 GCA_023410275.1 Bacillota bacterium
TCTGGTTATTATGAAAGGGAAGGTTGATATGAAGATATATGTAAATGAGAATTATGAAATTATTGCCTTAGATACAGTACAGGAAGATTATGGGCATGTTTTTGTGACAGAGCAAACAAGATCTGAGATGTTCGGTAATTTGTGTGATGCAGTTATAAAAGGCTATAAATACGAACCTCAGTATGAATTAATTTTCAACGAAGATGGGAGTAATGCCAGAGACGAAAAAACAGGAGATCTGCTTTACAGATTTGATGAGAATGGAGACAAGATTTTTAACGGCTATGTCTGTTATCCCTTTGTAGATCATAAAACTCTTATGTTGATACAGAAACAGTATGAAGATTCGCAAAAGCAGGTTCAGGCATTAAGTGCCCAGGTAGCTTACATACAGATGATGTCCGGCATAGCGGAAGAGGTGTGATTATGAGTAAAAACTATGAAAAGGTAAAATTGTTTTATGTTGCAGGTTTATGGACTTTAGGTATGACACGTAATGCCGTAGACCGGTGGATCACGGCAGCTGAGTACCAGGAGATCACCGGAAAAGAATATGAGAAAGAGTGAGGATAATGGAAATGGATAGAATTACAGAACTGCTTGCCCTGGCATGGGGAAGCCCGATTATTAAACTGGTTATTTTAGCAGTAGTGATGGATACCTGCTTCGGCTGCATCAGAGCGATTAAGGAGCATGAGTTTAACAGCTGTTTCGGCATTGACGGTGCGATACGGAAGATCTCCATGGTAGCGTCTCTGGCGTTCCTACTGATACTTGATCGGATCGTACACTTAAACCTGATCGGCTTCATTCCAGAAGCGATCCGGTCGTATCTGCCAGTTAATGCCATCGGGGTGGCGGAGTTCTTTGGGCTTCTGTACATAGCTTATGAGCTGGTGAGTATTCTCAAAAACATGACTCTGTGTGGGCTCCCTGTTAAGCGGTTGTGGGAGACAGTGAAGAAATTCCTCACACAGTACACGGACGAGCTGCCGGATAACACTTAATCTGTTGCGACAGTCGCAACGGTTGTAACGTCACAACTTTATGGGCTTAGGTGAGTCTGTGCATTTTAAAAAGTGTCTTATTATAGTAAGAAGTGGTTAGTAGTTAACATGTGGGTTTAGATAATAATGGAATTTTATTTAAAATAGGTATATAATATCAGAAAAGGAGGGGTTACATGTTTTTTACGGAAAGTATTTATTTTTTAATTATTTTTACACTTCCGGCTGCTATCCATCTTATATATCATGCTTATATAAGATTTTCACCAAGGATACAAAAAGATAAATCACTTGAATTAGCTGAGAGTATTACGTTTTGCATTTCTGTATTTGTTATTTGTGTTTTGTTCTTTGGTAATAAAATGAAAGATTTTGCTCAATATATATTACTATCTGCAAATGAAAAAGAAACTTACATCACATCAAATCCGAATTTTAATTATTTAGACTTTTTAGTTTTATATACTTGCGTGACCTTTTTAGTTAGTATTATAACAATTGCTATATGGTATGGAATCATCAAAAGATTATTTCATATACTAATAAACATATTCAATAAAACATGTAAGAAATCTCAAGAACTAAAGTTTCCGGATATATGGAGAAATCTATTTGAAACGGATGATTTGATTAAAAGATTTGAATGTTGCATTGTGATTGAAAAATCAAACAATGTAATTACAGCCGGTTTGTTACATTCATACCCACCGCCTCATTTAGATAGTAAAGAATTATTATTATATCACACAGAGCAGATTAAGGAGATTGTAAAAGAAGATATTTTAAAATCTCCTAATGACCGAATTTTTTACCCTGCTCTGTATGAATATTACGATGTTAATGCAGATATCTTAATGAAGTTTTATGATATTGATAAATTAAAAAGAATCTGGTACCCGCAAACAAAATCATAATACCATCAAATTCATTTTGTAGTCTTAGGTGGCGGCAATGGGCTGGGATTTGATCGTCCACCAGAACTCCCGCCAAAGTTAGGGTTAGGTGCTGGTAAGGGATTGGGATTAGTTCTTCCACCGGATCCACGTATTTGATTATTAGCCATTATTACTCTCCTTTTTTATTTATTATATCATTATTTTACACCCTATTAAATAATTTTCAAATAGCTTCTTTACCTTTGTTAGAAAGAAGCTGATTGAAGCAAAGTGACAGGAATGTTTGATTAATTTCAGACGTTCCTTTTTTCGATTGGAGAAAAAAAGTATGAGTAATGCAGTGAATGATTTAATTAACAAGGCAAAAGCTTGGAACGGGTATCTGGAAAAGAAAAGCAACGCTAATTTGGATGATTTTACAGCCAATTCAGGAAGTGACAACTTTACCTGCTTTGCCAGGGATTACAAGATACATACCGGTTACAACCTACAGGGACAGGCGTGGTGTGCTATGTTCGTATCAGAGATATTTGTCCAGATGTTTGGTCTGGAAGCTGCCAAAAAGCTCCTGGCCGGTAAGTTGTACCATTATTGCCCAACTGGTGCAAATCAGTTTAAAGCAGCCGGGCAGTGGCATACCTCACCAGAGCCGGGAGACGTGATCTTCTTCACGAACGGGACACGGGCATATCATACAGGTATTGTCACAGAGGTTACGAGCACCAAGGTTAAGACTATAGAGGGAAATACTTTCGGGGCAAGTGGCGTGATCGAAAATGGCGGGGGAGTCTGCCAGAAGTCCTATAGCTTGTCTTATGAGCGAATAATGGGATATGGCCGGCCAGATTGGAGCATTGTGAAACAGCCGGAATATACTCTGGGCTGGAATCATGATGATAATGGTTGGTGGTATGCTGATACAAAGACCACCTACCATAAATCCTGCTGGCAGATCATCAATGACCATAAGTACCGGTTTAACTCAGATGGCTACGCTCTTACCGGTTGGCAGGAGATTGACGGTAAGTGGTATTACTTTGAGCCCAGGACCGGGCATGAGCTAGAATGTGCACTGTATGTATCCGATCAGGATGGAGCGCAGTACATCGGAGAGTTTCGGGATTAGTGAAATAGTGCTAAATTTGTTTGGCAAGGTTACCAGTTGCCCAGAACGATACAAGATGATAATATAAATGCATTCTAAAACATAAATCAAGTGCTGAAATCCCAGAATACTATAATCGATTATAATAACAATTTATAAGTCATTTGTTATACTCAGATGGCTTTCTTTTCTGCGCTTTATTTATTGATTTAGAGTTTTTATAACAACAATAATACAAAAATACAAAAGAAAAATTTCGGAGGTATATGTATGAGTAAGAGAACGGTACATAGATTGGCAATGAGTATTTGCTTTATTCTTTGTGTAATGACTTGTGGGCATATCACTGTTTTTGCTGATGAAGTAAAACCTGTACATGAGTATAATTTCGATAGTGATAAAGATGGGATTGTCTATGATTCAATCAAAGAAGGAGCAATGAACAGTAGTATTAAGAGTGATAATTTTATTCCTGGCTATAACGGAGAGGGAAAGGCAAGGCATTTTGATAAGGACAATAAGGAATCTATAGGATTTCCAGGAAGTGTTATTCCAAGAGGTGATAAATCAATAAGATTTAAATTTAGAAAAGAGGCCTCATCACTTACAACAACTACTTATGACATCATCATGTCTACACACGCCTATAATTCTCGACCATTTTATATAAGTATTGTTGGAAATAATAGTAGTATTGAAGCAGGGTGTATTACTATTAATATTAATGGTAGTGGTGGACTTAAATCGCCTACAAGTATTTGTGATGGAACGTGGCATGATATTTTATTTATTTGGAGTGAAAGTTCAAATTCAATGAAATTATATGTAGATGATATGACAGCACCAGTTGATACTTTTACCTTTAAAACTAGAATAGATTTTGCTGCGTCAGGGTTTTTTATAGGAGGATGTTATGATTGGTCGTATGGTACAGAACTATTTACAGGAGATTTAGATAATATTCAAATCTACAATAAAGCAATAATACCAGAGACCTCAATTCCTGTTATATCATCTAATTTAGAAGCATTAGGTGGTGATTCCAAAATAGATTTAACCTGGGACGCAGTAGATAAAGCTACAAGCTACACCGTAAAGCGCTCCACGACTGCAGGTGGCCCATATGAAACAATATCAACCGATGTAGCAGGTACTACCTGTACCGATACTAATGTTACTAATGGAACTACATACTATTATATTGTAACTGCAATCGTTGATGGCAGAGAAAGTGGCAATACTAATGAAGCCTCGGCTATTCCAGAGGCATCTCAAACACCTCCTACAACTGAAGCTAAATTAAAAGTGGTATTAGAGGTTGCCGAATCACTCCAATTAAGTGTAGATGATGATTTAAATGTAAATACACAAATGTCCTGGTCTTCTTCAGAACCAACGGTTGCCACAGTAAATGAAAAAGGCATAGTTACAGCTCTGGCTCCTGGTAATACAGTCATAACAGTTAAGAGCGCAGACGGCTCCTATACAGATTCCATAAACGTATTAGTTGTAGAGAATGCAGATGATTACAGACTTGCAATCGATTTAAAAGTTGGAGAGACAGCCAGGCTAACAGCAGATGATTTCACTAACACAGCAAATATCACATGGGCTCCTATGGATTCCTCTATAGCTAATGTAACCACCAAAGGAAAAGTCACAGCACTGAGCAAAGGATTGGTTTTAATTAGTGCTAAGGATGCAGATGGCAACATCATTGGTAGAGTATATGTAAGAGTAAGAGAATAATATAGTTAAGTCCTATTTAACAAAACAGTATTATTCTTTTGTACAGGGGGCGGGTATTCCGCTCCCCCACCAACATCACAGATACCTACTAAGTCCAGACGAACTGGCCCATCTTGATATTGTAGCAACCATTGTTCATCAGCTCACCAGAAACCTAACCCCGGAGCAGGTAGTAGAATCCGGATTTGGTCCATATTATATTGACCATACCACTGGAATCTGGCCTCAGGCAGCGGGTGGAGTTCCATTTAATGCATGTGAATTCCAGTCCAAAGGCGACCCAATCACTGACCTGGTAGAAGAACGCCTCCTCCAGTTCCTCGAAAAAACGCTAATAGATTACAAAATCCGTATCCAGGGAGAAAACACCGGTGACTGGACCGAAGTCCTCGAACGTAAAAAAGCAGTTCTAACAGAATACAAAAACGAGACGGATATCTTAAACAAGCAGCTTGAATCCGTATACGATTACTTCGAACAACAAGTCTACT
>JAEYPZ010000094.1:0-11478 GCA_023410275.1 Bacillota bacterium
CTTTGAAGGAGACAAGATCAGCTTCCGCCTGAGCCGTGAGATTTCTAAAAAGCTGTCAGGCGTGGCAACTGAAAACGGAGCAACCTTATATATGGTGCTGCTTGCAGCCTACAATACACTGCTTTACCGATACACTGGACAGGAAGATATCGTAGTCGGTTCGCCGATTGCAGGAAGACCTCATGCAGACTTACAAAATATAATAGGAATGTTTGTCAATACTCTGGCAATGAGAAACTTCCCCCAGGGAGAGAAAACCTTTGGTGAATTCCTTGGAGAAGTAAAAGAAAGAGCTCTGGGTGCTTATGAAAACCAGGATTATCCCTTTGAAGAAATTGTTGAAAAGCTTGGGTTAAAAGGAGATATGAGCAGAAATGTCCTGTTTGACACCATGTTTGCCCTGCAAAATATGGAAACCGGAATGTTTGAACTGGCAGGACTGAAAGCGTCTCCTTATAGCAATGAGTTTCATATATCCAAGTTTGATATCACGGTGATTGCCGTTGAAACCCAGGAAGGGATTTCGTTTGAGCTGGAATACGGCATCAGGCTATACAGAAAAGAAACCATGGAAGCGCTGGCGGGACATTTCCTGAATATTCTGGAGGAAGTGGCAGAAAATCCCCAGGTGAAGCTAAAGGATATCCGGATGCTTGGCGGGGAGGAGCAGAAACAAATTTTATACAGCTTTAACCAGACAGAGGCAGAATATCAGAAAAACAGTACGATTCAGGCAGTCTTTGAAGAACAGGTAAGACGGTATCCGGATAAAGAAGCTGTCGTCTTTGGAGAGAACAGACTAAGCTATGCAGAGCTGAACGCAAGAGCGAATACCCTGGCAAAGGAACTGCGCAGTAAGGGCGTGGGAACCGATAAAATCGTTGCCATTATGGCTGACCGTTCTCTGGAAATGATTGTGGCAATGCTTGGAGTATTAAAGGCGGGAGGAGCGTATCTGCCCATCGACCCGGGTTATCCGGATGAAAGAATCCAGTATATGCTAAACGACAGCGAAGCGTTTCTTGTGCTCACACAGAAGCATCTTAAGAAAAAGGCAGTCACGGAGAGTGAAGTGATTGATCTTGATGGTCTGTCTGATGCGTGGGAAGAAAATCTTGAAATCGAAAGCAGTGCAGGCGATCTGGCGTACATCATCTATACCTCAGGTTCTACCGGAAAGCCAAAAGGAGTTATGGTGGAGCACCATGGAATTATCAATCTCCAGAACTATTTTAAGAGATACTGGAATGTAGATGAAACGGACCGGATGCTGCAGTTTGCCAGCAGTTCCTTTGATGCGTCAGTATGGGAGATCTTCACTGTTTTACTGAGAGGAGGAACCCTGTATTTAATATCAAAGGATACCATAAACAACTTGATTGAATTTGAAACATACGTTAATAAAAATGAAATAACCATAGCCTTGCTGCCGCCGACCTACTTAGCGGGAATCGAGCCGGGAAACTTACATACGCTGAAAAAACTGGTTACCGGAGGATCTGCAATTACAAAGAATATGGCGGCAGAGTGGAAAAACAGCCTTCAGTACATGAATGCCTATGGCCCCACGGAATACAGCATCATATCAACCACCTGGAAGTACAGGGAGGAGGAGATGTGCTATAGTTCTGTACCAATTGGGAAACCCGTAGATAATACGAGAATCTACATCCTGGATCAGTATGAGAATCTGCTGCCGGTTGGAGTGGCAGGAGAATTGTGCGTAGCAGGAGAGGGAATCGCCAGAGGGTATTTAAACAGACCGGAGCTGACGGCTGAAAAGTTTGGGGCGAACCCATTTAAGAGCGGTGAAAAAATGTACCACACCGGAGATTTGGCAAGATGGCTGCCGGATGGAAATATCGAATATTTGGGAAGAATTGATGACCAGGTAAAGATCAGGGGCTTTAGGATTGAGCTGGGAGAGATTGAAGCGCAGCTGCTTGTGCACCCGTCTGTGCGTGAGGCAGTGGTCATAGCCTGTGAAGACAGTCATAGAGATAAATATCTTGTCTCATACTATACGGGTACAGAAGAACTGGAAGCGGCAGAACTTCGGGGGCAGATGGCACAGACCTTGCCTGACTATATGATACCGTCCTATTTTATTCAGCTGGATTCCATGCCTGTGACTTCCAACGGAAAGGTAGACAAAAAGGCATTGCCAGAACCAGATACATACAACAATGCAGATGCCGGGTATGTTGGACCGAGAAACGATAAGGACGCTAAAATCCAAAAAGTATGGCAGGAGGTTCTGGGGATTGGGCAAATCGGAATCGATGACAACTTCTTTATGCTGGGAGGCAATTCCATTAAAGCAATTCAGACGGTTTCCAGACTGGCAATGGAATTTGAACTGGAAATCAATGATATATTTAAATGCGCTACCATACGGATTTTATCAGATCAGATTAAGCATTCCCAAGATAGATTGAGGAATGCGCTGAAAGCCTATAAAGAAGCAGCAGCTGCCACTCAGACCGGTATGCCTGTCATGGAAGAAGAGATACAAAAGCGGATGATTAAATATAAGACCAGGATCCAGAAGTATAAAAGAACCGACTTTTCGGAACAGGCAGATTATAACAACGTCCTGCTGGCAGGAAGTACCGGTTATCTGGGAATTCACATGTTGCACCAGCTGTTAAAAAATACCGATTATCAGATTTATGTACCGGTCAGAGGTAAAGATGATGCAGAAGCAAGGGAAAGGCTCTATAAAAAACTGGAGTACTATTTTGACTTGGATGCGAAGCAGAAGCGTATGTTAAACGACAGAGTCCATATATTCTGCGGTGATTTAGCAAAAGATCATATGGGTTTAAGTCAGGAGATGTATGAAGCGTTAGCGGATAAAATCGATGTAATCATTAATTCGGCGGCAAACGTAAAACATTATGGACACTATTCTGAACTCTACGATGCCAATGTGGCAGGCAATGAAAGACTGATTGAATTTGCACGCACAGGAAAGAAAAAGGCGTACAACTTCATTTCTACAACCAGCATAGGAGAGGGCAATATAGAGGGAAAAGCCCGAGAACTGTTTACGGAGTATGATTGTGACCTGGGACAAAGCTCTGAGAACTACTATGTACAGACAAAATTTGAAGCAGAAAAGATGATCATAAAAGCCAGGGAAGAAGGAGTTATCGTCAATGTCTTTCGGGTAGGCAATCTGGTATTTGATTCTGCTACGGGTATTTTCCAGGAAAATATCACAAACAACGCTTTTTATGCCATGATTAAGTCATGTATCAATATTGGCTGCTTCCCTGATATAAGAGAAAAAACGATTAATTTTTCATTCATTGATCAGGTGGCCGAAGGAGTGGTATTGCTGTTCGACAAAAAGCGGTTAAGCAATGAAACGTATCATCTTTATAACAGCAACACGGTAAGTATGAGCGAAGTCGCAAAGTTGATAAAGGAGACAGGGGTGCCGGTACAGGCAGTACCTCCTGCAGAATTTCTGGAATATCTGCTTGAAAAGTATGACGATGAAGAAAAACGAGAGGATATCACTCAGATTCTTGTACACACCAATATGCTGTCAGGAGACATGGACAAAACGGCATGTATTCTGTCCAATAAAAAAACGGAAGTGATTTTAAAAGCAACCGGCTTTGAATGGTCAAAGCTGGATGGTGAAAAAGTAAAATTAATGCTTGAGCATTGCAGGAATGTGGGATTTATTCATATGAATGAAAGTTAACTCTATGAGCAGGACGGTGCAGGCAGATCTTCTGCCTGCGCTTACCTGGTTGGAAACTATCGGATTCCGGCAATCATTAAAATGGAAAAAATGGAGAATGTCAGATGGAGAGCGTGAGTATTACACAATGCGAGAATTATGATTATGAAAAGGTGGAGAAAGCCGTTTTTGAATGTTTGAATCATCTAACGGAAATGAAGAAAGTGATCAAAGAAGGGAGCAGAGTCCTGGTAAAAGTAAATCTTCTGAAAAAAAATCTTCCGGAAGATGCAGTAACTACGCATCCGGCCGTAGCAGAAGCGATTGTTCGCTATCTTCAGAATATGGGGTGCCAGGTCGTGCTTGGAGACAGTCCGGGCGGTGCTTTTACTCAAAAAAGGCTGGAGGAAATTTACCGTGCCTCCGGAATGCTTGAGGTGTCAGAAAAAACAGGCTGTGAATTGAATTATGACACCTCAGATGTTGAGGTTTCCAATCCAAAAGCCGAGAAATTAAAGCGGATGCAAATCATAAAAATTGTGGAGGATGTGGATTTCGTCGTATCAGCAGCAAAGCTGAAAACACATGGTATGATGACGTATACCGGAGCGGTAAAAAATTTATTTGGTGTAATTCCGGGACTTACCAAGGCAGAATATCATTTAAAGCTGATTTCCATAGAGAATTTTGCCAATCATCTGGTTGATATTTGTCAATATGTTGCACCTGTTTTTTCCGTCATTGATGCCGTGGTAGGAATGGAAGGAGACGGTCCGTCTGCTGGGGAAAAAAGGCATGTGGGGCTGATCATGGCTTCCGAAAATCCCCATGTGCTTGATGTTGCAGCTTCCCACTTAATAGGACTTAGCCCTGCTCAGGTACCCACGATCCAGATTGCCGCGGCGCGGGGACTTTGCAGTGGCAATGTGAAGGATATGACTGTGTGGGGGTGCCAGTTTGAAGATCTGCATATCCCTCCATTTAAGCTTCCGAAATCCTCGGATCAGGATTTGTTCGGTGATAAAGTTCCTGATTTTTTGAAGAAATATTTAACCAATGCTCTGCGCGCAAAACCAGTCTTTGACTATAATAAATGCATCTCCTGCGGGGAATGCAAAAGGGGCTGCCCCGCAGGCATCATCGACATGAGTTCAGGAAAGCCAAAGCCAGATTTGGGAAAATGCATCAGCTGCTTTTGCTGCCATGAGCTATGCCCTGTCAAAGCGGTGGATATAAAGAGACACTGGCTCAACAGAAAGGTTTTTGATAAAAAATAAAATACAAATTAAGACCTGGGGGATATATGGCAGATATTGTTGCAGTGAGAATTTTAAAGACGATGAAAGAGGCACGATGGGATCGGTACATTGAGCTGTTAACGCCGCAAAAGCAGGCAAAGATTGGACGCTTTTTAAAGCAGGAAGATATGCAGAGATCTCTGGTTGCTGAAATTTTACTCAGGGTAATGATATTTGAAAAAATAAGAATACAAAACAATAAGATAGAGCTTTCAGCGAACAAATACGGAAAACCTTATTTAAAAGGAAACAGCGGTTTTCATTTCAACATTTCCCATTCCGGTGAATGGGTGGTGTGTGCGACCGATGAATCTGAGGTAGGCATTGATGTTGAGGAAGTAAAACTCATCCAGACAGACAATATCGTACAAATTTTTTTTTCCGTAGAGGAGTGCAGTTATTTCAAAGGAAAAGGAGATTCTCAAAAACTTAATTTATTTTATAACATGTGGACATTGAAGGAGAGCTTTATAAAAGCACTGGGAACAGGGTTTTCGACGGATATCAGGCAGTTTACAATTCTGTTTGGGAACCCAATCAGGGTCCGGTCCCACCGTTTGGAACCCTGGTTTCTAAAGCTTTATGAAATTGACAGTGGATATAGGCTTTCTCTATGTACCAAACATACCAATGTTCCTTCAGCGATTACATATCTGAGTCTGGAGGACTTAAGAGAAAAAGCAGAAACATATTTTCTGTAAAGGAGAGATAACGTGAGCAGGATCAGATTGTTTTGCCTGCCTTATGCAGGCAGCTCCGCGATGACCTATTATCAGTGGAGTAAATTTTTAGATAAGCAGATTGATTTAGAGCCGGTGGAACTAGCTGGAAGAGGAAGCAGAATTGATGTACCCTTGTATGATAGTATTTGTGGAGCAGCACAGGATGTATTCCGTTCTATAAAAGATCAGATTGGGGATGAGCCGTATGCCATATTTGGGCACAGTATGGGCAGCTGGATTGCATTTGAACTATATTACGAACTGGTGAGGTCAGGTATTCAGCCGCCGGAGCATATTTTTTTCTCCGGGAACAGGGCACCCCATTTAAATGTGAAACGAAACAAACTAATTTATAATCTTCCAGAGAATGAATTTAAGAATGCGATTCTGGATATGGGAGGCACGCCCAAAGAGGTGTTTGAAGATGACACATTAAAGAATATTTTCGTTCCGTTAATAAGATCCGATTATAAAATAACGGAAAAGTATTTATATACGGCCAGAAAAAGCAAGCTTGCGTGTGGAGTTACGATTTTATGCGGAAAGGATGACAAGATTACAAAGGACGACATAGAAGAGTGGAATGCCCATGTGTTAAAGAAAGCGGATATAGTATATCTCAACGGGGGGCATTTTTTCTTATTCCAGGATATGGAAAACGTTACAGCTTATATTAACCAGACACTTCGAAAATGTGTTTGCTGATGTTTTACTTAAGTATAGATAGGTGTGAATAAAGAAAACAGGAAAATCTTTTCTCCCATAATTAATTGGGATAGATGATTTTCCTGTTTTTATTAAGCTTTTAACTCTCATTATCCGTACCCGGATATCTGATCCTGTTTTCATGCTCTCTTGGTGATATCCCCGTAACTTTCTTAAATACCTTACTAAAATAATAGGGATTATCAAAGCCCAGTTTATCAGAGATGTCATACATCAGGTACTGGTGAGTGTCTATAAGTTCCATGGCATGCTGGATCTTTACCTGAGCAATATAATCAGAAAGAGTGTTGCCAGTCAGCTTTTTAAAGGTACTGCTTAAATGACCGGAACTAATATTTAAAGCTTCCGCAACATCCACCAGAGTCAGCTTTTCCATATAGTGTTCTTTGATGTAGCCTCTGGCCAGATCTACCAGTTTATCAGAGCGGGTGGACTTTCTGTCGTTTAAGAGCCTGCAAAGCTTTTGGCAGAAGCTTCTCAGCCATTCCAGTATGTCCTCCAGGCTGTTAAATTGACTGAGCTGCTCCGCAATGTTTATGGTATAAGGGAAGATATCCTGATAGCTGCCATTTCCTGTTTCAAAGAAGGAGTATAAATAAGTATAGATATTGATGCAGGCACTGGTTGCCTGTTCCTTTCGGGGTTTATTTTCACGAAACAGCGTGAGGATGTCTTCAAAGATAGAAGCAAGCTTTTCGCTGTCATTCTGATTGATATAAGCTGCCAGTTCTTTTTTAAATACATTGATGTTGAAATTTTTTGCCTGACTGAAACAGGAGGGCTGACCCTGGTACAATACAACCTGGGAGGAAGAATCAAAGTAATAATAATTCAGTGCAGACTGAGCCTCAGAGAACGCTTCCGGAAGATCTGAGATCGTTTCCTTTAAACGGCTTACCCCAAAAACAGCAGATAACTCAAAATAGGTTTTTAAAGCCACACTGAATTTATGGCAGAATTCACTGATCGTGCTTTGGGAAAAGGTATCTCCTTTTAAAGAGGCTATGATAAGAAAGGTATCCTGCCGGTATTCCAGAATTGTATTATGAAAGAAAGATCTTGCCGCGATTCCGCCTAAGATATCAATCAACTGCCTGCTTACAGAATGCAGGTCATAGCTTTCGCCCCCTGTTTCAAAGTTTATGTGGATAGGTTTTAAGGTAAAAAGGATGATAAAAGGAGCCGGATACCGCTCCATAAGTTCTTCGGGCATATCAGGGACTTCCTCTTGGGAAAATAAAACACTACGGAACGTTATCTTATCCAGTTCTTCCTGCGTGTTTTCCTGAGGTCCATCTATCAGGCGGCGTTTTTTATTAACAATTAAGTCGCAGGATTCCTTAGCCCGTTCTAAAGCAGCGACCAGAGCTTCTTCGTTTAAATCAATTTTCACCAGATAGTCAGAGGCACCCAG
Organism: Bacillota bacterium; assembly: GCA_023410275.1. Lineage (GTDB taxonomy): Bacteria > Bacillota > Clostridia > Lachnospirales > Lachnospiraceae > Anaerocolumna. The sequence continues at coordinate 7,858 of JAEYPZ010000094.1, forward strand.
AGAAAGTGCTTTTTTAACCAGATGAAACTCTTCTAAATTGGTTAATACAATAAAAGCAAAAGAACAATTGTTTTCTTTGCATTTTTCCACCAGTTCCAAACCGTTTAATACAGGCATACGAATATCCGTTATAACAATGTCCGGCTGAAGCTCCATAATCATGTCAAAGGCGGAAGGACCATTGGTGGCTTTTCCGATAATGCTGCACTCATAGTTTTCCCATATGATCAGGGAGGCGATGCCGGCCAGGATAAGTGGCTCATCGTCTATAATAATAATTCGATACATAATGTTTCGCACCCCTTTGTCAGCTCATTCTAAAATTCCAGTGGTAGGGCAATGGTAATCAATGTATACTGGTCTAATTCACTTTCCAGTGTTAAGCCATATTCTTCTCCGTAAACCAGTTTTAATCTCCGGTCCACGTTTGGCAGGCCGATTCCGCTCATATTGCTTCTTGTGATTCGGGAGGTATCTGTCAGCAGCTTTTCTATATTTTCAGGTGATATTCCAATGCCATTGTCTTTTACTGAAATATAGAGTATCCCGTTTTCCGTATAAACGTGTATCTGTATCAGTCCGTTTCTTCCACTTGGTTCAATTCCGTTAAATATAGCGTTTTCCACAAGGGGCTGAAGGGTCAGCTTCACGATTTTGGCATCGTAAAGAGCCTCCTGGTCTACCAGGGTTGATACGTCAAAAAGTTCAATATATCGGATTTTTTCTATAATAACATAGTTCTCTAAAAAATCCAATTCCTGACGAAGTGTTACTTTTTCGTTGAATCCCTTTGCCATATTTTTCAGCAGAGAGGACAGGGCGGTGACAACCTGGACGATTCCACTGTTTTTCTGCATGGTTGCGATCCATTTAATAGAATCCAGGGTATTATAAAGAAAATGAGGATTGATCTGGGCCTGAAGCATTTTAATTTCTAAATCCCTTTTTTCTTTCTCACTTCGTAACCTTGTTTCCAGAAGATCAGAGATCCGGCTGGACATCTGGTTAATCTGTTTTCCAATGCCTCCGATTTCATCAGCTGTTTCAATGGAATGGTCCGGATCAAAGTTACCTTGGGAGATAAATTCCAGACGTTTTTTCAGGCGGCTGATGGGAGCGCTTAACTGGCGGGATATAAACCAGGACAAGGTCAGACCGATGGCAAAACAGAAAAAGAATATAAGACTGATGGTGCCGCCAATCACTCCATGGTCCAGATTAAGAGATGATACTGGAAGAACCTGAAAGAAGATCAGTCCGCTGACTGCCTGTTTTTCGTAGGAGATGATGCATTCCTCCCCACCAAGCCGGGTACGGAAATTCCCCTGGGGTTCTTTCCTGTCCTTTAAGGTTCCCAGCAAATGGTCAACGTTAAAGGAATTTCCGTTCACAGAAGTAATAATAGTTCCGTCTGAAGTGGCTGCATAAAGGATCTGACCGTCTCCCATGCTTTTCAGTGTATCAGAAAACAGCCTGGGGGAAACAGCAAGAAATATCCATGCGTCTTCCGGCTGCCCGTTGGAAGCATATTTTAATGGCCTTAAAAGGGGAAGAATCTTTGGGGTATAATTGGTAGGAGAAAAAGGGTTGTCCTCCAGAGAAAGAAGGTACTGGGTATTCTCTCTGTAAAGAAGGTCATGAAACCAGGGGGCATTTTCAATGTCACCCACATCCCGGGTGGAACCGTAAGCATTACCAGCTTGCAGAACTTCTCCATTATTAAAAAGTGTGATTTTATAAATATATTTGCTGTAACCTGAAATTGCACAAAAATCTCTCAGCACATTGGAGGCGTAGAGCTTAATATAGGCAGATTCCCCACGATCTCCCATTTTAAAAGAAGGAGAGGAAAATAGCGATTTTCGTTCGGAGCAGGTAACAACAATGTTGACCATTTCCTTGTAAGCTACTTCCATCCGATCTGACAAAATCTGGACCCGGTTTACCGTATTTTTCGTTTCACTTTCTAAAGCATCCTTATAATAGGAGTGATAGTTATAAAAACTGACGGCACATGCAATGATGATAACCATCAGCAGATTGTATAAAAGAAATTTATACCGGAATGTCCGGGGCATGATATCATCCTTTCTACCACGATTTAGTAATATCATATCCTTTATTCCGAAGAAATTCAACGAAATAGAAATGAATCTTAAAAAAATATAAAAATCTGAATAAAGTATATGTTTTAATTTATAACAATACAAAAAACGTAAAAAAAATAATATAATTATGCAAATCGTTTATTCCGATATAGCCTCAGATCTGGTATCTTTATAGCATAAAGAACACGCGCGTAGTTCTAAAAAAAGGGAGGTTACAAACCAATGAGATTAAAAAAGGTTTTAGCTATGGTATTAGCAGCCGGAATGGTGTGTGCATCTTCAACTGCATGTGGCAGCAAAACAGCTGAAAGCAGTGCTGCAGATACAACCGGAGCAACGACTGCCGCAGAATCTGCAAAGGCAGGCGATAAAAAACAGAACTCTGGTGAAAAGAAGGTTCTTACCGTGACAACATGGGACTATGATTCATCTCCTCAGTTTCAGTCAGTGGTTGATGCCTATATGAAAGAAAATCCCAATGTGGAGATTAAAGTCATTGATACATCTGCTGATGAATACAACAATTCCTTAGGAATCAGTTTATCCGCAGCTCAGCCGGATCCGGATATTATCTGGGTAAAGGATATGGGATCCATGCTTCAGATGGCTGATAAAAAGCAGCTTCTTCCTCTTGATGATTTCATGAAAAAAAACAATTTTGATACTTCCGTTTACAATGGTGCTGCAGAGCAGCTTCAGTACAACGGAGTGACTTACGGACTTCCGTACCGTTCCGACTGGTATGTCTTATACTACAATAAGGATCTTTTCGACGCAGCAGGTGTTGCATATCCTTCCAATGATATGACCTGGGATGAGTATAATGAACTGGCTGCAAAGATGACTTCCGGCGAAGGCAGCTCAAAGGTATACGGTGGACATAATCATACATGGCAGGCGCTTGTAACAAACTGGGCCGTTCAGGATGGCAAGCATACGGTTGTTGAAAAAGATTATTCCTTTTTAAAGCCTTGGTATGAGGCAGCTCTTTCCTTACAGGATAAGGGATATATTCAGGATTACTCTACGTTAAAGACAGCCAATATCCATTATTCCTCTGTATTTAAGAATCAGCAGTGCGCTATGATGCCAATGGGAACCTGGTTTATCGCGACTATGATCCAGTCCCGTGCAGCAGATGAGACCTCCTTTAACTGGGGGATTGCAAGACTTCCTCATCCTGCTGATACAGAATCAGGATATACAGTAGGAGCTCTCACTCCTGTGGGAATCAGCGCTTATACGGACGAACCTGACTTATCCTGGGATTTTGTAAAATTTGCAACAAGCAAAGAAGCCGCAAATATTCTGGCTGAACAAGGTGTATTTACCGGTATCCAGACAGAGGAATCTTTAAAGACCATCGCTTCCGCACAGTTCTTCCCTGAGGGAGAATCTAATATTGAAGCATTGTCCTATACTCATTACACATTTGACCGTCCTTTAGACCCGAAGATCGAAGAAATTCGTAAGGCTCTTGACGAAGTTCATGAAATGATAATGATTAAGCAGT
>JAEYPZ010000097.1:0-37827 GCA_023410275.1 Bacillota bacterium
ATTGAAATATTACAGTCATTTATGATATAATACAGAACGTGTCAAACAATAGCATGCAGATATAGTTCATTGGTAGAACATCAGCTTCCCAAGCTGAGGAGGCGGGTCCGATTCCCGTTATCTGCTTAATATGAAAACCCCAGCAAATACAAGATTCTTTGTAAACACTGGGGTTTTTTCTATGTTGTATTCGTTGTTTTGCATTGTATTTTATATAAAAATATGGCATTTTATGTATCGTTGCAACACGCAATGCAACACGAAAACACTGTATTTTAAGTTTGTTTTACATCCCTCCTTGCTTCTTCTAAGGCAGTACTTATCTCCTGCAATTTGCTTCTGTCTAGATTTTCACAAAGAGCGTTAAATTTTGCATTTGATAACTTCATTATTCTAGTAACTTGTAACATCATATAGTATTCGTCTTTGCTTTTTCTTTCGTACATCGCCCCGTAAACCTCCTTGTTTATTATGTTTATAATAAACCTTTTTTTACCTTTTGTCTCGCTTTGAACGGCAAACCGTTCACTTTTTTAAGTAAGGAGAATCTACCAAGTCATTTATCATTAGATTTAGTCCAGCTGCCAGCCGTTCGATTGTATCTGCCCGTGGCATTGCTCCATTTCTGATGCCGTTAATTGTGCTTTGCGGTACACCAGTCATTATGCTTACTTGTCTCTCTGTCAGGTTATTGTTTTTTATGTAATCATCAAGCAGTATTTTCATATCGATATATTATCATTTTTTAACAAGATATTTATTGGTAATGTATGGCAATAAAAAAGGCGGTTCCAAATTGGAAACCGCCATATGATTATACTGTCATTTCTGGATATTTTAATGCTCCGTTGTTATCAGGAGTAAATACCACTTCTTTTGTTGCCATTCTGCCATTCTGATCCAGGTAATAAAACTTGCCATCAATGTATTTCAAACCTTTGACCATGGCTCCATCTTCCCCAAGATAATACCAGCCACTTTGATACTGATACCAGACATTTGTAACCATGCGTCCGGAAGCATCAAACCAGTACCACTTGCCATTAACATCAAGGTACCAGCTGTTGCGTACCGGTTCTCCAGTATTGCCGAGGTAAAAACGCCAGCCGGCAGGCTCCTTATTCCAACCAGATAATTTAACAGGATCAGGCTCCTGAATTGCATCGTCCTGTATGTATCTGCGGACACACACAAGGCCTTTGCGCCAACCACCAGAAGCCCATGAATTATATCGGCTCTTGCAATAGCCAATAAGGTCTTTGTAAGACGGCGTACCGCTGCCGTGACCGCATATAATACCATTACCGCAGTACATTTCAACATGACCAATTTTTTCAGGCCTGTTTGCGTCTGTACCTGCAAATAACAGCATATCGCCAGGACGAAGCCTAGAAGTGTCTGGAATGCCGTCTGCTATATCTGCATCAACGGGTTTAAGCTTATTTGAATAGTACATGCCAGCTGTGTTAAGATCTCCAATGTCAAAACCTGCCTCTTTATATGCATTGCATATTGAACTGCTACAATCGCTATAATACTTTCCGTCTTTATATGGTCGGTAACAGTAATCGCGCAACACCTGGCTGTAAATATTTCTGCCGATTATAATAGCGTATTTTACGCACACTGTCTGTCTTTGCTGTTCTGCTGTCATAGTTATTCCTCCAATGAAAAAGGACCGAGTACAACCCGGTCCCATGCTTAGTTTATTTTATCCGCTTTGCTTTTAAGTACTTCAATGGCATTAGTAAGTACATCAGACTTAACAATGCCCATAAGACCAGCATTCTCCATGATTGACAGTAATTCGTTTGCAATAAATCCGTATATTGTAGCAATCATTATGTAATTTACACCAATGGCAACGTCAATCTGATGCGCAGCAGCAATTACGAATACCATCCCGAATTTTTTCATAATACCTTTAAGCATAGCATTTGAACTTGCTGCGCCCGTTTCTGTCTTCGGTGAGTTTTTAAAAAACAACGCCACAATCAATCCCATTGCCATGTCAATCCCCATCATAATAAGGACGACACCAAGATTCGGAGTCCATGCGCCGAACATTTTTGCTCCAATAGGAGCCAGTACGCCAAATACAATACAAGCGGTCTTTTCTTTCATTTTATGATTCCTCATACTTTCTCTCATTTTACGTACTCTTCACCAGTAATCAGTTTATACTCTTCTGGCGTAATCCAACGTCCTACGGCATTCCACACCATCTTTTTTGACCATCTGCCAGTATCATAATACCCTTTTACTTCTTCATAATGTGGACTCATAATGCCATCACCTCCATGTCAATATCTAACATCATTGATAAGTAAGCAACCTTTGCTTCGGTATCTTTTAATTGCTCTCTTGTATCAGGCAGCCGGAACTTTGCAATTAACACAATTACTTTTGTTCCATTACCCATATCATAATTTGGATTCTGAGTTATCAATCCATCAAAAACAAGATCAGTTCTACTCCAATCTATCTCACCAGATGTATTTATCTGCCGGATTGCTCCATTGTTTTGCAAGTTGTGTTCAATATCATCAAAACTCGCAGATCCACGCTGAAATGTAATCTGACCACCAGTATCAGTGAGACTTACTCCACCAGCGACAAGATCAAAAGCTTGATCTCCGAACTTAATCTTTTCAATATCACTCATGATATTCCTTTCTGCTCAAACGAGCATAAAAATAAGCCCCTATCGGGACTATGGTTTATAAGTTTATTTGATTTGGTAAATAGCAATTTAGCATTGAAAGCCAACCTAAGTGATTTAAGCGGTGTAAGTAGTGCTGTTACAAAAATCCACAATTTAACTAATGTCGATTATGTTACAAACTTTAATGGCGGTGGTAACGCAATATTACCTGGGCGGTGGAAAGTCTATAATGAGTCAGGAACCGCTGCCAATGCGCCATATAGCGGTGCTGTGAGCGGGTATGTAGAAATCGTTATAAACGGAAATACTGCAGTTAATGGCACTATGGTTTGGCAAACCTTGCACGATTATAATGGTGACATATATACCAAGGTTATAACAACTGGTACTGGTTACGGGACTTGGAAAAAACTAACTCCATAAATGTTCATTTACGCACTGTATTGAACCTTTTTCCACGTTGTGCTCCACGTAGATTGCCCCAACGTAAATCTTCCGATATAAAAATCAGTATTGTTTTCTGGGTAAATTTTAACCGTTACAAAACTATCGGCATGTTTAAAATATTCAATGTAACCCCAATCTGATACTCCAGATGGTTTATCAGTATACGCAATGTTTGAATATCCAAAACATCCGCTTATGATACCTTTTGTATTTATCATATAGGTTATATCATTTAAAAGATTTATGCTTTGCCCAGTTCCATTAATATCGCCGATGCGTGGTAACAAATTTGATATATATGATAAATCACTCGGAGTTTTATTTTTTAATGCTGTTAAATTGCTATTTGCCGTATCAATTTGTGATTGTAAATTTACCTTTACAGAATATAAAGAATCTGCAGCCACAATTTTATTTGCATCATTTTCATTCTGATGTGTTACATCGCTTTTAAGTAAAATACTTTGTGCCATGTTTGCATCAATTGCTTTTAATCCTGCGGTAACAGCATCGCGGGTATTGTGAAGATCGTTTCTCGTAACCGGTGTGCCGCCAACATCAGTCTGCAATATTTCAATGAGAGATTGCAAATAATTTATTTTAGCCTGCCCGTCATTTACAATCTGCTGCAACTGTGAAATGTATGGTCCTGCCTCAAATGATTTATCATGTAATGGATCATAACGACAGATAAAAGAAAATTTATTTGATGATATCTGCCCATTAGTATAAACAAGCTTAACATCAGCAATTACTGTACCAGGAACTTGCAATTCACTGCCTTGAAATGGGTATGTATATGTCGCTACGCTTTTTGACATATCTGCGCCAGTAACTACATATCCATTCGGAAGCGTAAAAACTATATATGCCCTCTGCGCATTTGTAACATACGCGCCATCTGCTTTTACTCTGATGCTGAATTGTATTAATCCGTAGTCTCCCTGAGTAAATGCATATTGTGTTTCGAGTACTGAACTGTCATTTGCGTTCAGTTCAATGTCATAATTCATCTTATACCACCTTTCCGAGTATTACATAGGTATTTGCCACGCGAGCCACAAGTACTTTGTCATTGGCAGTGGGCGTATATGATTGAAGATATTTATAAGGCTTTTGGCTTGCCGCTGTTTCTCCATAAAATCTGAGATATGGTCTGTTTCCTGTGACGTTGTCTACTACCGCCATTCGGTATGCCTTATCACCCTCAAATAATATTTTCATTTCGTCAAGCTGTTCACCTGGATTACTATAATTCATAGCTTCACCACCCTTTTTAGTGTATGTGTCATGGTTCCTCCAACGCTTAAATCCATTTCCCATGCATACTCAATATATTTGTTTCCTACTCCTAAACCATTTTCACCAACATAAACACAGTCACGGTAAGAATGATGTGGCATTAAAGCCGTAGGCAGTATAACAGCATCATAAGTCTGGCTTTTTTCAATCGCAACACGCCTGACTAAATCGTTAAGCGTAGATTGATCAGCAATATCATTCACGCTTTCTATGTCAACCACATTGCGCCCACGATTAACTGTAGATATCACGCTTGCCACGCTGTCATTTGTATATTGGCTACGTAGTTCGACACCATCAGGATCGTCTGTGTATCGCACGAATATGTTAGGCACGTTGTAAATGTCAACACTCTGCTTTGTGCCACCTTTTATAATGCTCCTGTCGTTTGTTTGGTAAGCCTGCTCAGTTGGGCGGTTCAGAGGTTCTACGTATCTGCGACTGACCGCATACCCCCTGTTGTCAAAATGCAACGGCTCATAATTAATAGCAGTAAGTAGCGAATTAATGATATCCAGTTTACTTGTGCCGATCTCAAATTCTAAGGCTGTGCTTACTGTTAGAATAGATGTTTCAATATTAGTCTTTCTGATTCCCGCTGCCGTTATAATGCTTCGCACCTGAGTGACATAATTTGTACCGGCTGAAATAAACAGTCTGGTTGTGATCTTATCCTCTTTTAAAATGGTTCCGTAGTCATAGCAATCTACTTGCTGCAGCACTCCACTATCCTGCCTGGATCTTTCTGGACTGCTCATGATATAAGTGCCAAGAGGATATTCAAGCCAGCCTGTATGCGATTTTAACCGGAAGAAAGGACGCACCCTTAAATCTACTGTTTTAAGGTATATGTCCCCTATTTCCCTGATTGTGAGCGAAGCGGTCCCCATAATTTCCTGAGAACTGTCAAATCGGATATTACCGCTCACGTTTTCAAGATCTTTTAGCTTAACTTCGTTTTTATCAAGTAATTCATACCGGAAATTAATAGTTCGGTCAGATTCAAGCATTCTTAGTACTTCTTGGTGCGTATATACGCCTTGTGCAAGGCTATACATCGAATCTCACCTCCAAACTATGATCAATCTGGCTTAATGATATTTCCACATTCTTTCCAGCATTAAATAATGTATTTTCATGTCCTAATTCTCCAATTTCGCAGCAGAAACACTTTTCATTATTTCTGAATAAGTAAATCCCATTTAAGCCATATAACGATTCAATCCTTTTTGCATTTTCATTGCTGAGATAAAATGTAACTCCAATTCCAAATTCTTTGTGAATTCCAGATTCTTTTACAGGATAGGTGCGTCCTTCGTATTTTACAAGTTCCGATTCGTTTAAAAATTTCGACTTTATACTATTGAACCAATCACTATCTGATTTGTAAATTTCAATATAATCACCCTGGTTGTTTATTTCAGATAACAAAGCACCTTTGTATTTTACCTTGATTGATTGCTTACCACTGTCGGCATAGCTGCCGTTATGCGCCCTGATAAAGTACTCATACATAACATCAGATTTCACGGCATAATCAATATATTCAGATCCAGAAAACCGTCCAATTGGTATGAATGAAATGCCATCTTCTGAGCGATATATGATCTTATCTGCCGCCGTAGATGTTGTAGTTATTCTTATGCCGCCATGCGTGACAGATAAAGCCATATCTGGCGTATTTGGCACTGATGCCGATATTGTGAACGCCTTTGCGCTTTCGTCTGACCAAACACCATATACGCTGCCTATGCGCATCTTAATTGTATATGTGCCATTTGGAAACACCATATTTGGAATATAAGAACTTGTTAATCCTCCAGGCATATTTCCACTGTCATGGATAAGTGTTGCGCCCTGATAAATCCAGATCCGAAATATTGCCGTTTCAGCTGCATTGCTTCTCCACGCGATCTCGGTAATAGCATTGTTTTTCATTGTGTCAATAATTGGAGCCGTAGGCCGTCCGGTAAGCTCAAATGATCCATAAGCATACTCCGAAACTGCGTTGTTGGCGTTGTATGTTCTTACGCGCCATTCTATAATGCCAGTAGGCAATGCATTGCTGTCTAATGTACGGTTTTGAGTGGTGGTAACAACACCGAGCGACTCAGTCCATGAAGCATTGCCTTGCTGCCTCCACCCGAAATCATATTTCGTCTGTCCGGTGTCGTATAGTGAGTTGTGTTTCCACTGAAATGTCAGCGCATTACCTTTTTCAATTACATCACCATTGGGATAAAGTATGGTAGGAAGATCTGGAACCGCATCATTATAAGTAACTTCGATATACGCAATATTCCCTGACTCTCTGGAAGAGAATTTCCATATTTCGGTATCATCTGACTGTGTGGCTGTTAAATCACTTAATCCAAATACCGCATCATTTGTGCCTTGCCCATTTGTTGCAATAGCTGTTATATCCCACACAATCCACTCGTTTGCAGTTTGCACGTAAGCTGGTGAAGTTATTTCTGTTGGTGAATACGCTAAATCGCTATCAATATACTGTGATTGTACTGAACTTCCAGTCAAAGTGTTTACGCTTACCGGTATTGAATACTGAGCAGCCGCAATCGTGCTATGCCGTCCTTTTTGCTGACAGTGTATTTTTAACTCTGCTTTTGTGATCTGCTTATTTGTAAATGACGGAATATCGAATTGAAGAAATGAAAGCATAGCGGCGGAAGAAGTAACAATACGGTGAACATACATATAGCTTAAACTACTGAAATTACCACTTGGCGAGTTAAACGCCACGTATGTATCAGCTTTGCACTGAATTTGTTGAGTTGCCATATTATATTCTGCTCCTTCCTGCCCTTATAGCCGGCTTCATTTTTTGCATAAATTCAAGTGCATCTGTAAATTCTCTTGCATTTTTTGCATCTAATGTAAGATTTACATTATAAATGTCTCCACCAGATGATTTATGTGAATCAGTTGCATTAAGCACTCTTGATCCTGTCGGAAGATATACTTTTTCAGGCCCGTGTTCTCCAACCCAAGCCATTCCGCCAGCAGCATAATCAGTTCCAGATGCATAGTACTGTGTCTGCTGCTTCTGTATGTCGGTCTTCATTTTTCCTACACTGCTGCTCACTCCTTCCATCGTTTTGTTGAGAGTATCACCTTTTCCAGCAATTACGGCAATAATAACGCCGAGAGCAAGTAAGGCTGCCACAACTCCTATGATAATAGCAGTTGTTTTTATAGACTGAGCGTCTAATCCTTTAAAGAAGTCTATCATTCCTTTTCCGGTGCTTGTGACCTCCTTAATCGCTTTGACAACAAGCATTATGCTTGCCACAGTACCTCCAAGTGTGATTAAGGATTGTAATACCGGTACAGGAACTTTCGCAAGAGTATCAAAAAATGCTGTCATTATTGGCGCAAGTGCTAAACCAAATGAATTTTGTAATCCTTCGCTTGATTTTTTCATACGTTGTAAAGAATCATCAAAGGAACCTAATTTGTCTAATGCAGTATCATCAAGTATATATCCGAGGCTTTCTGCCTCTTTACCAAGTTCTTTTAATTTAATACTTCCAGAATCTATTAACGGGTTTAATTCTCTTGCAGATTTTCCAAAAATTTCCATTGATTTTGCATCTCGTTCTGTTTCATTAGTTATTTTTCCAAGAGCATCAATTAAATCATAGAAGGTATCTTCTGCATTGCGCAATTCTTTATTTCCGTCTTTATATCTAACTCCAAGACGAGCAAATGATTTTTGCATGTCTTCATTTCCGTCTCTTGCGCTTGCCATGCTTTTAATCATTTTTGTCATTGATGAACTAATTTGATCGGTTGATACGTCCACAAGCTCGGCAGCATAATCCATTTTTTGAAGTGTGTCAGTTGCTAATCCAGTTGTACTTGACAAAGTTAAAATATTATCTGCATATTCAGAAGCAGACACGGAAGCATCATATAATTTTGTAGTAATTGCGCCAAGTGCTACAATTGCTAATCCAACATGTTCTCCAAGACCATCGAATTTAGATGCAAAGGCTTCAATTGCAGGAGAAGCTTCCAACCCAAGAGTATTTCCAACTTCGCGTATGGTATCTCCAAATGAACGTTGCTGTTTTTCGGATTCTTCTACAGATTGGCTTGCTTCTTCGTTTCTGTGTTCATATTCTTCCAGTTCTCTACTTGCGTTCTGGTATTCTCCATTCATCCTTTCTAATGTTGTTCTTGCAGCAAGTAATCTTCTATCAAGCGAGTCTATTTGCGCTTCGGTTGCAGTACCGCTTGCCATAGCTTTATCATAAGCTTTTCTATGTTCATCAACAATTCTGGTTTGTAAGTTAATCATTTGTGATAGGGCTTCTTTTTTTACAGTAAGTTGATCTGTCTCAGTTCCGTAATTTTTTGCCTGTTCTTTTGCAAGCTTGAATTCGGCTTCGAGTAGTCCCATTTTTCGGTTACATTCTGTAATACCTCCCGAAAACTGAGCATAGTCAAGCCCAATTACTATTGTTCTTCTATATTGGCTATCGCTCATAGGAATCCCTCTACATCTTTCATAGAATTTACAGTTTGCATTTCAATTTCTTGTAAAAAATACTTAGATTGATAATTTTCTTGCGTTTCAACGCACACTTTATCATGATAAATGTCAACCATTTTTAATACCTTTGCCGGGCTGCTGATTTCAAACTCTTGCTCAGACATATGCATTTCTACGCAGTAAATGTAAAAAAGCATATCAAAATCAATTATTACTTTTTCGAGTTTGATTTTGCCAGCCCTGTTAATATCTGAGCAATCACTTTTTTTGTTACTGCTTCCTCGGTTTCCGGGTCCATAATACCCGTTGATTCGTTGTAACTGTGGATAATTTCGTTAAGATCTGCTGGATTCATTGACAGTGCGAGTGCGTTAGCTTCTTCAATGGTAAATTCAGGATTATTAACCTTTATTCCAGAGTAAATGACAACCGCTCCGAATTCTTCAATCGGTATTTCTGCGGCAGCCTTTTGCTTTTCTGAAAGTTCTTCCATCATGTATCGCATTGCCTTGATATTAAACGTTGCAAGTAATGTGGTTTCATCGGTAAACTGTATTTCAATTACATTTGCCGGTCTTGCAGTTATTTTCTTCATTCAATACCTCCTTGTAAAATAAAAAGCCCCAAATAGGGGCTTATGATTATGGCGTTGGTGTTGGAGCCGGATATGATACTGGTCCGGTTGCAAAGAAAGCAGTTGCCTGTGCTGGTGTATAATCTGCATTAGCAGTATCTCCAAAGAACCTAATTTGCTTATCAGATTCACGCGGGATAAAGTTTATGGTAATGGAATCATTCGAAAAATTGATGTTGTTTGTCGACTGCTGCACGGTCTGGTTTGCGGGACGTGCTCTTCCTTTAAGTAGCCAGATTTGCTCCTTAGTACCTCCGGTCTGTTCGATTTCATAACCTACTGCTATGTATGGTGGCTGGTCTCCGTCCTTTTCAATCAGCACTCCATCAACATATGTATTTCCCATAATCTTTGCCCGTTTTTCTATAAAAAGCTTGTTAAGATCGAACACTGCTGAAACTCCTTTCAGTATTCCGATATCTTCTTCTTTTGCTCCGTTGCCGTACTGCTCACCTGTTGCGATCTGTGGGGTAAGCTGTATTTGCATTGCTTTTCCGAGGGATTCTACAGTATCGTACGTTGTTCCTTCGGCAGTATCGGTTAGCATTAAGCAAAATACGGGGTTTGTAACATTAATACGGTTTGATTTTACCGATTTAGCCGCTGTCATTATTCGATATCCTCCTTTAAATATTTAAAGTTTAAGTCTGCGCGCCATACTTTTCCGTTTGTGTCGTAGCTTATTTGTACGGAAGGAATTGTTAAATAATCAACCAAAGTAATGGCTCTTTTAAGTTGCGTTGAATAAATTTCAGATAACTCTCTTTCTTCGCACCAGATATCTATTTCGTAGGTGTCTGAAACTTCGGTTTCATCACCGTCTCCAGATAACTCGGTTTCTTCTAAACTTTTGTACCAAGTGGCGCATGGTGATAGAATTGGTTCCGATAATTCAATCACCGGAATACCTAAAGTGGTTTCAATTAAAGTTTTAATATCCATCATTCGGTCACCTTTTTCATAATTTCATGTAGCTCATTACTTATATCTCCCTGTGATGCTTGCAACGCACGCTCTATAAATTTTGTACCTGGTACGAATGTTTTTCCATCCTTTGCAATATGACCGTCATTCAGGAATCCCCATTTATATCCGGTATATTTTCCACCCTTAACGCTCACATATAGGTCTCCTAGCTTATTTCTTCTAACAGTAAACTTCACATCATCTTTTATATGTACATAAGGGCGAGATCCATCATAGTTTTTTGGGTCTATATCAAGTCTGTATTCAATTCCAGATCTGTGTAAATATTTGACCACATTGCTTTTAATTGCTGATCCGGTTTTGCTTAAAAACTTTTTTTCTTCTGACTCCATTGATTTTGGAAGCGATCTTATCATTTCATCAATAGAGGAAATTTGTTCTATATAATTCATATCAACTCTGATAATATCACCCCACAGTCAGAGATAATGTTGATTCGTCTTTTTGGTATGTGCGCAGTATGTTATAAGTGGCTCCATTAAAAGTGAGCCTTTGCGGAGTTATCATTTTCCCACCAGATCCAATAGACATTGACTCATAATCTTCCGGGTCAATGTCTATGTTCAACTTCGCCTGCAACCCAACACCATAAGCCTGATAAAATTCACTACGGCTGCAAGACGATTTCTCGCAAAATATTTCCTTGCTTGTTTCGTTAATTTGGCTTCCAGAACCAACACGAATAATTAAGGTACAAACATCATTTCTCATACCGTTGGCACCTCACTATACTCACTCGCAAGAGACATTGATATTTTAGCCGCCTCATATGCTTTCTCGTATCTGTCAGCTTCGCCATTATAATTTTCACGCCACCTTAAATAGAGCATTAGAGTAGCCAAAGAAAGCATATCATCGGTCGGTATGGTGTTTACTCCGCTCATACTCAAATCCGTAAGATATGCTTCCTTTAACATTCCTAATTCATCATCTAATTTGGTGTGGCTGATTCTGACCATACTGCGCATCTGTTCAATAGTTACATTAATGGTCAGCATATAACCACCTCTTTACTAAGCCGACTTTTTGGTTACAGTTACCAGGGAGTTAACATCAATCGCCTTACCATCACAAATCATAATAGCTTTGGTTACCTGATCTTCGGTATCGTTGTCTTCATAGGTTTTAATCGTCATGTTATAATTTGCATTGAACATGTAATCAGACCAGTCAAACAGGAATGCCACAACCGTGTCAGATGTGATTGTTGCACCAAGGCTGGTCATGTAATCATTAAGCACTACACGCCTGCCTAAAAGTGTTCTTTCCGGCTGCCCGTTAATTCCATAATTTACCCTGGCGATTGGCTGTTTCTGATCATCAACCATGCCGATAAACTTCATGAACGTTTTCTTTGTCATGTTCCACACTGCGTTTGTTTCGTAAGCAAGTGGTAAAGCTGCTTCTGCGTCAACAAGGGTCTGATATGCCGGGTTTCCAGCTGCAGCAATGTCAACATTCTGTCCAGTAACTACGGTTTCGGCTAAAACGCCTTTAGGCTGACCGGTTCCAGTTCCAGAAATAAAAGCCTGCTCCTGTGCTTTTACCATAGCTTCTGACACATTGTTTACAAACTGTGTTTCGAATACTGCCAGGGTCATAACAGAGGTTTCAAGAGTCATGGAGATTGCACATCTCAATTTGTAGCCCTTAATGTCAATCTGGCCGGTAGTTTTCTTCTGCTTGTCAGAAGTTCCACCTTCTGCGACCCATGTTGCCACCGGTTTAACAGTTGATGTAGGAACGGTTACGCCTGCTGCATATGTAGTTCTGGTTACCAGAGGAAGAATCATTCCAGTGGATTCCATTTTTTCAATGATCCGGTTGAGCACTGTCGGTGAAATTACAGATCCCACATCACCAGTCTTTGTAGTGGTGGAAGCGTTTGTGAATTTATCAGGAATTGGCTTTCCAGCGACAACATAATTCATGAATGCTTTTCTGTACTCAATGGAATCGTAAATATCTTCCTGTTCGGCAGCTGCAGTAACAGAAGGAATTGTCACAGCACCAGAAAGGTTTACGATCTGAGGTGTACCACCCAAGGCTTTAAGGTTTGCTTCGGCCTTTGCTTCATTATCAAACTGTGCATCAAGGTTTTTGATTGCTTCCATTTTGGTGTTGGCTTCATCGACCTTTCCAGAATTGATGAGATCCTGCGCCTCATTGTACATTGCTTCTCTTTTTGCTACATATTCTTCTTTTCTCATTAAAAATCTCCTTTCAAATTAAGCAGGCGTAGTCTCGCTTCTGCTTTCTGCTTTTCTAAATTTTCTGCATTAAAAAAATCCGTGGCTTTATTGCCCGGATCCTTAATGAGATTTCTTAATTTTTCAATTGCTTCTGGTGGGATTCCACCGATAGCATTGGTAAGTGGTATTCGGCTGTCCTGGAACATGACTTTGTCAACAAATCCATAGTCAACCGCCTGCTGCGCATTTAGCCAGCTTTCTTTATCCATCATTGACAACAGTTCTTCTTTTGACATTCCAGTTTTATCCACATAAGCATTTACAATGGCTTCATCAGCTGTTTTAAGGACTTCTGCTTGATGTTCCATGGCTTTGTGATTTCCGCTTGCAGAACTTGATACCTTATGTATCATGTACATAGCCGTAGGGCTTATTTCTGATTCTCCAGCCTCTGCAATTACTGACGCTGCGGATCCTGCAAGACCAACTATACGGATTTTTTTATTTCCTTTGTATGACCTCAACGCTGTGTAAATTTCAGATCCGGCAAAAATGTTACCGCCCGGGCTGTTTATCTCAACTTCGATATCTTCTCCATTTGCTTCCGTAAGCTGCTTTGAAATTCCTGACGGAGAGGTATGTTCAATATCAAGCCACTCATAAATCCACGAATCGCTATTGCCTACGATTTCACCTTTTACATCAATCTTTTTCGGCACTCTTCTCACCACCTTTCAATAAGGCATAAATAGCCGCTTTTGTTTCTGTTATGTTTTCGAGTTTCATATTAGATAAAAGGTTTGTAACCTTATCTACTGTTTGGGTATCTAGTCTACGTAACGGCTTATCGCCATCAGCAACAGGGCTCAGGTTGAATGTTTCACGCCACTCGTTTGGAGTAAGTGCACCACGATCAACCATGGCTTGCAGTGCTAATTTTGTTGATAGGCTTGCGCACTGTAGGTTTGAAGCATCAAAGTAAATACTATTTCCAAAACCTCGCTCGCGGCGGTTAAACAGCTTCCTTGTATATTCTGCTGACCATTGCAATCCGTCAGGTTCAACAACACTTTCAAAATAACTATTCCATTCATCTTCTGTATAATTGGAATGTACAATTTTGTCATTTGTATTAAAGAATGCCTGCAAACGCTCTTTTGTGTTACTCATTTGTAAAGCATTTGGTACATAGTCTTTTGGTTCAATTCTTACTGCATCCGCTTTTGAGTCTACACCGGCTGCTCCAAAAGTTTTGCTGGTTACGCTTAAGTAATTGTCAACAAAATCTTGTACATTCTTTTTTAAATCTTCTGGTCTCATAGAAGCCGAAAATTTTAAGAGCCACCTTACCACTCCACTATTTTTAATAGCGTTTACAATCCCTTGATCAGTTGTTGTAATGATTTCCATAATTTGCTTAAGTGATTTTTCCGGTGATTCTCCAAAAATATCGTTGTCATTAAAATCCCTACGCAAATGAATTATTTCAGTGTATGGAAATGTCATTGTATTACCGTTTAGAAAATAAAATTTTAAATAAAGATTTGTTCCTTCATATTTAGCTTCTACTCCGGCAGCTGGTACTGGGTATAGTTGAATTGGTATTCCGTTATCATCTTTGACAATCAAAATAAAAGCGTTATTATTCAATGCGAGTTGTGTTGCAACTTTTTCTTGCATGACCTGACCAGACATTAATGGATTTGGTTCTTCCAATAAAAAACGCATATACGCATCCGGGTTTACTGATATCAACCCATTTGAATTGCGTATATGCTTTGCTTTTAGCTTTCCTATGGCTTTTGAATACGGTCTTATGCAAGCGCGTATCATGTCAGATTGAAACAGCTGTCCATTCCAAGCATAATATCCATTTCCCTGTTCTGTGATCATTTTAAAAGCTGATTGCATTGCTACATTATTTAGTGCGGTTTTTATACTCGATACAATTCCCAAGTTTTCCTCCTTTCTTATATCATTGATAGATATTCTTCTAAATGGTTTTCATAAACTACATAAGCATCAAGCAAACCAGCAAGCCCGTCAATTCTCCTGGTTCCGAGATTTCCTTTACATGGTTGAATATTGTTGTTTTTATCTACGTCAACCGATGTATTCGTTAAACACCACTTTAATATAGGGTTGTTATTGTAAATTATTTTTTTCTTATCGAGATCAGCCCCAAGGGATTTCATCGGACTTGATAAAGTTTTTTTACCTTGAATGATAGGTTCCATTACACTTTTTCCAAAAGTGTTTACCATGTCTTCAACAAAATATGTAGCAGACCATGAATCATATCCGCATTTAAATAAATATATGTCACACTCATTCTGTATCTCTTCGTACCATTCTTTTACAAATTTATAATGTACTTTATTTCCAGGGCAAGTTCTCAGTAATCCTTTGCTAGCCCATATGTCATACGGTATTTTGTCTTCTTTTACTCTCCTTTCCAAAAGATCTTCTGGAAGCCAATACATTTGTAGCACATAAATCATGTCATTATCAGGAACTCTAAATATTACTGTTGCATTGGTAAGGTCAGTTGTACTTGACAAATCGCACCCACCTATTCCGTATCGAGGCCGTAAATTTTTTACTTCAAACAACTCGTTATTGTTAATTTGTTCAAACGTAAGCCAAGCTTCGGAAGATGTTTCCCTGATGTTAAATTCTTTGCAAACCAAGTTTTTAACGAGTGATGGATTTTGCATTGCTTTTTCAACCTTGGCTTTTAAAGTAGCACGGTTTTTGATCGTGCCAAGTCCAGGATTTGCTTTTTTCCAGCAATTTTCATCTATCCATTCTTTTCTGTTGTCCAGTTCGTAAATAAAGGCTATAAAATGATCGTCCTTGTATCCGTTTTCATCAAAATATCCATTAATTAAGCGTTCTGCTTCTTCGTATTTTTGATCGTATATATCTTCTCTTACTGTTCCGGCAGTAGAAGTAATGAATATCAACGGCTGTTCTCTCGCTGTTACGCCATCAGCGATAATATCATAAAGGGCTTTTCCGTTTTTCCATTGATGTATTTCGTCCATCAGACCGCAATGTACATTTAACCCGTCTAATGTATCAGAATCGCTTGCAAGAGGTTTAAATACTCCGGCGTTAAAATCTTCGCTTGAGAGTTCGGCCACCAGTGGCTTGATCCTTCTTAGAAGTGCTGGTGATTTTTTTACCATACGTTTTGATTCAAGCCATATAATCTTTGACTGATCTTTTTTTGTGGCTGTTGCGTATACTTCCGGGCCTTGTTCTCCATCACCAACAAGCATATAAAGTCCAACGCCACTTGCTATTAGCGATTTTCCATTCTTTTTGCCAACAATTAATAGCGATTCATGGTATTTTCTTAAACCGTTTATGTCAATAAAACCGAATACAGTGGCAAGCATTGCTTTTTCCCATAACTCAAGCACTACTTTTTGACCGCCTGCTTTACCTTTGGAATGGTGGCAGTAATTTTCAAAAAACTCAATAATATGATTTGCTCTTTTGGGACTATAGAAATATTCACCCGGATTAAGTATGTCATATACGACTTTTTTATATGTCCTTTTTACCTTGTCACTTACAATCTCGCTGCCTGATTCGATTTCTGACCAATATTCCAATACTGGATTGTAAGTCAAAGGGTATTTTTTCATATATCCTCACGTCCTTCAACAAAATCATCAAAACCATCACTTTTAGGAGGAGTTTTATCTTCTTTCGGCAACAATCCAAGCAGTTTTTCATTTGCAGTTGTATATCTCTGAATCATTGTATGATAAGTCTTCACATATGGGCTTTCTCTTAAA
Organism: Bacillota bacterium; assembly: GCA_023410275.1. Classification (GTDB taxonomy): domain Bacteria; phylum Bacillota; class Clostridia; order Lachnospirales; family Lachnospiraceae; genus Anaerocolumna. The sequence continues at coordinate 16,553 of JAEYPZ010000097.1, forward strand.
ATCGTATAATCACCCTGTGACATTTCATCAATAACACCTGTCTCGTTTATGTTTTTTCTTAATTCTTCAAGTGTAATTCTCATGAAAGCGCACTCCTGAATAAGGCCATCAAGAGTTTTAGTTTTACGTTGGTCTATTTCTTTGTATATCTCTTTAAGTCTTTTTACCTCCTTGTCTATCTTTTCATCTTTGGTTAACTCCCTCTTTCTTGCCATAAAAATCACCTTCTTTCAGGGGTGGGGGTTATATGGAAATTACCTGTGTGTTATTTAAATGTTGGGGACTCGGTGAAATCAAAATAACCCCCACTTTCGTTTAAGGGGGGCCTATGGTCATGCGTCATAGCGGAATCGTCCGGTTTTATTTCTAATTCTATGAGTTTTCAATCACTTCACGAACGGAATCGTCCTTGTTTGGTCTTGACTTTCTAGTTTGCTTTGGCATTAGCATTATACATTTGCCTTTGGGAATCCATGCACCACCGCATGATGGACAGTTTCTTCCATCACTTAGTCTTTCTCTAACTGCGAACACCTTGCCGCACTTGTAACATTCCATTATAATTCCTTTTGATCTACGCTCATTCATTCTGCCATCTCCCAATCATCAGTCATAAGATCATCAGGTGTTGGGTTCCAATACTTTCCAATCGGAAATAGCTTCATTGGTGTGTCTTCTTTGCTCTGCCTTAAATAGAAAGATTCACCTTTCCACCCGCAGTTCTTCCATGATTTACGCCTTATGACTGTGTTCTTCTCTATTGCTTCCTTTACTGCTTCATGTATGAACATTGCTCAATCCTCCCAATCAATGATAGATACGCTTACCACACTCTCTGCACTCATGTATGTGATGAGTACGCATTACTTCCTGGTCTCTCTGTGTCAAGGTAATAACCTATGTATTTTGTCTTGCTGTGCTTGCATCGTAACCGTCTAAGTAGTTTACCAATCATCATTCTTCCTCCCTTAAAATAATAGGAACCGGATTCCCTTCTGCATCAAACGTGCATCGGCTCCGGTTCTCTCTTTGCTTTATAAAGTGTCCTTCTTCCCTGTCGTGGCACTCTTTACACTCATACTCTAAGTTATCATGGCTTAACGAAATCAGCGGATCGTTGATGTTCTCAGGTGTGAGCGGTATCTTGTGATGCACCATGTATCCTAATCTCTCACGGCATTGTTCACACAGCCCACCGTCAATCGCTATACGTTCAGCTATGTAAGCCTTACGGCATCTACGCCATGGCATTCCATCATAGAATGCTCTGGCAAATTCTTTAGCCATCTATTACCGCCACCAGTTCGGTTATGGAATTAATTACCTCACACGTTATTCCAAGTTTATCAGTGTATTCTTTTGCGATTACTTCTCTGTCTTCTTTACGCATGGGACATATTGTCCTGAACACTATCACTTTTGAGTCTATTGATACAACCGGGATTACTTTTGCTTTTTCGCCGCTGCCAATTATAACTAACCCTGGTATATTACTAAGGCGTTCTTCTAGCTCTTCCACATTTTTGAGCAATTCGTTAAATTCTTTTCCAGCTTCAACGTCTATCGTTACCTTTTTAAATAGTTTTTTTGGGTACACTACTTCTATACCGTCATCGCCATGGTGAAATGGAAGCCCAGTTTTCAGCGCAGTAGCTGTTTTCCATGCTCCGCGTGGTTTATTCGGTGTGCTTTCATTTTCACAAAATCCGACATAATTTGTTTGCTTATCAAGCATCTGCCCGCAAATACACTGGTGGCTGTCCTTCTCATCCATTCTTTCAACAGAGTATACCCTACCACATATAGGGCATTTTAAAAGTATTGCTAACATATTATATCCTCCTTAATTTTTGGCATATAAAAAGCACCAAGGTATTTACCTCAGTGCCTGTGTTTAATGCAATATTGTGCTTTCCAGTGTCAATCCCTTACCTGGTTCAGCTATTTTTATTTCATCTTCGTCATAATAATAAATATATGCTTTCTGTGTATCTTTAATTGCTTTATATTTCCAACATATCGATGTGATACCCTCATTTAACTTTTTGCATAGTATCATCTTATCCCGTTCACTTGCTGCATACCATGTGTTGCTTTTTATAATTATATTAAAACTGCTGTTGTTATCAGCATTAATCTTTTCTACACTGTTAAATGAATAAGCAAAATTTGTCAGATCTGTCGCCATCGCTTCATAATCGATTTTAGGTTTAAACAGTGTCATTATCATCATTATTGCTATAACTATTCCAATAGCAATAGCCGTTATCCGTATTATATGGTGCTTTTTTATTTCTTTTTCGTTCATTTTATTTTCCTCCTTTTCTACCAGTATATACCATATTGGCATAAAAGAAAACACCCACCGCGTATTTGCGGCAGGCATTCTCAAAGGAGGTGTCATATGAAGTTCTGGCTGATACGGAATAACCGGATTTGCACCGATATCTCACGGACAAGGCCTAGTATTTTACTTAAACTATATTCCGTTATGCCGGACTTACCTAATTGCACGGTTTTACCGGCATGCCCTTATTGATTTTGGTAAGGTCTATTAAGGGATAACTTTTAGACCGGTTATGTGTTTCCTTATGGGGGAAAGGAAAATGGAAATATGTGTTGGGGAGGTTTACACTTTTTCCATTTTAATTATATCATAGGAAGTGTGTGACAAACGTGACACTTTCACTTGACAGTATTTTTTTTGCGCTATTCTTCTGAATCGTCATCGTAATCATAACAGTCTAATATATGATCTCCGTATAGCCAGTCTGGTTTACCGTGTCCCTCCCTAGTTTCATCATAAGTCCAGCATTCAATTTCTTTCCCGTCAACATCAACTATTGGTGTCGCCCAAACAGAACATCCGTATACATATCCATCATAATAATTGCCCTTAGCAAATATCAATCCGCTTGTATTGTTCCAGTCTTCCATAAGTCCTGCATATATTACAGAATCGGGATTATTTTCAATTATATCCTTTACCTTATTCCAATCCATGTATTTCATTTCACCGATAGGTTTTGTTGCTATCACTTCGGCTCCCATGAACCCCATTGTAAAATCTGTGTATTCTTTCATATCATCTCTCCTTTTTAGTTTGTTCTCATAAACCTTGAAAACTTTTGCTTGCACGCTTCTGCGGTATACCCTTCCCCCATGGATTCAGCCACTTCTTTCCAATTCATTCCGTCAATACAACTGAACAAGAGAATGTTTCTTAATTCGCTTTCTTCCAAACTGTATATGTATGATTCAACATCAATCACCATTCTCGATAGGGAAACTACGTGTAATTCCTTTTTTGCTTTTCTTTCTCTTAGATCTGCCTGCCTTTTATTTATCTCTTCATAGTCTCCATTCCCACGTATTATGCAGATCCCAAGCGGTTTTTTACCGCGCTTCCCTTTCGTCACAATGTCAGTAACTTCACGCTCAGCAGGTCTCATGCTGTCAATCTCTTTTTGCAAGTCATTTATCCTTAATTCTTCTTTTTCTATTTCTGTTCTCAACGAAAGGTATTGCTTTATAACGCTTTTATCAAGTGACATAAGCTTACCTCCTTGCCATAGCCTTTAATGCTGCCGTGGTGAAATCCCAATCAAGGCAAATTGCATTGCTCATTGCGTTCCTTATCGGTTCCCTGAACTCAGGCGCAAACGTATATCTGCTCTTGAATTTATTTCCAGTGCTTGCATATACAGATACTTGATCACTCTTGATTCCGAACAGCTGGTTTGCCTGCTCTTTTGTGAAGCTTCCTATCCGTTCATTCTTGCACTGGCTGTCATAAACCATATATAACTTTTGTGGCATACTCATTCCTCCCTTTCCACTACTTCCGAGATATCTTTTCTCAGCTTCGTCATGGCCTGCACAACATAGTAGGCGATTTTCTTTGTTTCATGGTCGTGTGTTTTTACAAATTTATCATCAGTTATCTGAATGTGATTGTCGATGATAGCCATGACTTGATCAAGTTTCGTTGACGTGGTATCCAGTTGATTCCGATTAAAATTGTTTTCCTCTACGATGTGCTGTAGCTTTGCTTCTGCAACGGTCATTGTTTTAATCGCTTCCATGGTCTTTACCTCCCTTTGCCGTATCAGATATGATCCAGAAGAATACCGATAACACCAGTACTCCTACTCCAACCTCTGGAAACTTCACCCCTATTGCAGCTGCCACAATGGATGAGATTAACAGTATGTAAATGACAATGACTTTTATAATAGCTGTGCCTGCTTCATAGATTATTTTTTTCAATTTGATTCCTCCTTATGCTCCGATACTCATATACCGGTTGTGTACCTGTCTTAAATGCTCCTTATTGGCGGCTGCATAAAAGCCAAGAGTGGTTGATGGGTCTTTATGCCCTAATATCTGCTGAATGTCCTCAATGGCGCAATCCTTGTTCCTGAGCGTGGTTGCCATGGTCTTGCGAAACAGATGAGGATATACACGCCGTTTAAGTCCGGCCTTATCCTTGATCTGCTTTATAATAAATCTCAATCCATCCTCATGTACGGCATTGTATGGTGCTCTTACTCCTGCGAATAACGCGCTATTATTATCGGTTCTGGTTTCAAGATACTTGCTGATATATACCCTGGCTACGTCATTGAGATATATAGTCCGGTAATCAGAAGTTTTGTACGCATATATGACAATCTCCCCGGTGTTCCAGTCAATATCCTCGCGTCTGATCTGAGGAACCTCGCCAACACGTACACCAGTGCTCAGTAAAAACTCCATCAACGCCCTTTCTCTGGCATTATCACATGCAAGCCTTAACTGCTCTACCTCTGTGCCTTTCAGATAGTCTATAGGTGGCTTACGCTCCTTTTTAACAGGTACGGCTTCTACAGGGTTTGTATTGATAATTTCGTGCTTCCTGAACCATGTAAATACTGCTGATAAAAACCTACGCTCATTATTTACTGTTCGTACTGAGTTTCCTTTACTGGTATAAAGATCCAGATAGTACTTGATATCTACCGCCGTAATATGCCTTATGTTTTTATCCGTAATACAAATCATATTTTTCATTGCTCCCATGTACGCCTTGACAGTCTTATCGCTTAAACCGTCTTTCCTGACGTTCATTTCATAGAGCTGCAGCAGATATAAGTTATCGTCCATTTCAGTGGAAAGTTCCGTATCTTTCTTTTTAACCTCCACATAGAAGAGTGCCCTTATAATCACGGTTTCCAGCATTTTTAATACCTCAGTACTGACATGTGGTTCCATTTGCATTAAAATATCATTAACGACCCTCTCTTTCATTTCGTTTCCCCCTTTGTAAAAAGCCGTACCAATAGTTACATTTTTACCCCTGCAAATATCAGTTTAACAGCTAAATGATTTTCCCTTGCATCTTCAAATTATGTAAATATGCAAACTCTGAAAACGTCTTTGGCTTAGGGCATTCCTCTAACGGCTTCCAAGAAACTGTTAGTCCATATATTTCTTTACACCCCTGGATATTAAACCCAAGGTCACACTTTGCTGCGAAAGTCGTATTCAATGCCCTACATTCGTTACAACTTCTTTTCATGTTTACCTTTCCCCAGTGATATAGAGAATTCTAATTTACCCGATAAAGTCATATATATTTGTCTGCCTTGCTCCTCTCATTTTTTCACCCAGAATCAATTTACGGAATATGCTTTCAAATATTGGAACTGCAATACTGTTTCCAGCCTGATGGTATAGTGCCATGCAGTACCTTCCATTTCTTTTCTGTACTGCTTTTGCACGCTCAAAGTCTTTATCTGTATATCCCTGCAATCGCCAGCACTCTAATTCAGTCAGATACCTATAACGTCCGTTACCGCAATCAATAACCTGCGCTGGAGTTCTGTCTTGCCTTGTTGTAATGGTGTATGCGAAGTCTTGAATAACGGTTGCCCTTCTAATCCCTGTATTACCGATTACACTGTATACGCTCGGCTGTGTTACATCATATACTGGCGGTACTTTTTTATTATCCAGCAGGAAGTTTCCTATATCCTTCATTGGTGTTCGTATTAAATCGTCAAAGCTGAATCTCTCACCATTTAGAACTGAAACCGTAAATACCCTTTCTCGCGCCTGTGGAAGACCAAACTCCCGCGCGTCAAGTGTTTCGAAATTGTTTACATACCCCATTGACTGCATTTCTTTTAAATATCTGTCAAAATTTTTCCGGTTGTAGGTATTTAAAACATTTTTCACATTTTCCCAAATTACACATTTAGGCTTCCAAGCACCCATATTCTGAATAATATGTATCGTTTCCCACATAAGGCTCGAACGTGTACCGCTTCCTTTGTCTGCACCTTTACCGCGGTTGATTCTGCCTTCCGCTGTTGCTTTCCCTTGATGCCCTGCAATACTCATATCTTGACACGGGCTACCATGTATCAGAATATCCGGCTTTAAATTCCAACCAACAACCGATTGGGTTTTATATGCAAGTTCGTCTTCAAACATGGCATTGTATGTTCTTACCGCCTTTTCGTCAATCTCCACATAATCAATTGCTTTTGTCGGTATATTAAGATTTCTTAACGCGCACCTGGGAGAACCAATACCCCCGAAAAGTTCTAATATCTGTACTGGTTTATCAAAACTCATGGCATTACCTCTGGAAAGTCTGTAATATTCATTTGCGGATCAGGAGTATACAAAAGCATTTCTTCCGTAGCCTTTCTGTAAAACTCCTTAGATACTTCAAATCCATAGCTGTTGCGCCCCAATTCCATGCAGGCCCTTAATGTGGTTCCGCTTCCTGCGCACGGGTCTATAACAACGTCACCTGGATCTGTAAATATTTCAATCAACCGTTTAAGCAGATTCACTGGTTTCTGAGCTGGGTGAATCTTTGGGTAATCCTTTGCCTTATCTCTGTTCCACATCATGTATGTACCGTTACTGTAACTGCGTCCCCATTCTTCTTCTGGTCCTCCGTCAAACCAATTAAAGATCATGTGACCGTCATTCCGGAACTTAGGAAGCTTCTCCCGGTAAAGCAGTAAGGCATATTCCGTTGCCCCGCATATTCTCATGTTTGCTTTTAGCACCTGTGGACTGTAGTTCTTGCAGAATATCAAGGGTATGTTATGCTTGAACCCGTGTTTCTCGGCATATTTGATTACCATTTGCATTTGTTCAAAGGCACATAATACGATCATGCATGGCGCATCTGATGATTTGCCTCTGCCGTTACTCTTCGCAGGCTCCTTTTTCAATAACCGATTGCAGAAATGGAAGTACTCGGCAATGTTAAAGTTGAAATCTGTATTAAATGCTGCTTTCCCGGCTAATTTGCTTTCGCCGTTCTTATTGTCACCGCCTTTATACCACATTGGGTTACTTCCGTAAAAGTTGTTACCAATGTTGTAAGGGATATCAGCTATTACAAGCTGTGCTTTCGGTATGTTATACCTCTTGTAGTTCTGGAAATTATCATTCAATAATTCTGTTTTCATATTTTTTGAAAGGAGCCAGGATATCCTTTTGCGCGCGCGGCTCCGGTCCCCTTTCTTTTATTTTACCATGGCGGTGAAGTCACCGTGATGGTTACTCATACCATTTTGCCAGCGTTGGCAATATGGTTACTCATGCAAATTTCAGTTTTAATGATGCAACTTGCATTTTTCTGTATCCCAAAAATTACAACCGTTCACATTTTTTCTACAATGCTCGTCACATTCAAGTACTTCAAAACATTCATATAATCTTTTACGCGATATTTCTATCCATTCAAGACCTGTTAAATTCTCAAGTTTTATTTCAGCTCCCGTCAGAGTATTTTGAGAGTAATCTAATCTCCACATACTTCCTTTTCTAACGCGACAACCATTTTCCTGCGTTTGAAATCCGTTGTCATCTACTAAATCTACATGGAAATCTTTAATGCAGTTAAATTCCATTTTCTACCTCCATCAAATTCGGGTTTAGTTGAATGGTAGCCCTTCGTCCTCTACACCATCAGGAATGTTCATAAATCCGTCACCAATACTGCTTGAAGGCTCCGGTCTACTCTGCTGCTGATTTTCTCCGGCTCCCTTGCTGTCTGCAAACTCCTGATCTTCAACCACAATGTCAGTGGTATAAACCTTAACTCCGTCCTTATTCGTGTAGCTTCCGGTCTGGATTCTTCCAGATATTAAAACTCTCATGCCCTGGCGGAAATACTTCTCCGCAAACTCACCAGCCTTGTCGAACGCCACGCAGTTAATGAAGTCCGTGTTCTGCTCATTCTCTTGACTCCTGCGTCCTCTACGGTCTACCGCTAGAGTGTATCTGGCTATCGCCATGGAACGCTCTCCATGGGAGTATCTTACTTCTGGATCTCGGGTCAGGCGGCCCATTAAAACTACTCGGTTCATACTGATTTCTCCTGTTCTTTCTTGATTCTATCTATCTCTCTATCAAGCTTAATATCCATTGTGTCAGAAAGCTTTTTATTGCTAATTCCAAGTAGTTCTTGCAATTGCCAGATCATCACCCATACATCTGCCATTTCTTCAACAAGATTATTTTCTGCTGATATAACCTCAGTTGATTTTCCATCACCGCATACAAATTCTTTTGTAGCCCTCCACATCTTATTAGCTGCCTGTGCCAGTTCTCCGCATTCTTCCATTAACTGCCGGCTCTGGTTCTCGAAGCCGTAATGATTGGCTATGTATCTGATTTTCTGTGTAGTGTTCATCTTGTCACCTGCTCTCCGGTAATATCTCAACTCCGGTTACTCTCCTTAAAAACTCTCTGCCATCATCTGAAACACGATACCAATTATCACGGCTTTTTGTAGCAAACCCGATAGATACAAGTTGTTCCCAACTTTCTATAGCTTTCGGTCCAGCATCGTAATAATTACGGTACGGTTCATACTTCCGGTGTTTAATCCCGGTAATTCTTCCTCTCTCAAATCCGATGGCATGTTTCATATCATCAATCTGTTTGTATGTAACCTTTTCGTATACTGCACTGCTTACCATTATCTATTCCCTTTCTCGCACCCACTGGCGCGCTACAATAACTTAAATTGCCTTTGTTCCGTGTTACATGGCGGATTGTTCGTTTTCAACATAAACTGGCTTTAAACGCCTACCACGCATATCCCTTCCGCTGGAAATAAATCTCTTTTTATGTCATGGTCGCCAGAGTCTTAGCTGTACCGCTTCCGCGCTTTGCGGTATACTCAATAATTGCCAAGTGCTGCAGCTTCTTCACGATCTTTGCCTTATGTATCGCCTGTGATCCTCTTGTTGTATCTTCGCCAAAGAACTTAGGCACCGGGGTAAAGTAAGTTACCTTATCGCCGGGTTTAAGAGATTCTTTCATTTCTTCGATCTTATCCAAGCTTGCGTTGATCTCAATCATTCTGATTCCCTCCATTGTTTTGTATAAGCCCCTTAATAAATTCACGATTTGCCTTCTCAGCCTTTTCACGGCGAATACTACGTTCTGGCATCTTTACCTCAGTAGATATCGAAACAATCCGATCTACCGTCCTATCGTCCATTTTCAAAGCTTCTGAATCGCAATTGCTGGTGTATATGGTCGGTAGGAATTCGCGCTTACGGTAATCAACCAACCGGAATAGTGCGTTGTCAATCCATTCCTGTTTCCCTGTCTGCGCCCCTATGTCGTCAAGTACCAATAATCTGACCTGATGCAACGAATCAACCTTTTCTTTCGTTTCGTCCCTTCTGTCTTTGATTAATTCCACAAAGTCAGGCACCGATATAAATTTCACTGAGATTCCGTATCGCTCGATTATCTCATTGCACAGGCAGCATGCCAGCATGGTCTTTCCTGATCCCTTGGTTTCGGAGTAGATATATAATCCGCGCCCCTGTTTCTCGAACTCAGGAAAGTTGACGATAAAAGCGTTTACTATTTTTTTCTGCAGTTCCATACTTGCGCCGTAAATATCCCACTGGAAGTCCTTGGCTCGTTTATACACATACTCGGCAGGCATCATACTTTGATCTCTTCTCGTTTCGGTCCCTTGTATGGTCCCGTCTGGTATCCAGAATGGTTGAGTCTCTCCGTAGTTTGGCACATCATATATCACGAATGCACCGCCTGTCACTGTTGATACAGATTTAATCAATGCTGACACCGTATTTCCGAAGATAAAAATCTGCTGTTGATTCCCCGGTTTTAGTTCCGTCTTTCTCGCCGTCCTTTCCCTGGTTTAGATATCCCTCAAACTTATTTCCGAACAATGTTTCCGGTCTAAGGTATTGCTCCATATTTCCACCTTTCCATTCTGCTGATTTTATATCAATTACCTTTTTAAAGTCTTCAATGGTATACCCATCTGTGAATCTGGCATTGATATGGCTCTGCGTTGCCTTGCCTTGCCATCTGTACGCCTTTCCTGCTTTATTGTTCAAGTAATTAATAATTTCTTCATAAGGAGGCTTCTCGACTATATCTTTCTTTATATCTTTCTTTAATATCTTTCTTTTTTGGGGGGTGACGTCTTCCCCTGTACCACTGGTGACGTCTTCCACTGTACCACTGGTGATATCGCCACATGTAGAAGACGTCTTCCACTGTGGGGGTAATGAGCACCACTCTTTTATGTGCTTATTCAACTTAACTTTCTTTGGTGTGGTATAGGTTGGCTGCTGAGTTACGGTAATTACTTTTCCTTCCTGTAAGCTGTTCACCACCAATGCAACACTCTTTTTATTAAGCCCGGTTCTGTTCGCCACAAAGCTATTAGAAAACTCGCATTCCTTCCGACCATACCCGTAAGTATTTCTTATCAGGCAGAGTAGCACCCTTATCTGTGCGCCATTGAAATCAGCGTGGAAGACAGCTTCCAATAACTCATTGGCTATCCGGGTGTAACCGTCCTCCAGCTGTGGATTATTTGCATTTCCTCTTTCACCCACATTATCACTCCTTAGGTAAAAGCTTTATCAGGTCTGCCTGCTTCATATAAAACGCTGGCTTTACAGTAAGTGCACCATAATGGTCTCTTTTCCATGTTTTATCAGCCGCGTCATAAAACCCGGAATCACAAGCCCTTCGTGATTTAGAAAAAATAATAATTTTCAAACCGTCTTCCGGAAGAATATCTGATGATATAAACAGCTTCGATATATCCGTAACATCAATCACGCAATCCAGTTCTTTTTCTGCTTCGGCAACGGTGAGGTGGCGCTTCGGGAGTTCTTCCCAACCATCGTTCCATAAAGAGTCTGTATCCTCTCCGTTGAATCCGTTTGTAGCTGAGTAAGTAACTTCATCTTGCAGATTAACATACGTCTTCCCGTCCTCGTTTGCCTTTATAATCATTTCATCAAGTCTCATTGTTTATCTCCTTCCCCAATGCATTACCGGCTTCCCATTCACGGTAAATATTGATCCAGTCTTCAATTCTCGTTGTTACAAACCATTCTGTGCCACTTTTCCGATATGATATTGCCGGGAATGTATATTTAAGTTCTTTCGCTTCGTCAGTTGCTTCACCAATCCATCTATACAGATAAATGTTTTCTGATTGTTTCTGCTTAAAATAGATCCCGCTTACTCCGCTTGATGTGTACATTTCGGAAAAATCATCAAACCGCATAGTTACAAGCCATTTACACTTATTTTTCCTGTGAAATACTGTGGGCATCAAATAACCAAACGGCATATCTTTTGCGCCTGAATCATTAACCGCCTGCTCCATAGCTTCAAAAATGTTAAGTCTCTGAACCCTCTTAACCTCAATATGTATCCCTGGAAGCCCTACTACATCAGCGTCCCCATTTGCACCGCAGTACTGCACTCCACGCCGTGTATCGTATCCATATTCTTTCAAGAGCCGGGAGAGTTCACGCTCTCCACTTGCTCCCTTTGCTTTGCTGTTAATCATCGTTTATACCTCCGCATAACTCTTTCCAAACTCTGTGATAAACTGCTTACGATCACCGATGTTTTCCTCATAATAAGCCTGTGCCATTTGCTTAAGCGCCAGATCAGTTTCACGATTCACATGTACTGCTTTAGGGCTATATCTATGGTCTTTACTGCATAGCCACACCTTAAGCCCACGCTTCTCTGATTGCTTCCGGTTCGAAGTCCCAAAGAATATATGGTGATCTTCAAGGCAGTTCGTACAGTGGCAGATGTAACACTCCTTTGTATCCTGCAACACGCTTTTCAAAGTTCAACACCCCACTCTTTTTTCATTCTCTCCAATTCCTCAGGAGTAGCGGTTTCAATGCCTAATTCATGGCACTCGCTTACAATACCCTCAATGAATACAGACATTTCCTTTGTGTCATAAGTGCTGCTCCCAAAATAACATTGAAGCTGGATTCCGGTCTGCCCTGATACCGTGACTTCTCCGAGATTCTTAACTGTTCGCCATTCAGACATTACCCTATCAACCACGCCCGGTCGGACTATAATATGAGTAAACACGCCATACCGTCCGAGCATATCAAGATACACTGACCCTTTATCAGATTTAATGGTTTCCGCTATCTTCTGCATAAGAACCCATGAGTATGAGTTTGCATCGCGACTGCGCTTCTGCCGGAACAGCTTTGTTGTAATCGTAAGAAGTTTATCTGTGACAGTTTCAAGCTGCTTGCTAATATCTTCCATGGATTCAAAAGTAACTCTGAATCTTCCGGTTTTCCAGTCACGCGATATATCAACTATGCGACCTTTAAAGTCCACTTAGATCACTCCTTTTTATCATTCCATGGCAGTTCTGTATTCACATTGTCTGGCGGAATAGTTGCAGGATCAATGGGTTTATCTGGCTTAGAATTTAGCGTTTTAATCGCACTGTTATATTGTTCGATTGTCATTTCTTCTAATGCTTTAACACCATAATTTTTAAGTAAACCAGATCTTCCGATTCCAGTACGTGCTAATTCCTTATATATCTCGCTTATCTGTTCTTTAGATGGCTTCGGTATTTCTTTTTCTGGTTCTGGAGTATCATATTTTGTTTTATCAGCCTGCCAGTAAATATCAGCACCAATTCCAAGCTGTTTGCAAGCTACTGATATAGCGTCAGTGGTAGCCATCTTATAACATTCATCTGATACATGAAGTCCCTTTTGTTCTTTTTCAACAAACATACTACCACCGGTTCCAGATATCGGTTTTGACCATTCATCACCATACTTTACAAACAGTTCGATTTTTACAAATGCTGCAACTTCATTTCCTGCTGTTTCAAGCCAGTTGTTTGTTGTAATATAGTACCAACCAAGTCCACAAGGCCCGAATTGTTCAGTCAAAACCTTAATTCGCCACATTGGGTTGATATCTGTCTTCCCGTTTAACCTTCCACCCGATATAGCCTTTTGGGCTTCCTTAGGCACAACTCTGACTTTTTTATAAAGTTCTAAACCTTTCAATTTATCACCACCTTAAAAAATACGGTTAATTACTTCAAACAAATAGCTATTGTCGGGTTCAAAATTTGGATATTCACTCTTCTTTTGTTCTAGCTTTTCAAGAGCCATCGTGAAGTAAGTGCTGTCAACTCCGACAAGCTGATCTTTTAGCGTTTCAATGTTATGTAAGTCAAGTTCGTTCAGCTGCAAGCACATTTTCAAGTACTGCCCGGCGTTGATTGTATATCCGCGGTTAATGTACTTTCTGGTGCGTATAATGGAGCATAAAGGGTACTTGCTGCCGATATAGTACAATTCCTTGTTTATGATGCATTCAAGGGCTTTCTGCGGCAATGAAATATTGTTATCCCAGCTACTCCATGCACAGGTGCAATGAGCAAAATCATAGTTTTTATGTATCTCTTCCACTTCGCCATAGAACCGAGTAACAACCTGGATTTTGTCGGATAATGTAATTGCATTACTTGTGAGGAAAACGGGTCTGTATTTATCTTTATTTTCTGTATCCGTGGTTCCTTCTTCGGGTTCTTCTGGCTCATGTTCCTCAAATAATTCCGGTTCTTCACTTTCTTTTTCATCTTCTTCAGAAGCCACACCTTCGGAAGAAATAAAGCATTTCACCTGGCCATTTTCCATAACTCGCAGTTCTGCCGGACGCTTATGTCCTGCATCGTTCCATTGTTTAACGTAATATTCAGCAACAGCTATAAGCGATTCTTTTGTTTTAAAATACACATCATAGTCATTGACTTTATCTCCGGTAAGCAGTGAAACTATGGCACCGCCAGTAATGATTACATTGTTCTTAATCTCTTTCTTGATATCTTCGTTATCAACACTTTTTAACCAATCGTTAAGCTTTGCATTCAAAGCCTTTTTAAGATTCTTGCTATTCATATTTCCTCCTACTTTATAATTAAAGACTGCGTTTTCTTTGTAGTTACCCCGTCAACCTTAATTCCAGACTTTACATCAGCAAGTAGCTGTCTCCTGTCAATCTTTGGCTCCTGCGGCACCACATATTTTTCTGGAAGTTTTTCCGGTACCTGATCCAATGATTCAGCGTTGTTTTTTATGTAAAGGTAAAATAAAATTCCTTTTATTTTTTCTTTTCCAGTAGCTTTCATGGCATCAAACAAAGCTTTTTTTAACCGATCAACATTGCCTGACACAGATTGTCTTTTTTGTGTTAAATCTGCAATCGCCGCATCAAGTGCCGCTTCTCTGGCTTTATACTCTGCTATTGCCTTACAATATCCTTCTGCCTTAATATCAAGTTCGCCGCTTAATGCTTCCAAAGTATCCTTAATTACCTCATTTTCAGGATCTTCCTCCATCATCTGCATAAGTGCTAAAACATCATCGGTAATCTCATAGATAGTGCTCATTCTCTGTGTCCTCTTTATTCTCAATATCATTACTGTTATTAGCTATTTGGTGCAGCGTTTTAGCTGCCTTTATACATTCTTCGCAGGCTGCGCAGTCATAAGTTAAATACAGACCGCACAGGTCGCATTTGTGGCTATTCATTTGGCTCATCTGCCGGAAGCGTAAAGCCAAATATATCAGCCACTATTTCCGGTGTAATATAGTCTTTCTCCTGCAAATACTCTTTTATAACTTCGATCTTTGCAATTGCTGCCTTGCCTGCCACATAATCTTTAATTGGAAAGTATGCCATTCTCTTTTTCTCTTCCACCTTGACTACCTCCTATTCACGGTGTATAATACGGGTTATGATAAATTTTCAAGTTCCACTCGCCTGTAGATGCGCCAACACCTACGGGCATTTTTCTGTTCTTGCCGTTCTGCCAGGGGTGTTTACTCAATCCGGCGGCTGATCCGGCGCGGTTGGTTTTGTTCTTCTTCATGATTCCTCCTGTCCTAGTTCCTTAACATCTATTGCAAACGGGCGACCATCAATTATATATTGAAAGCCTGCGGAACACTCAATATTTATGTATCCAACATTTTCTCGTTGCAATTGTTCAAGAGCCTCTCTTAACCGGTTGATTAATAAACTTTGGATATCGCTCATGATTCCTCCTTACTGCCAATCTTGACCACTTACCACAAACTTTGATCTGCACGATTCGCATTGAATTTCTTTGTATTCCCAGTCACAAGGTTCACCACACATATCGCAGAAATCGCCGTAATCATATACGTTTTCGTGGTCGCATATAGGGCATACAAAGCTAACAGATACAGGTTTCTGATTTACTGATACTTCAACACCTCCGAGTTTAATCATTTCTCGCTTACCTCCATATATGGTTCCGGTATTTCACGCGAACACCAGGCCTTTACAAGATTAGTGCATGTTACTTCTCGATAACCAGTAACATAAAACTCGTTTTTTCTAAAAATACTCGGTTCTATTCTGCGAACACCTCCATGATATTCTTTTGTGACCCATACTTTCTGATTCTCTTCCGGTAATTTGTCTTTTATAAGAATCCACCGATTACTCATTTCTCGCTTACCTCCTCACATACTTTCCATTTTTATACTCCCACTCATGTCTTGTTTCATCGTCTTCAAAAACTGTAACTGTCTCCCCATCGATTTTTTCACCATATAAATCTCTTAGCTTTTCCGGTGCACAAACTTTATGTATCGGAAGATTCCAGAAACTATTTCGATTATCTATCTGAATTAGCATTCTTTCCTACCTCCATATCTCTGTGATCTGCCAATACCTCCGCCGGGCAAACATCAACATCAAAATCATCGAGATCAATCAGCTGTCCGCACTTACTGCATTTGTCTGTGGTAAGTTCTGTCTCGCATACTGGGCAGATGAATTTCAAACTTTCAATGATAACACCGGGTCTAACCATAACCTCATTACCTCCTGATAAAAAATATAATTACTAAAATTAGCCATATCCAAAACCAAATACACATAGCATCAACCCATACATATCTTTATAGCGTCTTCAAGACTTCTTATTGATAAGCAAACACCCATCATGAAAAATCCGCCTATCTCTGTCACTTCTTTATCCTTGAAAAATGCAATAAATTGATCGGGCCAATCTGCATCATAAATCTTTCTGTCACCATTACCGTCTGCATATAAAAACCTGATAAACGGTATTTCTGATGTATTTAGTTGATCTGCTGTTTTCAACCCCTCCATATTCCCTCCTATACCGCATACCGCGCCAAGCAATACACCAGCGCACCGACAAGTAAAACATTCGCAAATCCGCTCGCCATGGTTGTGCTGATCCAGAAACGTGATCTCTCGCATTCTTCACGCCATAGCCTTGCGTAGAATCTTGTATACATGGTTAATCCTCCTCACTTTTAGGCTGATATTTTTTGATTATGATACAACCATCTTCCGTAAAGAGTTCAACCGGATCGCCTTCTTTGATTCCAAGCCTTCGTCTGATTTCTTTTGGAAGCACTACGCGTCCGAGATCATCAACGTGTCTAACTATTCCTTCTGGGTGCATGGTTAATCCTCCTTTTTCCTTGTTATATAAATCTTGCTTACCGATAGTTTTATTCTAATCGGCATATTTTCACGTTTAACTGTTACGAAAACACTTGAATAACGCTTTCTGCATTCTTCGATACTTTCATATTCAAGTACCATATTTTCATGGTCTGATTTTATAAAGTCTAAAATTGCCTTAACTTCCTCACTGTTTTCTCTTCCACGCTTTTTAGGTGGCTTTGAAACTACATCATAGTTAATCTTCATAAATCCTCCTTAAATTTGTTCTTCTAACACTTAACTGCTGTCGGATCCATATCAATTTTTTCCGGTATACCAAATGGGCATTGATCGCAATGATAAGGGCATCGTATAGTACCACAATCTTTATCTGGATCTACGCCATTCTTGTCTTCCATCGCTGATCCTCCTTAATCTTTAATATCAACAACCCCATACTGCAGCGCGTTACAGATGGCTACGGGGATACCGCAATAGATAACGCCTTTTGGTGAGTCTACCATAAGTCTCATTTTGGCTGCTTTCTCCTGATATGCTGCTTCCTTAAATGCTGACAGGGTTTCTACGCTCATTATCAGGTAAGATGGACAGTTTGGCCTTGATGCGATTTCTTTATCAAGTTCGTGCAAGTCACATTTTATAATGCTTACCATGGCTATACTCCTTCGCTCAAATAATCTCTTTGTCGGCAGATAGGAATTTGTTTATAAAGTACTGCTGCCCCTTGCCTGTGACCTTTGGTGTCTTTGTTGTGATGTTGCACCCGTTACCGTCAACATGACTGCTTTCCTTAATCTCAAACAATTCCAGATCCATCGAATATTGAGTAGGCATATTCCAGTCAGTGCCTTTTCGCTTAATCAGATAGCCATTGTTCCTCAACCATTCAAACAGGCGTTGCGCTCCGGTGTCTATTCCGTTCTGTCTCAAAAGCTTCGCAAGGTCTCCGACAAGTATTGATGTATGGCTTGCTGATACCGCGTCAGCAAAGACTTCTTTTGGCTTCATGCGCCGTACATCATCAATCAGTATTGTTTTATCAGCTTTTAGTTCATCAATTTTCTGGTTAGCCATTTTCAAGGCCCTTGCAAATATCTGCTCTGGCGTGTTCCATGCTTTTTCAAGATCAAGGAAATACTGGCGGTATATTTTTCCTTTTTCCGCGCGGCTCATAAGGCAGATGTGCTTTGCCATATCAACAGTTAATTGATAATCTTGGAGATCTCTAACCTGTACCCCGCCGTTGTTTTGAACCTCCGTACTTACAAGTACACTGGTGTAATCCTCGTTTTCAATAAATCCCGTACTGTTTGTTTCAAACCATGCGCTAAATCTCTTTTCGATTCCAAGCCCATCATATAACTCCCTTGCCGACACAGACGGATTTTCGGATTCGTAATTGATACTAATAATTTCGTTCAATAAAATTCCTCCTTTTATTTGTTTGCTAAAACTTCAATAAGCCAGATCTTTCCAACTGGAAATTTTTCTTTATGAGATTTCCAGTATGTAAATGTACCGAGTGGTACGTTGATCTTTTTTGCAAGCTGCGCGTTTGTGAGTTTATATTTTGTCTTAACTGTATGAATGAGTATTTCTAACTCATCTGCGCGTTGTGCTGAGTAACTTTTTATCATGTGGTTTCTCCTTTTAAACGCGATATGTATTTAAGCAATAAAATACTCAATTGAAACGCCAAAATGATCTGCAAGTTTTTTTAACTTCTCTGTTTTCGGGTTGCTTCTTCCTGCCTTCCAATTGCTTAATGTTGACTGAGGAATACCAGTTGCTTTAGAAACTTTATATGTTGATTCCCCTGTCTCTTCCAAAAGAGCAAGATATTTTTCGTACATTAATACACCCCCTTTCATTTAATACTTGCAAATACTTTCGTTATGTGATATACTTTCAAAATCAAAACCACCAAGTTTTAAAAGATAGCATATCGCAATCGTAATTATTTTTTACGCTTGCTTTTGTTTGCGTAAGTAGATAATACACCTTTGCAAGTTAGTAGTCAATAGATTTTGCTAACTTTTTCGAAAGTACGCTATCTTTGTGAAAGGAGTACAAAAAATGTACGAAGTATTTATGCAACTTCTACAAAAATACGGCGTTTCATCTTATGAAGTAGCTAAGAAAACAGGGGTAACTCAGACTGCAATAAGCAATTGGAAATCAGGAAGAAGTACACCTAAAGTAGAAACCATGAAAAAAATTGCCGATTATTTTGGAGTAACAGTTGATTATTTAATGACAGGTAGTGGCATTGATATTCAGCAAAATATTATGACAGATGAAGAAAAGAGAATTTATGAATACGCAAAAAGGCTTCTTGCTCTTGGAATGACACCAGAAAAATTGGAAAAATTGGTTGATGCAGTAGAGGATATACAGAAATAAGAACGAAAGGAGGTGAAACACTATGAAACCAGCAACGCAATTACCATCAGGCTCATGGAGAGTACAGGTATATTTATATAAAGACTCAGATGGAAAACGGCATTATAAGTCATTTACCGCTCCCACAGCAGACGAAGCAGAATATGCAGCATTAGAGTGGAAATTAGGAAAGTCAAATGAAGAATCAGAAGATATCACAGTATACCAAGCCATAACAAAGTATATTGAATCAAAAAAAAATGTATTGTCTCCGAGTACCATTAAATCATATTTAGGCACACAAAAAAACTATTTTAGTGGTCAATTCGGAAATCAGAAATTATGTAAATTAAATAGTACTAATGTGCAGATATGGATTAGCGATTTATCAGTAAAATTAAGTCCGAAAACAGTTAGAAATACACATGCATTGCTTACATCTACCCTGGATATGTTCGCGCCTGATCTTAAATTGAAAACTACACTCCCAGCAAAGAAAAAACCAGAATTGTATACACCGTCAGATGATGATATAAAGAGATTACTTAATCACATCAAAGGAAAAGAATTAGAAATAGCTGTGCTACTTGCAGCTTTTGGTCCTTTGCGCCGTGGCGAAATATGTGCTCTCACCTCAGACGATATTAAAGGAAATATAGTAAATGTGAATAAAAATATGGTGTTGGGTCCAGACAGTCAATGGCATATAAAACAGCCAAAAACATATGGTAGTTATAGAAACGTTGAATTTCCAGATTTTGTTATAGAACGCATGACGGGAATAGAAGGTAGAATTGTGAAATGCACCCCTTCACAGGTGACAAATAGATTTAACCGTGCTATAATTTATTCAAGGTCACCCCATTTTAGATTTCACGACTTACGGCACTACGCTGCAAGTATTATGCATGCCATTGGTGTGCCTGACCAATATATATTGCAACGTGGTGGCTGGAAAACAGATGGAGTAATGAAATCTATTTACAGGAATGTAATTGATGCAGAGTCGGCAAAGCAGAACAAGAAAATATTGGATCATTTCGGAAGTATGCAACACGATATGCAACACGATACCGTATAAACTATATAAAATAAAGACATGGTATCCGGTCCGATTCCCGTTATCTGCTTAAACCTTTGATTTACAAGGAAAAAGAGGACCTCCGGAATGTTCTGGATTATCCTCTTTTTTGTTTCTATTACCCATTTCTGGGATTTTAGAAAATGCTACTTTTCGCTTAGATTAATACCCCAATTCCTCATCAACAAAGATAATTTCACACTTCATACTCAATGGTGCACGTTCAATTACCGATATAATACGACAAATCCGGTTAGGGCTGTCACAATCATAACATTTATCTCCCTTAACCGCACATGGCGTTTTTGCTCCCAACCGTTTGGCATTCAAGGGGGCAGCTATATTTTTACACCGGGAATAAGCTTCACCAATATTTGCTGTAATTTTATTTCTTCCTATAATGATATAACAGGATTGAGGTCCAAAAGCAGTCATTGCAACACGATTACCTGTAGCGTCGATATTTACAATTTCCCCAGTCTCCGTTATTGTGCACTGGATATATAAATGTCTGCGCAATTTGCAAGTCTTCGCACTGCCATTCCTGGAACTTTATTGTGCCATACAACAGCATTTTTCTGTTGCAGGGCCTCAAACAATCCCATTTCCTTCAAAGTTTCACTTCCACCAAATCCGATGGTCTGATTTTGTAAAAGATCGGTAAGGTAACAGCAGGCATCTTCCTTTGTAGAGAAAAACTGTGTTGTAAATCCATGCCGCTCAAAGTTCTTTCTTATCTGCGAATATTCCATAAACTCATCTCCATTTTATACATTTTTTCTGTTTATCTATAGAAACAGGATACCATCAAACCTGTAAACTATCAACATTAAACATTCTATGTACTCTAATAAGTTAATCCTTCTTCTGCAGGAAATTTCTGTTCCCTTAACCACTTTCTTAGTATATCGGTATCAATATCACCAAGGTCAATTCCTCCTGCTTTTATACCTAACGC
>JAEYPZ010000104.1:0-4017 GCA_023410275.1 Bacillota bacterium
CATTAAAACGCATTTAAAGCATTGACAAATGCATTTAAACGCATTATAATTACAAATGTAAAGTGAATTTGTAGTTTTGGATACAAATGCCGGGCCACTAACCCGGAACTCTCCAACATTATGCAACCGAGGTAGACAAGCCCTCAAAAGATTATCATTCGTACCTGTGAGCCTTATCCCCCCATGAGAAGCAATAGACACGCAAGACTGATAGCGGTTGCAGTAATTAAACTTTGGATTTAGGTATCGCCAATACCTGTTTTTATTAATCCTCTTGTATATGTTGTAGTAGCCAAACTACAAATTTATTTTACCTTACAACCTAACAAATGTAAAGGAAGTTTGCAGGAAGGAGGCGAAATTGAATGGCAGTATACACTCCTAAATGGGGTAAGGAAGTAAAGAAGGCACTAATTGATAATGACCTTTCGGTTGCGGACCTTGCAGTTACGCTGAGTTGCTCAAGAATCTATTTAAGTAATGTGATTCATGGAAGGGAATATTCCAGTGAAATTGTAACAAAAGTAAGCAAACGATTAAATATCCCGGAAATGGGAATGTGTGATGTCTTACGTTAAAACTATTTTAAATCAGATTGGAGTAGGAATCTATGGGAGCTAAGCCAACGAAAGCGGCCAATAGTATCTACTGTAAGTCAAGATTAGAAGCAGCTATCTTTGATGACAGGCTGAGGAGCCGGGAAAAAGCAGCTGAGATGTTAGGATATGATCCTTCCACCGTTGCAAGTTGGGAGTTAGGATCAAGTCGCCCATCACCAGAAGCCGTGCTAATTATGGCAGATACATATAATGCACCGAACTTATGTAATCATTTTTGTACGAATGAATGCCCTCTGGGAAAAGATATGCCGTCAGTAATAGATGGTGATCTGGATAGACTTGTTCTTCGGGCATTAGGAGCAATCAGAGATTTGAAGGAGACTAAGGAAAGTCTAATTGATATTACAGTAGATGGAATAATTGATGAAAGTGAAATGCCAATACTGGAGGAGATTATAGCTACATTTGATGAATTATCTGTAATTCATAATAGCTTAAAGATCTGGTTTATAAAAAACAGTAAGGAGGGATAAAGATGCCAAAAGGAAGAGCAACTAAGAAAAAAACTGAGCCTGGTCTTAGTAATATGGTGACACTGTCATATTACACAATTAAGGATGTGATGACTATACTTGGTTGTGGTCGTACTAAAGCATCGGAGGTCGTTCGTGCGTTGAACGATGAGCTTGAAGGAAAGGGTTATATGAGGTTTCCGCTCGGTCGGGTACCAAAACAGTATTTTGAAGAAAGATATCATTTAGTGGAAAGGAGAGAAGCTTAAGATATAACCGGCGGTGATTAACTCCAGAAAGGAGGAATACCATGAGATATTTTGAAAATCTGGATGATTTTCAGGATGGCAGTCGCCCCCCCATTATGGACTGGGTAGAATGGCTTGTCAGCAGATTGATTGCCATAGGAGCTATAATGTTGATTTTAATAATTTGTGGCACATTGGAGGTATTGTGAAAGAGGGTGAGAAATGATTACCTACTCATGTAAGTCATGTCGGTACCGCAATCGTTGCCCTGATCGGAGCAGGCGGTATACTTGCAAAGATTACAAAAGAAAAAATCCCAAGGAGCGGTAACTCCAAGGGATCAAAGAAACTGATAATAACTTTTCATCTCTATTATACGTAGAGAAACGGAGAAAATCAAGATGGAAAAAATGTTAGAAGCTATTTTATTGGCTGTTATGCCAGAGAAGTTGAGAGAAGAGGCAAAAGAACCAATATGCCTTATCTTTAATAAGGAAAAAGGATTAGAGGGGGAAGTTACTACAACCATTGCTGGACCGGCTTCCGGTATATTTGCAGGTCTTTGTACCCTGCTTATTGATTCTCTAAAAGTCATGGAATCAAATGATCCTATGAGACAAAAGAAAATTCTGGACTCTATTTATGAAATAGTAAGTGTTGAACTGGGATTAAAATAGGAGGTTTGTAAGATGGCTTATTATAAAAAATGTTCCTGCTGTGGTGCAAATTTAGATCCAGGTGAGATCTGTTGGTGCCAGGAAAAAGACGAGAAACAGGACGGCAACAGTACATACCATAAAGGGGTAATTGAAGTTGATAAAACACTTGAAGCAAAACTATATGACAGTGGATTTGTTTTAAAACAAACCCAAAATTGAGGTTGAATAGGAGGTTTTTATGGAAAGAACATTAAATATATATGAATCAACCGGAAATTTAGCGGAGGTAGGAAGAAGAACCACAACGGAAATGGTTACGACAAGACAAGCCCAAGAAGTACAGGCGGCTATGGTTATAGCTAAGAGATTTCCTAGAGATGAAGTGGAAAGTTATAATCGAATACTTAGAGCATGTCAAAGACGTAGCCTAGCAGAACAGTCAATGTATGAGTATCCGAGAGGTGGTACTAAAGTTACTGGAGCTTCCATCCGATTAGCTGAAGCTATGGCCCAGAACTGGGGAAATATTGATTTCGGAATTATTGAATTGGAACAGAGACTCGGTGAAAGTCAAGTAATGGCTTATGCATGGGATTTGGAAACAAATACCAGACAAACAAAGATATTTAGTGTTCCTCATATAAGAGGAACAAAAAAAGGAAATGTTGCATTGGCGGATCCAAGAGATATCTATGAACTTGTGGCTAATCAAGGAGCGAGGAGACTTAGAGCTTGTATTTTAGGAGTTATCCCAGGAGATGTTATTGACTCCGCGGTTGACCAATGCATGAAGACATTAACAACTGGAAATAAAGAGCCTTTAATTGATAGGGTTAGAAAAATGGCTAAGGCATTTGAAGATGATTTCAGCGTTCCATTAGTATCCATAGAAAAATACTTAGGCTGTAAGCATGAAAGTTTTACAGAGAATGATTTTGTTCGTCTTAAAAATGTGTATAAGTCATTAAGAGATGGAATGGCAAAACGGGAAGATTACTTTGAACTTGTTTCAGTTGGAGAGAATTCGGAAATTGCAGATCCTTTTGAGAAAACAAAGGGGAAAGCAAAAGGAAAAAAAGAACAGGAGCCTTCGGAAAAAGTACAAAAGAATGAGAATGTGAAAGACCAGGCCACACAGCAGGAACTTGATCCTTCTTTCATTCCTGATGAAGAAACTGAAGCTCGATTCAGATAAAGGAAGTGTAGAAAATGTTGACAGCAGAAAATTATTATAGTCTGGAAGCAAACAAAAGTTACTTTTCTGTTTCCCAATATAAGGATTTTGCAAAGTGTGAGGCCATGGCATTAGCAAAGCTTCAGGGAGAATATAAGCAGCAAATGACTAAACCTCTTTTAGTTGGCTCTTTTGTAGATTCTTATTTCGAAGGAACCCTTCCAGAATTTATGAAAGAGAATCCAGAGCTCTTTACAAGAAAGAACGAACTTAGGAGTGAATTCCGGAAAGCCAATGAGATTATTGGAAGGGTAAAGACGGATCCTCTCTTCATGCAGTTTATGAGTGGGGAGAAGCAAAAGATTCTTGTTTTTGAAATGTTCGGCGCTCAGTGGAAGATGAAGATGGACAGTTACTTAAAGAGTGTTTGTATTACTGACTTGAAGGTGGTAGCAAATTTTAAAAACCTACCTCTCTGGAGATATGATCTGCAGGGAGCGGTCTATCAAGCTGGTGTTGATGCATGCACAGGTGAGAGACTTCCTTTTTATTTGGCGGTGGCAACAAAGGAGAGGGTTACTGATCTGGATATTTTTCAGATACCTCAAACCACTTTGGATGCTGCTCTGACTGAAATAGCGGAACAGATGGATCATTATATTATGGTAAAGCAGGGAATCGTGGAGCCAGAGTATTGTGGTCAATGTGATTACTGCAAGTCAGTAAAAGCAGCAAGGATCAGAAACTATAATGAGCTGCTATTGGAAAGGTGAGAAGATGAAACTGGTAAAAATATCAAGTGATAGCGTCCAGATCAGGACGAATCAGTCAGAATTTAAAGATATCCGTATCAATGACCTGCTG
>JAEYPZ010000113.1:0-5354 GCA_023410275.1 Bacillota bacterium
GATTACAAGGTGAGGTTTGCAGATGCCCAGACTCTCTTAAACTATGGTTATGCAAACTGTAAGCTATATGAAGATAAGGAGATGCTGCCCCTTCCGGATATGGTTGTAGATAACGGTGTGGACGAGAAAGTTCCTTTAAAATACGGCGGTTCTTTTTCCTATTTAAGTCTGAAAGGGGAAGATTTTGCTGCAATAGAAAGGAAGCTGGAGCTGGTTCCGTCCGTAACTGCTCCGATTGAAGAAGGCCAGCCTGCAGGAAGCCTTGTATATAGCCTTGGCGGAAAGAAGATCGGAGAAGTTCCGGTTCTGACAGCAGGAGCTGTACGGGAAGCGAAGTTTGGAGATTATTTAAAACGCCTGCTGCATGTCTTTAGTCTGTAAAAACAGCAAACGATAGAAAGAAAAGCGCATTTTAACCTGGCAGGGGAATGCGCTTTTTGTGTTTAAGAAATTAATGTTGGTATTGATAATTATATCCCGAAGCAATATACTGTTAAATAATTTAATGCATTGAGAGTAACATCGGGAGGGAATATGAACCTTAGAAACTATACGGACTATCTCAAACGTATGCATGCGTTTGGACATGTAGATATGTATTTATTTACGCTGTCTGGGGAAAGCATATTTGATTTGCGGCGTAATACAGAATTTAATAAGATCGGACAAAAAGCCGAATTGGAACAGTTCTTAAAATCATTATTCTCATCCAGGCAGTATCTGAATCCAGATAAGGAGTTAATCATATCGACTTATGAAAATTATAGTTTTTGTGCAAAGATAATAGCTCTGGAAAAAGAGGCATATTTTTTTGTTTTGGGTCCGTTTTATCTTAAGAATGCCCAGTGGAAATTTTATGAAACAAAGATACCCAGATTTACTACAGAAGAACTTCGAGGGGTTCTTCCATTGTTCAACGCGGATGAATTAACGGATAATTTGCTTTCCGTATCAGGCATAAAGCCTGAAAAAGAAAATGTGAATACCAGCTTTCTTGAATCCATCAGCTATAATAATGATAGTAATATAAACGAGAATGCTGTACTGGAACAAACCAGTATAAATGCGATCCGGGTAGGGGATACCCAGTTGTTAAGTGAATTGATTAAGCAGACATTTTTTACAAACCCTGATCACTATGAAGTGGGCAGTGATTTAAGAAAAGAAAAAAATCTGGCATTGATTATTAATACCCTGGCCAGCAGAGCTGCAGCCCAGGGGGGAGGAGCTGTTGTTTATACCCGCAGTATTTGTGCAAAATATGCGGCAAAAATAGAGAATGCTAAAACGGAAGCGGAGTTATTCGTATTAAGGCAGGAAATTCCCTTAGTCTATGCTAAAAAAGTAAAAGAACTGCGGGCTCAGGGGTATAGTCCATTGATTAGAAAATGTATCTCCTATCTTGAAATACATTTGTCAGAAGAAATCAGATTAGGACAGCTATCTGATCTGTATAGCATTTCCTATGAGCATCTGTCGCGTATGATAAAAAAAGAGTGTAAATGCAGTTTTTCCCAACTGCTGAACCGAATTAGAATAGAACGTGCCCAGAGTTATTTGCTGATGAATTTATCAATTATGGAAGTTGCTGAAAAGACAGGATATAAAAGTACTTCTCATTTTTGCAATGTATTTAAAAGCTATACCGGTATGACAACAAGCGAATGGTACCAAAAAGCCAGCTCGGAGTAATAGGGCAGGCTTTTTTTGAAAAAACGCAAAATGATGATATGAAAATCAAAATAATATAAACGAATTTACCCATTCTTTTATATAATTGTGCTGTAATTTGGCAGAAATAATAGAAAGGTATTGGAGGATTTTACATGAATGGGGAACGAGAATTAAAAAGATCATCATTGCTTCAACTGGTTATGGCGGGAACGCTGTGCATTGCGGTAAACATTTATATGAGTTATACCGGTTACATCTCTTACTATTTAACAAATGTGATTGGATTTGGGGTGATTTTAGCTGGATCTTTCATCACCATATTCCGAATCTGGGATGCTTTTACGGATGTAGGAATGGGTATTATAGTTGACCGGACTAATTCCAGATGGGGAAAATTTCGTCCTTATATGGCGATTGGAGGAATCGGAGCATTTGTCATCAGCTATATAATGATTTATCTGCCTCCTCATATTCCGGAAGGAAATGCAAGGAAAATCGCCTTCGTTCTTATTTATCTTGTGTTTGTTTTATTTACCACCATGCAGGCCTGCGGTTTACGGGCGGCGGCTCAGATAATGACCGAAGATCCAAAACAGCGTGTTACATACGGTATGATAAATGGGGTTTTTCTGACGGTGCTGTATAGCGCTGTACCGATTCTGGTATTTTCACGCATCATGCCAATGACAAAAGGATTTAATCTTGACTTTTTTAAAAAGCTGCTTTGGGTTGTTTCCGCGGTTTCTCTGGCATGTACGGTGCTGACATTGATTGCTTTTGCTGGTAAGGATGTGAAGCGTACTGAAAAAGCTGGGGTTAAACAGGATAAATTTAGTTTTAAAGATGCAATTTTATTATTAAAAAATAATCGTCCGCTGCAAATGCTGGTTCTATCTGCAGGGACAGACAAACTGGCAACGGTTTTACAGGGAAATGCCACAGTGGTAGTAATTATGTATGCAATAGTTGCAGGCAATTTTAAGTTGGGATCAGCAGCAAATTCTTACACGATGATTCCTTCTGTTTTAATGATTCTGCTTGGTCTGGGAGCAGTAGGAAGAAAATTCGGAGCAAAGAGATCTCTTTTATTTGCCAGCTGGGGAGGCATCCTGGTCAGCATATTAAGCATTATTCTGTGGATATTTGGAAATCCCCGTACATTAAGCTTTCCGGGATATGAAGGTTTCCATGGCTGGACGTTTTTTACCATTGCCTATCTGGTTCTCTGGTGTGTAATGAAGGGATTAAATCTGGTGGCAACAAACTCACTAAATCCAATGCTGGCGGATGTCATAGATTATGAATATTATCGCAGTAGTAAATACTGCCCTGGAACAATTGGTGCCGTGTTTAATCTGGCAGATAAAATAATTTCTTCCATTGGACCAACTGTGGTTGCGATTTTATGTGCAATGATAGGTTTTGAGAAAGAATTGCCGACTATTGAAACAGCCTATTCGGGATCCTTGTTTACAATTGGCCTGATAGGAATGTATGGCCTTTCATTTTTAGGACTGATTGTTAATGTGATTTGTCTGAAATTTTATGATTTAACTCCGGAGAGGATGGTTGAGATACGTAAGGGGATAGCAGAGAGGAAAGTTGAGGAATAAAGAGTGAGTAAACGACCCAATATAATAATTTTTAATCCGGACCAAATGCGGGCAGACAGCCTTGCACATTTAGGGAATCCGGCTTCCCATACACCGTTTCTGGATTCTTTCGCAAAAACAGAGGGCGTTTCATTTAGCAACGCCTTTTGTCAGAATCCGGTTTGTGTGCCCAGCCGCTGCAGTTTCACAACTGGATTATATCCACATGTTCATGGACACAGGACAATGAGCTACCTCTTGCGATCAGGGGAAAGCAGCATTTTTAAAGAATTAAAAAATGCAGGATACCATGTATGGATGAATGCCCGAAATGATTTAATCGCTGGTCAGATTCCGGGATTAATGGAATCCCATGTAAGCGAAATTTATTATGGAGGGGAAGTTCAGGATGCACCAGGTCCGGTAGAGGCCATGCGCGGACAACCAGGAAGTAAAAATTATTACTCCATGTTTGAGGGACAATTGGGGCTTGATGAGTCCGGACGCAATTATGGATCTGATGACGAGGATTTGGATGCAGCTATCAGGAAAATTAAGGAACATAAGAAAGAAAAGCCTTTATGCATGTTTTTGGGATTATTAAATCCACATCCACCTTATCAGGTGGAAGAACCGTATTATTCGGCAATAAAACGAGAACAGCTACCGCTGCGGAAAAAGCCGGAAGATGGTATTGGTAAGCCGAAGCTTGAGGCGTTAATCCGCCAGTATCAGGCAATGGATGAGTATACAGAATCGGATTGGGATGAATTACGGGCCTGCTATTTGGGGATGTGTATGAAGGTGGATACCATGTTTGAAAAATTGTGCCATGCTCTGAAGGAAGCGGGAGAATATGATAACAGTGCTATTTTCTTTTTCTCTGACCATGGAGATTATACCGGTGATTATGGACTTGTAGAAAAGGCACAGAATGCCTTTGAGGACTGTCTGGTTAACGTTCCGTTTCTGATTAAACCACCAAAGGGAGATGAGGTGGATGCTGGTGTTACCGATGCATTGGTTGAATTGGTGGATTTTTATGCCACCGCTATGGAATATGCTGAAGTGAAACCTGATCATACTCATTTTGGACGATCACTGCGTAACGTGTTAGCTGATCGTAAAGAGCATCATCGCAATTTTGTCTGCTGCGAAGGCGGGCGTCTGAAAGAAGAAATTCATTGTGATGAATTTCATGCCAATGGTGTTAATGGTACAATGTCATTTAACCCATACTGGCCAAGGCATGCAGCCCAGGCTGATCCAGAGGCACATGTAAAGGGGTACATGCTTCGCACCGATACATGGAAGTACGTGGCGAGGGCGGATAAAAATGATGAATTATATAATTTGAAAGAGGATCCTCAGGAATTGGTAAACCAGTTTAATAAACCTGAGTACCAGGATGCTGTTATAGAGCTGCAAAGAGAATTGATGTACTGGCTGATGCAAACCAGCGATGTTGTGCCATTTAACCTGGATCAACGATTTTCACCGGAAATGACATGGGCAAAAGTAAAAAAATATGTGCCAAAAGAATATGAAGATGAAATACGCAGCCGGATTGCAGAAGGTGTCAATCAGTTTTCATTAATTAATGAGTGCAAAAGCAGATTTGCGCAGAAAAGCCAGAGGATTATTTAATATGAAAACTATATAATTGAAGGCAGCGACACGTTCTGCTACTTTGTGGACTGGAAAGAAGGACTTGACAAACAGGCCAGTGCTCAGGCAATCTATATCTATACATTAAATGCAGCGATTGAACTTGCCAAGGTCCTGGGAGAAGAAGAACTAGCAAAGCAATTACAGGAGGAAAAGGGGGACTGCATCAGTGCAGCTTTGAAGCATTTATGGGATGAAAAACTTCATGTGTTTATCAGTGGAGCCAAACGTCAGGTCTCTTATGCAAGCCAGGTATGGATGGTACTGGCAGGTGTAATAAAAGATCAAGAGGCAGGTGCGCTTTTAAAACATATTACTGAGATGAATCCTGATATGGGAATGGTCACACCTTACATGAATCATCATTATGTGGAGGCGCTGATTCTGTGCGGGGAAAAGAAAATGGCAGTGGATTATATG
>JAEYPZ010000047.1:0-4642 GCA_023410275.1 Bacillota bacterium
ACGATGATCTTTCCGGAGTTGAGGAATATTTTAACGAATTAAAAGAAATAAAACCAGATGCGGTGATTATTTCCGATCCGGGTGTATTTGCCATTGCAAAACGGGTGATTCCGGATATGGAGCTTCACATCAGCACCCAGGCCAACAATACAAACTACGGGACTTATCTGTTCTGGCATCAGCTGGGAGCAAAACGTGTGGTATCAGCCAGAGAACTGTCTCTTGCAGAGATTAAAGAAATCCGGGGAAAGATTCCGGAAGATTTAGAGATTGAAAGCTTTATACACGGAGCCATGTGTATGTCCTATTCCGGCCGTTGCCTGCTGAGCAACTATATGACCGGCAGAGATGCAAACCAGGGAGCCTGTACCCATCCATGCAGATGGAAATACTCCATTGTGGAAGAAAAGCGCCCAGGCGAGTATATGCCGGTTTATGAAAATGAGCGAGGTACTTATATCTTTAATTCCAAGGATTTATGCATGATTGAGTATATTCCGGAGATGATGGATGCGGGAATTGACAGCTTTAAGATAGAAGGACGTATGAAAACGGCTCTTTATGTGGCAACGGTGGCAAGAACTTACCGGAAAGCCATTGATGATTACAACAAAGATCCGGAACTTTATAAAGCCAATATGGACTGGTACCGTTCTGAAATCGGAAAATGTACCTACAGGGAATTTACAACCGGATTTTATTTTGGCAAACCCGATGAGACGACTCAGATCTATGACAACAATACCTATGTAAAAAATTACACCTATTTAGGCACGGTTCTGTCTGTTGATGAGAGAGGGTATGCAAAAATCGAGCAGAAAAACAAATTCACGGTTGGAGAGGCCATTGAGGTCATGAAGCCTGATGGAAGAAATATGGAAGCTATCGTTAAGGCTGTTTACGACGAGAAAGGAAACAGCATGGAAAGTGCTCCTCACCCCCAGCAGATTCTTTTTGTAGAATTAACGGTGGATATGGAACAATATGACATCCTTCGCAGAAGTGAATTGAAGTAAAAAAGACAGGTAAGGAATAGGAAAGCAGTCGCTTCTTTATCCTTACTTGTCTTTTTCGCATTAATCAGATACCATAACAAATAAGATGTTTAAAAAATAATGCTTGACAATTAGAAATCTAACTGTTAGAATTCTAATTGTCTCAAAAAGAGGGGAGATTTATGTATCATAAATTAATGTTGGAAAACCATACAATGTTTACAAAACAAGTATATGAACAGTTGGCAGGCAGAGAACTTTCTTCAGGACAGCCAAAGATTCTGGAGTATCTGTTTGAACATGACGGATCCGTACAAAAGGATATTGCACTGGCATGTGGAATAGAGCCGGCAACTGTTACCAGTCTCTTATCAAGAATGGAAAAGAGCGGAATCATTGAGCGAAAAATGCAAAATAATAATCGCAGGTTCTGGTATGTGTATTTGACAGAGAAAGGAAAGGAAGAAGCTGTTTATGTAAAAAAAGCATTTGATACTGTAAAAGAAACTGCATTAAAAGATTTTGCAAGCGATGAAAAAGAACAGTTTACAGAGTATTTAAGGCGAGTAAATAAGAATTTAAAGGAAGTATTATTTTGAACAAAAGAGAGTTAACAAAACGTTATATTGCGTTTCTGATTGGATTGTACATCAATTCATTCGGTGTAAGTTTTGTCACAAAGGCAAATCTTGGTACATCACCTATTTCTAGTATTCCATATGTTTTAAGCCTTGGATTCAATTTAACATTAGGACAGTTTACAATTCTATTTAGTTTGTTATTAATTGCATTGCAGGTAGTAATACTTGGAAAAAAATTTCAGAAGGTACAGTTATTCCAGGTACCGGTATCAATTGCATTCGGGTATTTTATTGACTTATCTATGAAAGTATTGTCATGGCTTGAACCGGACCAATATTATTTAAAGGCAGCTTCTTTGATCATTGGCTGTTTCATTTTAGGATTTGGTGTTTATCTGGAAGTGATCGCGGATGTGGTGATGCTTCCGGGAGAAGCATTTGTTAAGGCAATTACACAAAGATTTAAAGTGGAATTTGGAATAACAAAAGTATGTTTCGATACATCTATGACAGTAATTGCAGGAATTGTTTCAATTTTTTTGTTTCATAGAATTCAGGGAGTTCGGGAAGGAACCATTATTGCAGCTTTGTTTGTAG
Organism: Bacillota bacterium; assembly: GCA_023410275.1. Lineage (GTDB taxonomy): Bacteria > Bacillota > Clostridia > Lachnospirales > Lachnospiraceae > Anaerocolumna. The sequence continues at coordinate 2,174 of JAEYPZ010000047.1, forward strand.
GACTCATTGCCAGGTCTTTGGGAAGAATTCTGTTTCCATTTACTAACTGGTTATTCCCCAAACAGACGAATGCAGACAGTAATACTGAAGAGCAAAATCAGGAACCCCTGGTTATTACCATTGCACGGGAGTATGGCAGTGGAGGCAGGGAAATTGGCAAACTGATTGCAGGGAAACTTGGGATTGCTTATTATGACGATGAACTCATTCATCGTGTTGCAAAAGAAAACGGTTATTCAGATGAATTTGTCCTGAATAACGACCAGAAATTGACACATAGCTTTTTATATGATTTATATGCGCAAAATTATGCTTATATCAATGGAGAAGATGGGAAATATGATGCACTTTTTCATGCAGAAGAAAGAACGATTAAAGAAATTGCAGCAAAGGAATCCTGTGTTATTATTGGAAGACTTGCAAATTTTATCCTGACAGAACAAAAGAATACTTTTCATGTATTTATTTGCGCAGATATGGTTTCTAAAGTGAAGCGCGTAATGATGCGCGAAGGCCTTAATGAAAAAGAAGCTGAAAAGAAAATAAAAAAAGCAGATTCTGAACGGAAAAATTATTGCAGACATTTCATGCAAAAAGAATGGGGAATGGCGAATGCTTATGATTTATCATTAAAGGCAGACGTATATGGGGCAGAAAAAGCGGCAGAAATTATTGTGGAATTGGCTAAATAAATATCAAATGATATTTAGACATATATAATTGAATATAAGGAGACAAACAAATGGAAAACAAAAAGAGCTTCAAAGATTTAAATGATTTTATAGGAACGCATTTTATATACACCTATGATAATGGGTGGGAGTATGAATGGTATGCAAAAAATGAAAATACTGTAGATTACCGCATTCATGGCGGAATGGTCGCAGGTCGGTGGGTAACAGATCAAAAAGCTGATATCGTAAAATTGACAGACGGTGTATTTAAAATTACCTGGACAGAACCTACCGGTACTGATGTGGCATTAGATTTTATGCCAAATGAAGGAAAGCTGCACGGCGTTATATTTTTTCCTAAATGGGTTCATGAGCACCCGGAGATCACGGTCTGCTATCAAAATGAACACATCGGTTTAATGGAAGAATCCAGAATGAAATATGAAACGTATCCCAAATATATCGTTCCGGAATTTGCAAAAATAACTTATATGGGTGATGCAGGTAAAGATAATGAAGATGTTATCTGTGAGGCGCCATATGAGGGAATGACCAATGATATCAGAAATGGAATCTATTATACGAAAGACTACAAACGCATTAAGAAATAATATAGTATTTAAGATTTTTGGGTTTTAGAATCAAGTCGGAATGGCTCTTTAATTATTATTTAGCCTTCCGGCTTTTTTTATCATCTGATACCTCTTATTCCGACTTCTTTTGCCTGGTTGTAGAAATCCCCTTATTGTGGTATGCTATTAAAGTATAATGCCCAAAATTTCCCTGGGCTTAGAACTTATAGAATGGAGGCCGATGAACCATGTGGGTTTTATGGCTGATAGCTGTTTCCTGTATCATATATTATACTGTGATCGTGATTTATTCCGGCATTACCACTTCATTTTCATTAATCTGGTTAATGTTCGCTGCCATAAGCGTATTGCTGGCTGCAGGATGGGAAGCATATATAAAATATAAGGACAAAATTCCCTTATGGATTCCGGTATCGGTGGTCACTATGTGCTGTACAGGAATCCTGGTGTTTGCGGTGGTGGAGATTCTTATATTTACCGGAGTCACTGTCCGTGATACCTCGAATCTGGACTATGTCATTGTGCTAGGTGCAAGAGTGAAAGAAACCGGAATCACCAAATCCTTAAAAAAACGATTGGATAAAGCAATCAAATATCTGGATGACAATCCCGGTACCATTCTGGTGCTTTCCGGCGGGCAGGGAGAGGATGAGCCAGTCAGTGAAGCAGTTGCCATGCGGGATTATCTGGTGTATAACGGGGTAAGGGAGGAAAAGCTGATTTTAGACACCCGTTCTTTCAGTACGGTAGAGAATATAGCATACAGCAGGGTTGCAATAGAAGAAGATCAGGCCAGGAAGAAGGTCAGCCGGCTGGATAATCCAATTATTATGAAACCCGGAACGTTTATGGAGGTACCTGACAAGCCTATTAAGATTGGGGTGCTGACCAATGATTTTCATGTATACCGTGCCCAGCAGATAGCAAAAAAATGGGGAATTCCGGATATCTGTACCATATCCTGTGACTCCGACCCCATTCTTTTCCTACACTTTTGTGTCAGAGAGTGTGCAGCGATATTAAAAGACAAATTAGTGGGTAATATGTAATTAATACAGAATTTGCAGGAGGAAAAAATCATATATGAATCAATTAGAAAAACTTGCAGCCTATGAGGTTGTGGAGGAAAAAGAAATTGCGGAGTTAAACGCCACAGGATGCGTACTCCATCATAAGAAAAGCGGAGCAAGAATTTTCATTAT
>JAEYPZ010000050.1:0-101206 GCA_023410275.1 Bacillota bacterium
GCAACGCATTTTTCAATCTAATCCCCTTGCATATTACAAGCTTGCTTGTGATACTGCTTAAATAGAAAGATTAAAAATGCAACGCATTTTTCAATCTAATTATCACTCAATGAAAAAAACTCCAAATTTTATCTTGAAAGCCATAAAATTACCGGTTGCCAATTCGATGTTTCCAGGCTTCACTCAAGGCTGCCCTGTCTTTCGGGTTGTTGAAGGGATTCGCCATGGAGGCGGATGTCTGGCAGGCAGGATAAGCGGCGACTTTTTGAGTAATTCCCGTCACATAGGAGGGAATACTCGGTGGTTCATTGGGGTCAAAGGATGACTCAGCGGCCAGTGAACGAATTTCATCACTGTCTGCCGCTACAAAATTTCCGCTTTGCAAATCTATGGGCATCACAGTATAAGACATAGCAGGGCGGAGAAAGACAGCCATCGGCCCGCAAAAGCTTACCAGAATCTCCTGGGGGTCAATGGGAGTAAGATATACCTTTCCTCCCGTTTTCAATGCAGCATAGCAATATTCCGATTGGTCAATGTCTTTCTCCGAAAAATCGTAATAGGTTTCCAATACAAAATCTTCGCCCTTTAAAGTGCCCTTCCAGCACTGGGTTATGGTAAAATCCTTAACAGACGGCGACTGCAGATTGTCCGGGTCGATGTGCAGGCTGTCTTCCGGTACAACAGATACTTCCTTCCAGGCAGGACTGACCATCGTTACCGTTCCGTCAAATGCAGGCTTTGGATATTGCGATGCAGGCGGAAGCTGAACCGGAACGGGCTCCTCCGGCTGGTTTTCATCAAAGCCTAAGATATTTACGCTGAGTGCAGCTCCTTCCGCCGAAACTATGGGCTTTTCTATGCCGCTTACCATCAGCGTAAAAGCCATGGCTGCAATGGCAATACCAAGCAGTACTACCGAAATAAACTCTGAGCATCTGCTTTTTCTTTTCGCCTTTACCAGAAATGCCAGCCTCTCCTTCAAGTTACGCTTATCCTCACTCATGGTAGCAGACATGGCAAAGGGTCTGTAATCGGTATTGGAAGCCACTGCAAGCAAGGTTTCACCATACCGGACACATTCTTCTTTTGTAAAGCCTGCCGTAACTGTTTCGTCACAGGAGAGCTCACACTTCCGCCCGGTCTCCCGTGCGGCCAGGTAGACTACAGGATTGAACCAATTGACACTGACTGCCAGAACCGATATCCATTTCAACAGGTTGTCATGCCTGCGGTAATGTATGAGCTCGTGCAGAAAAGCATGGCGAAGCTGCTCAGGGGTAAAGCTTCTTTCGGGCAATACAATCGAACACTTAACAAGTCCGCAAAGCATGGGCGTATCGATGCAGGAGCTGACATACAACGGCAGCGGTCCCTTCAGCCCGTATTTACGGCAGCACTCCTGAAACAGTGCAATAGCCTCCTGCTCTTCCAAGGGGATGCGGCTCGCTTTTATCCGTGATGAGAACCTGAGGTAACCGGTTATATTCAAACCAAGTACCACAATAATACCTATCAGCCAGACAGCAAGGAGGAGTGGTAACAAATCATAGACTGAAAAATTGCTATTAGGGCGAGCCACAGGTGAATCGGCAGCCTGGGGCAAATTCATGGTATCGGCAGCTGAATTGGCAGCTGAGCTTTCCGGAGGCGAGACAACTGTGGAGGTAGCCTTTACCGGATTTTCCATAGCCAGGTTTTGTAGAGGAGGAATCAAGCTCCCAATAAAAAATCCTCCCAGTGTAATAGGCAGCAGCATTCTTATAAATACCAAATACCAGCTAAAATACTGGATTTTCTGTGGGACTCTGTTCTTTACCAAAGGCTTCACCAGGAACAGTATTGCAGCAAGTACAGTGCCTGAAACCGTTGAAACAAGGAGCCCTGTCAAAAGCTTAACCATTCCGTTCCGCCTCCTGTTTCAGATAATCCTGAAGCTCCTCTATATCCTTTTCACTCAGGCTGTTCCCACGACACAAAGCGGAAATTAAATTTTTAACACTGCCATCATAGATTCTTTCAATAAAATTACGTGTCTGATAATGTTTATATTCCTCTTCGCTGACGAAAGCCGTGTAATAAAAGATTTCTTTTTTCTCACAAGTGACAAAACCCTTTTCTACAAGCCGGCGAAGCAAGGTCAGCGTGGTGGAGCGGCTCCATTCCATCCTGTCTTTCAGTGCCTTCAGTATTTCAGATGATGTAGCGGGCTCTCCGTTTCTTTTCCAGAGAATTTTCATAATTTCCGCTTCTGCATTTCCCATTCGATCCAAATTATTCACAGGGTTACTTCCTCCTATACTGTTTACAGCAGTAAACTATCTACTAAAGAGTTTACTGCTGTAAACTCAAAATGTCAACAAATTTTGTAAAAATTTACATAACTCATCATTTACAAAATGAAACTGTTCTTCTCTTTATAGTTGTAATCAGTCGACAGATTATAAAAAATAAAAAGGAGAGATTATCAATGGCAACAATTTTTGGAGTAGATTCAGCAGAACGTCCCACCACTTTAGTATCAAACGGCCAAACACTCTATGATTGGGTTACCAGCAAAGCCGGACAGGCACCCGCATTCTGGGGCAGATATATTGGCGGCAGTTATGCTATAACAAGTGATGAGGTCACATTTTTACATAATAAGAATTGCCAGATTTTACTTATTTATAACGGAGCTACATCCTCCTCCGTAAGCACAACGGACGGAACAGCAGATGGGCAGAAGGCAGCTAAAGCCGCTAATGCTTTAAATGTCCCAAGTACAACAGCCATTTACGCTGACATTGAGCAGCCATGGAAACCCACCAGTGCCTGGATAAAAGGCTTTGCAAAGACTCTTTATAGCAATCAGTTTGGCCCGGGCTTTTATGCAAATACCGTGAGTGGGTACTTCAACACACCATACACTACAGCATACAAGGAAGATACAACCTACGTCGGCAATCATTCCAGTTTGGTATGGCCCTGCCAGCCTGAACCCGGAAGCAGTACGGCAGCGGGCAGACCCACCTGGAATCCTACCCCTCCGCCTTGCCTGACACAAAGCAATATAACTTTTTGGCAGTATGCTGAAAATTGCTATGGGACGAAGAATAAAGGAAACACATACGCGATTTCAGTTGACCTGGATGAGGCAAGAGATTCCGCTGCCACAATTAATTTATGGTAGTCTGCGGTAGTTTGAAAAATGCGGGCATTTTTAAACTTACTATTTGGGCAGTATCATTTTAATATAGCAGAAGCGCCTTTCAGTTTCGATGGAAGCTAAAAGGCGCTGTTCTATTCATTTTATCAGTATCGTATATTTCCGGTCCAATCATGATGCTAGCTGCTTGTTAACAATGCTAAGCCAAAGATTCTCCGCAATCATGATTGTTATACTATTTTTTGATTTTATCTTGATTTTTTACAAGCATTCTTACGTATTTTTCAGGTTCTTTGTATAAGAATTCACAGTGTTTATACCCATCTTTTACGATTAAGCGGCAATTTGTAAACTTTTTTACAGTAGGGATACACACTTTGGCTTTTTCCTTGGTACTATAAATAAATGTCAGAGATTGATTTTCAGTCAGATTAATTGTATTTGGCAATTCATATGTATAGCATGTCCTTGCTAAATTATTTATGCTTTCATCACTTAAATTTCCACAAATCTTTTTCATTTCCAACGCATGAATAGGATATAATTTATCCAAAACATTAGGATTTTCAGGTTGTTTAGCGGATTTGTGAGCAATTTTTTTGAATACTTTTGCCATCATTCTAATGCGTAAATCAGAGAAACGAATAAAAGGTGTGCCATCTAAATAAATATTTTGTATTGCTACTTTATTTTGCATGAAAAGTTCAAAAGCAATAATCCCTCCCAATGAAGTACCTAATAAAATTTCTATACTTGTTATTTGCTTTTTTTGGAGGTACGCAATTATTTTATCTGCTTCCTCCTGCGCTGATTTAAAAGTCGTCCTTTCAGTAATGTCATGGCCATCTAAAGTGGGTAATATGACATAATATTCCTCTTGCAATAATGAAACAATATCATCAAACATTTTTTCCGTGATAAACATGGCATGTATCAATAGCGCAACAGGGTTTTGCGGATTTCCCAAAGTTATGAATTTCACTGTATTCCCTCTTTTCTAATATCGATTCAATTCATTCTCAATCGTATTCAACATTTTTTAATTATAACCATACTTTTTTTGCTAACTCATTTGCTAATTCTGTAAATTCAACAATCAAATTCTGATAAAATTTTAATAATAAACAGGTAGCTCTATTTCTTAGAATCAAGAATAAACATAGATGCATCCTGCCCCATAAATATTTTGCTTCCGTTATAAAAGGTCTTAGATTGAATATCCCTGTATCCAATTTTGCTCATAGTATCAGCTAGCTCTGTTTGGTCAAATCCATTATGAACCAGATCGGAAACTATCTTTTCATTTTTATCAAAATCTACAATCAGTAAATGTCCGTCTTCATTCAGAACCTCATATAATCTTGATAAAATCATATCGACCTCACTAATATGGAGTAAGACCTGAGCCATAAAAATATAGTCAGCATGTAACTCCGAAAGACTTTCTTTTTCGAGGTCAAAGCATAAGGTAGATGCGTTCTGTATATCCGATAAGGAAATTTTTTGCTTTATCCGATTAAGCATATTTTGTGATGTATCCAGAAAAAGCATTGATTTGAAATCCTTTAACAGGTTTATCCCAACAAGACCGGTTCCACAGCCAAAATCAATTGCGCTCTTATCTTTGGCCTCAGCTAAATATTCACGAATGGCATCTGACGATAACGTTGCAATTTGGATTCTTTCAGAAGTGTCATATACATCCGCTATCATTTCAAACTTATCTGTATTTCCCATTATTATCTCTCCAATCTGCTTTGATAAATTTACTTTGGCTCAGCACACTCTGCAATAGCCCGGTTGTCACTTGTATATTATGATAACATAATATACAACCAAAAACTACTAAACTGGTAAATCGTAATAGAATAACCCGGTTATAAGCTAAGACCTGTTTTCTTTAGAAAATCTTTTGATTTTCTCTACTGTTTCTTAACAAATTAGTTATATCAAATTAAAATATAACCTGCTTATCTGCGGTATGCTTATCTTGCCCTGCCTTTATTCTTGCCAAGGAGGTAAAGGCTTTCTTTGCCGGAAACGTTGGGACAACATGATACCGGTACTGCCTTGCACAAAGTATGTGTGCTTCTTCTCAATTTATGCTATAATATAGAAAAATATAGAAATTACAAGGATAACATATCTCAGCCCTTATAAAAGGGGCAGAAAGGAACCAAACATTTATGAAGATTGAAATGAAAAATCTGGACCTGTTATACCCTTCGGGAAAACAGGCACTGGATAACGTAAGCCTGACCTTGAACAGTCCGAACCTTATCGGACTTCTTGGACAAAACGGGGCGGGCAAATCCACCTTAATGAAGCTGCTGGTTGCAGGTCTTCAACCTTCCCGCGGAGATATCTGCGTAGATGGGCGTCCGTTAGTAAAATGCGAAAAGGAGGTAAAAACGAGGCTTGGTTACCTGCCGCAGTCCTTCGGGCTTTATGATGAGCTGACAGTATGGCAGTTCCTGGATTACATGTCCTCCCTCAAAGGCATTAAAGACAGCAAAGCTGCCATCAAAGCAGCAATAGCCGCCACCGGATTAGAGGAGAAACAGAAGGCACGGATTCAAACCCTTTCAGGAGGGCAGCGCCAGCGTGTGGGGATTGCCCAGGCTATGCTCGGGGAGCCGGAACTGCTGATTTTCGATGAGCCTACGGTAGGACTAGATCCGGAGGAACGGATTCGTTTCCGCAATCTCTTTTCCCATATGGCACAGGATAAGATTGTACTGCTGTCCACTCACATTATCGAGGATGTCCAATCCGTCTGCAATCAGTTGATTGTAATCCACCATGGCAGAATTCTATTCACCGGAGGCCCGGAAGAATTAATCCAAATGGCGGAGGGCCATGTCGGAACTTTTATCGAAAACAGCATAAGTAAAGGGGACCAAGCCCTTCTGATTACCTCACGGGTAAATACCGCACACGGTATTTCCTGCCGTGGTGTGGCTGACACCCTTCCCGACTATGCCACCACAGCGGAACCTTCCCTGGAGGATGCCTACCTGTATCTAATTGAAAGAGAGGGTGCGCTGCTATGAAATTCCTCTCTCAACTACGAGTGGAAACCGGGCGGCTGTTCTGCTGTGTAAGAACCTGGCTGGTTATCCTGCTTGTTACCGCATCTCCCGCAGCCGGATTATGGATTTACCGGGCAGTCAATTCCATCTCCACTTCCTCCTATACGACTTCTTTGAACGGAACCTACCTGGGTAATACAGCATTGGCCGGAGCTTTACTGGGAGCTTTGCTCTTTGGATTTTTAACCGTACTGGAGTTAGACCGCGTGCACAGGACCCATACTAATATATTAACGGAAGCCATCGTCTCCCCTCTGTCCTTCTATTTTTCTCAAATTATGGCTTTACTTCTCGCCGCCGCAGTTTCCCAAATCGCGGTACTGGCGGTTTGGTTTCCTTATACCTCTGCCCGCATTGGTTCGGTATTTCATCCCGGGCTCTATCTTGAATTTTATCTATGCACCATGCTTCCAGCAATGGTGTTTGCAATATTATTTACAGCTTCGGTATACCAGATTACCCGACGGTTGGACTTAACACTGATTTTGCTTGCCGCCTTCCTTCTGCTTAGTATCAAAGTATGGACGGAAAACTGGCTGCTGCGCTGGGTTAATCCCTCCATCGGTTACATATCGGATGATTTTGGACACATGCGGCTGCTGCGTTCCATTATCTGGAACAGATTGTTCTGGCTTTTTATACTGCTGGGCTTTTGGTGTCTTTCCTTTCTTTTCATCAGGCGGTATGGCAGGGGAATTCTGCGCTCCGCAGCCTGGAATGCAAGGAAGCTATACCTGCCCCTTGCTGCCGCCCTGTTCATAGCAGCCGGCATCCGGGCATATTTCCAGCAGCCCTTTCTCGACCACAGTAAGCTTGAAATTACTGATGACCTGTATAATAATATCAATTACAACGAAGCTGTCACCTTTTCCTCCATCCATGTAGACGCCCGCCCTAATCTAAAAACCGGATGTCAATGGGGTACTGCTGCCTATCAGCTGCAAAATACTGCAGGTCAGCCCCAAATGATCTCTTTTCGTATAAATCCAGGCTACAGGATTTCTTCTATAAGCGCCAATGGGACCTCCGTAAAATACCGTGACCTTAATAATGATGACCAAAATGGTAAAATGATAGAGGTGGATCTCCCTCCCGCTAAAGAAATCACTCTGAAAATTAAATATGGCGGCTTTCCTCAGGAATGGAACATTTTAGATTTATCCCAGGGAGAACTTGAAATCAGCAAGGATTATATTTACCTTGCCAATCAAAATTTTGCACCTGTTCCATGGGATTTTTTGTGGAGCGAGGATGATTTACCTCAGTTTACCTCTGCTCTGTCATTGCCTAAAGAAATGATTCCAGTATTATTCGGAGACGGTACGGTGGAGAAAGTGGGTACCAACCCCAACGGTACGGTACGGTGGCTGATTCATGACACGGGAGGCACCCTCATTCTTTATGCCGGAGACTACATATCCGAAGCCATACAAACAGCCGGAATAAATATTGATTTTTATTATAGTTTGAAGCATCAGCGAGTCATGGAGGAGTGTGGCGTCAATGACATCATCAGCAGGGTATTCGAGTACTGTACCTCCCATTACGGACCGCTGAGCTTCTATCAGAGCAGCAGTATGCGCCTTTTGGAAATTGGAATTGCAGGGGGCGGTTATGCCGGAAAGGGTGCCAGCGTTATGAGTGAGGACAGCTTTAATGAGCAGGGGCTGAAGGATTCTAAGAAGGGAGCCTCCGGAAGTGAAGTCCTGGCCCATGAAATTGTCCATCAGTGGTGGGGACTGGGCAATATGTTCGATAATGGCAGCAGTAACCTATGGTCATCGGAAGGACTTACTGTTTATACTACCTACCGTATGGTGAAGGAGCAATACGGAGAAGCTTATGCCATGGAGCACTATGTAAAGGAATGGCAAAGAAAGGTGGATGATTACTACCATAATTATTACGTCCGTCACCCTGAATACCTGAAAGTTTTGCCGAAGAAATTCCGTACACGTATCTCCAACAGCCAGTCTTCTACCCGGCTTTATTGTGAAATGCCGCTTAAGCTCCTGAAAGCGGAGCAGCTGGTAGGCGGCGAGAAAAAGATGGACATTATTCTTAAAAAACTGTTCAACCGCAAAATTGATAACAGCAATCCCTATCTTACCTATCAGGATTTTCTGGATGCCTGTAAATTAAACGAGGAGGATCTGAATCTTGAATAAAATATTTCATTATGAATTAAAACGGCTCGTATGTTCCAAGTTTTTTGCCGGTATTCTTGTGATATGCCTGGCCTATGGCTGGCAGGTTCTAAGCACCCGGACCATCCTCGGCGTATCAAGTACCGCACCTTTTTCTCCCTGGAGCTACGGGGAGTATCTGTCAGAGCTTCTGCCCCTTCTTGGCATCATACTCCTCTTTCTGGTATGGAATATCTCCTCCGGCAATGCCCTGCGTGTACAGTCCCTCATCCTTGCCACTCCGGTTTCAAAGAGCCGCTACCTGCTGGTAAAGGTCATGGCAGCTGCAGTGGCATGGCTGGCTGCAGCCCTTTGTACCGTCCTTCTGGGTCTGGCATTTCTCCTCTTCCTGTTTGGAGGCGCCGTCCCTGTTGCTGTGCTGCTGCTCCTTTCCGCCATCATTTTACTGCCTGTACTGCTATTTATGCTGGGACTGTTTCTTTTGGGCAGCCGTCTCCACCCTTTACTTCCCGTCCTTCTGCTGCTTATCCTCGCTGCACTGTCCCAGTTCTTCCTGCCGGCGTCTGCAGATATTTTGGGAAATAGCTTTTTTTCCGACTATCCCTTGGAGCTGGGTATCCTTGATCCCCCGCTGTCTCTCCCTCCTTCCGTTATCGTGGGCAAATTATTCTATGCCCTTGGGGGAGTTGGGATGTTTGTCGCAGCACTCCGTTTAGAGGAAAAAAAGTATTGAAATGCTGAAAGAAAGCTGCTGTTCCATACATCATACAAAGATGGAACAGCAGCTTAAATTAAAAATATCTTCTTTCAAAAATGAGTTCAGCTATTTATAGCATAATGTTATCGAATATTTTTTAATCACCCAGAATTGCGACCCCGTAAGCTTCAAGCTTTACAGTATTAACAACTTTCTGGTCTGTAAGAAGGTCCGTATATTCCTGTGTAAGGGCTATGACCGTATCGTAATTATTATGATTCAGGAGGAACTTTACCTGTTTTTCTCCATCCGTGGTATCTACGACCTCTATTCCTTCCTGCTCATAAAGTCCTGTCTCAATACCGGCCTGGCCGCAGAGATATTTTGCAAAATTGCCCTGTGCTTTTTCATCCAAATCACAAGCCAGATAATATACGCTGCCTTTTCTGGTCAGACAGGGAGCTCCTTTAAAATAACTGCCGGTATACAAGCCTAATACCTCCGCATCCTTAGGAGTCACAATGTCACACCACAGCTCAGCCCTGCCGCTTCCAAAGATTCCCGCCACTGAAGTTGATTTTTCAAACTGTGGATCATAATCATTTACCTCCACGCCGGTCAATTCCGCTAATGGGCCCGGTATTGTCTCCGGCAGCATCCGGTTATATTCATTTTTAAAAGCTGACCGGAAGGTTATGACCAGCGTGCCGCCCTTTGCCGCGTAGCTTTCCAGATTATTCTTAGCCTCATTGGATACATATGCCAGGGCCGGTGCCAATACCAGGGAGTACATGGATAAATCCTCCTCTGCCTGGACAAAATCAACGGAAATATTCATATCATAAAATGGTTTATAAAACGCCAGTAAAAGATTATCATATTGAAAACCCTCCACATTCTGAAAGATCGTATGGCACCATTCCGTATCAAAGGATTTTATAATTGCCACTCTGGCTTTCGGCATTAAGGTTCCCACCTTTTGACTTAACCTTTCCATTTCTTCTCCGGTTTGTTTAACCTCGGCATACCTTCTGTTTACTTTTCCATCATGCCCTAATATGCCATGCCAGTTCTGCTCCGCACCGAAGGTGCAGGCTCTCCACCTGAAATACACAACGGTATCGGCACCATTGGCAACTGCTTCATATGTCCATAGCCTGAGCTTCCCCGGATCCGGTGAGGGTCCCATTTTACTCCAGCCGCAGGGTCCGCTCTGCTGCTCCATTACCCAGAAGGGCTTTTTCTTATATGACCTCAGCAGGGCATGGTCTCTGGATACTGTTTCCATCTTTGCCTTGCCCCATTGGAACTCAATATAATTATCCCATGTAACAAAATCTAATTCCTCTGACAGTTTAAAATAATCGATTCCTGTCCCGGAGTTAACAGCAGCATCCAGGAGATTACTGGTGCACGGCTTGTCACTGTATTTTTTAAGCAGCTCTGCCGACTCTTTGGTAAAGCTGATAATGGAGTCACTGCAAAATCTATAGTAGTCAATGAGCAGGCTAGGATTCTGCCCCTGGGTCCCGGAATCAAAATCATAACAGGTCCCGGCTTTCGGCACAATAACTTCATCAAAGCTATTATAGATCTGACTCCAGAATACGGTTCCGTAGGTTTTATTTAAGCATTCTATCGTTCCGTATTTTTCTTCCAGCCAGTCTATGAATTTATGATGGCATTCCTCGCAATAGCAGCGTGCCGTATTACCGTGGCCCAGCTCATTGTCTATCTGCCAGCCTTCCACATAAGGATTTTTACCATAACGCTCTGCAATAAGCCCAACTAACTTACGGACTTTTTCTCTGTATATTTCACTGTTAAAGCAATAATGCTTTCTCGTACCGAACAGCTTCGTATTTCCACGGATATCCTCGGCTAAAATATCCGGATATTTATCAATCATCCATTTGGGAGGAGTTGCTGACGGAGTACAGAGAATGAGCTTTATCCCCTTTTTCCCAAAGAAGTCTACGATCTCATCCATCCAGGCGAATTCATAAACCTCCTCCCTTGGCTCATATAGACTCCAGGCAAATTCTCCGATACGGATTACTTTAATCCCGGCTTTAAACATTAGCTTTACATCTTGTTCCCACCGCTCTCTATCCCAATGCTCGGGATAGTAATCAACACCTAATCGCATAATAACCTCCCTATATTTTTCAGTGCACCACAAGTTTGTGCCTGGGATCCCCCGGCACAAACTTGTGTATGAATTATTTTATGCTTCTCAACTATTGAATGTAAATTTAACCGTTTGAAGCTCTTTCATTCTGCTGCAATTGCCTATATAAGCTGCGTAAACGATGTCCTCCTGCACAAATCCATTTTCAGCCTCATCAAAATATGCCATGTTCTCTTTTGTAACCTGAAGGCATACTTCTCTTTCCTCACCGGGATTAAGCTCAACTCTGGCAAAATCCTTTAACAGCTTCACAGGTCTGTCTACCTTGCTGCCTTCACAGCCGATATATAGCTGTACGATTTCCGCACCTTTCCTGTCTCCGGTGTTTTTTACGGTAACTGTTATTTTCGCTTTATCCTGGAAGCTGGTAATCTGCGGGGCACCGATTTCAAAGGTGGTATATGACAGGCCATAACCAAAGGGATAGAGTACGTTTCTGTTCTCCTTTTCCATTTTGGCATAGCCGTGATAATATTCATAGGTAATGCTGGTACAATCCGGGTCGAACTCCGGATAATCCTCTTCTGAGCAGGTTACCGTATAGGGGAGTTTACCGCTGGGGCATACATCACCGAATAAAATATCTGCCAAAGCGTTGCCGCCTTCCATACCGCTGTAGAAGGAAAAGAGGATTGCCGGTACATCCTGCTCCCATTCATCGATAAGAATGGCACTGCTTCCCACTAAGGAAACCACTGTATTCGGATTGACCCCTTTCAGACCTTTTATTAAATCAATGTCTCTTTTATGCAGTCTCATGGATGCCCTGTCTCCGCCCATCTCTGCGATATCACTTCGATCGGCAAGGTATTCTCCCTCGTCCGAATGGATATAGCCTGCCACGATAACAACGGCATCTGCATCCTTTGCAAGTGCTTTTGCTTTTTCCAGATCATTTCCGTCATGATAAAGAATTTCGGCTGTGGGCATTTTTCTCATCAAGCCGCGCAAGGGTGTGACCGTATACCAGGGATGAACCTTACTGGAACCATGGTCACCGATATTTTCCGTATTTCCCAATACGCCCAGTACCACAATACGTTTTGTTTTCTCCGGATTAAAAGGCAGAACCTTTCCTTCATTTTTCAGAAGGACCATGGATTCCTCCGCCGCTCTTCTTGCGACCGCAATATGCTCTGGAGAAGCAATGCATTCCGGTACGTAAGCCTTCGGATCTTTTCTGGTCTCAAAATACAGGATGGTTCTTAAAATATATCCGACCGATTCGTCAATATCCTTACTGTCAATTCTTCCTTCCGCTACCGCATCCGGTAACTGATTCACATAACAAAGAAGGCTCGGCATTTCAATATTCATTCCATTCTGCACCGCTTTTACGGCATCTTTAACCGCCCAGATAAAGTCAGACAGGGTAAAGCCTTCAAAACCCCACATTGTTCTCAGGATATCCTTTAATAACAGCTTACTCTCCGATGCCTGGTCCCCATATACTTTATTGTAAGCTCCCATTACGGAGGCCGCACCTTCTTCTATGCAGCGTTTGAAATGGGGAAGATAGACTTCATGAAGTGTCCTTTTATCTGCAAAAACATCGGCTTTAAAACGTGCATTTTCAATACTGTTCATGGCAAAGTGCTTGATGCAGGCCATAACGTTCTGGCTCTGCACTCCTCTGGTAAGTGCCGCGCCCATTTCCCCAAGATGATACTGGTCTTCCCCGTAACACTCCTGGGCCCGTCCCCATCTGGGATTACGGGGTAGATTAATGCAGACGCCGCCGAAATAGTTGCCTCCCTGGGCCCGGATTTCAGCTCCTATTACTTCACCTATCTTTTCCTCCAGCTCCCTGTCAAAGGAAGCCCCTCTGGCCATGGACACCGGAAAACAGGTTGAGGAGCCTGAAACCACTCCTCTGGGTCCGTCCACAAAGCGCACATTGGGTAATCCCAACCGGTCCACTGCCATGGTAGGATATGGTTTCATATTGTAATGCTCTATCACGAACAGGTCGTCCATCAATTTTTCTTCCGTTGACTGCCCGGACATAATTCCAATCTTTTCCTCCAGGGTCAGCTGGGGAATAATCTCGTCAACGAACCTTTTGATATCTTCCCTCGAACAGTTTTCAGTAAGCTTTGTATTTTTTACCACATCACGCATTATTTTATTCCTCCTCCAAAATTATTTTCTTTTCGTATACTTTCTCATATCAAGGATTACAGCAAATAATATAATCAAGCCTTTTACAATGTATTGCCAATACATATTGACTCCGATGAATGCCAGACCATAGTTAATTACCGTAAAGATAAGAACTCCAATAAGGACTCCTCCCACACTTCCGATACCGCCGGTAAGGGAAACACCGCCTACTACGGCTGCCGCAACCGCATCCAATTCATAGCCGTTACCCGTTGTATTCGAGGCACTGCCAATACGTGCAACCTCAAGTGTGGCTGCAAAGGCATACATGGCACCTGCCAGGGTATATACAAGAATCTGTATACGGGTTACATTAACGCCGGATACTTTTGCGGCTTCCGGATTGCCGCCCACTGCATACATATATTTTCCGAATTTCGTTTTATTCCATAACACCCAGATCAAAGCTGATATTATAATTGCTATAATAATCAAATAGGGAATCCGTAAGCTTCCGATACCAATGGAGCCTGTCGCTATTTTCGTAAATTTAAAATCAATTCCGCCAATGGGCTGCGCTCCATAGGGAGGACGGTCAAAATAGATGGAAGCCAGTCCATAAAGTACTAATTGCATTGCCAAGGTTGCCACAAAGGGAGGAACCTTGCATTTTGAAACTACAATACCGGAAAGCATTCCTGCAATTGCACAGACAAGCATGACCACCAGAAAAGGTACAATAATCGGAAGCTCCGTAAGATTTGGATACATCCGGTAGGCATAGGTAACCTGCTGCATCAGGGAGGCGGAAACAACTGCCGCAAATCCAATCATACGCCCTGCGGATAAATCAACGCCCTGTACGATCAGCACCATTGCCGAGCCCAGTGCAATGATTATTCTTGTAGAGGACTGGGAAAAAATATTGGTAAAATTATTTAAGGATAAAAATTTAGGTTCAAAGGCTGCAATCAATATTAACAGTCCTATTAAAACAACATACATTGCTTTTTGTGCCAATAGTTCTTTTATGTTCACGCTTTTTTTCTCTGTAGCCTTACTTAAACTACTCATGTTAATTTCCTCCATAACTATATGAATTTTGCAGATGAGCTCATAATCTCTACCTGTGAAGTGCTTTTTGCATCAAACAGTCCTGACTGTCTGCCGTTGCTCATAACCAGAATTCGGTCACAAATTCCAAGGAGTTCCGGCATTTCAGAGCTGACGATAATCACTCCTTTCCCTTGTTCCGCCAGCCGGTTGATCAGCTGGTATATTTCATATTTGGCTCCCACGTCAATGCCCCTGGTAGGTTCATCCAGCAGCAATATATCAGGGTTTGTAAGCAGCCAGCGGCCAAGTATTACCTTCTGCTGATTTCCTCCGGACAAATTGCCGATATGGGTCTTTCCCGAAGGTGTTTTAACATTCATAGCCTGGATCATTCGATTAACATCCTGCTGAATTAATTTATTATTAAGCAATCCTATTCTATTAGAATAACTTCCTACATTCGCAATAATTGTATTAAATGCCACGCTGAGTGTTGTAAAAATCCCATCTGCCCGTCGTTCTTCCGTAAGCATTGCAAATTTGTTCTTCATAGCCTTAATGGGCGTACCGTTATCGATTTTCTTGCCGTTAAAATAAATTTCACCGTTTCCTTTTCGCCGGATTCCAAACAGAGTTTCCAGCAATTCGGTCCTGCCTGCTCCAACCAAGCCGGCAACGCCCAGAATTTCTCCTTTGCATAATTGGAAATTTACTTCTTTAAACGCCGGTGAAAAGGAGGAAAGCTCCTTGACCTCCAGCAATACGGCACCAATACTGCTATTTCTGACCGGATAGCGTTCCGTCAATTCTCGTCCTACCATCATCTTTATAATGGCATCAATCGTTAATTCCGCTGCAGGCTTTGTAGCTATCCACTTACCATCCCGCATAATAGTTACTTCATCGGAAATCCTCAAAATTTCTTCCATCTTATGGGAAATGTATATAATACTTGTATCATTCTTTTTCAGTTTATCAATAATCCGAAATAAATGTTCAACTTCCTTATCCGTTAACGATGAAGTCGGTTCGTCCATCACAATTACTTTTGCATTGTAGGAAACAGCTTTTGCAATTTCAATCATTTGCTTCTGTGATACCTGAAGCGTTCCGATTTTGACTTTCGGATCGATATTAATATCCAAATCATCAAAAATAGCTTTCGTGTCTTCATACATTTTCTTTTCGTCAACCAATCCGTTTTTCATGGGATACCGGCCCAGCCATACGTTTTCCATAACGGTCTGATACAGAACCTGATTAAGCTCCTGATGAACCATAGAAACCTGGTTATACAAGGCCTCTGCCGGATTGGCGAATTTAACGTTTTTACCGTTAAGTAAAATTTCCCCGCTGTCAACGGAATAAATTCCAAACAAGCATTTCATCAGCGTTGATTTTCCAGCCCCGTTCTCACCCATTAAGGAATGAACCGAGCCCCACCGCAAATGAAAATTGACATTGTCCAGGGCCTTTACCCCCGGGAAGGCTTTACTTATTCCATTCATTTCCAGCAAATATTCACTGTTTTTAACACTGTCCGGAGTTGTTTTCCTGTTGTTTTCCTTGCTCCTTAACATGTCTAACCCTCTTTTCTGCCAATATGGGGCATGCGTTTTTCTTGTGCATGCCGCATGCCCCGTATTTAATTTAGATTTACTTTGCGTAAGTAGATTTTGCAACATCAAGGTTATCTTTTGTAATAGCCTTATAAGGAACACGAACTGCTTTTGCTTCATCTAACTTGTAATCCATTCCATCACAAGCATCTTTTCCATTGATTAAGTTTTCGGCCATCTTTACAATTACCTGTCCCTGGGTCTTGGCATCCTGCAATACCGAGCCCATTACTTCTCCGCTTTCGATTTTATCCAGCATCTCCGGCAGGGCATCAATTCCGATAATAGGAATATATTTTTTACTCTCTTTTCCCTTGGTGTTATACCCGGCTGCTTCAATAGAGGTTAATGCTCCAAGTGCCATTGCGTCATTTGCCGCAACGATGCATTCAATCTCATCACCGTATTTGGAAATCCAGGCATCCATTTTATCCTTTGCTGTTGCTGTCACCCACATACCGGTGTCTTCCGCAAGTAAGTCTATTTTAATTCCAGCATCTTCAATTGTACTTTTTACATAATCTGCTCTGGGCTGGGAAGCGGTATGTCCCGGATCACCCATTAAATTCACCATCTGGAGCTTTCCGTCCCCATTCTTATCCATGCCGGGATTTGCTTTCCAGGCATCCACAATCATCTGTCCTTCAATAGCTGCACCATAATCTCCTCCTGTAGAAGTAACTTGATAAGCATTTTCATAGGAATCGATAACACCTTTCTCGGTTATTTCTTTATTAAAGAAGATAATTGGCAGATTACCTGCTGCCTTTACTTTTTCAATCAGTGCCGGTGCTGCTGTTGTATCGCATACTGATAATGCAATTACCTTTGCTCCTTTTGCAATCATGGTATCAACCTGATTCGTCTGTGTGGATTGGTCATTTTGCCCATCTTCAATATTGGTTTTAAAGATTCCGTCAGATGCGTTAACAATGCTCTTTCCAATATAGGAGTTAAAATTATCCGAGGCGGAATAAATACCGGCGCCTAAAATCGGCAATTTAGCTGTTTCTGTCGGCTTCTGTCCCCCCTCCTCTGTACCTCCGCCTGTAGTTCCGCCTGTAGAATTACCTCCGCAGGCTGTCAATGACAGAATCATTGCTGCACATAACAATACACTTAAAACTTTCTTTTTCATGTTAAACCCTCCTGATACTTTATATAATTAATTGCAATAACAGAATACCATCCGCCCTATTCTTGTACAACATTCTATCTTTAGAAGTGGTGGACTATTTTTAGAACTTAATTATAAACAAAAAAAAATAGGATATTTGTATTTCTTTGTAAAAAATACCGATACCCTATTTTTCCCCATATAAAAATTGATATACACCGTCTTCATCAATGGCAGTACCATTGTGTACAAATATATTTTCCCCCTCCACCAGATTTATTTCCGAAAAGGCTGACAGCAGGATAATAACCGTAATCCCCCGGTTTCTCAGCATTTCAATCATCATGACCGTAATTTCCCTTACATGGACATCCTCCTGTGCAAAGGGCCTGATGCATACCACTACTTTCGGATTATACAGATACCATTTATAATAAGCCATTTGCTGCAGCTCCACCGGTTGGATTTCTGCCGGCTTCTTATCCAGGTCCGCCGCCTCAAAGGCTGTCTCCAAAAACTGCCTGATGTTTTTTCGGAACCGCCTGCGCAGCCAAAACAAAGGAACCTTTTCACCCAAAAGCAGGCTGATATTTTCAAAAGCGGACAAATTACCTAATAGTTTGTTTTCATATGCAAATTCTTCAATAAATCCAATGCCCCTCTTAATAGCCTGATTCAGATTACCGGCAGTATAGGCATCCCCTTCTATGAATATATTGCCGCTCTCGGCTTTTCTTTCTCCTTTTAACAGTTCCAGAATATGATTCCCGCTTGCATCATCCATATAATATATCTTTACAACTTCTCCCCGGCCCACCGAAAAGGAAAGCTGTCGGAGCACCTCCGTTGAAACCTTATCAAACTCGACTTCCGATATCCAGTCTTCATATTCCACATTATTCACTGTTGTTCCCGTTGCATACCGCAGATCTGTCTGCGGTACTGCCATAGATATTGGAGTGTGAAAGCGCTTTTCTTTCACACTTGTTCCCGTTGCATTCCGCAGACCTGTCTGCGGTACTGCCGTAAATAATGGAGTGTGAAAGTGCTTTTCTTTCACACTTTCGTCTTTGAGAAGTATTTCAAAGACCTTATCGCCACGAACACTATTTGAATTCAGGATTCCCATTGTTTTGCCATGCTTGACGATAACAAAATTATCCGACCAGCGGAAAATAATATCATCAAAGGCCTCTATGACAAGAAAAGACATCTCAAATTGCCGCATCCGCTTCATCATACTATAAACTTCCTCTAATTCCGGCTCTTTCAAAAAGCTTGTCAGATTTGAAAAGGCAATAATTTTCTTTCCTTCCGCAAAGGCCTTCACCATCTCAAGAATGACTCTGTCCTTTTCTGAGAGGAGCACAGTGGAATTATATTTTCGCAGATTGATGCCCAGCTTGGTTTCTATTTCCTTTATGGGCTTCTCAAAGGCATGTCTGCTGACAAAATAGCGGGGCACGGAGGAAGAAAATAAAAAAATATTTTCTTCCACGCTTAAGGAGCGTATTAATTTGCCCGTACGTTCAATAACGGAAATGTTCTTTTCAAAGCATTTCTCATAGCTTTCTGCTGAAATCTTGTTATTCTCAAAGGAAAGCTTCCCTGTCTGCAGCGGTTTCTTGCCTTTGAGAAAATCCACCAGAATATTCTTTTCCAAAGCATTGTCAAATACGAAGCCAAGGCTGTCGCCATGAAAGAGATTAAAATAGAGGCTTTTTATAATCTCCGCTCCATTGTTAAAGATACTTCCGTTTTCCACAAATAACAATTCTTTCTTCACGATTGGCTTCCTTCCGAATGAATATTGGGAATTGTAATCCGGACATCCGTTCCCATTCCCGGCAGACTATATACATGTATCCCGTATTCCTCACCAAATAAAAGCTTAATCCTGCGGCATACGTTCTTAAGCGCTATGCCTCCGCTTTTACCGCGTTCATCATTTACATAACTTACCGATACCCTCTCCAGCTTTGCGTTGAGTTCTTCCAGCTTTTCTTCCGAAATGCCAACTCCGTCATCCTTGATGCTGATATAGAATTTCGTATCCGTTATTTCAAAATCCACGACTACAACTCCGGCATTTGCCTTTTTTTCAAGTCCGTGAAAAATAGCATTTTCAATAATTGGCTGCAAAGTCAGTTTCGGAATTTTTAACCGCAGGATATCCTGGGGCTCCTCCGGGAGATTAAATACGATTTTTAATTTTCCCCCAAACCGGTATTCCTGAATTGCAAAATAATTTTCTGCGTTTTCTATTTCACTTTCAAGAGTTACCAGATTTTCAGTTTCCGTAATGGTATAGCGGAAAAATTTCGAAAGTGCTTCCGTTATATTAGCAATGTCCTCCTTCCCGGCACATAAGGCATCCCCCCGGATGGCATCCAGCGTATTATAAAGAAAATGGGGATTGATCTGATTCTGCAGGGCCAGATATTCTGCCTGTTTGGTAGAGATCTTAATGGCACTCTGCTTATCCAGCATATTATGCAGCCGCTGAAAGACCTCCTGCAGCTCCGGAACCATTTGATAATCTTCCTCAAACAATTCTTCATAAATTAATCCCTCGTTAAACTTTTTAAATTTCTTTATTTTGCACTGAAAGGGCAGCATGATTTTATGCTCAAATATATATACAAGAAGGCTGAAGCCTAACATAAATAAAAGGAAACACACCAAAAACACCTTGAATTCCAGTACACGCTTTTGATATAAGGCAATGAGAATAGAAAAAACCAACACCATAATCACTGCAAACAAGCTATAAACAACAAGAAAAATTTGTCCGGAAAAAGTTTCACGCTTCTTTTTCATCAAATCACCTGCTAACTATATAATTTACGGTATTCTGACGGGGTTAAGCCTGTTATCCTTTTAAAAACCTTTGAAAAATACTTAAAATCAGAGTATCCGACTTCTATTGAAATATCAACCAGTGTTTTGTTCGTTGCTGCCAGAAGATTCTTTGCGTTTTGAACGCGGATTTCCATGACATACTCCATAAAGTTTTTCCCGGTTTCTTTCTTAAAAAGCGTGGAAAAATAGGCCGGATTAAACCCTATCTGTGCACTGATGCTTTCTAAACTCAGGGCTAAATTATAATTATCATTGATATACTGTTTTGCCAGGCGTATGGGTTTCGTTTCAGCCTGCTTTATATTTTCAGTGTATTTCTCCAGCAATGCACTGATTTCCTGTTCAAGTCCGTTAAATACATCCTCCAGGGAAAAATAGGTCTCATATAATTTTTCATAATGGGCTACGGGCTGAATCTCAAGCTCGGTGCTGAATTCCTTTAAACCATAGACTATCATTCCGATAACTTCCATATAGCAGTCATATACTAATTTTCCATTTTCACTGTAAGGCAGCAGACGGTTTTTCAGTTCCTGCAATATAACCGATATCCCATCCGGATTAAGCCTTTCCAGATTACCATGCAGGTCATTTTTCATCTGGGCATCTATAAAATCACCGGCAGCCCGCTTGCCTTCTTTGGGACTTTGATATTCAATGATATATTTTTCCTGTTCCGACAATCTGTTAAAAACAGCCTCTTTCGCCTGCTCCATGGAAGCCGCCAATCCTTCCAGGCTATTCATCACCGAGCCGATTCCAATGTATACCTTAAGCTCCTGGAATATGCTCTTTAAATTTATAATATCCAGTCTCATTTTCTTCAATTGCTTTTTCACCTCGAAAAGAGACGGGTCGTTTACATTTATAATTAAAATAATGCTGTCTTCATATTCCATAAAAATAATCTCTTCGCAATATTTCGTCAGCCGCTCCCGAAGCATCTGCTGGATTTTTGTTAATACCATGTCACGCTCCTCATCACTCAGGCGCCTGCCTCGGATAAAGGGCTGGATTTTCAATACAGCATAATAACCTTCTATAAAATGTGTGTGATACTCTTGATTAAATTCATCAAGATTATTTAAATTGACCTTCTCCGGATTTAAGATCAAATCTGCTATAAAAGATTTCTTCACCTTTTCCCTGGAGCTCTCCGCAAGAGATTTCCACTTTACCTGTTCTATCTGCTGCTCCACTAAGCTGACATGCTTTTCTTTTATTTTATTTAATGTATTTACCAGTTCTTCTTTTCTCAATGGTTTAAGCAGATAATCCTGTACTCCGTAATGAATTGCATTTTGGGCATACTCAAAATTACTGTAACCGCTGATTATAATAAAACTAATCTCCGGATAAGCTCCCTTTGCCTGTTTGATCATCTCAAGTCCATCGCAATTTGGCATACGAATATCTGAAATTACAATATCAGGTTTATTTTCAATAATATATTCCAATGCGGTCTGACCATCATGCAGTATCTCTACAACCTCTAAATTCATAGCATCCCAATCAACCAAATGTAGAATCAATTGACATACTTTTACTTCATCATCAACAATTAGTACCTTGAGCACTGATTATCCTCCTTACATTTGAGTTCTGACTATTCCCGTAAATAACAAGCCTCTCCTGACTATGCTTTTATTCTAGCATCTGCTTTTAACAATGTAAAGCGGAGTATACATATTGATTACATTTAGGTTTAGTAGTATCCCTTCTGTTGAGGAAGCTGTAAATGCCCTGCCGGCAGTCTAGTCAGAAGCACGAAGTTGAGTAAGGCAGTTCAAAAAACGAAAAATTATTTCAGGTTTTTCTTCAGATGATTGAACTTCTGCAATAATTTATTGATTTCAACATCATCTATTTGTGACATTAATTGGTTACGTTTTATCGTTAAAGGGATAGGCTTATTATGATTGGCAGCATATGCTTTCTCATAAGTTGATTCAGCAAGTTCCAGCTGATCCTTGAATTCTTCAAAGAATTTTAATCCATGCTCATTATTGATTTTGATGATTGAAACACCTCTTTCATCAGCCATTTCCGGATGCTGGTTCGCAATCCCCCAGTAATCCCCTATGGTGATATCTCCCACCCCTAACTTTAGACCGGCAAATTCGCAGGTATAGCAGCAAGGTCTTTGGATATTATCATCCGAATATGCTCTTCTATAATTATTTCTGGAGGATTGTTCCAAGAGCACTTCTCCGGATTCAAATCTCACACATACATAGGGCTTGCTCCACCCGCTGATTTTATTTCGAAATTCAAAATCTAAGATTTTTGAATGATACTGATGCTCCAAATATTCTTTATACAATCGAAAAACCTTAGGAGATGCCGTTGCATGGCATATGATTTCAACCGTATATAAATTTTCATACTCCTTATGAAGATAATTTTTAAGCCCGGCTATCTGGCAGTAATTCCCGGAATATAAAACAGGTACCCCCTCTTCGAGCAATTCCTTCACCCGCGGTTTTACCTCCCTGCTGTCCGCAAAAACATATTTTGAACCATGGAAGGCCTGGCAGGCTTCCTCCGTATCGGCAATATCATAGACAGCTTCCATGTCATCCGTATATTTCACACCAACTGCACGGCCACCTCGGGCAATGATATTTTTAAACATTGGTGCGAACATACCGCCGCTGGCACTTTGTTCAAGTATCTCCTCCTCTTTATGCCTTGCTGCGTATACCTTGGGAAATCCATTAACGGTTTCTTCCGGATGCCTGTATTTGCCATAAGGGCATGTTTTTCTGCACAGGTTGCAATGTATGCACTTTTCTTCCTCAATGAAGGGATATATGAAACCCTCTTTATCCTCTATCATGGTTATGGCAGAAGTAGGACAGATATCCCTGCAGGCATTACACCCAAAGCAGGAAAACGCATCCTTTGTATCAAAATATTTATCCTTCTCTGTTATTGGCTTATGCGAGGTTTTTGGCCCTTCCATTGCATTTCTGAGAAAATCGGCGGATTTTTCCCGAAGAATAAAGCTTGCCATTTCCACTGCAGCATAGTCAATGTTCAATGCGGTTAAATCTTCCGGTAATTCTCCTGGGCTTGCAATCATATGGTTTGCTATTCCCAGTGAATCCAGGAGATGCCTCATTCTCTCCGGATTCTGGAAATGAGGTATGGTAATAAAATCCCTTTGATAAATAATTGAAAATACTGTCGCGTGGAATGAATTCGCTATCACATATTTTGCATTGGCAATGTATCCCACAAACTCCTCCGGACTGCCATTTGTAAATTTCTTCAGCTCATTGGTAAAGTCATAATCTTCACGGTTATGCACGATAGGAAGCCCGGTTCTCTTCGAGATTTCTTCTGCCATTGCATTTAATCTCTTGTCTGTTTTCTTAAGGTGTACATTATGAACATAGATATAAGCCTGTTTTACCTTTGGATCTTTCTTTAATTTATCGTACATTTCCTTCTGCAGCAGTAAGGTAGGGTCCAGTACTACAGAAACTTCCTTATCCGTCAGCTTCGATATTGCTTCTTTTGCCTTTTCTTCTCTTACGGAGATATAATCAAAATCACGTAAATATCTGGAGAAAAAGAGATGCTCTATTTCCGGTATTTCATCTCTGCCAATACTTGCAGCATAGGAAATGCGTTTGATTTCATTTTTACCAAAGGATAATAAGTAGGCAGGATTAACCCCGCTCGTTAACCCTCCGTTCCAAATCTGGTCACTGCCGGCTATCATAATATCATAGTCAAAATCGGCTTTCTTTAATTCAGCCAATTTTGTCATGGGCTCCGTTGTATTTAAAGTATGGTTGATGAATCGCTCAAACTCACGGTATTTTCTGGCTTTATCGGGCTCCGTCCTACTCTTCTTCAAATACTGTAAGGCATGAACTGCTTCGTTTAATTTATCATTTTTAAAAGGGTTTCTTGGCACATATAATCGATACAGATTATCCGTTGCCGGTAATCTGTAATTAATTATTTCCACCTGATGACCTTCCCTTTTTAAATACTCCTGCAAAGCCCAGGCTTGTAAGACGGCACCATAATTATGAGCACTGTTAAACGTAATAATTCCAATTTTCATTATAATGACCATGCCTTCCCAGCTATTCAAATAGTGAGTCAAATTGTTCTACTGCTCCTCGGTTATACCTGCCATAATCCACATTCATGGCTTTAACCTCACCCTTCATGAAAGCAATCATCCCCATTTCCAGACCACTTTCACTGGCTTCTGCCAGATATCCGTTATAATCCTTTATAAAGCCCCGGGGTCCCGGTATATCTGTTGACATGGTTGGAATACCAAGTGCATCTGCTTCCAGTAAAGTCAGGCCCAAGCCCTCATAATAAGAGGATAGAATAAAGAAATCGCATTGCTTTAAAATCGGCATTGGATTCTTTATGGATTTAATTATTATAATCTCTTCTTCTGAATTTTTGGCATATTCCAGGGTCTGGTTATAAAGAGCACCATGGCCTCCAATTATGATCAGGCATACCTCCTTATATTCAGCACTGAATTTTTCAAAGGCTTTCATAAGCATCATATGGCCTTTTTCAGGGGAGAACCGCCCGATGGTAATGAATTTCTTTTTATCACCTGCCAATAGCTTTTTCAATTCCTGTTCCGTGATATTACATTTTGTATCAGCATCAAAAGCCAGCGGTTCCTTTGACTTCCGAATCACTTCCTTGTGTGCATGACAGTTATTTATTACTACAATATTATCTTCTCTTCCGCTTATTTCCAGGGTGGGAGGAACAATATCCCTTGTAATCACCGCTACATTATCATATTTTTGATAAGCATTTTTTAAGGTCAGATAATGCTGGTTGCCCCTTGTTTTCATCTCAGCCACCATATCACTGTGAACATAAATGGTCTTTGGTCCCTCAAATCTCTGGAATAAGTTGATGACCTTCTTCTCATATCCCGCAAACTGTATTGCATGGTCAAAATGGGTATTTCCAAAGTGTTTCTTCCATTCTCTTTTATAAAGCCGGTCTAAATATTTCTCCGTAAAAGCATTTTCTTTATTCCATTTAAAATAAAACAGATAGGCTGCCGCTTCCAATAAAGTAAAGCTTTCACCGCTGCTCATTGGATAGATGCCCACTTCTTCCGGAATCTGGGCAAGACGCAGGGGTGCTTTTTTTAGTGCCTGTTCATTAAAGGTAACAAAATAATTTCTTTTCTTTAAATCGATATTATTAAAAAGATTTAGAAGGGAGGTTGTTAAACCATTCTTAGACAAGGCGGAACCAAACAGAATAACAGTATCCTTACCATTCCTGGGAAGTTTCTCTTCCCTGCATTGCTTTTCCCCTTTGATCACATGTCTGCAAATACGTTCTGCGGCTCCCGGACTGTCATAGGTACAGCATTCCTTCAGGAACTGTGTATCATCATAATTTTTTGGTGAGTTCAATTCATATACTAAATCCTTTACGGATTTTACCACCGGAAATGGCAGGCTGTCCAGAGACACATAAAAACCGCGTTCCCTGATATACTCTGTTTCATCATAGGCAAACAGGATTATTTTTTTCCCGGTATTGGCAAAATCATAAAATACACTGGAATAATCTGTGATTAAGCAATCGCACATATTCATAAATTCATAGGTGTCATATTGGTCCGGGTACGGTTTAATATGTTCATATTTTGAGTAATCAGCATCCTTACTTACAAATGGGTGCAATTTCACATACAATACCTGATGGTCTTTTAATTCCTTATCAAGGGGCCTTAAATGATATTCTATAAGAGCTAATAAATGGTCTGTATCCTTTTTTACCAGCGTTCCGCGCCAGGTGGGCATATAGATGAACACCTGTTTATCCTCCAGCCCCAGTTCCCTCTTAATATCTTGTCCGATTTCTTTATGAAAGAATACCGAATTCCTGGGATAGCCCTCATTTAAGATAGTGCCATCATATAGCTCATTCAGCATGTAGGCTTCTATCATTTTTCCCTTCATATAATCGTTTGGATAGATTAAATAGTCTGCAAATAAAAGATTTCTTTGAACATTACCTATTCCATAGGCTCTATCCTCAATATCCCGTCCCATTTTCTTAATAGGTGTTCCATGCCATGTATTGGTAACTACCTGTCCTTCTTTTTTTACATAAGACCTATTAAAGGAAGTATCTGTAAATAAGTATTTGGCCGTTGCTAAATATTTATAATAATGATAGGAATTGGTACGGATTATTCGTATATCCCCCATGCCATATTTATTCAATTGATTCCGTATTGACACCTGCTTTCTTTCCAATACGGATAAATATACAGTATAGTCTTTATATTCCGGTTTTGATAATTCTAATAATATATGAAACATATTCCCTGCCAGGTCGCCGCCATTTTTAGATTCCATTAATATTAATTTCTTATTTAACCTTGCCTTATAATAATAAAAGGAATAATAAGAATTCAGTATAATTACTTTTGCTTTTTTATACATATTCAGTAATTTCATGTCAGTCAATTATACTCCTGCATCATAATTATAAATTTCACTCTTATTTCAGCGTCCTTATTAGGTTATCTGCGTCTTCACTAACTGGAACGCTATTCTTTTCATTAATTAAAACCCTTAGAGATGCTTTTATTGTCTTCACTATAAGCTTGAATTATTCACATAAAAAAGCCGGTCAAGTATAGCGGCCATGTAATTGTATTTATTGTAAAAACTATCAAATTGCTTTCCGGAACAAAAAAGAGGAATTTCACTGATCAGCGAAATTCCTCTTTCTTTCCTTCAATTCTTTTTATAAAAATTTGTTTACTTCCTTTTGATGAAACATATTTTCTATTCTCGGCAGGGAAATCCCCAGGGTTTCCTTCAGCACGTCTTCTATGGTTTCCACAGGTATCACCCTAAGCTGCTTTTTGACTTCTTCGGGCACATCCTTCAGGTCAATGACATTGTCCTTGGGAATTAACACTTTATTAATTCCAGCCCTTTGGGCACCCAGCAGCTTTTCCTTCAGCCCGCCGATTGGCAGGACAGCGCCTCTTAATGTGATTTCTCCTGTCATGGCAATTTTGGAATCCACCTTATTTCCCGTTACCAGAGAAGCGAGCGCGGTAAACAGTGCGATCCCGGCAGACGGTCCGTCTTTAGGTACTGCTCCCGACGGGACATGAATATGAAGGTCCCTTTCCTTAAAGTTAACCGAATTAAGCGGCAATCTCGATTTTAAAAGGCTCAGGGAGATTCTTGCCGACTCTTTCATTACATCTCCCAGCTTGCCGGTCAGGGTAATCTCTCCGTTTCCCGGCATATCCGTGGCTTCGATAAAAAGGATTTCTCCTCCCACAGGTGTCCAGGCCAGACCAGTGACTACGCCGGGAGGATTATCCTGCTGAGCCTTGTCATGCCGCGACACCTGTCTTCCGAGGAGCTCCTCCAAATCCTCCGCCTTAATCCTGTAAGGCAGCTCTGCTTTATTCGATACGATTTTCTCGGAGGTCACTCTCGCAAGGGCGGACAATTGTTTTTTCAGTCCTCTGACTCCGGCTTCCAGGGTATAGTCGCTGATTATTTTACGCAGCACATCATCTTCCACACTCATTTGTTCCTCTGTCAGCCCGTGCTCCTCCAGAACAGACGGAATCAGGTGATCTTTTCCGATATGGAACTTTTCCTCTGTGGTATAGCTGGAAATCGGAATGACTTCCATTCTATCTAATAAAGGTCCCGGAATACTTTCTACCGTATTCGCCGTTGCAATAAAGAAAACATCCGATAAATCATAGGGCAGATCCAGATAATGATCGGTAAAGCTGCTGTTTTGTTCAGGGTCCAGCACCTCCAGCAGCGCACTTGCAGGATCACCGCTGAAGCCTCCGGTCATCAGTTTATCCAGCTCATCAAGGACCATGACAGGATTATTTGTGCCTGCTTTTTTCATGCTTTGGATAATTCTTCCCGGCATTGCACCTACATACGTTCTGCGGTGTCCTCTGATTTCTGCTTCATCTCTGATGCCGCCCAAACTCAAACGGATATACTTCCTGTCAAGAGCCTCGGCTATACTCTTGCCCAGGCTTGTCTTTCCTGTACCGGGAGGACCTACAAGCAGCAGGATAGAGCCTTTTTTATCATTTTTAAGCTGCATGACCGCCAAATGCTGTATAATCCTGTCCTTGACCTTTTCCAGCCCATAATGCTGCTCATCTAAAATCTGCCTTGCCGCTCCGAGATTAACCGGATTCCCTTCTTCCTTCTTCCAGGGCAGTTGAACCAAAAGGTCCAGATAATTACGCAGGACATTATACTCGGAACTGTTCGGTCCCTGTGCCTCCAGCTTATCCAATTCCTCCAGGGCAGCTTCCCTGATATCTGGCGGCATTTGAGCCTCTTCGATTTTTGTTAAATAATCTTTGTCTTTTTTGGCTCTCTCACTTTTACCTTCATTCAATTCATCCTGAATAACCTTCAACTGCTCTCTGAGCACTGACTCCCTGTAATATTTGTTGGCTTTCTCAGAGAATTTCTCCGATATCTGAATCTGCAGTTCAATAGCTTCCTTTTGTTTCAGCAGATGGTCCATGAAACGAAGCCCCCGCTCCTTCAGGGATTCTATTTTTAATAATTCATACTTCTCTTCGTTTGATATCGGAATAAATTGACTCAGGTACACAATCAGAGAATTTAAATCTCCGAACTCATCGGTTATCCTGCTGTATTGTTCTCCTCCCTGGAATTTTTCACTTATCTCCCGGATAATTTTTTTAAAGTAATCAAGCATTTCCTCCCTGCCCTTTTCATCCAGGTCTGTATTCTCCGGATAAGGCTCATATTCGGCATATATCATACTATCTACAAATCGAAATTCGTGGATTTGAACTCTGTCCGTTGCTTTGATTGTCACTTGAATACCCTTTTGTGTTTTCTCAATTCCACTGACCTGAAAGACTACTCCTATCCTGTAAAAGTCCTCTTCCTTCAATGCCTTCTGGGCAAAATTCTGCTTCAGGGGCAGTGCTATTTTTACTGTTCCTTCTTTTTCCAGGTATTCCATATGGATATCATCCAGTGTTTTCATATAAACCGCTGTTTCAACGCCTGGTAACAAAAGCGTATTAGGTATCGGAAAAACAATTCCTTGTTCCTTGTTATTATTGATATTTGTCATAATCTTCATCCTTTCTATCACTATAATAAGTGAATGTTCATTTAATTAATTTTTAAATAATTGCGAGATTCTTTTGCAAAATTGCTTTTACAAAATTATCCCGCTTGTAAAAATTTATACTAATATTGCATCCTGTATTAACTTAATCATCTCCTGTAATAAAAGCCCTCTCTCAGCTTCACTTTTCTGACTGTCAACGGCAATTGCTTTTACCGGATAAAAAATGAATGCCAGTATAATTTCTTCACTGTATTCTTTTATTATTTTGTTCTGCTTCATATCCTGAATCAGATTATAAATATTACAGACATTCTTTTTTCCTGAACAGTGGTTTGCTAATGACGGACAATTTGAAAACTGCTCAACGAAGCTGTAGATTTCTTTGTGCTCCAATATATAGCCATAATAGCTTCTGATGAGTACCTCGATCAGCTGCTGTCCTCCCATGCTCACATCTACTTTGTTTATTAAATAGTCATATACCTCTTCTGAGTACTCGCTATAGATGTCCTGAAGCATGTTCTCTTTATTTTCATAGTATATATAGACAGTTGCCGGCGAAACCCCTGCCAGCTTAGCGATTTTTGAGATAGAGGCGCCATGAAAGCCTTCCTGAAGGATCAGCTTGATTACCGCTTCTTTAATACTCTTTTCTTTTTCATCATCTTTCTTTCTCATATAATCACCTCTGCATGTTCATATAATAAACGATCATTCACTTATTGTCAACAGTAAATTATATCTTAACAAAATGAAATGATGAAAATAGCAAGCTTATCCCCATAAAGCATTGGCATCGGTGGCACTTCTGTTTAAACGGGAAAAATCAGTTTTTACAAAGGAAGTCGTTGATAACAGTAAAAACACCAGGCCAATAATTAAAATAATGGCAAAGGACATAACCGGAGTGACTATAAATCCGTTAATATCAATTGCCAGTCCCTCTTTCACAAGATCAGCCGTTGATAGATTTGTTTTCTCTAAAACAATCATACGGAAAAATGCGGTAGCGTAAGTCATTGGATTAATATATGAAACATATCGAAGGGTTCCCGGCAGCATTGATAAAGGAATATAGGCACCGGAAAGGAAAGTCAGGGGCATGGTCACTGCCGTCTTGACTATCTGAAAGGTTTGTCCGTTGCGGACCTTCGTTGCCATAAATAATCCAACACCTGAAAAAACAATCCCAATGCTGATCATGGACAGCAGGATATAAAACGGTGTGGTCCAATGAGTAAATTTAATCCCTATAAATAAGCCTATCACTAAAATTAAGATTCCCTGTAAGGTAGATACGGTAGCCGCCGATAATATTTGTCCCATTGCAACTGCAATCCGCTTCGCCGGAGAAACCAAAACCTCTTTCATAAAACCGCTTACCATATCGTCCACAGTGGAAGAAGCCAAATTAAGGGAGCTTTCAAACACGGTAGTTATAATGACACCGGACAGCATATAGGCAATGGGATTTTGTATAAAGTCATTTTTAAAAATAGCACCAAACACATAAACAAAGAAAAATGGGAAAATCAAAGAAAAAATCAACCCTGTTTTATTTCGGATAAAAGCTTTTAATCCTCTCATCCACAACGAAAGCACAGTATTCATATTAATCCTCCTCTCTGATCTTTCTGCCTGTTATCTCCAGAAAGACGTCGTTAAATGTCCCTTTTTTTATCTCGATATTTGTAATATCTTCTTTGTGACTGCTAAGAACCTGTAAAAGCCGGTCCAGTTTTTCAGCCTCCACCTTATAATAGCTATCCTTCTTTACATAGGCAAGCTCATATTGCCCCAACAGTTTTTCAAGCTCTGTTTCATTTTTCGTAGAGATATATGCTTTATCCTTTGTATACATTTTCTTTAAAGCATAGGGCGTATCATGAGCCACGATAATCCCACCATCGATGATTGCTATTTTATTGCAGATTTCTGCTTCCTCCATATAATGTGTCGTCAGAAAAATAGTAATATTTCTCTCTTTCTGAAGCTTTATGATATATTCCCATATATGCGCCCTTGTTTGGGGATCCAGCCCCGTTGTCGGTTCGTCAAGAAATAACACCTTGGGATAATGAATCAGCCCCCGGGCGATTTCCACACGCCGTTTCATTCCGCCGGATAAAGCACCGACCAGCTTCTTTCTTTCCCCTAACAGATCCACCAATTTTAAAACAAACTGAATACGTTCTTCCACTTCTCTTTTCGGTATGTTGTAAAAAACACAATGCATCTTCAGGTTTTCTTCAATGGTCATCTTTGCATCCAGTGTTGAATCCTGAAATACAACCCCTATTGCCGATCTGACTTCACTTTTCTGATCCGTAACATCTTTTCCGTCGATGAGAAGAGTCCCTGAGGTTTTTTCAAAAATGGTACACAGTGTGTTGATCGTTGTACTCTTCCCGGCTCCATTAGGCCCCAGGAAGGCAAAAACAGTCCCCTCCTCCACGCTAAAGGATATATCATTTACAGCAGTAAAATCTCCGTATCTTTTTGTAAAATTTTTCACTTCGATAATTGGGTTCATGGTTTTCATCTCCTTTGCAGTATAAATTTTAGTCCGCTGCTCTATACCAAATCCATTTTCAGGAAGCATCATTACATTCATTGGAAAACCAAACAAATGGTCGCTCCAAAATATAATAATTCATTATTGCATTTACAATTTATATTGTCAATAAGTGTTCTTTTTCTTTACGTGATGTTTAAATTCTTTACATAAAATACTTTCTGTAACTTAGATTTTTTTTGATAATTTATAAGGCTGGTGGTTTTCTGAGTTGTCTTCAGAAGCCATCCAGCCTTAAATGTAATATATGTGATATCTTTTATTTAATCAATTGCTTTTTTATTCCATTTGTCTGAAATGCGATTTCCAGGTTTGCAGCCATCGTCTTATCCTCTTTATACCGATTCCACATCCATTCATAGGTCTCCAAAAGCTTATCGCTTTTCGTTCCTGCCATTGCCTGCAATGCCGTATGTGTAATCCAATAGGAATCGCTTTTCATAAAATGAATAAAATGTTCCAAGCAGTCCATCTTGTCACCGGCACGCCCCATGACAAATATGGCTGTCTTCCTCTCATCTTCCACGTTACTTTCATCTGTTGCAAAGCCGACCAGCTCTTTCGCCCTAAGGCTCTTGCAATCCTGCAAAAAATATAGTATTTTCTGCTTATAGGAGCCATAGCTTAATTCTTCATAAGGTACCTCTAATCCATACAGTAAAGCCAGCATTTTTTCATAAAATCTGTCATAGTATTCTTCCGGCATTCTTCTGGCACACAGGACTGCGCCTTTCTGGTTTGCGCCGTTTATCATCGCTTCAAATAGTTTAATTCCTTTATCCGCATCAAAGCGAAAAAGCAGCTCCGTTCTCATAGCATCAAGCTCTTTGTCGTCTATGTCCGTTAAAAAGTTTATTGTATTCCTGCTCACTTGATGAAACCGGTAAAAGCTTCTGAGAATTGCCTGCTTTTCTTGCCTTTCCGCATTTCTAAAAGCGGAAATCAATTCTTCTTCCGTTCCTAATCTTACATAACCATAAGAAGTAACGCTTCGCTTCTCTAAAATCTCAAGGAAATATTTCTCATACCATTCTAAAAAGGTCAGACCGGTCAGGTAAGGCACATTTTCAGGCTCAAGATTCCAATCAAAATAAGCGATTCTGCCCTTTTCCGAGCCATTATTCATTAGCAGATTATCATAAGTACACCCCTGGGTGCCAATGACATGAAAGCCTCCGCAGGCTTCTTCCATCAACCGCTCATAGGTCTCATCGTCTGCCTCATCCAGCAAATTCATCCGGTAAGCCCAGTCGTCCTTTGTCAAGGCAGCATCAATCCATGCATTATTACCGCTTACTTTAGCATATTCATTATACATTTCCAGCTTCTCCAACGGATAAAGGCCATAATAGGGCCCTGCACCGCCATTGCCCACTTTTGTTAAGAAGAAAACATACTCTTCCGGAAATTTTACATGATATATTACTTCATATTCCTTTATTATACCGATTGGTAAAACCGGGTTTAACCGGTACTGATGACTTTCTGCTCCAAAGACTTCCCTTTTAAAATCTGCATTACCCGCCTTTTCAACTAAATCCCTAATGTATGCGGCATGCTCATCGGAAAGCCTTTCAAAAGCTTTCTCTTTTGATACGGGATTCCGGTTTGCATTCCATCTGCTAAATATTTTCATAGACTCCTCCAAAATCAAAATTCAAAGTACCGGAGATATTCCATTCTTCCAGTATAATGGGATTCCTGTATTATTCCATAGCATGCCGGCTTCTCCTTTTACATTTCTCCGGCTTCTGATAAATTGTTTCTCAATTATAAAGATGCAATCGTTTCAGAAATTCCTTTAGCCTTTATCCTTTTCAGCGGGCTTATGACGGAGAATACCGCTGTCAATATACATACTATTAAGGTCAGCACTACCTGCCATAAAGGAAAAGTCCAGCCGGTTCCAAGAATTCCAAGAAGTTTCTTTTGAAGTAAAATACCAAGAATACAGCCTGTGATACAGCCTGTTAAGCTGTATGTAATTGCCTGAGCTAAAACCATTTTATTAAGCTGTTTACCCGACATGCCGACAGCCCGCATAGTCCCTAAATATTTCATCTTGGAAGCAATGCTTGTGTTCATGGTATTTATGATATTCAGTACGCTGATCAGCAGAATCACACCTAAGAAACCGTATATGAAAACTGCCGCCGTCATAAAGGCATTGTCTGCCTCGGTATTAAATTGACGTCTATCATGAAAAGTTATTGTTTTATCAAGCATTTCTTTTATTTTGCTTACAGTCTGCTCCTGGTTTTTATCCTCAAGCTGGATATCGATTGTTTTATACAGTGTATCCTCTGACACTTCCCTGAAGAGCTTTTCGGTGGTAATAAAGGTTGTCATTGTAAGCTCTTCCGTTGAATAGGGTGCTGATTCCACGATTCCCATAACCGTAAATTCTTTTGTTCCGGCATTGGTATTTATATATACCTTATCGCCAAGCTGAAATTCCGTCGTTTTGATTAATTTATCGTATCTGTAAATCTTATTGACTGCTATGATTCCATTCTGCTCATTGAGCTTGTATTCCTCACAGGTTCCTTGGGACAGATAATCTTTCGCCCATTTAAGCTGCCTGTCATCATAAGATACGAGCCAGGTTTTCTCAGGATCGGCTAATAATCCATTGCCTTTTATTTTATTACCCAGGCTGGTTTTATACTCTTTTGAAAGCCTCGAAGCATCAAAGCTGGCATTAATAAAGGTACTCATCCTTCCGTATAGTTTTTTTACCCCATCCATAGCAGACAGTTCTTTAACCAAATCGCCGCTCATTCCTTCACTGGATGAAAAATAAATATCAGGTGTATATGATTTTGTTGTGCTTACACCTAAAAATGCCGGATTCACGAGAACATTAAATCCGAAGAACAAAATAATGCTGATTGCAATAGAACAGGACATTAAAATCAGTGTCCTTTTTTTATTTACGGCATTATTTATGCCAATTGCTGTTTCGGCAGGGAGGAATTTCATAAGAAATCCCCGTTTGTTTCTTTTTGAAATTTTTATTTCATTGCTGCCTGTGACAGCATTCACCGGAGAAACCCCTGCGGCCTTTTTCGCAGGTAAAAAGGATGCTGCGAAAACCGTCATAATTCCGGTCAGTACGCCTGCTGCTATCCCTATTGTACTAAAATTAAATATTGAAATATCTCCATAAATATCGTTGTTATAATATTTTAACACCGCAGAACCTGCAAAGGACATAAGCATCCCTGCAAGCACTCCGAAAGGAATTGCTTTAAGTGATATTATAAGGCTTTCCCTTCTGACAAGCCTTTTAATTTGCTTTCTCGAAGCCCCGATACATCGTAATAATCCGAATTGCCGCACTCGGTCCATGACGGAAATATTAAACGTATTATATATCATAATAACGGCAGTTAAGAGCACAAGGCCGAACAGAACGACCCCTATAGCGTATATATTAATAACCCGGTTGTTTTTAGTCTGCAGCATGAGAGCCAAAAGACCTTCATTGTAACCAATTCTATTATCGGGAATATTGGAAACCGCCTTGATTTCTTTTTCTGCCTTCTGAATATTTACCCCTTTTTTAAACAGAATAAAGTATTGGCTGCTTACCGCAGTCAGCCCTTCCTTTGCTTCCTGGGACAGAAAAACAAATGGAATGGCCGCAGCCTTTGTAACACCCCAGTCATTTATTTTTCCGCTGATGGTATACCTGCCGCTTTTTCCGTCCGGCAAGGATAGCCTTACAAGGTCTCCAATTTTCAAGGCCGATTTATCCATATACCACTTTTCAAGCAAAATCTCATTTGCTTTCCTTGGGAAGCTGCCTTCGGTAAGGTAAAAATTCAGATTTGCAGCGAAATTAGCATCAATACTTCCAAAAGCACATTTTACATTGTTTATTGTGCCTCCGCCAAGGTCTGTAAGTGTTCCGGAATTTTCAACATCTATACGGGTTTGGATAGTAGCAATCTCACTCTGTTCAGGATTTCGGACAAGAATATGATAGTTGCCTTCCTTCTTCAATACCTGTGTCTTTTCAAACTTTACAAGTGAATCCAGCATGGAAAATATTCCGACGACAAGAGTTACTGCCAATACCACACTCAATATTGTGAGCCTTGTTTTCTTTTTATGAGCGGACAGGTATTTAGACGCTGTGACAAGATAGCTATTCATCTGGCACCACCCCCAAGCTCCTTGACAATTCCATCCTCGACACAAAGCACTCTATCTGCAAAGGATGCATAATCCTGATTATGTGTAATCATAATCAGGGTCTGGTTATACCGGTCTACGGACAATTTAAGCAGATTAATAACGTCCCTGCTGTTTTTGCTGTCGAGATTCCCTGTCGGTTCATCTGCCAGAATGATTGCGGGCCTGCTTGCAAGGGCCCTTCCGATAGCGACGCGCTGCTGCTGCCCGCCTGAAAGCTGACTTGGCAGATGATGCCTTCTTTCCGTCAATCCCAAAATCCCAAGTAATTCATTGATGTACTGTTTGTCTGGCTTTTGATAGTCCAGTAATATCGGAAGTACAATATTCTCCTCAACATTTAATTCAGGAACCAGATTAAAAGCCTGAAAAATGAAGCCTATGCTGCGCCTGCGAAATACCGAAAGCTTCTCTTCCTTCATGGTATAAATGTCCCTGCCGTCAATTGTCACTTTTCCGGACGTCGGAAAATCCAATGCTCCGATCATATTAAGCAGTGTACTTTTTCCTGAGCCTGACGGTCCGATGATGGAAACGAACTCACCTTTTGATACGGAAAAGGATACCTCTTTTAATGCCTCTACTTTTGTATCTCCTTTACCATATGTTTTGCATAATTTTTGTGTTGTTAAAATATCCAATAGTCACACCTCACCTTTCTTTTACTAAGATGATAGCATGCTCACCTTACTTTCAAGTGAATTTAGTCTTACAGATTTGAAAGTTTTGGGAAAATCAAATGAAATGCGGTTCCGTCTTCCAATTCGCTTTGGACAGTGATTGTGCCTCCATGCTGTTCAACAACAGCTTTTGCTAATGCAAGCCCTATACCAATGCCCTGCCTGTCCTTTGAATGCCGGCTTCTAAAGAACCTTTTAAAAATATGATGAATATCCTCCGGAAGAATGCCGGTGCCATTGTCTTTCACGGTAATTACGGTTGCTATTACAGTTTCTGCACAGGAAATGTCAATTTGGTCAGCCGCAGCTGTATGGTCAAGGGCGTTTTTAATGATATTGCCAACGGCTTCACCAAGCCATATTTCATCCAAGCTCAGCTCCGTGGAATTGTCACATTGGAGACTTATGCTTTTGCCCTCCCTTTCAGCCCGCGTTATAAAAGCACCGATACACTTCTCCAGAAAGCCTTTGAGCCTGTGCGTTCTCTTTTCCAGTTCAATAGTTCCTGCGTCAAGCCTTGCAAGCTTTAAAAGGTTCTGAATCAGGTTTTCCATCCGGGAAAGCTCACGCTGGCTTTTGAATGAAAAATTTTCCACCACTTCATTTCCGGTGTTTTCCTCTATTATGATCTCATTATACATTTGCAGTGCGGTCAGCGGTGTTTTCAGCTGGTGGGATATGTCAGAAATCGTATTCTTTAAAAACTCGCGGTTTTGCTTTTCCTTTTCAATATGAGTATGGAGTGAGGTGGCCATAGTGTTGACAGCCGCGAAAAATCTGGATAGACTGTCTTCATTGCCGTCCTCCAGACGGATGGCTGTATTCCCGTCCATAAAGCAGTGAATCTTATTCCCCGCAGCTTCAAGCTGTCTATTACGTCTATGTATAAACAGGCTGAATATTGCAAGGAGCAAAAGAGAAAAGGCTATGGAACCTACAAGGGCTGCCAGCGCATACTTCTGATAAAATTGTTCTGCTTCAGGCAGCAAACTGATTTTTACACTTTCCTTATACCCCGAAGCAGCAAGCAGTGCCGAGCCTGTCTCCCTATCCCTATCTGTTTTTTGAGAGGTAAAAGCCAGTATAACCCGGTGTTCATCTATTCCGCTTCCGGATAAATATCCTGCAACTGCATTATCGTGAGCAATCATGGCCTTTTTGTAATCATCCGCCATCCGCATAATGGTAACCTGGCTCACAAGGATAAGAGCCACCAGGCTTAACGTGGTTAAGACCGCCTGAAGTCTGACATTTTTATCGTTAAGAATCTGCATATGTATTCCTCACCTTACAACATTCCATTTATATCCCCTCCCCCTCACCGTCAATAAGTACGCAGGTTTTTCAGGATTATCCTCTATCTTGCTGCGCAGCCTGCGGGTATAGACCGACAGGGTATTGTCATCGACAAAGCTTCCGCTTCTGTCCCAAAGCCTGTCCAATAGGAAGCTCCTGGATAAAACGGTGCCGGGATTTTGAATCAGAAGGCATAAAAGCCGGTACTCTGCAACAGTCAGCTCAATCTCAAGCCCATCCTTTTGCACACGGCTTTCCTCAAGGCAGACAGTTATTCCATTTGACTTAAGTTCCATGCGTGAGGTATCCGACAGTCCCGCCCGGCGCAGGAGGGCATTGATTCTGGAAATTAATTCGTTAAGTTTAAATGGTTTGGTTATATAATCGTCCCCTCCCATGTCAAGCCCCATAACGATATTTACTTCCTCGTCAGAGGCAGTCAGAAAAATAATCGGGACAGCCGATGTCTGCCTGACTTTTCTGCAAATTTCAAAACCACTGCCGTCCGGCAGTGTGAGGTCCAGAAGCAGCAGATCATATTTTTTCTCCAAAAGGCGTGACAGTGTTTCCTGAACAGTTCTGGCAACATCAACCTGGAACCCGTTCTTATGCAGAGAAAAATCAAGGCCTTCAATCAGGCTCAAATCATCCTCCACCAGAAGAATATTATTCATATTTATCCTCCTCACATGCCCCAGGCAGACCTGTCTGCGGTACTGCCATAAAAGCATGATATTTTTCCATAATATACATCTTTGGAAATTATATCATCCGGCAACATATCGGTCAATTTTTTTCTCGATGGCTTTAAACCACTCAAAGTCCATTCCTTTCCCTCTAACCTTAATGGAAATCCATCCATTAACAATGTCTTCCCACTGTTGAAAGAATCCTCTTGTTGGCACGAAAACAGAGGCAAAGGTATTATGTCAATATAAATGACCTAACACCTTTGCCTCTAAATAATTTTATTCACTGCATTATCTATCAAAAACCATTTACCTAATTTACTATTCACGTTTCTGTCGTTTAAAATCAATTCTACCCTTTGCTATTTACAAAACAATGGTTTTACCCAAGGCATCCGTCCCTTTTATTGTAAATTGACAGGTACCCAGATCCGCTTTCAATTCGGCTTCACAGCCATGGTTTCTCCAGGTGATTTCCAGATTAGAAGCTTTATGGCTGAAAGTCATCTTAGCATCAAATCCAAATGCAGGTGAATTGCTGCGGAATTTCAGCATTTCAATCTGCCTGCTTACTACCTCTTTCTCCATAAGCTCTTCCGCCAGTTCACCCTCGAGGTTGGTTCTGTTAATTTCCTTATGTCCCCCGGCACCGGCAAGGGCAACTGCTTCATTATCATTCTTTCCCGCAAATAAATCCAGATACCATACCTGAGGCTTTCCCGGCATGAACAGCTGCAGTGCTCTGGCCAGAAGCATCTTCCGGTCGTCTTCTCCCAGCGCACTGTAATAGGTGGCATTAACCTGATAATATACGTTTTTCTGCCCATGAAGATTCTTTACCAGGCCGCCGCGCCGTACAATGATGTCTATCAGTGTTTCAATCTCTTCATCAGGAAGCATCCCTTTTAAATCCAGCAGCGGAATGCCATCATGACATCCCAGCATATTTACCACCCGGATATTGCTGTCCACCAGTTCCCTGGCCCATTTAGCCAGGGAGTCTCCCTTCTTGCTCTCCAGTGCATGAATAATCAAACCCGGAAGAAAGAAATCATAGGTCATATAGCCTTTTTCTGCAAGGACCTTATAAATGCCTTCCCTGTAGCTGGCATGAATTTCCGGAAGCAGGTTCAATTCATACTTATCAGCAAGTCCCTGAACCCTTTCCAGCAGCTCCCAGGTCTCCGGATCATTCAGAAAATTTTTCTTTCCCGGTCCTTTTGGTGCATAAGCAAATGCATCCAGGCGGACAATTTTTGCCCCATAGCCGGCCAGAGTCCTTAAGGTATTATCGTAATGCTCCCAAACCAGGGGAGACTTGATATTTAAATCCATCTGTCCAAGATATTTTTTTCTTGATTCCAGTAATTCTATGATTTTTTCCTGATACCTTTCAAAGCTGCCAAATTTGATTTCAGAAGGTTTTTTCCCCGCCTTTAAAGCCTTGTTTACCATTTCTGCCAGAACTTCCGCCACACCGTACTGTATTTCCATGGCACCCATCAAATCCTGCTCATTTATCGGCTCATAGCATACCTCCTGATAAAAGGTATTCCAGTAAGGAATGTTTTTTCCATCGGGCATACGCACCATTAAAATAGGCAGTCCCGGCTTGCGGAAAAACATGTTTTCAATTAACTCCGGGTCCGGCTGAATATAACCCTCTTCTGTCATCCTGCCATGTCCTTCCCAGAATTTATTCCATTCAACGAAGAAATCACAGTACGTGGATTTTTCTCCATTTTTAATGATATCCTGGAATTGCTTTGACAGCACGGATGCATGATTCAGAATAAAATCCAGCTTCAGGTCAATGCCCAGTTCTTCTAAGTCCCTCAGATCCTCACGGCTGGCCAGCAGCTCATTAAGCTCATAATCGATAACAGAAAATCCACGATCCAGATCCGTATTATATATACTGGGCAGAATATAGAAGGAACGGAATGCATCCTTTATTTCCGGCTTCTTTAAAAACCTTACAATATCCGAAAGTGTCCCGCCAACACTGTCCGGATATGCATTCAGCATTGGGCCGTTATTATTCCTTGCTTCCATCTGCACTCTCCTCCATTACCCTGCAATACTGTTCATAGCTTAGTAACTCACCGCTTTTAGAAAGAATAATTCTGGCCTTATGGGCCTGGGAATGTAACATGGCCTGCTCAATTTCCAGAACCATTGTTGTAAAGGGACTGTCCGTAGCTCCGTCACGATTCCGGATTCTTCTGTATTCCAGGGTCTCCTCGGGAGTACTGTTTAAAAGTATCGGAATATCAACGCCTTCATAATAGTCACTGTTGCCATGAGTCCATTCAATAATAAGTATTTGAATATCAGAGAAGTCAACCTCCTCAAACCAGAGCTCCGTATCTGTTCTGCCCATACGCTTTAGCCATATCTTTTCGGCACCGGATTTAAATTTCAGAATCGTATCCGTCACATCATCAAAGCCTATTTCCAGATTGGTTCCCAGATATTTTTTCAAGCCTCCCTTCCCATTGCGGAGATAGGATTCATACCAGCTGTATTCTTCCAGGTGCTTTGTGTTGGCATCGTCCCCTTCGGCCTGAAATTTATGGATAATATCAAAGCGCTCCCTGGTATAGGTATTTTCTCTCAGCATCCCTCTTAATGCGCTTTCCCGAAATACATGAAGACGCTCCGCATCATTATACATAGGAATTTTACGCGGATAATTATCACCGGACAACGTATAGCTTCCAATTCCAATCTGGTTAAAATAATAGGATAATAAGGAAGCAATGGCAGATTTTCCTGCTCCTGAGCCTCCGCATACAGTCAATACTCCCTTTTTCTGCTGTTCCAAAACCGGATACAGCTGCTTTAACAGCTCAGGGAAAATGACATTGGCCTTGGCGATATGCCCATCCACAATACTGACCTTATCTCCCGGCATATCTCCGCAGGTGATATCCCCGGGTATTTCCGGAGCCTTCCAGATATTGTACTGCCTTATTATTTCCAAATTATTATTTTGCTCGCTT
Source organism: Bacillota bacterium (assembly GCA_023410275.1). GTDB lineage: Bacteria > Bacillota > Clostridia > Lachnospirales > Lachnospiraceae > Anaerocolumna. Next base: position 41,628 of record JAEYPZ010000050.1, read on the forward strand.
GTAGTCTTCTTCATAGTTTCCTCTCACTTTTAAATTCTTTACATAGTTATCCTTTCAGTATTTCTATCTGCTCCAGGATTCCTTGGGTATCTCCCATCCACCTTTCCCCACACAAGCTGATATCAATAACCTTCTTATAAATTCTCACCATTGCAGGAAATAACGTCTCTGTAAAAATATCCGGAATCCTTCATCGTTCTTTTCTGTGTCTGATAATCTACATAAATTAATCCAAAGCGTTCTGAATATCCATATGCCCATTCAAAATTATCCATGCTGCTCCAGGAAAAATACCCCAGCAAATCAATTCCCTCATCTGCCCCGCGTTTATATTCCTTCAAATAGCGGTGCATAAAATCAATTCTGCTGCTGTCATGAACCTTTCCATCCAAAGCAATCCAGTCATGGGAGGACATTCCATTTTCTGTAATGATTAAAGGCTTTTGATATCTCTCAGATAAAAACCTTGGTGCCCAGTACATGCATTCCGGTGTTACAGGCCACTGAATGGCTGTTTTCGGAAACCCCTCCGGCCGTTTTACACGAACCGGATTGCCGTTTTTATCGGCTTTTACCATCACGGCATTGTACATGTTCTGGCCATAAAAATCCAGCGGCTGGGAAATCAGTGCCATATCTTCCTTTGTTATTTCAGGAAGATATTCTCCAAAATATTCATATACCTCCTTCGGATATTCCTGCTGGAATACAGGGTCGCACCACAGGGCAATATTCCAGACACAGTCCTCTAAGGAATTATTCGGTAAATGGAACGTAGCTTTCCTGGCAGCCATAATATCTGCTTCCGATTCGGATGCAGGATAATACAATGCACTGCATGGAGCCATGCCGATTTTTACCGGACGAACTGCGTGTTCGCGAATGGCTTTTACTGCCATTCCATGGGCTTTCAGCAGATTGTGCCAGATTGTAAAAAATCCTGCCGCTCCAACCTTTAATCCCGGTGCGTGTGCTCCTGTCAGATAACCTAATCCGGCTACGCACTGGGGTTCATTTATGGTAATAAAATGCTCTACACGGTCAGAAAAATGCTTTGCCAGTATTGCTGCATATTTATAAAAAAGCTCCGGGATATCCGGGTTCATCCATCCTCCCTTTTTCTGAAGCTCATAGGGCAGGTCCCAATGATACAGTGTGATATAGGGCTGAATATGATTGGCAAGCAGCTCATCCACCAATTTATCATAATACTCCAATCCCTTTGGATTTACTTCCCCTTCACCGTCAGGAAGGATTCTCGGCCAGCTGATAGAGAAGCGGTAAGCCTGAATTCCCATATCCTTCATCATTTTAACATCTTCCCTGTAGCGGTGATACTGGTCGCAGGAAATATCACCGTTCTGATTTTCATAGATTTTCCCGTCTTCTCTGCAAAATACATCCCAGATACTTAAGCCTTTTCCCTCTTCCCGTGGGGCACCTTCCACCTGGTAGGAGGCAGTGGCTGCCCCCCAGACAAAATCTTTTCGAAATCCCATTTTCTTCACCTCCTTCTATTTCTGCCTATTGCTCATACGTATGATAAACATCATAAATTTTCCACTGATGTGAATCCATAGCATCCGGTTCTAAAGCATTCTCTGTCTTACAAAGCTCAAGGGTTACCGGGCTTGCAGCCGTAACAGCAAATACATTTTTATTCAGTATTCTATCTGCCTTTTTATCCTCCAGCATACAATAGGGAGCAAAGGCTTTTGCTGTTAATTCCAACTGATTTTTTGCATTCACCGTCAGCTGAAGCTCCGGGTCTTCCAGCTTAAGATATTTAACCGGTACAAATACCTCCCACTCTTCCCTGCTCTGCTGTTCCTCTCCATACTGATATTCCATCATTACAAAAACCGAATCATCCCGTCCCTCAATCAGGGATTGATAGTCCTTTGTAAAAATACATGCTGCACTTAACGAATCAATTGTCTCAGATACCGGAAGCTGGTCCAGCACTTCAAAATCCAGTGTTTTTAATGTTATTCTTCCTTTTATCTGACATGGCTCTGTTGTCTCGTTAGAAATCCAGAAACGGCACACAGTACCCTCTCTTTCAATACTTCCCGCTACCGGTGCATAGAATTCTCTTGCCATATAATGAAGGGCTTTGTATCTTCCATAGTAATCCATACTGGACCAGGAAGCTACCGGCCAGTTATCATTGAACTGCCAGTATATGCTGCCCATACAGCGGCCTCTGTTTCTCCGCCAGTGCTCCACGCCTGATTTAATGGCATATCCCTGTATGACCTGGCTTAAGAATACCAGGTTTTCCAGATTCCTGGGATATCGGAAGGTTTCCGACAGGTAATAAAGAATCTTTCCATTTGCCGCCGGATTTTTCTGATGGCTTTCCATCACACGGGAAAACAGATTCCTGTCCTCTTCTTTTGTAAAAGCCTCGATTGTTTTAATCGAAGGCAATGACTGGAATCCAAACTCCGAGCAAAAACGAAAGAAATGCTTCCGATACTCTGTATAAGGCTTCTGTCCATGCCATACATCCCAGTAATGACTGTCCCCCCGGTTCTCATCTCCGGGATCATCAAAGCTTCCCCCCGACGAAGGGGAGGAGGGCCAGTAAAATACATCCGGTGCATATTCTGCCACCGCATTGGCAAGATAATATTCAAACTGCAGCAAATAATCCTTCTTCAGGGAAGGAGCATGATCCTTCATATCTTTCCATTCCAGCCATGCCACCTCCATCTCGTTATTTCCGCAAATCAGTCCCAGACACGGATGGTTCCGGAACCGGATAAGGTTGTCCTTTGCTTCCTCCACAATATTTTCGATAAATGCGTCATCCAGATCATACACATTACAGGCATACATAAAATCCTGCCATAGAATGATTCCATATTTATCACATAATTCATAAAAATCATCAGAGGGGTAATATCCGCCTCCCCATACACGCAGGGAATTGAAATTGGCATATACGGCAGCTTCCACATCCCTTTTTAAAACCTCACGGGTAATCTTAGGGTAAAAGCAGTCATCCGGAATATAATCAGCACCCCTGGCAAAGATTTTCACCCCATTTACCAGAAAGGCAAATTCCTTTCCCCACTGGTCTTCTTCCTGAGATACCGTTAATCTGCGCAGGCCAATTGTATATATTTTTTTCTGGGGCTCTTCACCGGGTATGTTCAGTATTGCTTCTACGGAATAAAGAGGCTGTTTTCCATATCCGTTAGGCCACCATAGTTCCGGTTTTTCAATGGGTATCTCCGTTTCTGTTCCATGATAAAGGCACACACCCTCAGGGTCCAGCACCCGGTAACAAATTTCAGCCTTGGAATCCGTCCCGCCGGATATTTCTGTGGACAGAAGCAAGGTCACCTGTTCCCTGGTCCAAGCCTGACGAATAAGTGTTTCTCCCAGCTTTGCTTCTCCATAGGCAATAAATTCGATATTTCCATAGATTCCGCAATCAGGAAGCTGAGGTCCCCAATCCCAGCCAAACATACAATGTGCTTTTCTTAAATACTGTTCGCCAAGCAAGGTCCCGGTATTAGCCATGGTTATTTCCCGTCCCTTTGCCGGCTTACGGCTTTCAATGAATTCCAGGGCAGAAAAAAATTTGACAGAAAGCTTGTTTTCCCCTTCCTTTATCCACTCTTTGCAGGGAAATACATAGCTGCGGTGCATATTTTCAACATGGCCCAGCTTTTTATCATTTACATAGATATCCGCAAGGGTATCCACTCCGTGAAAGACCAGTTCCAGGTTTTGATGCCGGTATTCCTCCGGTGTTACCTTTAATATTCCTTCTATTTCAAAGTCATTTCTTAAAAATTCCTTTACCTCATATTCATTCATTCCGTCAAAGGGGTCCGGAATTACTCCCTGCTCCACAAATGCTGTCATAGCAGAGCCTGGAATAGAAAACGGATACCATTGGTCTTTTCCGGCTATTCTTATCCGAAATTGATCGTTCATCACTTTTTTCACCATTATTCCCTCCTTCAAATTATAATTCTTCATAAACAAAAGCTTCAAAATCCGCATATTCCAAATGCTTCTGTAAATCGCAGACAGCCATTCCTACAAAAGCTCCGGTAAAACCATCTGCATAGTCGTCCGATAAAACTTCTGTTCTTAAGGGCTCTCCCAAATCCTTATTCACTCCGTCTTCTACATAGGAAAAAGCAGTTCTGTTATCTGAAACCTTTAATTGGATGCAGTATTTCTCTGCATGAATTTCATTCTGAGCAATCCAGGCTGTCTTACCGGAAATTACTGTAATGAGGTTTATCGTAGCAACTGCTTTCTCTTCATCATATGAAACAAATGCGTAATACTGGTTTTTTTCATCATATCGGTATATAAGTCCTGCGGAGTGCTGAAAGGACTTTGGCCGGAATGTAAAGGTCGTCTCTGCCTGAAACTTCAAAGACGACTGTCTTCTGGCAATCAGCGCCTGTTCAAATCTCGAATAGATAGATTCCCTTCCATAGATCCGAATACAGCCCTGCTTCTCTTTTATGGTCATCCCAAGCATATTCCATGGTTTCCGCAAGGTCTGGAAATCCCTGAGAAACTCTTCCCCCTGAAAAGAATACACCACTCTTTTCTCCTGTACCTTTATAGCTTCTCCCATTCCTTCAAAGGAATTTCCCGGAATATATGTACCATTTTTCAGATAAGGCCAGTCATTTCTCCATACAATTTCCTGAATCGCAGTTTCGCGCCCCATCGGACAATACTCTGTTCCCGGAATAGTACGTGCACAAAGATGCGACAGAAACCATCTGCCATCCGCCGCTTCACAAAAGCATCCATGACCGGCCTTTTTCAAGTAAGTATTCTCAATCCCTATTTCCCGTTTCTCCTCCTGCACCAGCCTCCGCTCCCTGGTACCTCCCCAGGAAGAGAGCACGGGATTTTGGGGGTGTACCTCATAAGGACCTGTAAGGCTGCGGCTCCTGGCTACCGTAACTGCATGGAACCACCCGGTTCCGCCTTCCGCACTAACCAGATAATAATAGCCCTTCTTCTTAAAAATCTGCGGTCCTTCCGTGCTTCCGATAGCGGTTCCCTGAAATATTTTCACAGGTTTTCCAACCAATTCCGCCCTTTCGCTGTTATACTCCTGCAGCAGAATTCCTGTAAACGGATGTTCTCCGCCGCAGACCTTCTGATAGTTCCATTCCATGTTTACAATCCATTTACTTCCATCCTCTTCATGAAAAATCGAAGGGTCGAAGCCGCTGGAATTTAAGTAGACCGGCTTACTCCATTTGCCTCTGATATCTTTCGCCTTTATCAGGTAATTGGAGACGTCCATTACCGGATTTTCTCTTGCACCGTGAACAACCGTATAAATCAGATAAAAATAGCTTCCGTCGTGGCTTATATGAGGTGCCCATATTCCATCTGATGCACAACATCCCACCAGATCTGCTTTATCCATATCATCCAGCGGTGCCGTAAGGTATTCCCAATTCATTAAATTCGTAGAATGGTAAATACGAACACCAGGAAACCATTCAAAAGTTGATACCGCTAAAAAATAATCCTTTCCAACTCGAAGCATGGACGGATCGGGATGAAACCCCTTTAATACCGGATTTTCACAGTGCATTGTCATGTCTCCTTTCAGTCCGATTCTACCTATATATTTATCTAAAAATCATTTCTGATCCAAATTCCCCATTTCTCCCGAAAAAACAGGAATCTAAACAACTGGGCCCTTATACACTAATCCCCATGCATATCGCAAGTCCGCTTGCGATATTGCTTAAATAGAGATTTGAAAAATGCAACGCATCACCATTGAATGGATTCCTTATTTTTTATTTTTATCAGTTGTTGTTCGAAACACGTGGTCATACAAATATGAAATTCCAATTGTTTTATATTCATACAATAGCTTATACTCTGTATCCATAACTACTTTCTTTCCAATGGAAGGAGCTTTCATGATACGCTTTGCAGCTTCTGCATAGTCCTCGATCAAATCCTTTGACAACGGGCATTCATGATGCCCCGGCCAGATATTATCATAATCCTTTTGAAAGGATAATAGTTTTTCAGCTGAGGCCTTCACATCCTCCACCGCAGCAGAATGAGAAAAATACACCAGTATCTCCCGGTTACAGATAGTATCACCGGAAAAAAGATACCTGTTCTTTTTATCCAGAAGGCAAATACTTCCCCTGGTATGCCCGGGAGCAGCGATTACTTCCAGTTTTCTTCCGCCCAGTTCAAGTACATCGTGCTCTTTCAGAAACGAATAAGCTCCGGGAGCTTTTGCTTCATTCATATATTTCTTTTCTTCCTCTGGCAGGGAAACCTGAAACAATTCACTGAATTTTTGTATCATGGCAGCCCGGCACTCTCTGTCAAAGCCCTCCTCCATAACTGCAACATCTGCTTCACAGATTTTGCAGCTACTAAATTCGGCAGCACATCCGGTATGGTCAAAATGTCCGTGGGAGAGCACCACGGTCACAGGCTTATCCGTAAGGGAAGAAACAATTTCCTTTAGTCCGCTGAATCCATTTCCTGCATCAAAAAGAACAGCTTCTTCTTCCCCTTCGATTAAATAAAGGTAAGTGCGGAATAAATCCTCCAGTTGCCAGGTGCTGTCATCTAATTTTGTGATTTTGTAATTTCCCATTAACCTTTCACACTTCCTGCCACAATGCCTTCAATAATATATCTCTGTCCTACAAGATATAAGAGGAGTACCGGAAGCATGGTCAGAACAAGACCGGCCATCATTGGTGAATAGTCTGCGGAATGGGTAGTCAAAAACGCATATGTCATCAAGGGTAAGGTCTTAACTTCCTTTAAGGAAAGGAAGGTACTTGCCAGTATATAATCATTCCAGATAGAAAGAGCCGTAAATACCACACAGGTAATCGTAATCGGCTTTAATAAAGGAAAGATAATTTTAAAGAAGGTTCTCTCGGAGGAAGCACCGTCAATTACCGCAGCCTCATCCAATTCTTCCGGTATGCCGCCAACAAATCCGCAATATAAGAAGGTGGGAAAAGGAATATTTAATCCAATATGCAGTAATGTTACCAGAAGAATATTATTTGTGAGACCAAACCAGGAACCGTAGATCTTTACTAACGGAATCATAATTACCTGAAAGGGGATAACCATAGCCGCAACTAATAGCATAAAAATGATTCTGTTTATTTTCCATTTCTTACGGGAAAGCACATAGGCATTCATCGCGCTTAAAACAGCGCTGAAAGCCGTAGCAATCACACAGATAATCAGGGAATTTAAAAATGCATGGGAAAAATTCATCGTCTGAAATGCATTTGCATAGTTTGACCATTTTACCTTTACGGGCCAGCTAAAAGGATTCGCTACGAATTCCTGGGATTCCTTTAAACTATTGATGATTACCAGGAAGAACGGCATAAAAAACAAAATAGCTAACAACAGTACAATTAAAAAAACAAGAACCCCAGAAATACTTTTCTTTTTCTTCATTATGCCGACACCTCCTTTTTCTTAGACATTGTAACCTGTATCAGGGAAATCACTGCGACTATTACAAATAATACAACGGCTTCCGCCTGTCCTTTTCCATATTCAAAATTGCTGAAGGCGGTCTGATAAATCTTGTAGGCTAACAATTCTGTGGTCTTGTAGGGCCCTCCGGCTGTTAATGACAGGTTTACATCAAAGGACATAAAAGCTTTTGATATAGCGATAAAGGTACAAATAGTAATGGAAGAACGAATCATTGGCAGCTTTATGAAACGAAACAGCTGAAACTTTGCAGCTCCGTCAATGGAAGCAGCTTCCAGCATATCATTGGGTATATTGGTAAGACCTGCAACATAGATGACCATCAGGTATCCGCTTAACTGCCATACGGTTACAATAATCAACGCTGCCATAGCCGTATTGGGACTTGTCAGCCATGAAGTTAATAACAGTTTCCAGCCGGTCACCTCACCAACCCGGGTCAAGGCAAAGGAAAATATATAGTTCCAGATATATCCCATAATAATACCGCCAATCATATTGGCCGCAAAAAAGCAGGTACGGAAAAAGCTCTGCATCTTAATTCCATAGGTCAGCAATAATGCCAGACAAATGCCGATAATATTACTTAATATCACTACAAAGAATACATAAAGAAAGGTTCTTCCCAGAGATACAAGAAAAGCTTTATCAGTAAAAATATTCATGTAATTCTTAAATCCTACCATATTATAGGAGGAAGACAATCCATTCCAATCTGTGAATGTTAAATAGAGTCCATAGAATAATGGCACAATTACAACCAATGCCCAGATTAGCACTGACGGCACTACAAATTCACAAAACAATCTTATATCTTTCTTCTTTTTTTTCATAATTTACCACCTATTTAAAATGTGCGTTGTAACAATGCTCAGTGACTTTTATAATCTTCAAAATATGGAGATGATAATATCATCTCCATATTTTTTCATCTTCAGCTATTCAGCTGTTATCACTTATTATTCTGTGCTTTCCAGTAATCCTGAATAGCACCTGCTGCCTTATCTCTGTCAAATTCCTTCACTAAATACCGCTGCATTACAGCTCCATTTTCTGACCAGAAATCAGAAGGAAGCAATAAGCTGAAGGCATATGTGCTATAGGTTGCCTGATTCTGAATATAGGACTGTGTAGATTGTACAATGGGGCTTGAATAGGTAACTTTACTGTCTTTATAAGGAAGTGCTACCTGTAGCAGATCTGCCATTGCCTGCTGATTTCCGAAGCATAAGTATTCAACAAGCTTCTTACCGGCTGCCTGCTGTGCGGCATCAGAATGGCTTGCATCAATGCTGTATCCTTTGGAAGGAAATACACCTAACTGCTGGTTGATTGCATCCTTGGGATTATCCGTTAAAGGGCAGGGCATAATGCCGTATTCATCCTCAGCAGAAGCAACTTTGGAAAGATAGCTCCATCCCCAGTCTCCCATGAACCACATTGCAACATCGCCCTTAGCCATAGCCTGTCCGTCGATATCCGTATTTCCAACTAAGGGATCTGATGAATTATAGTTGTATTTTGCAATCACATCAAAGGTACCCATAACACTGTTCCATGCTGCATCCTTCTTTAAATCAACCTTTCCGGCTTTCAGATCATTAATAAACGCAAGCTGCTGGTCAGCTGTTCCTCTGATTCCTGTAAATACCTGGCTTAAGTAATGAGAACCTAAGGACCAGTCAACACCGGTGAACATAATCGGACTTACCCCGCCCTTTTTAATCTTTTCACAAAGGGCTGCTAAATCACTTGTGCTTTTGATTGTACTGGGATCAAATTTTTCTCCTGTTGCTTTTTCAATGGTTGTTTTATTATATAAAATACCCATTGCCTGAACAGAGTTCGGAATACCATAAATTTTTCCGTCATCACTTTTGAAAACATCTAAATATGCGCTGTCGATTTTATCCATCCATGTATCTGCAGAAGGATCATACGGAAGCATATTTTCTTTGTTCTCCCGAATATCTACAGGATCCATAACTGCTACTGTGGGAGCTTCACCGCTGGCATAAAGAGTCATCCATTTCTGTTTCTCACTGCTGTCATATGCAATATAGTTTACTGTAATATTAGGATTTGCCTTCATGAATTCGTCGCATAATGCTTCAAATTCTTTATCTTTTCCGGGAATCGTGGTATATAGGGAAATCGTTGTCTTTGCATCTTCTTTTGAAGATTCCGTATTGCTATTCGAACCACCACCGTTGCTGTTGCTATTATTGCTGTTATTGCTTTTACTGCCGCAAGCCATTAATGATATTGCCATAATAGACACAAGAGCACATGATACAATTTTTGTAACAAGTTTCTTTTTCATTTTCCATCCTCCATAAATTAAATCTTATTTTATTTAAGCCTTTCAGCATAAATACACCTTTATCCAATTCTTCTGGTAGAGTTACGTCTTAATACCTTGTAGGGATAATACAGCCATTTTTTTTCTTCCCCGGAATCGCATTCCCTGAACAACTGCTCACAAAGAATCTTACCTCTGTCATAGCTTCTCACAGTAGACAGGGGAAGCTCAAATAAATTAGACACCGAGTCATCAAATCCAAATACAGAAACATCCTCCGGAACTTTAATCTTAACGGATTCCAGATACCGGATAGCGCCGACAGCAATTAAATCACTGCCCGATATTACAGCAGTTGGTAAGGATAAGTTATTTTCATAAATCTTCTGCATCCCTTTTTTACCAGCCTCTAAGGAGAATTCCCCATGCACAAGATAAGAATCCGGAACTTCCAATCCATTTTCTTTCATCGTATCAAGAAAACCTTCTAATCTTAGTTTGTTATTCGTATAGTCATTTTCTTCTCCGCCGATATAAGCGATACGCCTGTGTCCTTCATGAATCAGAAAATTTGTAACATCAATAGCTGCATGGTAACTGTCATCTGTAATCGTGGTAAATTCGCAGGCTTCCGACTCCACTCCCTGCTGAGCCAGAATAACCGGGCACTCAAACTTTCTTAAACATTTTAAGATTTCTTCATCCAGGCTGACTCCCATGAAAATAATGCCATCAACATTTCTTTCCTGCAATTTGTTCAGAAGTGCTACCGCTTTTTTATTACTGTAATCATAATCACAGTTCATTACGATTTTGTTGTTTTTCATACAGCACTGGTCAATTTCTCTTAAAATAGTTGCGGTGACCGGATTTGTTAAATCAGCCTCAACAACCGCAATCACATCTGTTCTTTGTGTTATTAAGCTTCTTGCTGCCGCATTTGGCACATAATTAAGTTTTTCAACGCTTTTCATAACCCGTTCCTTTAAGTCATCACTGACTGTCTTGGAACCGTTCATCACCCTGGAAACTGTTGATATAGATACCTTCGCATCTTCTGCTATATCACTAATCGTTGCTGACATAACTTACATATCCTTTCTGGGAAATCGTTTTCTTATCGTGTTCTTATCATAGCCTTTTCTTAAAATTCTGTCAACATTTTTATCTAAATTGCTCTTATTTTCGTCATACTACAACAAATTTTTCTTATATTTTTGTGCATAATCAATAAATATTTTTTAGGAAAACCTTTTCCTAAATAGTTTTCTTATAGCATATGTATTTTCCTCCCAGATTTCTTTTTCATTAGTTTCCAGTTGTTCACAACTAAGGAAATGTTTGCAGCATTAAATCTGCTTACTGTATTATGTGATAATATGGTTATTATTAGTATTTTTATTATCACGATGCACAGAAAAAACAGCACGCATCCACTTTACTTCGTAAGGATAGCGTGCCGCTTTAAGTCCGTATTTATGTATTTATTTAGCTGTAAGCTTTATCTGGTTTTCACTACTGCAAGTGCTGCAATTAAAAAGGACCTTGTTCTATCGCCATTTAAGCGATAGAACAAAGTCCCTTTTTTACTATTATTTTTTATAAAAAAATTTCTGAAAGCCTATTGCCAGTTAACACTTACTGCAGCCGTGCCGCTTGCAGGTGTTTTGAAAGTATGATTGCTTCCGCTCTCCCAAGTTATATTGCCACTGCTATCCTTTTTAATAAACTTATACTCTATGGTTGTTCCGGCCGGTACATTTACATCCATAAACCAGGTAGGGTATAAGCCGATTGTGGCAGTGGAATTATAGATAGGTCCTATTGCTTTGGCTGCGTTCCAGTTGCCAAGTTCATAGCAATTCCCTACCAGATATACATTGGTTCCATAAGCTGTTGTTGCATTATTGACCATAAATCTGACAGAAACCTGGTCTCCTGTTAATACCTGATATCCATCATAGGCATTGCTGGTTGTCCCGGAAGATGTTGTTACATAAATTTTATATTTTCCTGCTGCAACACTTGGCACTGTCACTTTAATCATAGTATCAGACCATGAATTAACTGTTGCCGCAGCTGTATCAAATTTAACAGCTCCCGTTGAATCCCCAAAACCTTCACCAGTAATTGTTATAACATTACCTGCTTTTCCCATGTTAGGATCTACATTTCCGATAATCGGTGCAGATGCACCTGGTGCCGTATACTCCCATACTGCAGCTTCGCCGGCAGCCAAATTAAAAGCAGTAACAGCTTTATTACCGGCGACTGTGATATTATTACCTCCTAACAATCCCTGCATTACATCATTATAGTTTCCTGCCGGGAGATTGGTATATAATCCTGTGATGTCATAGCCGGTGGTGGAGCTTCTGTTCACTGCTGTTAAAACTATACTGTTACCAAATTGGCGCTCATAGATATACACATCCTTGTTTACCCAGCGTTCTGCTGTTGCTCCATAAGCCAATGCGGGATTGGATTTACGTAATGGTGCAATTTTGCTGATTACCTGATAGGCTGTTGACGCCGTACTGAAGGAAGTCATATCTCCGCGGTTATAGGGATCTGCACTGCCTGTCATATACTGTTCGGAGCCATAGTAAATATTCGGCACACCACGGGAAGTCAGCATAATAACATAAGCATTTTCTAATGCTCTTGCATTATTGCCCGATAATGTCATAAACCGGCTCATATCATGACTATCCATGAAGGTTACCTGATCATTTACCTCATCAAAATCCGTACTGGTGCTTGAAACAACACTACTTAAATCTTCCATAGTACCGGTTTTGCTGCCCAATGCATTACGAAGTGCGTTGGCAAACCGAAAATCCAGGAGGCTCATGCCTGAAGTATTTGTAAAATTGGAAAATTCCGCATCATTTGTAATGCCGCCGTAGTACCATTCACCAAAGGTAAATACACCTTCCCTGGAATAAATACTGCCAAGCCAGTTCTTCAGCCATCCATAAGACATATGCTTCACGGCATCCACACGAATACCATCCACACCAAGGCCAATCCACATATCAGCGGAATCCTTCATGTATTTATCAACCGTACTATTCTGCTGGTTTAAATCAGAAAGCCCATAAATACTATGATAAATCTGGTTTTCTGCCGTGCCGAAATCCGACCATTCTTTTTCATGGTTAAATATCCCCTGGCTGTCATTGGAATAAGTACTTACCAAAGAACCATCCCGGTATAAGGCACCATCCTCGCCATATACGCCTGTAGAAGTGTGATTTGGCACAAAATCGATGACAATCTTAATACCGTGGGCATGTGCAACCGAAATTAGCTTCTGAAAATCACTTAAGGAGCCAAAAGCTTCATTTGTCTGGAAAAAATCTTTTGCCCAATATCCATGATAGGATGCATTATTATTGGAGCCATCAATTACCGTAATATTTTTGACAGGGGAGGAAATCCAAAGAGCTGTAACGCCAAGCCCGGTCAGATAACCATCTTCAATCTTATCAATAATACCCTGCCAGTCCCCTCCATGATACTTGGTCAAATCACTGGTATCAAAAACATTGCCCGTAGGATTATTGCTTTTATCACCATCATAAAAACGGTCTGTAACAATTTGATAAATGACATCCGTAGAGAAGCTTGCCTTATTTGTAACATCCGTATCCTGTACTGAAGTTGCTAAGGAAACAGTTGCAGAACCCAATACACCATATGCCACCAGAACAAACAGCAACGCAGCCATTATTACCGCTATTTTACGTATAAATTTCTTACTTGTATTATCTGACATTTGCCTCATAAATCTACCCCTCTCTCAATTTAATTAATCATTAGCATAATCGTTTCAAATACATTTTTAAAACCTGTTGTCTTACTATGTAACAAGGAAGAAGAATGAGTAATAACAAACAGCTTTTAAAACCCTTCTTTAGCAGGAAGGACCAACCCCTCAATATACTTGAAAACCTCCTTTCTCATTCAGATGCTTCATTTTTCGTTTCTTACCAGCCAATTCTTTTCATTAATGCTAGTTTAAAAAATGCGCTGCATTTTTAAACTTACTAATTGTGCCGTATCGCAGGTAAACTTACGATATGCATTGAAATTAGTGTTAAAGATTAAATTAAGTATCATTAACTTTATATATTGTAAAAGCAGGTCTTGTCCTACTCTTCCTTCAATTCAGTTAATATTCAGTCTTGTCTTAATTTTCATTGCTCCATCAATGACTTTTCTTTCACATTATCCCTTCACCGCACCAGATGTCATGCCATTTATCATATAACGAATTAATATGAAGTATAAAATAACAATGGGTACTGCTATAAAAACCGAGCCTGCTGCAAATCTTGAAAACTCCGTTTCACCAAGGTTCATCAGACCTACCGCTACCGTATAGAGATTTTTTTCCTTTAATAATAGCTTTGGCAATATAAAGTCGCTCCAGGGAAAGGTAAAGCTTGATAGGGCGGTATAAACTATCATGGGCTGGGACAACGGCAGATTGATTTTTAAAAATATCTGAAAATTAGTTGCCCCGTCAATTTTAGCCGCTTCATCAATGGAGCAGGGTATCGTATCAAAAAAACCTTTTTGGGTTAAATAACCCATTGGTGCACTGGAACTGTAAATCAGGATAACGCCCCATATTTTATTAATCAGTCCAAATTGAGTCATGATAATATACACAGCAATCATTCCCATAAAGGAGGGAAACATGCCAAGTATCAGCGTCCCTTTCATGATTTTCTTTCTGCTCTTAAATTGGAACCTGGACATGGTATATGCCGTTAATATTACAAGAAAAGTACCAATCAAGCTGCTGAATACCGCAATCAGCAGCGTATTCATAAACCACCTGGGATAATTATACATGGCGGTATCCGTAAATAAGGTTTTAAAGGTATCCAGGCTATATTCACTGGGAAAAAAGCCCTTATATGTATAGATGGAACCCGATTTACTAAAGGATGCCAATATCAGCCAAAGGCAGGGAAAGAGGAAAATCAGTGCAACCACAATTAGTATAATATGAGTAATGACGGTATCTAACCTACGAAGAAATTTGTATTTTTTCATCGGAAAACATCCTCCTCTTTGTAAGATGGCGATTTAACATATACAAGCAGTGAAATCATAGAGGTGATAAGGAATATGACTAAACTGATTGCCGCACCGATATTATAGTAGTTGTTGCTGATGGATAGATTATAAAGCCAGTTAATTAACAAATCCGTATCACTGGCTAAGAAATAACCATCCATATATAATCCGCCACGAAGGAAGAAAAAGATTCCGAAATTATTAAAATTCCCAATAAACTGGCCAATCAATACCGGAGTCGTGGAAAACAACACAAAAGGTAATATGATTTTTGTAAATTGCTTCCATCGTTTTGCGCCATCAATTTTAGCCGCCTCTATCTGGTCCGTATCTATGTTTGTTAAGATACCTGTGGATAATAGCATAATGGAGGGCACTGTAATCCATGCGTTTACCAATAGGCCAATAAGCCTTGCCATCCATTTTGCATCAATATCCAAAAAGCCAATGGCCTTATGCCCCATATCCATAATAATCTGGTTAACAGGTCCCCCATAAGAGAACATAAAGCGGAAACCAAGGAGGGTAATAAATCCGGGCACTGCGTAGGCCAGAACAGGAAATGCCCTCCATATAATCCTGCCTCTTACACATTTCTTATTCAGAAGCAGGGCAAGACCAAGGCCTGCAAAGTAATTTAAAAAAGTGGAGGTTACCGCCCAAAGCAGGTTCCAGCTAAGAATCCTTCCAAAGGTCGGCGCAAATTTTGAAAGGGTTGCAATCTGTATAAAATTCTTAACTCCGACCCAATCGACCAGTTTGGGAGGAACTATTTTGCCGCCATAATTTGTAAATGCAACAGCAATCATAAATACGATGGGCAGTATACTAAATACAAATACCCCTACAATTGGCAGAAACAGTGCTGTCTTGTAGAATTTATCATCCAGCAGCTTTTTCACATCTTCCGGGAAGGTTCTTGGCTTTCCCCCCTTCTCTACCAGGCTTTGGGTTTCATAGGTATCCCGGATATTTGAAAGGTAGCAGCTAATAAATAGTATAATTGCCGCTATGGAAAGAATGCCCATAAGCAGCATAACCACCGAGTTATCCCCTTCAATGCCAAACCAGGCATCCTTTTCCTGGGTTCCTAATGTGAAAAAACCTGCCAGGTCTGAAAAACCCCGAACTATAAAATAGAGAATTCCACAGGCAAGTATGGCAAGGTACAGCAGACCCTTTCCGATTTGACCATACATTAACTGCCCCAGACCCATAAGGCACATACTGGCTTTCACATTTTTGCCCGCATGCTTTTTAAAAAAACTTAGTTTCTCTATTTTTTTTCTAACCATATTCATATAAATCCCTCTATTTAGAAAGTGTGTAGATAGCATCGTAGATTTGCTGATCCACAGCCTTTAGCCCACTCTTTAGTTCTTCCAAGGAAGCATATTTTTTATCGGAGGTACGAAAAGCATCCTTTGCCAGATCGGTAAAAAATGTCTCTGCCGGTGACCATACCTGAACCATTTCCGTAATGGATGGCATTACTACAATGTTTCCATCATTTAAATTATTAAATACAATTTCCGATACTCCACCCACTGCTTTAGCGGCATCGGAACGTGCCGGTATACTTCCAAGCATTTCCTGCCTCTTCATAATCATCTCATAGCTTGTGGCAAAATCCACAAAAGCAAGGCAGGCATTGGGCGCTTTTGTATAAGCACTGATGGCATATCCATTAACACCTCCCATCGACTTTTGAGGTATTAATTTCGGATTTTCTTCCGTTAAATCACCACTTGCAGGCAGCATGGGCAGCCCGGCTACCACCAGATTTTCTTTTGCTGATGCTTTCGCCTTCTCCGTACTCATACCTTGCTTTTCATATTCCAAGGCCAGTTCCTTAATAAATAAGGTATAAACATCCGGTGTTGTCATAGTGGCAAAATAAGTACCGTCTGCAATTTTGCTATAGCCATTTACTGTGATGGAATCGTCTATGCACTCTTCATTCATTACGGAAGCAAGCTTTAGCAGAACATTTGCCCCAACCTCGGCTTTTCCGGCAGATAAGCCCACTTCTTTCGGATTCGTATTATTATTTCCAAAGATATAACCTCCATAGGAGAAAAGGAAGCCGGAAGAAAAATATACATCAAATAAGGAGCGCATATAGCCATATTTTCCGGTACCGGAATCCACGATTGATTTTGAATACTTATACAATGCATTCCAGTTCTCTACCATGTCCGGTATCTTATTCTTATTGTCATCCCAGTTTGTCTCCCAGTCTTTCGGAAGCATATCCTTCCGATAAAATAACATGGAGGTCTGAACATTTACAGGCACGCCCATATAATAGGTTTTGCCATCAACCTCGGACTTATATGCATCCCATGCATTTTCCGGAATCTTGGAATAGCACTCCAAAGACTCGGCAGGGATTGGATAAATATGTTTGCCCTCTACGTATTTCATAATGGAATCATTGGCCTGATACAATACATCCGGTCCATACCCATAAGGTCCGTCATCTGCCAGATTACTGCGCTGGTCCATATTGGCATCCACTGCAACAATTCCATACTCCTTATATTTTTCATTAAAAGCATCAATTAATTGTTTAAAGTATCCCTGTTCGATAGCTGTGTCATTTTCAAGGACACGCAGTGTAACATTTTTTTCTAATTCGCCGTTGTAAATTGATTTTAATGCATTTACCTGGGCAGATGTATCCTTTTCCTTCAAGGTTTCTGTTGATTTACAGCCAGTCAGTTGTCCTATACTTAACAAGGCTATCAGTAAAAGGCAAACCATTCTCTTCATCATCATCCACTCCTTTAATTTTCATAAATTACAAAGCCATCCGTTAATAAGTTATCATCCAGCAATTTATTTTGAGCCAGTATTGTTCCGGTCAGACTTATCGGTACTGCTTTTCCGGATTGATTCAGAATTAATATAACTTCACTGTTTTCATAGGTCCGAATGATATAGCACAGATTCTCATCATAGGAAATACAGATATCCCCCTTCTGTAGTATAGGCTTTTGCTTCAATGACAACAGCTTCTTTAAATTCTCCATAAACGGAATATCCCAGTGGGATTCCTCCCAATCAAAACACCTTCTGTTATCCGGATCATAGCCTCCCTCCAGGCACAGCTCCGTTCCGTAATAAATACAGGGCGCCCCCATATACATGCACATAACGGCAATGGCTGAAAGTAAGCGCTCCTTATTCTTATGTACATAGGTAAAAAATCGGTCCGTGTCATGAGAATCCAAAAGATTCAGCATCATGGCATTAACCTGCCCGTTATTTCTCATTAACAAATGATTTAACTTATCGGCAAAGCCCTGTGCGTTAACTGTCTGAAAAGCATAATAATCCAGACAGGCTTTGGTAAAGGCATAGTTCATGATACTGTCATACTGGTCTCCCTGCAGAAATGAATAGGCATCGTGCCAGTTTTCCCCGATAATTACGCTCTCCGGCTTAACTTTCTTAACTGCTTCTCTTAACTTTCTCCAAAAATTATGAGAAACCTCGTCCGATACATCCAGGCGCCAGCCGTCAATATCATATTCCTTTATCCAGAAGAGGGCTATATCCATTAGAAATTCTTGTACTTCCGTGTTACTGGTATTAAACTTTGGCATATAAGCACTGTAGCCAAATACCTCATAATTGATATTCTGCGTATCAATTTTATCACCGTCAATCATAAACCAATGAAAGTACCTTGATTCTTTTCCGTTTAAAAGGACATCCTGGAATTGCGGCAGCAGATTACTGCAGTGATTGAATACCGCATCCAATACAATCCGAATCCCCCGCTTATGAGCCTCCTTTACCAGTTTATAAAAATCCTCGTTTGTACCAAAATGCCCGTCAATTTTTTTATAATTATAGATATCATATTTATGGTTGGAAATTGACTCAAATACAGGAGTTAAGTAGATCCCATTTACCCCAAGTTCCTTCAGATAATCCAACTTTTGTGTAATGCCCGGAATATCTCCACCTGTAAAGCTTTTGGGATCTGGTATCCCGCCCCATTCCAAATTTATATAATCTGTATTTTTATCTTTTGACCCTTGATAAAAGCGGTCAATAAAAATCTCATAAAATACTGCGCCCTGCATCCAATCCACCACTTCGTGGATATCATTACTGTTTATATAAGGCAGCTGAAAGGAATTGTAATAGGATAATTTAAAATCATAGGAGGAAGTAATCCCATCTTCTGAAAAGTAACAGCATTCCTGGCCTTTCCAGATTTGAAATACATAGGATAGTCTTACATCTTCCAGCTTAAGTTCTATTTCATAATATTTAAATAAATCATCCTTATATTTTTCTTCCATTACTGCAGCTTTTTGTTCCAGGTAGTACTTGTATTTGCAGCCATATACTACTTCAACGCGGTCTACCTCATCATCTTTGTCCATACGTAAACGTAATACTATCGTATTCTGACTTTTGGGATAGCAGAATTTTGATTCAGGTATATGTAATATTGCTTGTTTGTTCATGGTATCATTCCTTTAATTTTCTATTTTGTCGTTTTGTAAATCTTTTCTCCCAGCCCAAAATCTCTGTTCCATGCAATTTTTCGTATATTGACAAAGATACCAATTAAGTATATAACTAAGTCATGGATAAAAAAATTACAATTAAAGACATTGCTAAACAGGCAGGTGTCTCAGTAGCCACAATTTCATATGTGATCAACAACCGTACGGATCAACGAATCAGCGAAGAAACAAGGAAAAAGGTCCTGCAAATAGTCAATCTGTTGGACTATAAACCAAATTCCTCAGCAAAGTCTCTGTCTACGAGTAAAACCTATAATATCGCTCTTTATATGATGCCTGAGACTTCTCTGTTAAAACGTTCCGAGCAATTACTTTTGATTGAGGTATTATCGGAGGTCTCGACTCATTACGGATATCAGATGATTATCCAGGATAATAAGGAAATTTCAAAATTAAATCATGTGGATGCCATTTTATGTTTTGACGCCACGCTTAATTTTTTCCTTCGTATCGGTGATAAAAATCTTGTTCCTGTAATTGCCGTCGACTGCTTAATTGATATTCCCTGGTTTTTTCAAATTTGCACCGATTATATGCTTCTAAAGAAAGATGCTGATAAACATTTTGGAGCTGATAATTATATCTATCTATGTTTAACTCCAAACAATGAGCTGTTAAAATCGTTTATCTGCCAAACTTTCCGTAAAGTAAAGTTTGTAAAGGATTTAAAAGATTTTTCAGAGATTTCGGACCAAAATTACGTATATAATCAGAATGCTCTGAATGCTCTTATGGCAGGAAAAGAAAATACCTGCTATATTCCATATGACTTACATTCCAAAATGGATAGGGTGTACCGTTGCATAGACTTAGCTGTCAACCGCATTCCTGATATGGAACATACCCAATTTGTATAATCCTTCTGCAAAAAGCTGCTGTAAAATACCTGGCAGCCTTTTGCAGCTCATACGGCAGCCCATTTTCTTTTAATTTCTTTATTTTGCCTTAAAGGCCACTGTCAGTTCTTTCGTTTCCGGGTTATAGGTAAAGGTATAAACTCCAGCCGCTTTTGCGATAATATTATCACTGGTACTGCCCTCAACAAATTCCAGCGAATTTTTGTCCTTTATATTACTGAATTTTACATAATCATTTCCTACACTTTCCGTATCTCCGGTCTTGACTGTGGAAGTAAATAAAAATTCTTCTTTCTTTGCCAGCTTAATTGTTAGAACCGGCAGACCGTCTACTTCTTTGAATCTGTATTTATCCTTATAAACATCATTCCAACGGGTTGTAATGGAACTTTTAATATAGTATGAGGTCTTAACATCCGTAACCGCTTCCTTCGGTTCACCGTTATATACCCACTCTATGGTATCGTAGGGATTTGAATTAAAATTTTCCTTCGTTGCCTCGGTGTAATTGCTATTCTCCGTATCATAGACATCAGCACCGGGATATGTAGTTAAATTAAGTGTATAGTTACCAGCTTTCAGACATTTAATATTAGCTTTTTTGGCTTCAGCTGACTGATAATTACCGCCGGAGCCTGCAAAGTATTCAATTTTATCCTGACTTGTAGTTGTTAAATAGCCAGCCCCCCTTTGGTCATACCACGAAGTATTCGTTGCTAACTGGAATTCGTCACCTTCATACAAATCCATGGTTATGGAATAGACGTTTTTATCCGCTTCCTTGGTCAGAATCTGCTTGTCACCAATTACCGTTCCCCAGTTGGAGGTGACAAGTACCGGACTCTTACCGCTTCCAACTACAGCAAAGCTTCTTGTATCCTCCTTATTTTCTAAAAAGCCTGCAAAGATTTTTGTATCAGCAGTCACCGGTGTGCTGAAGTCGTATTTATGGGTCAGGGAAGGTGTTGCATACCAGCCCATGAAGATATAGTTATCTTTCTGCGGGGTATATTCACTTACTGCTTCTCCCTCCTTGACTTCTTCTTTTGATAACTCCGTATTTCCATCCATATCATAAAAAGTTACTGTATATAGAGTTTTCTCTATATTTTCCTTTGAACTATCCGGATCTTTTGATACGGTAGGTTCCGTAGCTGAGTTTGATCTGCCGCAAGCAGTCAGTAAAAAAATGCTTACGAAAGTGGATAATAATACCATAAATATAGCTCTGCTTTTTCTCATAAATACTTACCTCCAGGTTGATTAACCGTTTAAGCAAAGGATTAAAATAAATAGCGTCCAAGCAAAAGACGCCTATTTATTATTGCTTAACTGTTTAAGCAAATTTTACTATGCTGATTATTGTATGTCAATTATACTTTTTACCAATTTAATCGTACTTTTTTGTTAATATTGCACAAATGATTCCTGGTAATCCTCCCAATTCCTGTTTATCACATAGCAAAAAGGCCCGAGAATTACCATCCTCAGGCCTCAGCTTTAACACTCTTTAAAGCAAAATATATTCCCGTTCATTTTCTCTGACAGGACTTATGATACACATCAACTTTAAAATCTAAACCTGCAAATTCAATCAGCTTCGCAATAGACTGGCACATCAATTCGTCCATTCCTTCTTATTGCTTTTCATAGCAGCCGCAATCTACCGTTCCGCCTTGTATTCTGGTATTTCCATCCAAATCCACTGGACCAATATCTTTATCATTTACACCAGCATTAATTGCTGCAGAATCCGTCTGTAAGTGAAAATCAACTCCGGGATTTACAAACTTAGGATTGCCGGTTACATTATTAGAGATAACAATACTGGTTTTCGTTCCTTCAAAAGCTGTTCCCTGATAGAAAATATTATTTTTTACAACATTTGAACTATACTGGCAGTATTTTTGGATATTCATATTTACGGAATTATTATAGGCTGTATTATTATAAATCTTTATATTTGTGGCTTTGCCGTTTGTATCACCGGAACCGCCCATGGATATCCCATAAAGCCCACAATTATAAACAAGATTATTGCGTACGATTACCTTATCGGTTGCCTTGTTTTTATGCTCACTTGCAGTTTCAACCCCTATGTCGGAAGCCCAGACTTTGTTATTTTCGATTACGATATCCGCACCGCCGTCAACATATATACCATCTGCACACAGGTCCGTATAAGTCTTATTTTTTGCACTGCTGATATTCCATACCTGATTCCCGGAACATATTCCGCTGCGTACATAGTCATTTGATGAGGCTGTACCTTCATAGCCTATAAAATCAATACCAATATTATCATTATCATGGACCTTATTATTTGTAACCTTAAAGTTGGTTACATTTCCATTTAAGGCTATACTTTCACTCTGGCCAAGTACACAATTATATACTTCACAATTATCTATTACCAAGCCATCTAAAGCATTATTGCTATTGGTACCATAAATGGCTATGGCATGTGCATTTCTATCCTGGTTCGATCCGGAATACGTAGTTTTTATACCATAAACTTTGCAATTCCTTATTTCTACATTCTTAGAAGCACCTGTAACTCTGATTCCGGCCGGAACAGATTGATTGCTTACTACATAATTTGTAACACTAAATCCTACGACCTTTATGTAGCTTTGATTGTTTATAAGAATCAAAGCATTCGTATTGTCATCATCAGAAGCTGATTGACCGCTGCCATCTATTATTGGTGTTTCTCCTTCATAATTCTTAAAGGTAATAGAATCATTTACCGTACCGGAAGTTTTCATTGTTACTTTTTCTTTATAAGTCCCTCCCCGTACAACTACTGTATCTCCAGCCTTAACAGAATCTGAGGCTTTTTGAATCGTCTTCCACGGAGAATCGACCGAGCCATTATTTTTGTCATTTCCATTTACTGACGACACATAATAGGTACTGCCATCAGCTTTTGTTACATCCATTTGCAGAAAAAATATTGTAAAAGTAGTTAGAAACAGAATTATCATAAGAATATTTTTATTAAAGTATTTTTTCATTTTATCTCCCCTGTATTTTTATCGCACCTTACATATAAATCCACTCATTTATTGATATAGAAATCTTTATTTCCCTGACAATCTCACAATAATAATGAGGCAGCGATATTGGGTTTATAATATACCATAAGGTAGAAATTGTCAAGATTTTACTATGTTCAGTCACGATAAACGCTTGAAGGAAGTTTATGGAACCGGACGATGACCAAGGGGGTTGTATTGACCTTTTGTTACGCGAGAACCCTTATTCCACTAAAGCGGCAGAAAACGTGACTGGCAGGTAAACCAATGCCAAACTCGCTGTGATAACTATGGCTGTGATAGTTATCGAGCTCAAACAATGGCATTGCTTTACCTAGTCACGTTTCCTGCCGCTTAAGTGTCATAAGGAACCTCTTGAGACAAAATGCCAATACAACCCCCTTGGTCATCTGTGTATATCCATTATTGGGTCTTATACGTTTGCCGTACCCAAAACCCTATAAAACTAAAACAACACAACAACTATCCAAGAGTTTATTGCCAATTCCCAGATGATTTTGGCTTACCTTTCGAAATTTTCTATTGAGGAGTTCCCTAATGACACTGAAAGGGCGGCAGCTGTTCCTAGGTAAAATTATACCACTGTCTGAGCTCACAGCCTTGCACAAATACAACCTTCCAGCGAGTTTGGTATAATTTCACCTGCCAGGAACAGCTGCCGGCATTTTAGTGGAATTCGGAACCCCGAACGAGAAAATTACGAAAGGTAAGCTAAAATCATCGTCCGTTCCCAATTCCCCCTTTCCCCCTTATTACAATCCTGGCAGTTCCTATAACATTGACATGTACTTAAAGTTAGTGTATTATATGTTTAGCAAGACAGCCGGAGGATAGATCGCACCTATCCGCTTCGGCGAATGATTATGGACTAAAATAGCCGCCCTAAACTTTACCAGAGAGCAGGGCGGCTATTTTTTGTACCTGTCATTTCTGACAAGTGTTATTATAGCTGCAAGCATAATTACAAAGGTGAATAGATCACTATATGTAATATACATAAGCACCACCCCTTTCGCAGGACTCGAAACGGATGGCGTGACCGCCCTACCGGCTGCCTGGTTAAGCATATTATATTATAATAGTATATACGAACACTGAGGCAGAAGACGGTCTTAGGGGTAGAAGTCCTAGGGATGAATTATTGGGAAGATATTAAAAGACGCATGATATGCCGGAAATATTCGAAAGTGGTATAAAAACATAAACCGGGAATGGGGAAGGGAGTTGATTAATCCATAAAAATCCCATGAATCCAAAGGTACTTGCACCTGTCAGAAAAAAGTAAAAGGGGTACGGGCCGGGAGGAGCCGGAGGTATGGCTGTTAAATTGATAACGGACCAGCTGTTTAGCAAGCAGTTATACAAATGGTTATTTTCTTTTTCTGAATTTAATTGCGGTACGGACGGCAGCAGCGGAATTAATAAATCAGTGGGGATTTGGGAGAGCAATGCTCCATATTGGTATACTATTTGCTGCAATTCGGGAAAAGTGTAATTCTGACCAATTTCATTCGTTGTCTCACTTAAATATCTGGGAGGATATGCACCAATTGGACATACTTTTTCTAGCTGGCTGGCATGTATCATTAAGGCCTCGAAATTGGTTTTAATATAATATATAGAGAATTTTTATTATTGTTACAAGGGGAATAAGTGATTTAAATTGCTTGTGAACAATTTTACAAAGGAGGAGCCAGCAGTTATCCTGCTGGCTATTTATGAAAAAAAGTATATATTAGCAAGGTGGGGAACCTTGTTGTTATCTTATGGACTTAGTATATCGTTCATATGTGTACCAGGTATGAAGGTTTATTGAAAAGACTGTGAACAGTATAAGGGATAGGCTCATCTGGGACAGGCAGGTATCTTATGAATGAGAAAATAAAAAATACCCAGCCATAGCAAGCCAGGTATTCCTTCAATAAATATTATAATCTAATTACAGCAATCCCATTCCTGCATTTACAGGGCATTTTATTACGCAAGCTTAGTCTGGGACTTGCTATAGAGCTTATCATTTGTAAAAATAACAATTGCCTTTGAAATTCCGTCTTTACCATACCAAACATAAGAGATTGTTGTTTTATCACCACTTCCAACAGTGGATAATACACTTCCTTCTGAGCCGATTATCTTAACGGCATCAGCATAGCTGATTCCATCACTGAGAGAATTGTATTTACTTAAGGAAATATAAGTATCACTTGAACTCCCGGAATTATCGCCTGGCTTACTGCCGGAATTATCGCCTGGATTACTCCCGGAATTATCATCTGGTTTACTGCCGGAATTATCGTCTGGTTTACTGTCGGAATTATCACCTGCCTTTAAAATAGCGTGGATACTCCCCGTTACCTTAATATTACATTCATATTTCATTTTATTGTAGATTCCGGTAATAGTTGCCTTACCCTTTGATTTTGCAGTGACCTTCCCGGTTACAGTAACTGCGGCCACCTTTTTATTACTGCTTATCCACTTGACTTTTGCTTTTATCGGCTCGTTATACTTAAGAATATTTAATTGTACGGTCTCTTTTGGAAAAAGAGCGTAATTTTCTGAACTTATAGTATATACAGTTGCTGCGTTTACCTTAATTGGCAATATCAATGCTAACGCTATTAATAATGTCATTAATTTTTTCACAAAAGCACCCCCTTATAGCCTTATTATACCATAAATAAACAAAATTGCCACTTACATTTTATTACGATTTGTTTACAAATAAGGAAGTGAAGGCAGCTTAAAATAATGTAAAAATTGTTTTAAGCATTTTAACAATTTTTTAAATAAATAAAAGTTATTTGTTGGTGAAATCCCTAAAATTCTATTACATAATATTTCAGAAATCGATAAGTAATCACTTGGATTGTATTTTTCTACATAGAGAATACAGAAAAATTAACGAAATACAATACGAAATATGTATAAATATAGATAAATACAGCGATTGTAAAGATTCGTTGACAATCATGTAATTGTATTATATAATACAACTTGTGATGACGACTAAAGTCGTAGTGATATAGACCTATAAAAATTTGTTTGCGATGTTGCTTTTCTGAATCATTCCTTAGGAGTGAAGAAAGGCTTTTTTTGTATAACGTTTTAACAATTTAATACTTTAATAGCTTAAATTGGAAATGTACATATTACAGCCGCAAGACAAATATGATATAGGGAGATTATCAAGCAAATATTAAGGAGGAAATTTTATGCAAAAAAGAGTGTTAGCATTATTGCTGACCCTGGTCATGGTATTTTCCCTTGCAGGCTGCAAAGGAAAAAATGACACGGGAATATCAACAGAGCCGACTACAGCGCCTGCTGATAAAGATGACACAACAGCCACAGCAACTCCCACAGAAACATCCAGTGAACCTTCCGGACAGATTGTTATCGGAGACACAACAGAAATCAGCGGTGAATTTATTCCTTTCTTTCAAAATAATGCAGCCGACAATGTTATCTATACATTAACAAATGCTTATCCTACTGTTGATGTTACATCTACCGGTGAGTTTACCGTAAACAATACAGTTGTGACAGACAAAAAGGTTACAGATAATTCTGACGGTTCAAAGACCTATACCTGGACAATTAAAAAAGACCTTGTCTGGAATGATGGTTCTCCTATAACAGCAAAGGATTATGTTGCATCAGCACTTTTATGGTCCTCTAAATTAGTTGGTGATATGGGAGCCGATACTACCATTGTTGCAAAATATTTAAAAGGCTACCAGGAGTATTCCACCGGAAAATCCAAGGTGTTTACAGGCGTTAACTTAATTAGTGATGACAGCTTTGCAGTTACCATTGATAAACAATATCTGCCTTCCTTCTATGAATTATATTTTGCAAGCCTTCAGCCTGTTAAATTATCATTTTTCACAGATGATGCTGTAACCATTGCAGATGATGGCAAGGGTGCATATCTGTCCGATAACTTTACAAAGGCAAACTATGAAAAGAAGATCAATGCTGCAAGAACCAAGGTGCCTGCTATTACCTGCGGACCTTACAATGCAGTAAAATTTGATACTTCTACCAAAGAAGCAGTTATTGAAGTAAATCCTAAGTTTGTAGGAGATTACCAGGGTCAGACTGCTCATATTAAGACAATTATTTATAAAAAGGTTGTTTCTGAAACTGCAATGGATGAGTTAAGAACA
This sequence comes from Bacillota bacterium, assembly GCA_023410275.1. GTDB lineage: Bacteria > Bacillota > Clostridia > Lachnospirales > Lachnospiraceae > Anaerocolumna. The sequence goes on from JAEYPZ010000050.1 coordinate 69,174, forward strand.
GGTTCTGTAGACTTATTGGCACAAATGACAACGGGAGATGAAATTAATGCCGGTCTTGATTTAGTAGATAAGGGTGGCTTTGCTTATACTGCTTATGACCGTAACGGATATGGTAAATTACAGTTTTCCTGTGATTTCGGACCTACACAGTTCGTTGAAGTACGTCAGGCAATTGCCCATCTGTTAGACCGTAATGATTTTGCCAAATCCTACACAGGTGGTTTTGGTTCAGCTGTAAACGGACCTTATGGACCTGCAATGTGGATGTACCAGGATACAAAGGATGAGCTTGATGGAAAATTAGACTCTTATCCTTACAGCCTTGATGATGCCGTTAAGTTACTGGAAGACGGCGGCTGGGTATATGACAAGAACGGCAAGCCTTATTCTTCCGGTATCCGTTATAAGAAATTAGACGACGGAAAGTTAATGCCTCTAACAATTGAATGGGCTTCTTCCGAGCAGAACCCTGTATCAGAATTACTTGTAGTTAAATTACAGCAGAATCCCGATGTTGCTGCTGCCGGTATAAAGATTAACCAGACAGTAATGACATTCCCTGAATTACTGAACTATATATACAGAGATGGCTCCACTGATAAGAAGTATGGAGTGCCTACCTACCATATGTTCAACCTGGCAACCGGCTTTACACCTGTTTATGACATGGCTTCATCCTATACAACAGATCCTGAACAGTTTAAAGCGGGTACAAATTCTAATTATATCAAGGATGATGAGCTTGCAAAGCTTTCACAGGATATGCTGTTAGTTGAACCTTCTGATAAGGCTGGATTTGAGAAAAATTTTGTTTCCTTCATTGAAAGATGGAATAAGTTACTTCCTGATCTGCCTCTGTATTCCAATAATTATCATGATTTCTATAACGCTAAGTTAAAGAACTATAATCCGAATGGTATCTGGGATATGAGATATGCACTTTTATATGCTAATGTAGAAGAACAATAAAAATAAAATTTCAATATTGCATGATTGACGAAATAGGGTATGTTAAATACCCTATTTCTCATGATTAAAAACTGTTTATTGATTTAAACAAGTAAAGTCTTTCTGTGAGAATAGGATTCTTCACTGTGCTTAGAGGCGGACATTGCATGCTAAACGCAGTGAAGAAGCCTATTTATTCTTGATAGGAAATGTTCTGATAATCAGCATTGTAGAAGAAATTGTAAGACAAGTCAGTTAATTATTGTAGGAGGAATAAGGATGTTAAAGTATATTGGTAAGAGAGTGCTTTACATGGTGTTTGTTTTCTTAATCATGTCTCTTGTTATGTTCTTTTTATATAACTTGATACCAGGAGATCCAGCGAGAGCTGAATTGGAACCCGCTAAAGCTACCCTGTCGGCAGAGCAGTATCAGCAGAGGTATCAGCAGTTAAGAAAACAGATGGGTCTTGATGATCCGATTATTGTGAAATACGGAAAGTGGATCGGTGGTATATTAAAGGGTGATCTGGGTATGTCAACGAGGCATAAAAAGCCGGTTGCTGATCTTATTAAAGCACCTATGGGCAATACCATATTCATCAATATCTTTGCTACCATTTTAGCACTTGGTATATCAATTCCCCTTGGGATTATTTGTGCTGTGAAGCGCAATTCGGTTATGGACAATGTGGTACAGGTATTAACCATTGTGGGATATAGCTTGCCAATATTTATTATTACGCTAGTCAGTATTTTTATTTTTGCAGTAACGTTGAGGTGGTTCCCGGTCAGCGGTATGAATTCACCTAATTTTCACGGCACTGGTATAGCCTTCTTTTTGGATAGGATGCATTATCTTGCATTACCTTTAATTGTTATGACTATTGGCTCACTCGGCGGTATGACCAGATATGTCCGTGCAGCTATGATTGAATCACTTCGTATGGATTATATCAGGACTGCCAGAGCAAAAGGATTAAAAGAAAAAGTTGTTATCTATTCCCATGCCTGGAGAAATGCTCTTCTTCCGGTAATCACCTTAATTATAGGCTGGTTCATTAATATATTTGCAGGTTCTCTTGTTATTGAGCAGATGTTCAACTTAAACGGTATGGGTAAGTTCTATATGGATGCACTTATGAATCAGGATTATAATGTTGCACTTGCGGTACAGATGTTTTACATGGTAGTCGCATTAGTTGGTAACTTAATTATAGACTTAAGCTATGGTTTTGTAGATCCCCGTGTCCGGGTTAACCGTTAGAAGGAGGCAAAGAGATGGAAAATAAGAATACTCCCAAAAAGAAAAAAAGCTTTTTTAGCCTTCTTCTTATTAATACCTTTGGTGCCGGTAAGAAGAAGTTATCTGTCTTGGAAGAGGAACAGATGCAGGGACCTGTAAAGACCATTATTAAAAATTTCACCAGTAACAAGCTGTCAATGACAGGCTTGATTTTATTTCTGCTGATATTTGCCGTAGTAATAATCGGACCCTTCTTTATGAAGCTGGATTTATCCTATACGGAAACCAGTCAGCAGAATGTGGCACCGGGATTGGATTTAATGAAGGTTCCTTCCTCCTTAGAGGGAAAGGCTGCCGATATTTCTGTAGGACCTACCTATACCATTGCTGTTTCAGATAGCGGACAGCTGTATATGTGGGGAAAGACAAAGGTTACAAATGTCCTGAATTTAAAATATGTCCCTTCTGGTATGGGTAAAATCAAACGTGTATCAGCAGGCTTTGACCATATTCTGGCTTTAAATGAAGAGGGCAAGGTCTTTGCCTGGGGAAGTGACAGGCAAAAGCAGTGTGACATCCCGGATAAGGTCCAGCAGCTTACCAATATTGTGGATGTTATTGCCGGCTATCAATGTTCAGTTGTATTAACCGCTGATGGACATACCTATTTCTTTGGCAATGATTCAAATAATGATTATAAGAATACACATGATTACCAGGGACAGATTGTTAAGGTCGCTGTAACCTCGGATGCTGTATTGGGCCTTACAAAGGATGGCAAGGCAGTGTATCTTGGAAAACAGACAAATGGATATACCCGTGTGCCTGAGAATATGGGGAAGGTTGTTGATATAGCAGCAACTGCTTCTACCATGGCAGCCGTAAACAGTGACGGCAAAGTATTCGTATGGGGCAATCTTTCCGAAAGGGGAGAAGGTAAAATACCTGAATTCAAAAGTAAGGTTGTGGGACTCAGCAACGGCAGATATCATTATACCGGAATTACGGAAGATGGAAAAGTGGTAGCATGGGGCTTTGATAATTTTAAACAGACCCAGGTACCTGCTTCGGTAAACAGCAGTAAGATTGTCAAAGTATATACGGGCTATTATCAGAACTATGCGATAACGGACACCGGAAAGATTCTGACCTGGGGTCTTAAGGGCTATATCTTAGGCTCCGACGATTTGGGAAGAGATATCTTGAACCGACTGATTAACGGCGGTAAGATGTCCATGACCATCGGAGCAATTGCTGTTGTAATTTCAACGATTATCGGTGTAATTATCGGAGGTGTCTCAGGATTTTTCGGCGGTAAAGTTGATATTATCCTACAGCGTGTGGTTGAGATTGTATCAGGACTTCCCTTTCTTCCCTTTGCCATGATTCTTTCGGCTTTGCTGGGTAATTCCCTTTCATCCAATCAGCGTATCTATTTAATGATGATTATATTGGGATTATTGCAGTGGCCAAGTCTTTCCCGTCTGGTTCGTGCCCAGGTGCTTTCCGAACGTGAGAAGGAGTTTGTAACGGCAGCCAAAGCAGTTGGTGTAAAGCAACTTTCCATTGTATTTAAACATATATTGCCCAATGTTATTTCGGTCATTATCGTTACTGCAACACTTGATTTTGCAACCTGTATGTTAACAGAAGCAACTCTGTCCTATTTGGGATTCGGTGTTCCGGCTCCTCAGCCTACCTGGGGCAACATGCTTTATAACAGCAATAACAGTATTGTTATACAGAATTACTGGTGGAGATGGGTATTTACTTCCATTGTACTTGGTATCTGTGTAATCTGCATAAATCTGACCGGTGATGGACTGCGTGATGCAATCGATCCGAAATCTCAGGAACGTTAGGAGGAAATACAATGGCATTACTGGAATTAAGAGACCTACACACATTCTTTACTACAAAAAAGGGAATAATAAAGGCAGTCAATGGTGTTTCTTACAAGGTTGAAGCAGGAAAGACTCTTGGTGTTGTCGGAGAGAGCGGAAGCGGTAAGAGCGTATCTGCCATGAGTATTATAAAGCTGTTGGACGGTAATGGTTATATTGACAGCGGGGAAGTAATCTTTGACGGAAAGGATCTTGCCGATGTTTCCGTTAAAGATATGAGCAAAATAAGGGGAAATGATATCTCTGTTATCTTTCAGGAACCAATGACCTCTCTGAATCCGGTATTTACCGTAGAGAGACAGGTTTCCGAACCTTTTATTATCCATCAGCGCATGAATAAAAAAGCAGCGGCTAAAAAAGTGGTGGAAATGCTGAAACAGGTTAATATACCCAATCCGGAGGCTGTGGCAAAGCAATATCCCCACCAGTTATCCGGTGGTATGAGGCAGCGTGTTATGATTGCCATGGCACTTGCCTGCAAGCCTAAGCTTCTGATTGCCGATGAGCCTACCACAGCCCTTGATGTTACCATTCAGGCTCAGATACTAAAGCTTATGAATGCTTTAAAGAAAGAAAACGGAACTTCCATCCTGTTCATCACCCATGATCTTGGAGTTATCAATGAAATGGCAGATGATGTGGCTGTTATGTACTGCGGACAGGTGGTGGAGATGGCTCCCGCCAAAGTTATCTTTGGCAAAGAAAACAACTACTCCCATCCTTATACGGAGGGGCTTATGTATTCCATTCCCAGGCTTGATACACCTACCGGAGTCCGCTTAGAGGCAATTCCGGGATCTGTACCCCATCCCCTGGATTTGCCCAAGGGCTGCAAATTTGCCCCCAGATGCAAATATGCAACGGATAAATGCCGTAACGAGGAGCCCCCTTTAGCAGAAGTGGAAAAAGGTCATCCTATTCGTTGTTTCTATCCGGAGAAAGGAGTGAGGGCAAATGGCAAATAAGGACAGAAAAGTATTAATACGTGTTCAGAATTTAAAACAATATTTTCCCATAAAGAAGGGCTTCGTTCAGAAAGAAAAGCTCTTTGTACGGGCTAATGATGATATAACCCTTGATATTTATGAGGGAGAGACCCTTGGATTGGTTGGAGAGAGCGGCTGCGGAAAGTCCACCCTTGGCCGTACACTGCTGCAGCTTTATACCCAGACAGACGGAAGAACCATGTATTATGGAAGAGATGTGGACGAAATAGCACCTGCTTATGTGCTGGACATTCTGAAGGCCCTTCCGGAAAGAAAAAAAGAATACTTTAACCTGAAAGAAAAAGCGGACAGTGTCAAAAAGCATTATGATTCCTTGCCCGACGGCGATGAAAAGTATGCACTCAGAGCACACCTTCTGGAAACGGAAAAGCATGCCAGAGACAGCTTTTTGGACATTGTACAGTTAATCGGCGGCTTCTTTGTGGCAGATGACCTGACTCCCATATCCGATATTCTGGTAAAGGAATACAAGGCAGGAGTTGAATGCAGCAGATTAAAGGAAAAACTGAATAATGCCCGTGTTGTATATGAAGGACAGCGTTCTTCCTTAAAAGAAAAAGGAAAAACAGCCAATCAGATTGATGATGCAACACAAAATTCTTTACAGCAGATAAAAAAGCAGGAAGAAATCATTAAGATAAAAGAAAGAGAACTGGAAGAAATCCGCTCAGAAATTTATAAGCTTATGAAGAAATATGATGGCAATCCGGACTTTGCAAAGTATGAGATATACAGGGATAAAGGAATTAATTTGGCCAGGTTAAGTGAAGAGGAAAGCCGTAAGCTCCGTAAAGACCTGCAATTAATCTTCCAGGACCCTTACTCTTCCTTAAATCCCAGAATGACAGTAGGGCAGATTATCTCAGAGGGCCTGCTGGCTCATAAGTACTTTGATAAAAATGATGATAAGCTTCAGAATTATGTTATGGAAGTTATGGAAAAATGCGGTCTTGCACCTTATTTCATCCACCGCTATCCCCACCAGTTTTCAGGAGGTCAGCGTCAGCGTATCGGAATTGCCCGTTCACTGGCACTGAAACCGAAATTTGTAGTATGTGACGAGGCAGTATCTGCCCTGGATGTTTCCATTCAGTCACAGATTATCAATCTTTTATTGGACTTAAAGGAACAGGAGAACTTAACCTACCTTTTTATATCCCATGATCTGAGCGTTATTAAATATATCAGTGACAGGGTAGGTGTTATGTATCTTGGAAATATCGTAGAGCTTGCCGCAACAGAAGAGCTTTTTGCCCATCCCACCCATCCTTATACAGAAGCGTTGTTATCAGCCATTCCTACAACGGATGTGGATAATAAGAAGGAAGCAATTATTTTGGAAGGTGACATTCCAAGTCCCATAAAGCCCCCTTCAGGCTGCAAATTCCATACCCGCTGCCGCTATGCAACCGATATCTGCAAGAAAGTGGTTCCTGATTTCGAAGAGGTAAGGCCGGACCACTTTGTGGCATGCCACCATAAGATTAATCTTTAAACCGAAAGGAAGGTGAAATGGTGTTTTTTCAAAAGAAAAATGACAGGGCTATGAACTGGCTGAAAGAGCAGAATGAAAAAGAGCTGCAGAAGGAAAAGGATTTAACGCCATCTTCACCGGAAGATGAAGAAGATATTATTGGAAGTGAAAATGCCACAGAGGAACCTCTGGCAGAAATGCAGGAAGGCAGACCAAGAAAGAAAAGGAAGAAGGGCATGGAGCTGGAAAGGCATGATATGACTGCATTATTCCTTTCAGCCATCCTAATATTTATGCCGGCAGCTATTCTGATATTAGGGTTGTTTGCATTAATTGCCTGGCTTTTCTTCTAATTAATTCTCGGGAGTAGATTTAAAAATGCGTAGTATTTTTAAAATTCCTAATTTAAACAGTATCGCAAGTGAGCTTGTGATGCGCATGGGGATAGTGTGAAAATTAAAAAGCAATTTTCACACACAAGATTGTACCTGCGAAATCCTCGGCCCAATCTTGCGGCGTATTGGGAAGGCATGGCAGTTAGTTTAAAAAATGCGTTACTTTTTTTAAATTTTTATTTAAGTAGTATCCCAAGCATGCTTAGGATATGCATGGGAATTAGATTGAATAATTTTAATATTTATGAATAAGCAAAGAAGCCTCAAATCTTTTTGGCATTACTGTTAAGTAATATCTCATTTGAAAGATTTGAGGCTTCTTTTCTTATCAGGAATTTTTATAATAGAAAATCGCAATCTGAGTGCGGTCCCGCAAGGAGAGCTTTTCAAGGATCAGACTGATATAATTTCTTACGGTACCTTCACTTAAGAACAGTAATTCCGCAATTTCTTTGTTTGACAGGCCGTCCGCTATCTTACATATGATTTCATATTCTTTATCGGTTATTCCGTAGCTTTCATAGTCCAATCTGTTGCCAGGCTGCTGCAATAAGCTGGGCAGCTTTGTGATGATTTCGTTTCCGTAGACATTCTGTCCTTTGTGAACTGCATACAGGGCAGGAAGGATACTTTCAAAATCCTGTTTTAGCATATATCCCTTTGCTCCGATATTAAGGGCCTTGATGATATAGTCATCATCCAGAAAGGTAGTAAGATAAAGAATCTTTGCTTCCGGATGCCGGTTTAGTATATTTTCGCCGGCCACAAGGCCGGACATGGGCTCCATACGGATATCCATCAGAAGAATATCCGGTGAAGTTTCTTCAAAGAGCTTTATAGCGTCTTCGCCGCTGTTGCCGCTTCCGCAGACAGTAACCTCCGGGTCGGAAGAAAGTATGATTTTTAAGGAGGAGCACACAAGTTTGTCGTCATCGATGATAAGAACTTTCATAGATACCTCTTTCTATGTCTTTTTAATTTATTTTATATTTGGAACTTCCGGTGTGACCGACTTTGGTATACTGATAAAAATTTTAAAGCCGTTATCGGCGGACAGGTTCATAATTCCCTGAAATCCCCTTACCCTGTCCAGCATATTCTGAACGCCCATTCCGTCAAAGTAATTCTGGCTGTTATCAAGAGCCTTCAGCTTAATCCGTTTTTCTTCCGTGATATGTCCATTGTCGGATATGATCAGCTGGTACATGGCAGGGTGTTCCCTGAGGCTTATCTGAACCTTTGTGGCATCGGAATGCTTCATGACATTGGAAAGCGCTTCCTTTGTAATGGCTATAAAGGCATATTTTAGTTTGACATCCGGCGTATTTCGGACATCATAATCAAAATTCACCGGGCAAAAGGTAAAATCCTTTGTCAGGGTTTCTATGGAGGTGAATAAATCAATGGATTCGTCGTACATATTGTGGATGCTTAAGCGGATACTGTCCATTCCCTGTGACAGGGAGGTCTTTAGGGAAGTTAATCCTTCTTTTTCCGTTTCATCCTTGGTAATCATAAGCAGGGCACCTATTTGTAACAGGGCCCGGGAGAGGATATGGCCGATATTATCATGAATTTCCTTGGAGATACGGTTCCTTTCATTTAAGGTGGCAACATTTATTTCATAATCCTGATTTTCAAGAAGGCTCTGATTCCTTTCCTCCTGTAATAGGGATAATTCTTTTGAGGTATCCCGCTGCTCGTTGTATTCCCGCTTCATTTTTAAATACTGAAAGGATTTGTGCTTCATGAAGGTGGTGAGTATGAATAACAGAAGAAGGGAGGCTAAGGCCTTTACGCTGTATTCTGTAAAATTCATAAACAAGGGAATAAGCAGTAAAAAAACGAAGTTTCCATATATCTCATATACAACATCATAATATACAAGGGGCATAAGCAAAAGACAGGGAGGCCAGAACTGGCAAAGTCCTAATGCTAACAGAAACAGCGCCAATTTGATGCGGTGGTTTTCCGTATAGGTGCACAGGCAGGTCAATATGATAAACAGCAGTATGTGTACCGGTGAATAAACAGCGGGGTAGGAAATAAGGTATAAAAGTAAACAGGCCGCCCAAAGAATCATCTTATCGGTAATAAATTGCAAGCTGTATTTCCTCCTTCCGCGTAAGCATGATTTTTTCTATATCATAACAAAAGCAGTAATAAAAAGCAATTCATATTGCGAAGGGAAGTTACTTTCAGTATAATGAAAAAAAGACTTATTAGGGCAGGGTATTCTCATGGTGATAGAAATTAAGAATCTGGTAAAAAGGTATGATAAGATTATTGCTCTGGATTACCTGAATTTGATGGTAAAAGAGGGACAAATACACGGTATATTAGGGCCGGCAGGTTCCGGTAAGACCACGCTGACGGACTGTATTTTAGGGCTTAAGAAGTATGATAAAGGTTCCATTCTTTTATGGGGAAAGAAATTGGAGAGGGATTCCTATGAGTTAAAGAGGGATATTGGTGTGGTATTAGAGGAAGAAGCCGTTTTTGAAGAGCTGACCTTATATGAAAATATATCCTATTTTTGCAGTCTTTATCTGGGAGATAAGCAAAAGGTGAAAGAGTATACCAAAGAAACCATAGAATTTCTTGGTTTGGAGGATTTTATCAGACTTTATCCGAAGAAATTAAGTCCCGGCCTTTTAAGAAGGCTTAATTTTGCCTGCGGTATTGTGCATAAGCCAAAGCTTCTGATACTGGATGAACCGATAGAGGATACCGACCCCCACAGCAAGAAGAAAATAATGGACTCCATAGTGGAGTTAAAGAACCGGGGAACTACCATTTTATATTTTTCCCAGGAAATTGATGAGATTGAGCAGCTCTGTACGGAAATCACAATGCTGGACAAGGGAAAGGTAATTGCCCAGGGGACAAAAGAAGAATTAAAGGATATGATTTCACTTGGAGAAAAGATAACGGTAGAAGTATATTCGCTTTCAGAAAATCAGCTTAAGGATATATCCCAGCTTCCCAATGTATCGGGCACGGAGTATAATAACCAGTCCCTGATTATGAGAGCTAAAAAGGGAAGGAATAATCTGATGACATTGCTGGATTATTTACAGGAGCAGAAAATTCCCTTTGGCAGGATTATTACAGAGATGCCTACTCTGGATGACGTTTACTTAGAAATAACGGGTAAGGAGTTAAAGGATTAAGAATGAAGGATATGAATTATAGAGAGATTATTTTAAACAGAATAAAGCTCTTGTGCAGAAGAAAGAAAATTCTTATCTTTTCACTGGTATTGCCCCTTTTGGTGATGGGAATCATCAACTTTACCATGGCTGCCCTGCCTTCCGGGAAGGAAGACAGGAGTATAGAACTTGGCATTGTGATGGAAGAGCAGGAAGAGCCTCCTTTTTCCTTTCTTGATGCAAAGGAGTTTCATATAGTATATGGCACCAGAGAGAAAATGCGGACTTTACTGCAGGAAGAGAAAATAGATGCCTATATAGTCACCGGCAGTGAGACGGAGCTTTTCATGAACGACATGGGGCGTAAGCAGACAATAATTAAGGGATATCTGGACAGCGAAATGCAGAGAATGGGGAGCAAAAAAGGCAGTGCGGAAGGCAGCACAGAAGGAGCTAAGGAAACAGAAGGTAAATATGATTATGAAACACAAAAGAATAATAAATTAATTATTGATATGACAGAGCCTATCGCGCTGCCGGATAAGAAAAACCTGGCTTTTATTTATATAACCGCATTACTGTGTATTCTGGGAGCCAGATGGAGCTTTGAGGAGATGAAGGAGCTGATGCCGGAATATTCCGGCATTGGAAAGAAGCTTCGTTTTATTCCGGCTCCAGGTTGGAAAATCCTGCTGCTTCATCTGGTTTGTGTTTATGTATTACAGACTGCCTGTATACTGGCTTTCTCTTTTATTATGTTAAAAGTCACCGGAATCTCCCTGCAGCTGAGAATGGAATTGTATCTTGCGACTGCTGCGTTAGGGTCACTTAGCGGTATACTGACAGGGGCGCTTTTTGGAGCTTTTAAGAGGATTAATTTAAAGGTGAAGGATATATTGCTGAATACCGTATTGGCTACTATGCTATTGGCAGCCTTTTTTATACCTGCAGCTCCCCGTTACTTCATACTTCAGACATTTCCCCTGCTAAAGCTTGTAAATCCTCCTGCTCTTATAACGGAAATGCTTTACTGCATCGCTTTGCAGGATGGTCTTTTTGTGTTCCTGAAGGATGGATTGCTGTTGACTGTGTATACTCTGGCAGTTGGTCTGGGACTGCTTTTCCGGTACAGAAGCCGGGAAGAATAAGGAGAAGCGGAAAGGATAGAAAACAATGGCTACCATATATAGAAAGCTATTAAAAAATTCCATCATAATACCAATCCTGTTACTGATTTTATTGGCTTTATCAGTGAAATATTCGGCGTATAAAGAATCCGGCAGCAGAGCCTTGTCTGAGAGGAAGGCAGAGGTGCTTATTATTAACAGGGATATGGGGAGCGAACTCAGCAGCAGCTTTTTAAAGTACCTGGGAAGGTACTGCAAGCTGGTGGTATCCGATTCTTCCGATGCTTATTTGGATTATTTGTCCAGCATTCAATATGATTTTATTCTGGATATTCCCCAATACTATCAAAAAGAATTTATGGCGGGGCATAATCCGGTCATTAGTATGGCGGATACCGGAAAGAATGAGGCCTTGCCTTTAAAATATATGGTAGACGGGTATCTTGGGGCAGCACAGACTTACCTTGATGAAGACAGGAATATTACCACAAAAGAGCTTATAAAAAGGCTGGATTCTGATATGCAGGGACAGGTAAAGGTAAATCAGGAGCAGGAGGATAGAAAATACCAGAATACTCTTTTTATGGAAAGCTACTTTCTGAAAGCATCCTATGCGCTGGTGCTGCTGTGTTTCTTTGCCATAGGGAGGATAAGCAGTTACTTTGGAGTAAGCGGGATTCGTAAGAAACATGAAATTGCTCCTATTTCAGCAGCCAGGAATAACTTTCGGCTGCTGCTATCCAATTTTTTCTTTGTTTTGGCCTGCAATTGCATCCTATTTATTCTGATGTTTTTATTAAAGCCCGGAATTGGGGTAAGCTGGAATACCCTTTTTTATTTTATGAATTTTTTTGTTTATTCCCTATGCATCCTGGGCCTGTGCTCCATCGTGTCGGCTCTGGCATTCAAGCATGGGATAAATATTGTCTTAATTGTATTTTTTACAGCTGCAATGGGATTTATTAACGGAGATTTGGTCCGGGCAGGAAAGGAAAGCCTGGTAAATATTGCGGAATTTACACCTGTTTACTGGTTTAAAAATATAAATAATCAAATAGGCATTTTAAATCGTTTTGCCTGGACTGACATGTATAAGATACTGTATATGCTGGGAGTAAATATCTTAATTGCAGGTGCATATTTCAGCATTTCTCTGGTAATCAATAAGAGCAGAACCGAAAGAATATAATGTGAACATTTGTTCGAAAAAATCTTGAATTATTATAGGAAGTGTGCTACACTGATACAAACAAATGTTTGCAGGAGGATGGCATGAGTATAGTTATTCAGGAAGATATGACGGTACAAAAAAAGCTTGAGGTGCTTTCGGATGCTGCAAAGTATGATGTGGCCTGCACCTCCAGCGGTGTGGACAGAACGGGAAACGGATTAGGAATCGGTAATTCGATAGCCTGTGGTATATGTCATACCTTTTCAGCTGACGGAAGGTGCATATCACTGCTTAAGATATTGCTTACCAATGAGTGTATTTTTGATTGTAAATATTGCATGAACAGGGCTTCCAATGATGTACTGAGAGCCACCTTTACACCGGAGGAAATCTGCAGCCTGACCATAGAATTCTATCGAAGAAATTACATTGAAGGACTGTTTTTAAGCTCAGGTGTGCTTAAGAGTCCGGATTTTACAATGGAATTGATGCTTAGGACCCTAAGGATGCTTCGGGAGGAGTATCATTTCAACGGGTACATTCATTGCAAAGCCGTTCCGGGAGCGGACCCTGTTATTGTTGAAATGACAGGCTGGTATGCGGACAGAATGAGTGTGAATTTAGAGCTGCCTACGGCGGACAGCCTTCGAAAGCTTGCCCCTAATAAAACCCGGAAGAATATCCTCAGGCCTATGAAGCAGATTCAGATAGGGAGATTGGAGAATAAAGGGAAGCCGGCCTTTAGCCGTATTCCTCTTATGGAAGAAGAGGGATTCGGGGAGCTTCAGCTTTCAAAGCCAGAACTAACGGGGCTGACGGACTTTGGCAGCAGTGGGGATGCTAAGCCGTATTCCTCTTATGAGAATAAACTGATACTGCCGGGACAGACGGCCCGGAATGCAAGGATGGCGGGAGGAATGTCTTCTGCATCACCAATTGTGCAGGATCTGCAAGAGATTATGGCAGCAGATGGCATAAAGGCACCCTTTGGAATCATTAAGCCGCCGAGCATCAACAGAGGCTTTGTACCGGCGGGGCAGAGTACCCAGATGATTATTGGAGCAACACCGGAGAGTGATTACCAGATCATATCGGTGGCAGAAGCCCTGTACCAGAAGTTTGATCTAAAAAGAGTATTTTACTCTGCCTATATAAGTATTAATGAAGACAGTTCTCTTCCTGCCGTAAATCAGGGACCACCCCTTTTAAGAGAGCACCGTCTGTATCAGGCAGACTGGCTTTTGCGGTTTTATGGTTTTAGAGCCACGGAATTATTATCGGAGAACAGGCCGAATTTCAACGTGTTAATGGACCCCAAATGCAATTGGGCTATCGGACACCTGGAACAATTTCCGGTAGAAATCAATAAAGCGGATTATTATACCATACTCCGGGTTCCGGGAATTGGCGTAAAATCGGCACAGCGTATTGTGAAGGCCAGAAAGACGGCGAGCCTGACCTTTGAGGATTTAAAGAAAATGGGAGTGGTATTAAAGCGTGCCATTTATTTTATTACCTGTAACGGCAGGATGATGTATCCGGTAAGAATTGAGGAAAATTATATTACCAGCATGCTTTTAAAGGTGAAGGAAAAGCTTCCCTTTGATATGGAAGCCTCCAATGCCTATAAGCAATTATCACTGTTTGACGATATGAATTTTGCTGCAGCCAATCCGCAGATAGGGAGCTTCCTATGATGAAGAGAGTTTACTTTTGTGAAGACAGCCTGGAAGGCATATTCAGTGCAGTTTATGATGCCTGGAGTGATAGAAATGGACATGCCAATAATGAAATCCGCATTCTTACCGGAGAGGATCAGGGAGATATGGAATTGTTCACAGAATATATCTATATCAGAAATTCCGATGAGAAGATTTCCAAGGTGGTAAGAGCTGTCTGCGGAAAGATATCGGAAGAAGCCTATGAACTTATCTGCGGTGCATCCTGTTCCTGTGAACTTTCAAGGGGAGATGATATTTACCGTTTTTTGATTATTGGATTTTCTATGGGAAAAGGTGTGGTTGACTGCCTTTATAACAAAGATGTCATGCGGATTTTTGAATTGAACAGGAACGTATCCAATGAAGCCCATCATTACAAGGGGTTTTTACGTTTTCAGGAGATGGAGGAAGGAATTCTGGTTGGCAGGATAAAGCCTAAAAATGATATTATCAGATTACTGGCGCCTCATTTCAGCGACAGGTTGAATCAGGAAAATTTTGTGATTTACGATGAAAATAGAAATACCGCCATCATTCATCAGAAAGCCGAAAGATGGTTTTTTACAGGCGGTGAAATCTTAAACCTGGAAAAAATTAAAAAAATTACGGAAAAAGAAGAAAGTATCGACAGCATGTGGAAAGCTTTTTTCTCCTCCATATCCATTAAAGAACGTGAAAACAAAGGACTTCAAAGAAATAATCTTCCGCTTCGTTTCCGCAGTAACATGTCAGAGTTTAAATTACCAGGGCAGGAATAATATCAATGTAATGAGAGATACTAAACGAGTAAAATTAAATCATTTTATAGGAGGAATATCATGAAAAAAAGTTTATGCCTGTTATGCTCAATATGCTGTCTCACATTATTAACATTCACCGGATGCGCCACTACAGATAGAAATAATTCTGCCACGACGAATGATAAGTACAAGACTGGTACGGATTATAATAATACTGGTACAACCGGAAAAACCAACGGAACTTATAACAATGGAACCACAAACGGAACTACCAATGGTACCACTACAAATGGAACCACAAACGGAACTACCAATGGAACCACTACAAATGGAACCACAAACGGTACTACTAATGGTACTTTAAACGGAACCACAAACAGAACTACTAATGGTACTACAGGTACTACCAGAGGTACTACTAACACCATTGGAAATGATGTAAAGAATGGTGTTAATAATGCTGTTGGTGATGTTGAAAATGCATTAGATAATACCAAAACCAGAACCGTTAGATAATAGCAGCAGAAATAAGGTATAATAGACGATTTAATTTTCAATAAATGGGACTGTCATGTGGCAGCCCTATTTATTTTGTGAATTATTAAATACAGCTCAGCTATGCTTTAAGATACTGTATTTTTCATAAGCAACTCCGGCTTTACTTGTACTACCTTCTAATTTAAGACCTGTTTTTTCAGCAATATGCAGGGAAGCTTTATTTTCAGGAACTATAAGAGCCGTTATTTTGTTTACGGCAAGGCAATTAAAGGAATATTGAAGCACGGCAGTAACAGCTTCTGCAGCATAACCAAAGTGCTGATATTTAGGGTCAATCAGATAGCCAAGCTCCAGGATATCTTCTTTATCCTGTTGATGGGGTTCAATACCGCATTGCCCAATAAGTTCACCGGTTTCTTTTAAATATACGCCCCAAAGTCCAAAGCCGTAAAAATGGTACATATTCTTAATATAAGCCCTATGCTTTTCGATGGCTGTTTCCGTTAAGTCCAGAGAAGCTTTTTGAATTTCAGGAAGAAATGAATTTATTTCAGGATTTTTATAAAGATCCATTAGGGCAGGGATGTCTTCCACTGCAATTTCTTTTATAATAAGCCGGTCAGTTTCTGTTATGGTAACTGGAAAATTATGATATCTGTTATAAACATTCTCAAAGAAAGCGGCATCGATTTCTTCGAAGCCTTCAATAAGAATGGCAGCCTGGCTTAAATCCTGATTACCGGAGTTGGGATTAATTAAACCTACAGCAGGAATACCTGCTGCACAGGCAGCCTTTACTCCATTGGAGGAATCCTCCAGGATGATACATTCTCCGGTATTTAAGTTCAGCTCGGAGACAGCTTTTAAGAATACATCCGGTGCAGGCTTAGGATGCTGGACCGTAGCTCCGCTTACCAGCCTGGTAAAATAGGAGGATATCTGCAAGGCATCAGTAACAGCGGCAATTTCCTCGGGAGTGGAGGAAGAAGCTATGGCAAGCGAATACCCTTTATGGTATAAGTGCTGTATTAAATTAACCACATAAGGGACGGGAGTATAACCTTCTTCCTGAATCAGCGCTGCTAAGGATTTATTATACAATTCAAGCAGAGATTCTTCGCTGGCAGAAAGGTTAAAGTCCTCTATCATAGTTTTTAGCATGTGTTTTGTTGTTGAGCCGATAAATCGGTAGGGATAGTCAAGAGTTATGGAGATTCCAAGAGCTTCTAATGTATTTACGGCAGCTTTCGCATGGGAAGGTTCACTGTCAATGATGACTCCGTCCATGTCAAATATAATACTCTTTAGCATAGCTGATACCCTTCTTTCTATATTATTTGAAATTTAATTTTTATCAATTGAATGTTGGGTTTTCTTCTTCCAGATGCAAAACGACTGGAAAAATGAAGTACAACTTATTATAGCAGACACCAGCTCCACTTTACAACAGCAAACAGGAGAGGAACACGACAAACACATAAAGGAATTTTTTGGAACCGGACGATGACCAAGGGGGGTGTTTTGAACTTTGATTGCTTGCGGTGAGGTACCGGAAGGGCATTCCGCTGGACCGTTGTTATGCTGACACAGAAGTTGATTGAACAAAAAACGTAGAGGAAATCAGTGATGAAACAGTCCGTCTTACTATCTGCTTGGGAACAAGAGCGTAACAGTAGCAAGTCAACTGTACACCAGTCAATATTTGAGTCGATACCTTGCTTATGTATACCTTGAAGGAGGTGGGAATATTTCCGTTTGGTTCGAGGATCAAGGGACTGAAACAATGGATGAAATTGGTGTTCTGACCATATGTTTACAAGAAAAAGTAAGTAGTTCTATTCAATCATCTGATAATTAACCGGAGCCGGCTCAGTAAAAGTCGGCTCTGGTCTGCTGATATGTACATCGTTAACAAGTGACTGGGCTATGTGACGTCTTGGCAGCTTAATAGCTACAACCTGCTGATTCGGGATGGAAAGCGTTCGTCTAAGTCTTTTATCTCTTGATCACATAAGAACTGGCTTTTTTATTAAAGCAGTATCACAAGCAAGCTTGTGATATGCACGGGTATAGAAATGGAGCGGATTATGGGTGCGCAATATAAATTGCGCAAAAAGCACATGAAATTATATAATATGCACAAATATAAACAACAACAATGTATTATATCACAGTTGAAAACAATTAAGTTCATGCTATAATAAAGCAAGGACAACCGATTGACCAAATGTACGGAGGGACGAATGGCAGTACAAAACAAGGATGAGAATAGTTTGCCCGGAAGCAAATTGACCATTGCCGATATAGCAGCCGAGCTGGGCGTGTCAAAAACAACAGTATCCCGTGCAATTTCAGGGAAGGGCAGAATTGGAAAAGAAACAGTGCGAAGAGTCATGGAATGTATTGAAAAATATAATTACAGGCCCAGCGCCATTGCTAAGGGGCTGGCTACTTCCAAAACCTATAACATAGGAGTGGCTTTTCCGGCTGATACGAACTTAAGCATTACCCCCTTCTTTCAGATCTGTCTGCTGGGAGTGTGCGAGGCGGCAGCAGCTATGGATTATAATGTTCTGGTAACCACCGTTAAAGAGAACGATATCAGCCAGCTGAAGAGGATTGTGGAAAATCATAATATTGACGGAATCATACTGACCAGAAATTTTATGAATGATATGGCTACGGAGTATCTAAAGCAGAAGGATATTCCCTTTGTACTGGTTGGCTCCAGTGAGGATGACACCATAGTACAGGTTGATTCGAATCATAGGGAGGCCTGTGAGAAGCTGGTCAGTCTGCTGCTTGCCGATAAGATGAGCAGAATAGCACTGATTGCGGGTGACAAGAGGCATATGGTAAACCGCTCCCGCTGTGAGGGCTATATTAATGCTTTAAGAAGCAGGCAGATTTCCATTGATACAGAGCTGGTATTTACCGATTGTGACAGTCAGGTGTCTATTGAACAGGCGGTCAACAGCATCCTTAAGCACCGGGCAGAATGTATTGTATGTACGGATGATGTGATATGTACAAGAGTACTCTCCCTGTTAAGAGAAGCAGGCGCTCATGTGCCGGGGGATATTAAGGTGGCCTCCTTTCATGACAGCTTCTACTTAGAGACCAATAACCCCCCCGTAACGGCGGTGGGGATGGACGTAAAGGAGCTTGGATGCATTGCTGGGAAACGCTTAATCGAAATGCTTGGCGGTGATACAGGTATACACAAGAAGATTTTGGATTATGAGATTCATTTAAGACGTTCGACACAATAAAGAGACAGAGCACCGGAAGCTTTAAGGATGGAAATTAAGAGTGCATTATGGTGAGGGAAAGGTAACGGCACAATGAGTTTTCAAACACGCCCTAGCTCAAAACAGATTATATAGAAAATGTGCAGGCAGCAGGAGGACAAAGAATGAACAGGATCAAGTATGGATTTACTCCAAGGTACATGACAAAAGACGGCAGGCCATGGTTCCCGATTATGGGAGAATTCCATTACAGCCGCTATCCGAGAGAGTACTGGAAGGAATCTCTTTACAAAATGAAGGCAGGCGGTGTGGAAACGGTGTCGACCTATGCTTTTTGGATACACCATGAAGAGGTGGAAGGAGAATATGA
Organism: Bacillota bacterium; assembly: GCA_023410275.1. Lineage (GTDB taxonomy): Bacteria > Bacillota > Clostridia > Lachnospirales > Lachnospiraceae > Anaerocolumna. Next base: position 88,177 of record JAEYPZ010000050.1, read on the forward strand.
TTTCTCCGGTCAGAGGGATCTGAGAGCCTTTGTAGAGGCAGTAAAGGAAACCGGAATGACTATGTTTTTAAGAATCGGACCCTGGTGTCACGGGGAAGCCAGAAACGGAGGTCTTCCTGACTGGCTGCTTAAAAAACCTTTTGAAGTAAGGACTAATAATGAAGAATATTTTGCCGTTGTAAAGAAGTATTATAAAAAGCTTGCTGAGCAGGTGAAAGGACTTTTATATCAGGAGGACGGTCCCGTTATCGGGGTGCAGATTGAGAATGAATACGGTCACTGCGGCGGCCTTCAGGGGGAAGAAGGTGAGGAGCATATGCGCCGTCTGACAGCCATGGCAAAGGAAGTGGGGCTGGTGGTTCCCTACTATACGGCTACCGGCTGGGGCGGAGCAGTTACCGGAGGCTTACTTCCTGTTATGGGCGGTTATTGTGAAGCACCCTGGGATCAGAGACTTACGGAGATTGAGCCCAGCGGAAATTATGTGTTTACCACGGAGCGTAACGATCATAATATAGGCAGTGATTACGGCTTTGGTGTCGGTATTACCTATGATATGTCAAAATTTCCCTTCTTAACTGCGGAGCTGGGTGGAGGATTACAGGTGACCCATCACAGAAGGCCTGTGGCACATCCAAAGGATATCGGAGCCATGACCATGGTAAAGCTTGGAAGTGGAGTGAATCTGCTGGGCTACTATATGTACCACGGCGGTACCAATCCCAAGGGGAAGCTGACCACGCTTCATGAGTCCAGAGAGACCGGTTATCCCAATGATCTACCGGTTTTCAGTTATGATTTTTCAGCTCCTATAAGAGAGTACGGGCAGATGTCAGGAACCTTAAAGGAAATCAAGCTGATTGCCATGTTTATTCAGGATTTCGGGAATGCTTTATGTGAGATGGAAACCTATCTTCCGGAGAGCAATCCCCTGTTTCAGACCAACTTTACAGAGCTGCGGACTTCTGTGCGAAGAAAGGGTAAAAGCGGCTATTTATTTGTAAATAATTTTCAGAGAAGGTACATTATGGAGGAGCATTTGAATACTGTTCTTACGGCAGAGACGGAGGGAGAAGTCCTACAGTATCCTGCCAGAGATATTCCTAACGGAGATTTTTTCTTCCTGCCTTTTTATATGCCGGTGGGAGATGGTGAGCTTAAGGCAGCCATGGCAACGCCTCTGTGCCTATTACATAACGGGGAGCAGGAAATCTATGTCTTTTATACGGACACGGAGCCTTCCTATGATTGGGTAAAGGAACCGGAACGTGCGAAGGTGCTTACTCTGACCAGAGAAGAGGCACTTAATGCCTGGAAGATAGCACTGGATAAGGAATACTTAGTTATTACGGAAGGAGAAGTCATTGAATCAGAGGACGGTTATGTGCTGTTAAACCGTAAAGGAGAGTCCTTAAAGACTTATCCTGCATTGCCTTTAGCACCTGCCGGTTATGAATATAAGGGGGAGAAAGACGGCTATGCTGTATATGAGGGTATGGCACAGCGGGCTGCTGCTTCCGCCGATTGTAAGCTGGTAAGAGAAGAGAACGGTAAAAAGGTCTATGAAGTTACTCTTCAATATGCAGAGGGTGGCAATGACTGCTTTTTAAAGGTTGATTTCGGAGGAGATACGGCAAAGCTTTATGTTGACGGAGAATGGGTGGATGACTGGTTCTATACGGGAGAAACCTGGGAGATTGGTTTGAAACGCTATGGTTTTCCGCAGAAGCTGCAGCTTGAGATTGAAGAGCTAAGAGAGGGTGCAAAGCGCTATCTGGAAAAGTGGCCGGTGTTTACCAATGGAAAAGCCTGTGAGATTCATGGGATAGCGGCAGACACCGAATATGCCTATGTAATGAAGAAATAAAATAAGATACCGGGTAAGCCTGCTTTGTGGATGATGCTGCATAAGCAGGCTTTTACTTTAGTGCGGTCGGGTCAGGCACAAAAGTAAAAGCCAGCTTAAAGGCTAATAGCAGAGCGGGATCATATTTGTCATTTTCAATTGCATTTATGGTTTGCCGTGTGACTCCTAATACTGTAAAACTATTTTACATATAAAATTCCTATGACACAACTGAACAACACAAAAAACAAAAAAGTTGCGCACTTTTATAAAAATATTGGAGAAAACGTACAATATAAACAAAAAAATATTAGAAATTATGTAAATAGACAATAAAAAAAAGTAAAAGTATAATATATTTATAAATAAAACAACAAATGTGCGCAACATATATGTTGCGCATCAGGGAAAGGCATAGAGTGGAAATTAAAAGACAATTTCCGCTTTTGATTTCAGTGTGCGCTAAGGCGCGCCGCATGATGATTAGGTTGAAAAACAAAAGGTGTTTTTCAACTTCGGATTAAGGAATACCGAATCATGGATTTGATATTCGCGAAAGGAGTTCAAGGAGCTTATGAAAACAAAAAAAGTTGGATGGAGAGGATTTTTAAAAAAACTCTACAAATACAGGGTATTTTTACTTATGCTTGCTCCGGCAGTGATTTATACATTGATTTTTGCGTACTATCCAATGACGGGAATTGTAATGGCATTTAAGAAATACAACTATGCAGGCGGGATATGGGGAAGCCCGTGGAATGGGTTTAGGAACTTTAAATTCTTCTTCCAGTCAGGACAGGCAGGACTGGTAACCAGAAATACGGTATTATATAACGCTTTATTTATTGCGGTCAATACCGTTTTACAGATTGCTGTGGCAGTCCTTCTTACGGAAATTCAGAACAAGCACTTTCGTAAGATTTCCCAGTCCTTTATGTTCCTGCCCTACTTTATTTCATGGGTTATCGTAGGTGTTATGGCATTTAACATTTTCAGCTCTGATTACGGATTCTTTAACCGGATTCTTGCCTACTTTGGGAAAGGAAAGGTAGCCTTTTATACGACACCCCATGTATGGCCCTTTATTCTTTTGTTTTTTAGTGCATGGAAAGGAATCGGGTATGGCTCCGTCATGTATTTGGCGGCAATCATGGGCATTGATACTTCCATTTATGAAGCGGCAAAAATTGACGGAGCAAATGTCTTCCAGAGAATTTTCAATGTAACAATACCAATGATTATGCCTACCACAATTATTCTGCTTTTATTATCGGTGGGAGGAATCTTTAAAGGAAACTTTGATATGTTCTATAACCTGGTCGGAACCAACGGCCTGTTATTTAAATACACGGACGTAATTGATACCCTGGCCTTCCGGGCTCTAATCACCAGTAATGACTTTGGAATGTCGGCAGCCGTCGGCCTGTATCAGTCGGTTCTCTGCTTTATAACAATTCTGTTTGTAAATAAATTAGTCGGTCTATACGACAAAGAGTACACATTATTTTAGGAGGGAAAAAAGTGACAACCAAGCATTCAAACAAAATAAAAACAGGTTCGGACGTTATTGCACTGAACATCATTGCATACGTACTTTTGGGACTGATTGCGTTATTCTGTCTGGTTCCGTTTATCATGATTGTATCAGGCTCTTTTTCTTCCGAAGCAGCAATTACAAAAAACGGCTTTAGTATTCTTCCGCAGGATTTCAGTCTGGAAGCCTATAAGAGCGTATTCAAAGATCCAATTGTTGTATTCAGGGCGTATGCCACAACCATTGGGTTAACGGTGGTAGGAACCGTTGTTGGCCTTTTGGTTCAGACTATGACAGCTTATGTTTTATCCAGAAAAGATTTCGAATGGAGAAATGGATTTTCCTTTTTCTTCTACTTTACCACATTGTTTTCAGGCGGACTTGTTCCGTATTATATCTTGATTACACAGACCTTACATCTTCGCAACAATTACCTTGCTTTATTACTTCCCTTAATATTCAGCGTCTATAATCTGCTGATTATGAAAAGCTATATTATGGGAATTCCGGATTCATTAATTGAAGCGGCTAAGATTGATGGCTGCGGAGAGTTCCGTATCTTGTTTAAGATTATTTTTCCGCTGATAAAGCCTGCCCTTGCAACAGTTGGACTTTTCATCGCACTTGCCTACTGGAATGACTGGTATAATGCCATGCTTTACATAGAGGATAAGACAAAATATCCGTTACAGTACTTCCTGTATCAGCAGATCAATAACATTGAAGCCTATAAGAAGCTGCTTTCCAATTCAGCGGCCAGCAGTGCAGCCCAAGCGGTAAATCTTCCGACACAGTCCTTAAAGATGGCACTTACCATTGTTGTAACAGGACCCATTGTTTTGGCCTATCCAATTGTTCAAAAATACTTTGTTCAAGGCATTACAATCGGGGCGGTAAAGGGCTGAAGCAATTTTAAATTCATTCATTAGGGGTATTATTCCCATGAATAGCCTGTGTTTTGCAATACGGGTTAAGCAATAAATTATATAATTTAAAGGAGGATCTTATGAGAAACAGAATGAAAAGATTAGTATCTGTTTTACTGGTAGCTGCAATGATGGTAGTAATGCTTGCAGGATGCAGTTCTTCTAAGCCGGCAGACAGTAAGGAAAGCACGACGGCTTCTTCTGGCAGCGGGGAGAAAAAAGCAGTTGACACATCAGAGCATGTAGATTTGACCATGTATCTGCTTGGGGACAGAACACCCGATTTTGACGAGGTTTATGGGAAAATCAACGAGATTCTGGAGAAAAAATTGAACTGCTCCTTAAAGGTAGAATTCTTATCATGGGGAGAACATGATAAAAAGTATTCTCTTTTATTCTCTTCACAGACGGATTTTGATTTAATCTTTACGGCATCAAGCTGGGGACATTATGAGCAAACAGTTGCTTTAGGCGGATTTGCTCCATTATCAGAAGATTTCATCCAGACCTATGCACCTGATATCTGGAAGGTTGTGCCCAAAGTAGCATGGGATCAGGCAAAAATTAACGGACAGGTTTACATGGTACCGAACTATACCAACGAATTTGGACAGGATGTTATGGCCGTTCGCGGTGACTTAATGAAGAAATACGGTTTTGATAATATTACAAGCTGGGATGAGCTGGTTGCCTTCTATAAAGCTTGTGCTGCGGATGGTATTTACGCAAGCCAGAGCGATCCCTGGTATCAGTATTTCCAGTCAAAGGGTTATTCCACGACAGGCGGAGCACCACAGGGCGGAGAACTGGTTCTTTATAACGCACAGGATCCCAAGGATTTGAATTTTAACTATATTGTTGACTGGGATGGTTTCCGTGACTACTGTATTCAGGCAAAAGAACTTGCAGATGCAGGAGCCTGGTCAAAGGATATCTTAAATTCTACCGATGACAGACAGACCGGTCTTCTTACAGGAAAAACAGCAAGCTTAACCTGGAACCTGGGAAGCTGTATGACCTATGCAAAGCAGGCGAATAAAGAGCATCCGGAATGGAATGTTACAATCGTTGATCCAAACGCTTCTCTTCCTAAAAAAGTAAATTCCTACATTAACAATGGCGTTGCCATCAATGACAACAGCAAGAATAAAGAAAGAGCCATGATGGTATTAAATGAGTTCTATACCGATCCTGACGTTTATGATCTTGCAATGCTTGGTATTGAAGGGAAACATTGGGAAGCAGTAGGTGATAAGCAGTATAAGGTACTGGATGAGACTAACTATGGTGTAAGCAACAACTGTAACTGGGGATGGAACAATACAACAATCCAGAGAACCGAATTTATTGAGAACAGAGTAGCCTTAGATGATACCTATGATGCACTGCAGAAGGCATTTAACAGCAGTATCAAGGCAGAGCACGTATATGACGGATTTAATTTTAACTCCTCCAATGTCAGCACACAGTTTGCTGCGGTAGAAGCAGCACTCGGTACTTACTATAGTCCTTTGAAAAACGGATTGGTGGATGATGTTGATAAAACAATTGCAGAAATGAAAGCAGCCTTAAAGAGTGCCGGAATTCAGGATGTGTTAGATGAAATGAAGCGTCAGGCAGATGAATATGTAGCAGGAAAACAGGCGAATTAAATCAAAAGCTATGCAGGCGGAAGGGCTACTACAGAAACCGTAGCGGCCCTTCTTTAATTCTTAGGCGTGTATTGAAAAGGAAACCGTTCAGTTTAGACCTAAGGATTAAAAGGTAGGAGAGCAGGAATGACATTAGATAAAATTGCACAGGAATTAGGTATTTCAAAAAGTACTGTATCTAGAGCACTGTCCGGAAAAGGAAGAATCGGGAAGGAAACCGTGGAGCTGGTGCAGAACTTTGTATGGGAGCACAATCATGTGGAGGAAGAAAAAGAAATATTGAAAAACAGCACCCTTAATATCGGGGTAGTACTTCCGGCGGATATTTATAGGGGAGGAGGAAGCTATTTTCAGAACTGTCTGCTTGGAATCTGTGAAGCGGCCTCTATGTTCGGATATAATGTTCTGATTATAACCGGAAAACAGCATGATATATCAGAACTGATGTTTCTTGTAGAAAATAAAAGAGTTGACGGGGTTATTCTGACCAGAAGCTTTGAAGATGACAGGGCGCTCCGGTATCTGACAGAGAAGCATTTTCCCACAGCACTTACCGGAACCTGTCAGTATGAGGAGGTAATTCAGGTCGATACGGATAATGAAGAGGCAGCAGAAAAAATGACCTCCATGCTAATCGGAAGAAAATTTAAAAAGTTTGCTCTTTTAGTAAAGGATATGAGCTTTATTGCAGATAAAAAGCGGCATGACGGATTCTGTAAGGCACTGTTCAAAAATGGAATTTCAAAACAGAGCCAGATCTTCTATAATGGTTCTGTTAAAATGGAATTTTTGGATTCCATCATTGGAAATCTCATTGCACAAAAGGTGGAATGTGTTATCTGCGGAGATGACGAAGTCTGTACTATGATTATGTCAAGACTTCAGGCAGAAGGCTATCGGATTCCCATGGATATTGCCGTTGCCTCCCTTTATAACAGTCCCAATTTAGAGTGCTATTCCCCGGCAGTTACCGCAGTAAATGTAGCAGCGAGCCAGATGGGAAATGTAGCGGGCAAACAGCTCATTCAATGCCTGTTGGGAAGAAAATATGAAGCCAGGGTTATTTTGGATCATGATATTATATTCCGTAAATCAACAAATTGAGAATAACAAAAAGCATTTTTTCAACTACGGATTCAGGAATATCAAATCTTTGATTTGATATTCACGAAAGGGGATAATATGAAACAGACAGGATTTATATACGGCGGTGATTATAACCCGGAACAGTGGCTGGATACACCGGAAATTTTAAAACAGGATATTGAATATATGAAGGCAGCCCATATTAATGAAGTAACGCTTGGTGTGTTTTCCTGGTCAGCTCTGGAGCCCCAGGAGGGTGTCTATGAATTTGAGTGGTTAAGGAATATTATTGATAATCTTTATGAAAATGGAATTTCTGTTATTTTATCAACACCCTCCGGAGCAAGGCCTAAGTGGCTGGCAGACTCTTATCCAGAGGTTCTGCGGGTTAATGCGGACCGTACCAATAATTTATTCGGGGGAAGACATAATCACTGCTATACCTCTCCTGTGTACCGTGAAGCGATTTATAAGATTGACCGAAAGCTTAGTGAACAGTTCGGAAACCATCCGGCCGTGACCATCTGGCATATATCCAACGAGCTTGGCGGAGATTGTCACTGCCCGTTGTGTCAGAAAGCATTCAGGCAGTGGATTGAAAAAAAATATGGAACCATAGAGGCTTTGAATAAAGCCTGGAATACGGCCTTCTGGAGCCACACGTACCAAAGCTTTGAACAGGTGGAAAGTCCGTCTCCAAGGGGAGAACAGGAGCTGCATGGTTTGAATCTGGACTGGAAGAGATTTGTAACAGACCAGACCGCAGATTTTGTATCCTGGGAGAAAAAAGCCATCCGGGAGGGCGGTTCAGAACTGCCGGTCACGATTAATATGATGTATGATTATAAGGGGCTTAATTATCATAAATTCAAGGATTTGATAGATTTTGCTTCCTGGGACAGTTATCCGACCTGGCACAAAGAGGAAGAGAAGGAAACGGCCCTTGATACGGCTTTGCAGCATGATTTTATGAGAAGTCTTTTGAAAAAACCATTTCTGTTAATGGAATCCTGTCCGACTGCAACGAACTGGCAGAGTGTCAGTAAATTAAAACGTCCCGGAATGTTAGGCGCCGCTTCTCTGCAGGCGGTTGCCCATGGAGCAGACAGTGTCCAGTATTTTCAGATCCGCCAGAGCCGTGGTGCCAGTGAAAAGTTCCACGGAGCAGTTATTGACCATTATGGCGGCATGGATACCAGAGTATTTGAAGAGGTCACAGGAGTGGGAAGCCAGCTGCTGGAGCTTTCAGAGATTGCGGGAAGTACCATAAGAGCAAGAGCTGCCATACTGCATGACTGTGAAAGCCGTTGGGCCATGGAGGATTCCCAGGGGCCAAGAAACAAGGACCTGCATTATATGGATGTGCTGAAAAAAATATTTCATGGCCTGCGAAAGCTTGGATTAGATGTGGATATTCTGGACATGGAAGAAGAGTTAAAGGGTTATGACCTGGTGTTTGCACCAATGCTTTATATGTTCCGCTGCGATATTGAAACAAAAATTCGTAATTTCGTTGCGAAGGGCGGAACCTTTGTCATGACCTACTGGTCGGGAATCGTAAATGAAAATGATCTGTGTCATCTGGGTGGTACACCGCATCAGCTGATGGAGGTTTTTGGACTTCGCAGCACCGAACTGGATGCTCTCTACGAGGGAGAACGAAACAGCGGTAAATCAACAGGAGCATTTTTTGAAAAGGAAAAGCAATATGAATGCAGGAATTTCTGTAATCTGATCAGGACAGATTCCGCAGAGACACTTCTTACCTTTGAAACGGATTTTTATGAGGGTTATCCGGCATTCGCAAGAAATTCGTATGAAAAGGGCACGGCTTACTACATCTGTGCAGATTTTGAAGAGAGCTTCTATGATGATTTGTGCCGGAAGCTAGCAGAGGAAAAAGGGCTGCTTAAAGTTCCGTTTGACATACCGGAAGGAGTAGCGGTTACTTCAAGAGAGAATCCTTTAAAAAAATTCCTGTTTATACAAAATTATAGAAAAGATGAATTCTTAGTCAACCTGCGGAATACGGAGTGGAAGCTTCTCATGGGTGATGATACCGGAGTAATCGGACAGTATGGGACAGCCGTATACTGGACGGAAAACCAGGAAGAGCGGGCATGACTAAAAAATTCTTAATATACAATCTGGACGCCTTATAAATCTATTCGGTTATCTTTACCACACTAGTTAAATGTTCTGGGTTTTATTTCACAATCATGATGAAGGGATATGTTAATTGAATGTTCAAGTAATATGGGTTGAAAAAGCGAAAGGTGCTTTTTCAACCACAGCTTCCAGGGTGGTATTATGAGATATTCAAAAACAGAAAAATCCCTTCTGCTATGATAAAGCTTTATTCAACAAAAACAGGGAGGTGAATACGGGTCAGAGTGTATTATCTGCGGGAATTATGAGAAGGCTTTAAGCTGGTTTTCATAAAAGGTCAGATAATGCTTATTAAAATCACATAAATTTTATTTTGTAAAGGGGGTAATACAATGAACAGAGTACTCAAAAAATTAGGTAAGACGGGGATTTCGTTAATACTTGTTTGGACTTTAGTGCTTGTCGGTAGTTCAGGTATAACGGAAAAGGCTTATGCAGCCACTTCTATTTCGGGGGTACCGCAAATCTCTAATATGACAGGCGATTTTTTTCGCGGTGTGGATATATCTTCCGTTCTTGCACTGGAGAACAGCGGCGTAAAGTATAAGTATTTAGACGGTACCGGCGGTGATGTTTTTAAGATTCTTGCAGGTGCGGGTGTGAATTATGTCAGAATCCGTATCTGGAATAACCCGTATGATTCTGTTTCTCCCTATAAGGGATATGGCGGAGGAAATACGGATCTGTATACTGCTAAGGTTCTTGGCAAGAGAGCAACCGATGCCGGAATGAAGGTTTTTATTGATTTCCATTATTCTGACTTCTGGACAGATCCGGCGAAGCATTATGCTCCAAAGGCATGGGCTAACTACAATCTTAATTACAAAAAGGATGCTGTTTATAACTATACCTATGATTCCCTGAGGGAATTGATAGATTATGGTGTTAATGTGCAGATGGTTCAGATCGGAAATGAGACGAACGGCTCTTTGTGCGGGGTTGGCGGTTTTGCAGATAATGTCTGGGATTTAAGTTCAGGCGTTGCAGATTTGATGAAGCAGGGATGCTATGCGGTGAATGATATTAATAAAAAGTATGGAAGAAGCGTACTGAAGGTACTGCATTTCACACGTTTGCTTGCCGATGGGGAATGGTATGCAGAGCAGGTCAATAAGATGGGTGTGGATTATGATGTATTTGCCGCATCCTTCTATCCTATGTGGGATGGTACGGTTGAAAACATGACAACGGTTCTGACTAACATTGCAAAAAAATATAACAAGAAAGTAATGGTAGCGGAAACAGCTTATCCATACACATTTGATGATGCGGACGGCTCGATGAACAGCATCTATGGCACCGCAGCGATGAACTATTCTAATTATCCTGTCAGTATTTCCGGCCAGGCTCAGGCTCTTTACGGTGTATTTAACGGTATTGCCCAAATAAACAGCACATTACCCGGCTATGGCCTGGGTGCTTTCTACTGGGAGCCGGCATGGATCGGAACTGACAAATCCGCATGGGGAACCTATGGTACAGGCTGGGCCTCCTCCACATCGGAAAAGTATGAAAGATTATTCAGCTCAACGGCATCGGAATATTCTACAACGGATCAGGGAAGCTCCTGGGATAATATGACCTTGTTTGACAAGAACGGAAGGGCGACCAACGCTCTGTATGTATTTAATGATATTCGCGGCGTGAAAAGCGTGACCACAGCAGGTAGTTCCGGTAATTAAAGTATGTTTGAAGTGTAATGCCAATAGCTGGGGAACGGTGGATGATTTTGCATTATATAGAATTTCTGATTGATAATACAGCCTAAAATCCGCTATGATAGGCCACTTTTTTAAATTGGGAGGATAGTTATGAGGAAATCTCGCATAAAATTATTAGCATTCTGCATCGGTACCAGTCTTTGTTCCACAGCTCTGTCAGGCTGCGGAGCAGGCAGTACGAAACAAGATGCAAAAACACAGGATGTAATCACATTTCCGCTGCCGGAGGGTCCTGAAAAATCCGAAATCTATGTTGAACCGGTTACAAATATTTCAGATGATTTTATACGGGGGATGGATGCATCTTCTGTACTTGCCCTCGAAAAAAGTGGCGTAACGTATTATAACTATGAAGGGAAGGAACAGGATGTCTTCATGACGCTAGCCCAGTCCGGTGTAAACTATATACGTCTGCGTGTATGGAATGACCCATACGACGAAAACGGCAACGGCTATGGCGGCGGTAATAATGATGTTCCTACTGCCGTCAAGCTTGGAAAGCGGGCAAGTAAGTATGGCATGAAGGTATGTATTGATTTTCACTATTCAGACTTCTGGGCCGATCCTAACAAACAGCATGTACCAAAAGCATGGGAAGGCATGAGCAAGGAGGAAAAGAGCAAGGCACTCTATGATTTTACAAAGAAAAGCCTTAAGAAAATGCTTGACGCAGGTGTAAATGTGGGAATGGTGCAGATTGGAAATGAAATTAACAATGGTATGTCGGGAGAAATAGGTCTTCCCGCAGTTGAGAAGCTTTTACAGTCAGGAAGCCTTGCCGTCCGCGAAGTAGCTAAGACCTACAAAAAGGAGATTCAGGTTGCCGTACATTATACAAATATCGAGAACGATACAGAAATAGATCATATTGCTTCAAGCCTGTCAGACTTTGGCCTTGATTATGATATCTTTGCATTATCCTATTATCCCTTCTGGGATGGTACGAATGAAAATATGCAGAAGGTTGCCAAAAACATTCAAGAAAAATACGGGAAAAAAGTGGTGATTGCAGAAACCTCCTATTGCTATACTTCCGAAGACGGTGACGGCTCCGGGAATAGCTTAAAAGGCACGGACGATATCGTGGAGGGCTATCCTGCGACCGTACAGGGGCAGGCCAGTATGATACGTGATATCTGTGCGGCGGCAAATGAAGCTGGTATTCTCGGTATCTTCTATTGGGAAGGAACCTGGATTCCGGTGGGTAAAGCAACAGAGAATAATTCGCCCATCTGGGAAAAGTACGGAAGCGGCTGGGCAAGCAGCTATGCGGCAAAATATGACCCGGCAGATGCGGGCTTGTATTATGGCGGTGACTCATGGGACAATCAGGCCATGTTTGATTTTGATGGTCGCCCGCTTGCCTCCTTAAAGGTGTTCCGGTATTTAAAATATGGTACAAGTACAGGCAAAGGAAACAATTGAATATTTGGGTTAAATCGCTTTTAAATCATCAAGTTTTTTCATATAGAAATTCAGTAAGCGTTTAATTACTATGGCGTATTTATTAGTAAATCCAATGATGTAAGATAAAGCTATTCATTCAATAATTATTGTTTGGATAGCTTTTCTTATTTCGTAAGCGCATTACCATGGACATGATCATGGAAGCAAATGAGTACATCTTGTCTTCCGGGGACGACGATGACAAACCAGATTCACCAGGTGTACACCACAGGGGGAAGGCCGTGAGGATACCTCTCCTGTCAATAAAGGAATTCCTGTTGCCGAAATCTATCAGTACTTGTTCCTTCTGAAATTTTTATATAGAAGCATGTACATGAGTATGCTGACTGGACGGAATATCCCGACCTTTGCCAAGGATACGGTTTATCGCTTCATGAAGATGGTACACATCAACTGGATTCGCCCAAAACAATAACAACTGTCCAAGGTTTTCTTGCCAACCCCCAGATGATTTTGGCTTACCTTTCGTAATTTTCTATAGAGGAGTTCCCTAATGACACTGAAATGGCGGCAGCTGTTCCTAGGTAAAATTATACCACTGTCTGAGCTCACAGCCCTGCACAAATACAACCTTCCAGCGAGTTTGGTATAATTTCACCTGCCAGGAACAGCTGCCGGCATTTTAGTGG
>JAEYPZ010000070.1:0-51392 GCA_023410275.1 Bacillota bacterium
GTATATCGTATGCCGGATAATATAAGCGGATAGAAGGAATCGAGCTCGTCATAATTTATGCCGGCAATTTCTCCTAAATGCTTCACGTCACTTTCATCAAAATAGAGGGTATAGGAAATTGGTGACAATATTAACCGCCGAACTGTAATATCACAGCCATTAATACTGACAGTCTTATCGATCTTATATTCTACAGAATCCTTTGCTGACAGCTTAATATTAAAACTCCATTTGCCTGTAACTAAGTCTTTTGCCGGCCCTGCTTTTCCCTCATACTTTTGCAATGCATTAAAGCTGCATGTCAGATTCCCGTCTCTGTAATCATTATTGGGATTTTTTTGTATCCATATTTCATAATCTCTGCCGTTATTTACCTCCGGCTGTTTAAATTTATCTACAAAGCTGCTGCTTATACTGCTATAAGGATTTTCTCCCTTTGTAAAATTCATTTGATAATCCATGCCATTATCTTCTGTAATTTCCATATTGTCTGCGGACACATGGAATAGGAGGTAAATCAAATTATCGTCCTGAATTGTCTGCTCCAATGTAATTGTAACTCCATTATCCGATATTGATTGCCCCTTCTGCTCTGAGTATCCTTCATTGGAAAGCTTTTCCTGCATCTCTTCATTGGCTCCAAATCTATCAATAGCCCTTTGATTCCACTTTATTGATGCAAGAGCCGTAACAGAGCAAAGCATCATGACAGCCACGGCAGCTAATACGGCATATTTTTTCTTCGGTATCCTGATGCTTCTTTCATTTTCCGGTAATGAATTCAGTACGCTACATAGCTTTTCATGAAATTCTTCCGTTTCTCCCGGATATGCATTCTTCCAATCATATAAATTCTTCATTATATTCCACCTCATCGTCTAATAATTTTTTCAACTGCTTCCGCCCTTTGGAAAGTCTGCTCTTTACAGTACCGGAGGGCACTCTCAATAATCTGGCAATTTCATTCACGGAATAGCCTTCCATGTAAAATAGGATTATAGGCATCCGGTGTTTGATATCCAGCTTTAGAATGGCCGCGTAAAGCTCCGAATATTGATTTGCTTCTGCCTGTTCCTCCTGGAAATAATCCTCATAGGATACTTCCTGCTTTTTGGTTCGCAACAGCCGGTAGCACTCATTAATCAAAATGCGGGTAAGCCATGTTTTAAAATATTTTACTTCCCTTAATGAATTTCGTTTTGAGAATGCCTTTAAAACTGCTTCCTGAACGGCATCCTCACAATCTTCATCCTGAAGTAGAATTGACTTTGAAACACGGTATAAAGTTTGCTCTGCTTCCAGAACCTTCTCAGAAAATTCATTTTTATCCATTACTAGTTCCTTTCATTTGTTAATTCAGCTGCAGCTCATTTACACTAATTAGATGATATTACACTTTGTTTGGTTCATTATTTGAATATTTTGTTTACTGTAATTAATCTTAATACCAAAAAAGTTCCATATCAATTAATCCTCTAATTGATATGGAACTTTTTATTTATATCTCCGTTATTTCTTTTTGTAAACAAAATAAAAGCAGGATACTAACTCCCCCTTGGGTGAAGCTTTTTCTACTTCATTCATACGCTAAATTAATTTTAAATAATAAATCTCAAATATTTAGTTTAATTTTCAAATCGAAACACTAATTTTGGCATCCCATCTATTATCTTTTCTTCGCTTGTATATTTGTTTTCTGTATAATGAGCGATTGTCTTATGCCAAAAGGCTTTCGCACGAATATTATTCTCTGTTGAATGGGTAAACAGCATCCATTTACCGCGGTGTTTTTCAAAGATTTCAAGCAAAGCATAATATGCAATATCCTTACCCCTGAATGGACTTAAGAGAAATGTCTCATATATATAATAATCCACTTCCGAAGGTACATATTTACCGCTTCCCACAAGGCAGAATCCGGCAGGTATATTATCAGCTATGATTAAATACGGAAATAGTTGATCTGGGTTCTCAAACCACACTTGCTGGATATCATATTGCTCCCCAAGGGTTCTTATGGGCTCTTCCTCAAAAATACCATACTCATTGGGCAGAGTACCGTGAATCCCGGAAAGGTCATGTAAATAAAGTGGATACATATTTTTGATAATAAAACCATTCCTATTATCTGCTAATTTTATCTCTATTTTCATCTTGAACTGCTCCTTTTATTATAAGAATATTGACTGCTTACATTAAGATGCAATTCTTTTCTATTTAATTATTCAACTTGTATCTGTGATACCGCTCCATACATTCAAAATAATGATATTAAAGAATTGCACAGAGCTTACGACTGAACTTTTTCACCCACGTATACATAAAAAATACCCCTTTCTTTTTTAATACTATAGCATGGAAAATATTTTATGTCAAAAAGCTGCGTTCCTTTGTATTTTCCTGTAAAGTTCTTCTCATATCCCTTTGTAATTTTCTGCAAAATACGCTATAATAAATTAAAATAAAGCCCAGGAGGAAGGTATATTGTGATAAAAAGTAATAATTTATTTAATAATGCAAACATGAAGGAAATAGAGTCAAAAGATGGTATTCATGTATTTGAATTTCAAAAGGACTTAAGTGTATCTCCGGAAAATTCAATTAAGGCTTACTATGCTTCCGAAATGAACATCAAAAAACGCCAGGTTCTTATCGAATTAAATGGCAGGCCTTTTACCTTAAGTGCAGGCACTATGCAATGGATGGCCGGTGATGTTAAAATGGGCTCCGGCGTAAAAGGGATTGGTGATTTTATAGGTAAGAGCATATCCGCCAAGCTTTCCAAAGAATCCACGATTAAACCGGAATACAGCGGAACCGGTATGGTTATGCTTGAGCCTACCTACCGCTATATCTTATTGGAAAATGTGGAGAAATGGAATGGCCTGGTACTGGATGACGGATTATTTCTGGCCTGTGACTCACGTATCAAACAGAAAATTGTATCCAGAACAAACCTTTCCTCTGCTGTTTTAGGCAACGAAGGCCTTTTCAATTTATGCCTGGAAGGCCAGGGCATAGCCATTTTAGAAAGTCCCGTTCCCAGGGAAGAGCTGATTGAATTTGAATTAGAAAATGACATCTTAAAAATTGATGGGAATATGGCAATCGCATGGTCAAATTCATTGAAATTCACCGTTGAAAAATCCGGGAAAAGCCTTTTAGGCTCCGCAGTATCCGGTGAAGGTCTGGTTAACGTGTTCCAGGGCACCGGAAAATTACTTATGGCTCCTATTGGTATCAATCCCACTGCCTCCGTCGGAACAAACGGGAAATAAATTAACACCCCAAACTAATACACCAGCTTAATACATATCTGTCTCAGTAGAATTGAAAAGCAGCCC
Organism: Bacillota bacterium; assembly: GCA_023410275.1. Taxonomy (GTDB): domain Bacteria; phylum Bacillota; class Clostridia; order Lachnospirales; family Lachnospiraceae; genus Anaerocolumna. The sequence continues at coordinate 3,345 of JAEYPZ010000070.1, forward strand.
CTATGGACTGCTTTTCTAAAAATAAAAAATACTATCCTTCATTTCGAATTCTTTCTACCACTGTTTCTTTACACATCCTGTTGTAATTATAGACAGGTACCATGATTACAATGAAAAGAAGGAGCGGAATTGCTTTGGGCAAGCCCAGACCTTAAAGCTTCCTTCATGTATGAGTGAATGAAGAGCACAAACATTGAAGCAAGATTCTATCCTAAAGCCTCTCAGCGAATTGAAAATTGTTTTACAAACCGATAGAATAATATTTATCATTGACGGTACTGAATGGTTCTTTTTTAAAACCGAAGCAATAAATATCTTTACTGTTTGACAGCATATTTTTCAATCGCTTTTTCGTAAGGGGATTACTGACCATTTCAAAAACATCTTCTTTTTTTACCCACTTTAGCTCTAGACTTTCATCACTAGTCTTTAAATCTCCTTTTTTATATCTGCAAATAAAATCCATATTAACAATATTTCTTTCAATATTTATACATACTCCAGCAAAGGATAAAATTTCAACTTCTATACCTGTTTCTTCTAATACCTCACGAATTACTGTTTCTTGAAATGTTTCTCCTGGTTCCACCATGATCAACCTCTTTTCCATCAGTCCAGCATAAGCCTGAATACCTAATAACGTTGTACTCTCAACATTTTTATCAAACTCAACACTGCTTGCGCTGCAGCAATTCAGTGATGAGCAAAATGAGCAATACATGTTTTTCCTTTAATATCAGATATTATTCTAATCATTCACACCAGTAGTCACCGTATCTTCTACACTACTCCTTTTCCAAATACATATGGCATATACCAATAAAATTCCCACTTGAATCACAAGAGCAATCAGAGCTGTTGTATCAAGTGTATCACCTGTAATACTTGAAATATAATCATGAGCAGCATGCCAGATAATAACTACCCAAAGACTTTTTGAAATGCTTACAATTTCAGCAAGTACAAATCCTACCAGAAATGCAAAAATCATCTGTAATACAAGATAAAATGCATTTTTACCATTAAATGCATTTACAATGTGAAGAACTCCAAAAATTACTGAAGAGCAGATAATTGCTTTTTTTCTTCCCTTTTCATCCATGAACTTCAACGAAAGTCCTCTAAAATAAATTTCCTCATTGAAGCCAACTGCAACTGTAAAAAATAATAAAATAATATACTGCAGAACTGTTACCTCAGGGCTGAAACCAGCGATTACAATAGGGAGTATTTCTACTGCCAATAATGGAATATACCACCACACCTGATTACAGGTATTTCTTTTACTTCTTTGAAATCCATAATCCGAAAGCGTAAATCGGGATTTTTTCATAATAAAAATACCAATAAGTATTGAAAGAAAGAGAAATACCGTAGTTACAGCAATTTGTACATTATCAGTTAATCCTATAATCTGCGGAATTGCTGTTCCTAGCACTGTCATAAATGTGCAAAGCAATGCAGCCAGGATAGCAGAAGTATATGGATGTTTCTGTGAAAAAGATTTATTCATTTGTTATGCTCCTCCTCATTTTTCAGCTTTAGTAATAATCCCATGAATGAATTGTTTAATAGTCTTCGGTTTTCTTCATCACTAAACCGGCAATTGTTTGTTGCCAACATCGATGCTATTCCATGGGTGGTAAGCCATATTCCTGCATATAGCTCCTGGGCGGCTTTTTTGCTCAACCCTGTCCTTTGACATAACATTTCCAGTACCTCATCGTCTCCTTCTGTAGTCCCTGCAATGTTCATTATGCTTTGTTCCCGAAACGCATCCGACATAAATAACAGCTTGAATAGATTCTTCTCATTCTTCGCAAAATCAATATAGGCAAGCCCCATATGAAGAAAACCGCCACCATTATGCTCTCCTGCACTTAACATGCGTTCATTATAAATATTCTCAGCCTTTTTATAAACAGCTGTTCTAAGTCCCTCCATGGAATTATAGGTCCGAAATATGGGATGTACAGAGCAGCCCAGTTCTTTTGCTAAATCGCGGGCATTCAAGCTTTCGGCCCCCTTCTCCCTAACCATGTGAATCGCTGCATTGATGATATCCTCTTCTGTAACCTTTATTTTCGGTGGCATAATAATCCCTCCTTAAATGTCCTTACCGGTACCATGTGTTACCTATCAATTGTTACCTATTATATAACCGTGATTATACATTGTCAATCAGAATTTATAAATAAAAGAATACAAGAAAAAGCATCCTGCCACTTTCATGACAGGATGATAAAGATTTGCCCCTAAGCTATAAAGTCCGGGATACTTTTTTATTTATATATTGAATTCTTTTACTTCTATTCCATCCATTAATATGCGCCAGCGTTCATGTTAATCATGTCCTGCTTTCTAATAATTTTTCAGTTTGTGGCCTTCTCGCGAATGTAAGAACAGATTTCGTCCAAATCACTACCTAATGGCAGCAACTCTTTGATTAACTCCAAATGTTTTTGCTTATATGAAAATTCATATTTATAATTATTTTCCAGCTCTCCCACACTATGACTATAAATTTTTGTAAAAGAATCTATGATATAGTCAACTTCGTCCTTACTTAAATTTGAATGTGTTTCTACTTGCATCGTATTTTTGTATATGCAAAATGAATCCGGCGTTAATTCTTCCCTATCATATGTAACACAGGGTTCGAATGGAGAAAACTGAGAAATTCTACTGTTTAACTCTAGTGCAAGGTTAAAGGTCTTTTCTACAGAATCCCAAGTATCTTCTGGAAATCCTATTATATAAAATGCTAATGTTAATACATTATTACCGTTTAGATAAGTTATCATGTCTTTCGTATGCTCATGTCTATCATATTTTCGGTTATATGCATCTAATATTTTATGTTCTCCGGATTCAATTCCATAACATATCATAAATAGACCTGCTTTTATCATTAAATCAATTAATTCCGTATTAAGTAAATCTAACTTTGTTTCACATGTCCAGCGAAAGTTTAAATTTTCTTCTATAATTCTATGACATAGATACTCAATTCTGTTTTTATCAGCAGTAAAATACTGGTCTCTAAACAGTATTATTTTAGGTTTTAGCTTTAACACATTTTTTAGGTCCTGTATCACCTTTTCTATATCTATAAAATATATTTTATTATCATAGAAAGCACTATAGGGGCAATATCCGCATTGCATCATGCAGCCTCTACTGGTCTGTATGCTCAGTCTTACGTTACCGGAATCTAAATATTTCTCATAAGGAAATAGAGTATAATCCGGACTTGGAAATTTGTTAACATCTACTATGGATGTATTATTTACATATTTATACATATAAAAGTCCAAAGGAATATCCACAACTTCATCTATTGCTTTTTCATTTTTAATAATCCATTTCTTAAGCAATTTTGCAATATGACCGGCTAGCAGCATTTTGCAATTGGGATATATCTTTTTTAAACGTTTTGCCAATTCTATATCTAATTTTATAACCGGTGCGGATGACTTAAGAATAATGCAATCATAGGTATCTTCTAATCTGCATATTAATTCATCAGGCAGTATTTTATCTGCATTCGAGTCTATAACCTGCAAATCAATGTTATCTGCATTATTTGCTATTGTTGCAGCCATAATAAATATAAGATCCGGATTAACATAACCATCATAAACAGTGGTACCTAAATCACCTTGACTATCGCCATGTATATTTATTCCATAATAACTTTTTAGCATTAGTAACTTCATTTTTCCTCCTACCAATTGGTGGTTTGAAATAGGTTAAACCACAGTCTCTTAGTTCTAGTGTTAATCAATAGATACTACATGACAGTTTATTTAGAACGAGGTATTTTCATTAAGCAGTTAATAATACTATTACAATTAATTTTTATAACTATTAATATATATGAAATAATGGAAAAAATCAACTAATATTTTCTAATAAATGGTAATTAAGTTGAATAATGGGATAGTGTAGGAATATATTACTGCTCGGAAATAATCTTATGATATAACTATTAACAAATCTCTTTGCGCAATCCCATCAAAGAAAAGTTATTATCACTATATTCTTTATCACCATAAATACCTGTGATAATGTTAAAGCCATTATTATTCCAGAAACGAAGGCCTTTCCAGTTTTTTAAATATACTCCAAGGCCAATTGATTTGCATTCCAGTTTTTTACATTCATCGCAAATAGATTTTATTACCTCCTGCCCAAATGCCTTTCCCTGAAATTCAGAACCTATAACAAAAAGACCTATCCATAATGTATCCTTATTCGGATAACCATGATATAAATTAAAGAAACCGATTGTCTGCCCATTGGCATCCTGAATTGTCATCATATAAAAATTAGATATATCCGCATTCTCTATAGGTGGTAAATCTCCATTAATAATACAATTTTCTATAAAATTTTCAGAAAAGCCTTCACCTTCCACATATATTTTATCTTTCCACGATGCACATATACGATTGAGTTCTCTGCTATCTTCTAAAACTGAACTGCGTATAATCAATCTTTCTGTTCTCCATCTATCGGGTAATCTCATTTTAACTCCTTTCGTGAATATCAAATCTACAATTTGATATTCCTGAATACGTAGTTGAAAAATGCTTTTTATTTTTCAACCTATCAGCCTCCAAATATTCTAACTATATTTTTCTTAATTATCTAATCCTTTACTCTGTACACGCTGCAATCATCTGAACGGTCAAAAAAGCCATATTCTATTAATGCTCTGCGCAACGTAGCATAGTCATTATAGATTCTTTCTAAAATCCTGTTAACCTCTCTTTCTTGATAATCTTGGTTAGGTTTAAAATTTTTCATTATTTCTCTTAGTATAATAATCTTTTTCTTTTCCTTTGCCGGAAATTGAATTAAAGCACCATTCACATTCATATATGCCTTAATTACTTTTTCCCTTTCTTCATCTGTGATATTGTATCTGTCATCGATCATGGTAGCTGATTGATGTATTTCTTCAATAACACCAGCATCCGATTGGTTAATGGAGCGGCTGGTCTTATCCTCCAGAGATTGCATTAAAGCCAGAAAAAGTTTTGCCTGCTTCTCTTTTTCTCTCAACTTAAAACGATGATTTCTCACAGTGGATGGAGCAATTCCAGCAATATCAGCAATTGTTCTATCATCTCTGCCCTCTGACATCAGTTTCAATATCTGCTGCTGTATCTCGGAAATTCCCAGGAGTGAAGGTTCCTGGCTTAATAAATAATCCGCAGTAAAGCCATGCTCTGCTTTGCAATGTTGATTTACTGCACCAAAAGCATCATACAGCGTATCATTCATAGTGAAGATACGCCCTTTTTCAAATTTACTTTCACAAAATGTGCATTGATATGCTTCTCTGCTTTCCTTATACCCCATTACTATCTCATTAACTGATGAATTCCAAAAATAATTTTTATTTTCCAAATCACTGCTCCTTCATTTTACCATATAGAAATTATACAACACCATTAATGCTTTGTCTATCTGTCAATAAACATTTTTTACATTTGTTTGCATTTCAGCAAATAACTTCCCTATCTGTCTATTTACCTGACATAGAAGCACATTTTATTGTTATCTCAATTAAAAAAACACCCTGTCATTTTCATGATAGGATGTATAATCTATTTACCACTATTCGTTACAGACTAACCTAACTCAAACCACCAGAAACGTTGAAATCTCAACACTCTTTATTATCCAACACTGCCTGTGCTGCTCTGTATAATATCACGTTGATGCATCCATCTTATATTAGTCATATCTACTTCCATTAAGCTATGGGAAAGCATTATTTCCATTATGCCCTAGTATGTGACAAAAAGGAATAAAATTGTATATTTTTTATCTTCATTATTTACGAAAAAAGTTTACTGTGAGGTATGCGAGCTGACATATTCCGAATAGCTGATGCCAGAATATTTTTTGAAGCAGCGTCCGAAGTAGTTCGGGTCAGGGATTCCGACAGCATTGGCAGTATAGAACATCTTCATGCTTGTTCTGGCTAACCCAATCGCCCGTTCCATCCGGCACTTAATAAGAAATTCGACAAAGCTCTCTCCTGTTTCCTGTTTAAATTTCCGGCTTAGATAGCTCGGATTAAATCCAAATTGCTGCGCCACAGAGGTTAAATTGATACTAGAATCCGTAAAATTTTCACGTAAATACTGCGTTATCTGCCCAATCACAGATGGAGTAATATCCGGTCCAATCTCCTGTGTACGGGTATTGTATTTATCCAGATTTTCCTTTATTTTGGTTAACACCTCGGTCAACTCTTGCCGGACAATTGGTTTCAGCATATACTCTACCACCTGCAGACGAATACACTGACGTGCATACTCAAAATCATCAAATCCGGTCAAAATGATAATCACCAAGTCTCTATATCGCGCCTTTGCTATTTGTGTGAATTCTATCCCATTCATAAATGGCATGGAAATGTCAACAAAAGCAATATCCGGCCGCAAATCATCAATGATGTTAATAGCTTCTATACCGCTCGCCGCCTCACCCACCAATTCCATATCAAACGATTGCCAATCTACGGATACCTGTAGCAGCCTGCGAGCAGACGTCTCATCGTCAATAATCATAACTCGGTACATGATTTTTCCCCCTCTGTTTTCATTTCCCTCATCTTAGGAATGTATATCTCAATTTCTGTATATTCGCCCGGCTCACTGTGTATCTGTATTATGTTGTCATAGTCATAGTAATAGCGAATCCGATTGATGGTGCCACGCAGACCGAAGCCTGACAGTATCTTTATGTCATCCTCCCTGCTTGCCTCCAGCACGTTCTTTATCTGCTCGTTACTCATACCAACGCCAGAATCGTACACAATTATGTACAAACCACTCTCTTCCATGCGGATGGTGATACGAATAACGCACTTTTCTCCCTTGGGGCGCACTCCATGGTAGATACAGTTTTCCACAAGCGGTTGAAGAATTAGCTTAGGTACCATGTAATCGAGCGTGGTATCGTCAAGGATATATTCATCCTCAAATATATCTCCATACCGCATCTTTTGCAGGGAGAGGTAATCCTGTGTAATACGCAGCTCACGCTGCAGTGGTATCTCACGATCACCTTTGCTAAGAAAATTGCGGTAAAAGCTACCCAGTGTCTCCAGTGCATCATGTACTTTGCAAGCATTTTCCTGCACTGCCATATAGCTGATAGTTTCTATCGTATTATAAAGAAAATGCGGCTTTATCTGCTCTTGGAGCACACGCATTTCCGCCTTCTGCACGTTCTTTTCATCCTCCAGCTGGCGATTGAACAGTTCGTTAAGATATTCTATCATACTATTGTAGCTTTCAGCCAACCTGCCAATTTCATTGTTTGGCATTTCGGTATCAATCTTCTTAAGCCACCCAGATGACCTCGTGCGTTCCATTGCTGCACTCAGATTTCTGATAGGCCGTGCAATATTAACTGTAATAAACCAGGCACATACCATGAACGACAGGATAAATGCTATCAGAGTCAACATCAGTGCATATATCGTATCCCGCGGTAGTGCCTCTGCGCCCTTGCCGCTCGCACACAAAACAACCAATGGCTTTACTGCCAGTCTACCGGTTAGAGTCTTCTTCTCACCACCCAAGCGAATATTCTTATATACCATACTTTCGCTATTGTAATCACTATCATACAATGAGCCAATTTCTTTATTCCCACATAGAAGAGTACCATTGCTGTCTAGTATACACATACCGCTGGAGTTCTGCAGTGTAAATGTATCATCAAATACATTACTTGATATGTTCATTATTAGAATCCCTAAGAGCTTTTGTGAATTAATATCGTATACTGCGCGCGACATCGTAAGCAATGGCTTACCGCCAATTTTTATAAACGTACCATTACCATTAATTGAAAAAACTGTGGTACCATGCGCATCCAATATGTTAGAACGCTCTAAGCTGTTCATATCGATAGAATAATCACCTATTCCTGTACTTACATGCTCACCATCGTTGCGCAAGATATATACCGAATCAATATTGCTATACAAACTTTGTATTTCAGATATACTCCTTCGTGCTTCATATATCTTATCTCTATCTATTTCTTCCGCTTTCAAAAATCCCACGACTCTATCATTGACCATGATCAGACGTGATAAATAATTGTAGTTCACCAAACTTGCTTTGATGGTGGAAACCACATTGTTGACCGCCGTTTCCGATGTTCTTATTTTGAAATCATCTTCCGTTTTCTTGACTATGATAGAGGTTGCTATCATAAACATCATACAGAAAAATAACAGCAGAATAAAAAGCATTAACAGGGTCGTTTGCTGCAGCGACATTTTAATATCGCGTTTTAACCTTTTGCCGCCATGCCTCATTTCTACACCCCAATCATGTATAGTTGAGTAATTCTATTTTTACTATATTATTCCATTCCTTACCATACGTTATCGTATCACATCTACTACTTATTTTCAACAAAGTACATTCAAAATTTTCCAGAACTCTGATAATACAGTATCTGTTTACAGCTCAGCCAAATTCCGTGTTATGCATTCGTTAAGTGCTTTCGAAAGGAGTATTTTTATTCGCTGTTATCCAGGCTATGTCTTATAGAGCCTTATGTATCGATGCGTAATGCAGCTAAGCGAGAGCAGCTCCGTTTCGAAAGTACTTATCGGATACATAGCAGTGGAATTTGGCTGGGCTGTAAACAGTAATATAATACAAAAGGTTTCCGGCTTTGTTAAGTATAAAGCTATTTAAACAAAGCCCGAAACCCATCTGAAACAAGATATTAACTTATCACTAGCCCTTGATTGCTCCGGCAATGAAGCTATCTTGTATTTTCTTGCTAAAGAATATGTAGAATATGAGTGTCGGGAATGTTGCTAAAACCAACGCCGCACCTATAGGCCCCCAATCCGTCGTATACTGTCCGGAAAGGGCCTGCACACCGACAGGCAGTGTTTTATGTGCAGAATCACTAATAAAGACGTTCGCAAACATCAGCTCGTTCCAGCACTGCAGGAACGTGTAAATTGACACTGTTGCCACAGCCGGCTTCATCAGCGGTACTATAATTCGGAAGAAAATCCCCCATACACCACAGCCATCGATACATGCTGCTTCATCAAGATCCATGGGCAATTCTTGCATAAAACCTGTGCAAATAAGTATCCCCATCGCTAATGAAAAGGCAGCGTAGGGAATAATAAGAGACAAATAAGAATTGAGTAAATGCAGTTTTGAAAGTGTGACATAGATAGGCACAATTGCCGCATGAATAGGTATCGTCAAACCAAGCATAAAAAATGCGTTCATACGCTTCCTTCCCTTCCAAACAAATCTTGTCAGGGCAAAGGTCGCCATAAGTGAAAACAGCATAACTATTGCGATGGTCACAATGGAAATAATGGTACTATTTAAGAAATATTTACCAATATGTCCAACTTCCATTGCCTTTTCATAGTTTGACCACAGCCACTTTTTTGGAAGACCGGCAACATTATTTCCAAATATTTCCTCATTGCTCTTGAGTGAGAAGGTAAACATCCAATAGACAGGGAACAGGTTAATAAGTGCCCAGATACCTAACATTATGTATACCCAAATTTCTTTGCCCTTGCCACCTTTATTCAGGAAGGAATTACCCTGGGTTCTGGATTTCTTATTTTGATTTAGAAAGATATCATCGTTTTTCATGTTGTTAATCCTCCTTATCCCTAAATATACGGCCAATAATCAAAGCAAATGTGAAACATAAAATGATGAGAAGGAATGCAATCGTACTACCCATACCATATCTATTACGCAGGAACAACATACTTATCATCAGTGTGCTGGGCACCTCCGTTGCGTGCAGCGGTCCGCCATTTGTTAACACATAGATTAAGTCAAAAGACTTCAGGGAGCCTGTAACAGCAAAGATAGTGCTTATCTTCAATATAGGCTTTATGTACGGTAAAATAATATAACGGTTTACCTGTCCCTCTCTTGCTCCATCAATCATTGCTGCCTCACGATACTCAGGTGGAACACTCTTGATACCTGCATACATCAGTAACATATGATAACCAACATATTGCCATAAAATAGGTACGAAAGCTGCACCGAGTGCGGTAGTTTTTTCTCCAAGCCAAATCTTTGCCAGACTATCCAGACCAAGAGATCTCAGCACTACATTAAGTAAACCGTAGGATGGATTGTAAATCTTCAGCCAGAGCTGACCGATAACAACAGTCGATATAAGAACAGGCATAAAATAAATTGAAAGGAAACCGCGTTCCCCTTTTCTTCCCTTGCCGAGAAGAAGTGCAAGCCCCAGTGCGAGAGGCAATTGAACTGCTACTGAAAGCAGTGCCAAAAGCAGCGCATTGCCCAGAGCCTTTACAAAGCCTATTGAGTTGCTGGTAAACAGCTCCCCATAATTTTCCATTCCAATGAAAGTCTTTTTTCCAAAGCCGTTCCAATCAAAAAAGCTGTAATAGCCCGATATAAATATCGGCGCAACAAGAATGAGAAGAAAAAGTAACAGCGCAGGGAGAATAAAAAGAATAATTGTTAGCTTATTACTATATAGTTTTTTCATCTTGATTCCTTCCCTAATAGATAAGAAGCGGTTCCCAGATGATTTTGATCCAGACAATCGTTGGGAAACCGCTTCCTTCTTTATTGAATGAGAGCCTGATGGCTTAACGGCTCTCATTCATTTTTCTTAAATTATCATGTACTTCCCAGAATTATTTTTTAAGGTCTTTATCAAGACTTTCAGCAAATGTCTTACCATCAATTGCAGAAGCATAAATCTGGTTAACATAGTCAAGATAAATGTTTGCATTATCAGCAGACTGAATACCGTCACCAAACAGAACACTCTGTTTTGAATTATTCATAATATCAGCAACTGCCAGTGTCAGTTTGTTGAGTTTGCTTGTGTCATAATCAACCTTCCATGCCGGAAGTCCGTTACCATCAAGGTAACCATAGTGGCATACGCCCTTAGCAAGTTCAAGTGCAGCCTTTGCAGCAATCTCAGGATTCTTAGAAGTAGCCGAAACAGCAAGTGAATCACTAGGACCTCCGATGAGCTCGCCCAGCTGAGACTTGGTAGAATCAATAACTGGGAACTCAGCAACCTGAATCTTATCCGCAATATCAACAAAACTTGCACAGTTCCATGTACCATTAACATAGAAAGCGTACTTTCCTGCTATGAAGTTTGCTTTAACCTCGTCATTACTAAGTGCAATTCCTTCTGGATCAAAATACTTCTTTTTAATCATATCCTGGAAATTGTCAACTGCCTTGACAACACCCTCGTTATTCCATGAAGCTTTACCAAGATACATATCGGTAAGTGCGGAAGCGCCAACGCTCTTCTCGATAATAGACTCAAGATACTCGGTAACACACCAGGTCTCTTTCCCTGAACAGCCAAAGGGAATAATCCCCTTTTTAACAAGAGCGTCACAGCAAGCCATCAGTTCTTCATATGTACCAGGAACTTTATCGTAACCTGCTTGCTTGAGAAGCTCCATATTAGCGAACATAGCAACGACATTGTAATTTGTTGGTGCGCCATAAAGCTTGCCGTCATATTTGTGATTTGTCAGTACTTTATCTGGCAATTCAGAAGAATAATTAGCATAGGCATCATCTAAGCAATAAACACGATTAGCATCAACAAATTCTCTAAGGAAACCGCCTCCCCATGTGAAGAAGATATCTGGCAGTTCATTTGCTGCGGCAGCAGCCTTAATCTTTGTCTTATAATCCTGGTTTTGGGTAGCTTCCCATTTGAGGTTGATTTCCGGATGAGCTTTCTGGAAATCAGCAATAGCAGTTTCATAAGCATGGCGATTTGAATCGCTCTCTACTGCTATACACCACATAGTTAGGTCTGTAGGCTTACTCGAGGTTTCAGTAGGTGCTTTGGTTGCGGCAGGTGTTTCGGTTGTGGCAGGTGCTTGGGTTGTGGAATTTTTCCCGCACCCTACGAGAGATACGAGCATCCCCACAACAAGCAGTAATGAAATAATTTTTTTCATATTGCTCCTCCTCATAAAATTTTAATATTTATGTTAATATGATTTAACTCGATAAATCTTTGAATCATTTGGCTTTCTGCCGAATTTCAGTTAAGTTCAAATCACATTTCCATACCTGTTATCTGTCGCTCATTTTAACCATGGGCCACAGATATTCAATGTGCAAATTCTTACTACATGCTGTCATCAACAGTAGTATAAGCACAATAGCTAAAAAAGTTGGCATAAATTTCGTTGTTTTCATTAAATTATCTCTTTCGCTTCTCATTATATAATTATCTATCCAGAACATAAATGTTATATTTTTACTTCTTGACGCATTTTTTTTACTTCTATTTATGTATATTTACCAAATTAATTATTTTTATCTTCGTTTTATATCCAGGGCTGCTTGTTAATAAACGTAAATTAGAAGACCAACCAGTAATCCATTAATTGTTAATGTTAGGTCCAACTGACCAAATTTAGCTCTACTTTGTTGTCATAAAGAATAACAGTAATATAGGCCATAAAAGGATAATCCGCTTTAATTACCATAAATACGAGTTGCAAGCCAAATCAAGGCCGGAACTATGATGAAATTCAACTAAAAAAATAGCGGGTTCCCATTTAAGGTATCCGCCATTTTTATAATAAAATTATCAGTCGCCACTGTGTGCAATAATCCAATCTATAATAAAATCCGTATTGTATTTTCCACTGGCTGCTCCTAAACCAAGTTCAATAATATCTTGGTTCGAACAATTAACCTCTAGTTGATTAACATCCATAAAAACCAGCATAGCCAAGATACCGATTCTTTTATTTCCATCTATAAAAGGATGATTACTGATTATACTGAAACATAGTCTAGCCGCTTTATTCTGTATAGATGGATATAACTCTGTACTTTCAAACGTTTGAAAAGGTGCATGTAGTGCCATATCAAGTAATCCATTATCTCTGACACCATCTAGACCGCCAGATTGCTTTATTACCATATAATGCAGCGTTAAGATTTGTTCTTTACTTAACTTTGTCATTTTGCTAATTCCTCAAAAGCATCTGCATACTTAGTAAGATATTTCGTTGCTGCTTCCTCTACCATTATATTATCAGCAATTTTATCTTCCTGTAATTTACTATAATCTATAATCACGTATCTTGGAGCATTATTTTTCAAAATAACTGCTGCTCCATTTTCATCTACCATACGAGCTACCTTAGAAAAATTCTGATTCGCTTCTGTTATTGATATCAGATTGTTTAAATCAACTTTCATAATAACACCATCCTTTCTATGCTAATATTATACGCTCTATCTAGGATATATTCAACCTAGAATTTGAATATCGTTTTAGTTTAAGAGCTTGTGCTGCTGCGGTTCACTGGTGAGAATTAAATACGACGTACAATATTTTTTCCAAATTATTATTCATAAAAATATTTATACTTACAATTTAATACAATCTTTCTATAATTCCGCTATATCAACCATTTTTTAAATTCTAACATCTAAACTCAGGAATAATCTTTATCATATCCCCCTCCATAAGTATTGCTGCAAGTTTTAAAAAATGCTCTCTTAAAAGAAATAGTACTGTCATTGATTGGAAATTATTCTTGTTATTATTTTTAAATAAGATATAATAGTAGATGTGTTATTTCCAAAATCATATCAAAGGGAGAACTACAAAAATGATAAATTATGTTATAAGAAGGGTTTACCTTTAACATTCTATCTCAGAGTAGAAATATTGCTGCTTAGTTTTTTCTTATTTCAAATAAGATTGAAAGGAGAAAAAATGAGTTATAAGAGCGCAGAAAAGGTATTGCCTACAGAACTGATAAATCAAATCCACAAATATGTTAGTGGTGAATGCCTTTATATTCCAGTTAAGTATAAAAAAAGAATGGTTTGGGGCATGAAAAGCGGCTATCGGCAGGAATTGGATAAAAGAGATAGCGATATTTTTGTATTACATCAAAAAGGGATAAGTGTTTCTGAATTATCGGAGAAATATTTTCTTTCAGAAAAAAGTATTTATCGTATAATTAGTAAAATGAGTTCCATCATGTAGTTATGAAATCCGCAGTATTGATCTATTCAATATTGTGGATTTCTTATTTTTTTATCTATCTGTTTTCAAGAATGACAACGAAAAGACGGTGGCTTACAATTAATATAGAAAAAACAAAGGAGACGAAAAAATGGATTCGATTTTTTTCCCAATACAATCATCTATACTATCACCGGATGCTCTACTTAGTGAAATCAATTTACACTATGGATTAAAACTAATACAATGCCGTTTATGGAGCAGTGGTTTGAACGATGTGTATCTACTCCGAGAAACTACCCGTAGATATTTTTTAAGAACTTCACACGCAATGCGTTTTTCTAAAAAAGATTATGAGGAAGAACTAAATGTGATGTTACAGTTAAGGGCAAGAGGTATTAATACCTGTATACCTGTTAAACAATTGGACGAAACATATATTTGGGAGATTAATGCTCCCGAGGAAAACGATATGCGGTTCTTTTCGAAGAAGTAAAAAATGACAAAACAGTTAGCACCTATAATCTTGGGAAGCTTGCTGCTGAGATTCATAAAGCATCTGATGATGTTAACTTAATTATTAGTCGTCAACATATATCTTATGAATTCTTAATTTCACTACCACTTAAAAGTATTATTGAAACCGACTCTATGAATGAAATGGATACACAATTTATAGTAGAAAGCTCAAAGCAGATTTGGAATGACCTAATAAGCCATATTCCTACTACAGCACCATACTATGGTTATTGCCATGGAGATATGCATAGTGGAAATGTATATTCCACCGATGGTATTCCTCAGATTTTTGACTTTGACTGTATGGGAATCGGTTACAGAGCTTATGATTTATGTGTCTATTTATGGGATGAGACCTCCGTAAATGAGGAGTTTATTAATTCAGAAGAATGGAAAAATTATTTGAAGGGATACAATGAGGTTCGCATACTTTCACACGCTGAAATTATTGCTATTCCCGCCTTTGCAGCATTAAGACAATTATGGTTTATTGGGCTAATTATAGGTGCTACAAAAATAAATAATTCCTGGGATGGACTTAATGAAAACTTTTTTAAAGAACAATTAACGAGATATACATTTTGGTATAATAAATGGAAGAGCAATACAGTTATTTAATTGATAATATGACAAAGAAGCTGGGAACAGTTTATCAAATATCATAAACTGGGAGAACTTAGATTACATCAAAGTTTTCTAAAGTATAAAAAAAGAGACCCTTATATCAACCTTTTCAGTCAATATAAGGGTCTCTAACTTATTCTCAAGAAAAACTACGTTCTTCTCTCAGAGAAAATCTCATCTTACTTATTATTTAACACTGCCTGTGCTGCTGCGGTTCACTGATGAGCAATGAATTTATTCAAATAGTATGTAGTATCCATTATTTTACTTTGTCAATTACATTCATAATGGAATTTGAATATTTAGCTATTAAAATATCAATAATTTTTACTATTTTTTCAGTATCAATATTGGTCGGATTGCCCAAATAGCCCATCGGGGTTATGCTTTTAGCAATACCTCCTCCCTGACTCCATTTTTTCAAATCATTAAAATTTAAATTTGTTGGAGTTAAATTCTTAGCAATATCAGAATTTACTAATTCCTTATATGAATGTTCCATCCAACTTGTTTCAAAAGCTCCAGCATGAATATCTAAATACTCTTTTTCTAATAAAGCCACCTCTTGGTCTAAATTAACCTTAACAAAATATTCTATCTCCTGCAAATATCCTAACCGCGAAAATACATTCTCTGAATTTACAAAATATGCTTTTACTGATTCTTTATTTGCTTTCTCAACTATTTCAATGATTGTTTTTATATGAACAAAATCACCATGGAAATTCAACAAAAAGATTTTATCAAATCCCCATTTTACTAGGTTCTGTATAACCTCCAAAAGCACAATGCTCATAGTTTCTGTTTTAATTTCAAAAGAGCCAGTAAAGCCATTTGTTATACTGTTCACTCCCCAATAAAATGGAGGAGCAATTAATACTTCATAATTTTCGTCATGCAGGTATTTTTTTATTTTTTCTGATGCTGTCTGTGTTAAATAAATATCCGTTCCAAGACATAAATGTGGCCCATGCTCTTCAACCACAGAAACTGGTAACAAAACACAAGCTCCTCTAGATATTGCCGCTTCAATTTGAGGGTACGTCATATCTACCATAGTATTTTTAAAAACAGAATATTCCATAATTCATCTCTCCTTAGGGTAAACTTTATTATATATATGATAAAGTTTACCCTAAGGACAAAGTCAACTACTATTTTATTGAATTGGGATTTGTATTTCAGTTAAATAATAGCTTTTTAAATCCGTAATAACCTCGCTTATATGATATATCTCTATAGGTTCTCCTGTTACTATGTAATTTTCCTTTCGAATATTTTCATATAGACGATGATAAAATTCATCTTTCTTATCACCATAAGGACCACGATAAATATCACATGCATATAGCCCTGCATTTAATGTCTTGTGACTTATATTATCTAGTTCAATCCCTTCATTTATCTGAAAACCAATATGAATAATCACATTTTCGTCTTTTGCTTTTGAGTTACAAATTGCTAAAGGCGGTGAAATTATATTATTGAGGTTCTGTTTTAGCATAAGGACATCGTCCAATATTATTTTATAATAATCTCTATAAATATCAGGTGAATGTTTTCCATCATACTCTTTATAGATTATATTCCTATCGACCAATTCCTTTTTAATAAAGCTGTCCTTACTGAATTCTAATAATATGTCACTAATATCTTTACACTGACCTTTCATCATTTGGATTTTTCTTAGTTTCTTTGAAAGCTCTTCAACCTGAAAATTAATTTCTTTTTCTTGATTACCAAGAATTTCATCTAAAATGCATACAAAATTAGAACTATTATTTTGCTTATAAAATCTGCCTATTTGCTCTAATGATATTCCTATATCCTGTAATTGTTTTATAGCCAATACACGAGTAATATGTGATTTATAATAGAAACGGTATCCATTTTCAGAATTAATCTTTGCTGGCTTTAATAAACCTACTTTGTCATAATAGCGTAAGGTTTTAGGAGTAATATTGCATATTCTGGCTAATTGACCTATACTTAATAAAATTTCATCCATTCTTCATCTCCGCATTTTTTTCATTTATCCATTGGATATATCTTAACTCTATTAATAAATTTAGATAATATTATATCATTCAAATTAGCAACTAACAATAATTTAAATATCTAGCACTACTTGCTTTCATGTTACATGAAAATTTTTTAAAGTGTACCAAAAAGAGACCCTTATATCAACCTTTTCAGTCAATATAAGGGTCTCTAACTTATTCTCAAGAAAAACTACGTTCTTCTCTCAGAGGAAATCTCATCTTACTTATTATTCAACACTGCCTGTGCTGCTGCAAGTCTTGCAATCGGCACACGGAAAGGTGAGCAGGATACATAGTTTAATCCTACCTTGTGGCAGAATTCAACGGTTGAAGGATCTCCACCGTGCTCGCCGCAGATACCAAGCTTGATGTTAGGTCTTGTAGCACGTCCTTTTTCAGCTGCCATCTGAACTAACTGGCCTACACCGTCCTGATCAAGTCTTGCGAAAGGATCGGACTCATAAATCTTGTTGGTGTAGTAAGCGTCTAAGAACTTACCGGCATCATCACGGGAGAAACCGAAGGTCATCTGTGTTAAGTCGTTTGTACCAAAGGAGAAGAATTCAGCTTCTTCAGCAATTTCGTTAGCAAGTAATGCAGCACGAGGAATTTCGATCATGGTACCGATATGGTATTCGATATCAGAACCTTTTTCCTTCTTAACAGCTTCTGCTGTTTCAACTACAACGTCTTTCACGAACTTTAACTCTCTCTTCTCGCCTACTAAAGGAATCATGATTTCAGGAATGATGTCAAAGCCTTTTTCCTTCTTTACTTCGATAGCAGCTTCCATAACGGCTCTTGTCTGCATCTTTGCGATTTCAGGATATGTTACGGCAAGACGGCATCCTCTGTGTCCCATCATAGGGTTGAATTCGTGTAAGGAATCGCAGGTTGCTTTTACTTCTTCTACGGAAAGACCCATATCTTTTGCTAATGCAGCGATATCGTCTTCTTCTGTAGGAACGAATTCATGTAACGGGGGATCTAAGAAACGGATAGTAACAGGTCTTCCTTCCATAACTTCGTATAAACCTTTGAAGTCAGCTTTCTGGAAAGGAATTAACTCGTTAAGAGCTTCTTCTCTGGCTTCTACAGTCTTAGAAAGAATCATCTTTCTGATCTTAGGAATTCTTTCTGCATCAAAGAACATATGCTCTGTACGGCAAAGACCGATACCTTCAGCTCCGAACTTAACAGCATTAGCTGCATCGGCAGGAGTATCAGCATTTGTTCTTACCTTTAATGTTCTGATTTCATCAGCCCATGTCATAATTCTATCAAAGTTACCGCTGATAGCAGCTTCTACGGTAGGGATATCTCCAATGTAGATATTTCCTGTAGAACCGTCAAGAGAGATATAATCTCCTTCTTTTACAGTCTGTCCAGCGATTGTAAAGTATTTAGCTTCTTCATCAATATTAATTTCACCACAGCCGGATACACAAGCTGTTCCCATACCACGGGCAACAACGGCTGCGTGAGAGGTCATACCACCACGAACAGTTAAGATACCTTCTGCTGCGTGCATACCTTCAATATCCTCAGGGGATGTCTCAAGACGAACAAGAACTACTCTTTCACCTTTTTCGTGATTCTTCTTGGCATCTTCTGCTGTAAAGTATACTTTACCAGCTGCTGCACCAGGAGAAGCAGGAAGAGCTTTTCCAACAGGCTTAGCTGCCTTAAGAGCTGCTGCGTCAAATCCGGGATGTAATAACTGATCTAAGGATTTGGCTTCAATTCTTGAAATAGCCTGTTCCTTTGTGATTTTTCCTTCGTCTACTAAATCGCAGGCAATCTGAAGAGCGGCAGGAGCTGTTCTCTTACCATTACGTGTCTGTAAGAAGTAAAGCTTCTTATCTTCGATTGTGAATTCCATATCCTGCATATCTTTGTAGTGGTTCTCTAAGAGTGTAGCAATTCTCATGAACTCTACGTAAACTGCAGGCATGTCCTGCTCCAGCTTAGTAATAGGCTGAGGAGTTCTGATACCGGCAACAACGTCTTCACCCTGAGCATTGATTAAATACTCACCGTAAATCTTAGCTTCACCAGTAGAAGGATTACGAGTAAAGGCAACACCTGTACCGGAGGTATCACCCATGTTACCAAATACCATAGCCTGTACATTTACAGCTGTTCCCCAATCACCAGGGATATCGTTCATTCTTCTATAGTAAATAGCACGAGGGTTATCCCATGAACGGAATACTGCAGTAACAGCTTCAATTAACTGCTCTGTAGGCTCCTGAGGGAAATCTGTGCCTTTTTCAGCTTTATATAAAGCTTTGAACTGAACAATAACATCTTTTAAATCATCAGCAGTAAGTTCAGTGTCAAATTTAACACCTTTCTTCTCTTTGATTTCATCTAAAACTCTTTCGAATTTAGCTTTGCTGATTTCCATAACTACATCAGAGAACATCTGGATAAATCTTCTATATGAATCATATGCAAATCTAGGGTTTCCGGTTTTCTTTGCAAAACCTTCCACTGCAGCATCAGTTAATCCTAAATTAAGAATTGTATCCATCATACCAGGCATGGAAGCTCTGGCACCGGAACGTACTGATACTAATAAAGGATTCTCTGTATCGCCAAATCTCTTTCCCTGTTGTTCTTCTAAGATTTTGAGAGCATCAAAGATTTGACCTTTGATTTCATCAGTAATTTTCTTTCCGCTGTTATAATAGTCGGTACAAGCTTCTGTTGTTACAGTAAAGCCCTGGGGAATGGGAAGCCCTAAATTAGTCATTTCGGCTAAGTTAGCACCTTTACCACCAAGCAGGTTTTTCATATCTGCTTTACCTTCTTTGAACAAATATACCCATTTTGCCATTTTGGTAATTACCTCCTAATAAAATTTCAATATTTTGACTTTCTAGTCACCACTTAGCATTATAACATAACATTGGTAGATAAGGAAAGATTTTTTTCCTTTAAAATATGATAAAAATTATACTTTACACATTTACAATGAGCCAGTATACATTTTTATCAATATTTTTACAAAATTATATTTTTTACATTCATTTTTCCAAAGAATTTCCTAAAACTCGAACTTTTTCTCAAAGTAAGCTTTTAAGTCTTCGATACGAACTCGCTCCTGCTCCATGGAATCCCTGTCACGAACTGTCACACAGCCGTCGGTTTCAGATTCGAAGTCATAGGTAATACAAAAAGGTGTTCCGATTTCATCCTGCCTTCTGTATCTCTTACCGATATTTCCCCTGTCATCAAACTCACAGTTATAAAGCTTGCATAAATCCGTATATACTTTCTCCGCTCCTTCCGAAAGCTTCTTGGAGAGAGGGAACACGCCAATTTTAACGGGAGCAAGTGCCGGATGGAAGTGAAGCACGGTACGGATATCCCCATCCCCCAGATCTTCTTCGTCATAAGCACCGCAAAGGAATGCCAGTGTTACTCTGTCCGCTCCAAGGGAGGGCTCAATAACGTAAGGCACATATTTTACCTTCTTTTCATCATCAAAATAGCTCAAATCTTCCTTGGAAACATTCTGATGCTGCGTTAAATCATAGTCTGTTCTGTCTGCAATGCCCCATAATTCACCCCAGCCAAAGGGGAACAGGAACTCAATATCTGTCGTAGCCTTACTGTAGAAGGAAAGCTCTGCGGCTTCATGATCCCTGACACGCATCTCCTCTTTCTTCATCCCTAAGGTTAACAGCCAGTCAATGCAGAACTGCTTCCAGTAAGCAAACCATTCAAGGTCCGTATCTGGTTCACAGAAGAATTCCAGCTCCATCTGTTCGAATTCTCTTGTACGGAAGGTAAAGTTTCCCGGTGTGATTTCGTTACGGAAGGATTTACCCACCTGACCGATTCCAAAAGGTATCTTCTTTCTGGAGGTTCTTTGTACGTTTTTAAAATTTACGAATATGCCCTGTGCAGTTTCAGGTCTTAAGTATACAACGTTCTTTGCATCTTCCGTTACACCCTGGAAGGTCTTGAACATCAGGTTGAACTGGCGGATGTCAGTAAAATTATGTTTGCCGCAGGTAGGGCAATTTATACTATGTTCATCAATATAGGTCTTCATTTCTTCTTGAGACCAGGCATCCACGGCATTTTCAAAGGTAATTCCATGTTCTGCCCCATAGTCCTCGATCAGCTTATCTGCACGGAATCTCTCATGACATTCCTTACAGTCCATTAAAGGATCGGAGAAACCGCCTAAATGTCCGGAAGCCACCCAGGTCTGAGGGTTCATTAAGATGGCGCAGTCAACACCTACATTGTAAGGATTCTGCTGTATGAATTTTGACCACCACGCCTTTTTCACATTGTTTTTCAGTTCTACTCCCAGATTTCCGTAATCCCAGGTATTGGCAAGACCTCCGTATATTTCAGATCCCGGATACACAAATCCTCTTGCCTTTGCCAGGGCTACTATTTTCTCCATTGTCTTTTCCATCTTATTTCCCTCTGCCTCCTTAGACTCTATTAATTCCTTCTTACATTACGGCTTGTAAACAATAAACGTACTGCCTGTATCAGCTGTCTGTATATTATGCTTATTCACCAGCGTTCCGCCAGAATAATATTTTATAGTACCTTGCAGTAATACGTCAAGATTCTCTTTTATAATCAGCACATTATATTTACTATTCTCCAGGGCCTTATCGGCTGTTACCGTTTTATGCTTTTTTACCGCCGTAAAGCTCTGCGGAATCTCCGTATCCCCACTCATTGCATCAGACGTAGTCAGAAGCTTGATATCGGTCTTATTAAATCCGTTATAATCCGCCAGGGCTTTATAGGTAAGAACCAGTACTGCCCTGGAATTCTTAATCTCCAGACTTTTTTGGGTAACTTTTTCCTCTCCCGCTGCCGTATTATACCGGTTTAACTTATTCGTAACATGTTTTTCAAGCTCCTTGACATCATAGTAACCTTTGTCAAAGCTTTCCACGGTACCGGCTTCGATACTGCTGTCTTTCTTTATCAGAAAGGTATCTTTCTGGATATTTTTCGTGTCAATTTCTTTATTATTACTGCAGCCGGCAAGTATTACAAGACATAGCAAAAGAGCTGCACTAAAATAGAGTTTTTTCATAATTTCCCTCCATCTGGATATCGTTAAAGTCTTTATCATTTTAACCTTAAAAACTGTTAATTTCAACCTAAAATTACAGCAGCATCATTTTCAGGATTTTTAAGGATTTCAATTCTCTATCAATCTGCTCCCTTGCATGATTATCCATACAGATTTCAAGCTCTTGTAAGACCTCTCCTGATACGGTAAAGGTATAAAGCTTTGTCAAAGGAGCACTTAATATGTATTGCATGGTATAAAGAGCTGCTTCCGATATCTTCACAGTATCCTTGCTGCCGGTGCGGCAGTTCTTACAAAGTACTCCGGAAAGGGTTTCATTATAGGATACAAGCTCCTCCTTCCGTCCGCACTTTACACAGGCAAATACCTGGGGTGCCACACCATTTATCTGAAACAGGCGAAGCTCATATATTCTTCTTACCAGTGGTTTTCCGATATTCTCAAGGCTTAAGGCCTTTATGGATTGGTAAAGGAGCTTAAGGCTTTCTCCTCCGTCTTCAAATTCATGGGAATAGTAGTCCGCCAGCTCACAAAAGTACATTCCATAGTAAGCACCCTCCACATCAACTCTTAATTCTTCAAAATAATTTGTAATATTGACGGACAGGACCGTATAGGCACTTCTGCCTTCAAAAAGCTCAAAGGTTCCAAAGGAAAAGGGATTGCTGCATGCTAAAAAGGCACTACCGGGTTTTCTAGCGCCTTTTGCAAATGCAGTAATTTTTCCTTTTTCCTTCGTAAGTATGACAAGTCTTTTATCATACTCACCCACGGGCATGGCTGAAAGAACCATTCCCGTCACAGCCGTTGCTGTCATTATGGCTGCCACCCTCTTTCTTGCTACCGTTTCTTACTTCCATACCTCTTTCTACGGTACAAGCAATGTAACTTAAATAATCGTGTATGTTTCCACTCTTTGCAAATATTTCCCAATATTCATTGTTTCTCATATCATTTCCCCCTTCTAAAACAGGCTTTTATATTACCTTAAAAGCATACCCACATTGAGCCTGTTTTAAACCGGGAATACTATCCAGCTTGCAAATGTCCGGATTAAATTTCTCGCTTATCGTAACCGTAGTTCTTTATTAGAAAATCGCTGTCACGCCAGTCTTTTTTTACCTTGACCCACAGCTTTAGATTCACCTTCATGTCCAGAAGATTTTCAATTTCTTTTCTGGACTGCATGCCAATCTGCTTTAACTTCTCTCCGTTTTTTCCGATAATGATGCCCTTATGACTGTCCCTTTCACATACAATGGTTGCATCAATGTCCATCATACTGCCGTCTTTCCTCTCCTTCATGCTGTCAATTGCCACCGCTATTCCATGAGGAATTTCATCGCTTAAGAGCCTTAAGGCCTTCTCTCTGATAAGCTCTGCGGTAATCTGTTTCTCCGGCTGGTCCGTGATGGTATCCTCATCATAATACATAGGCCCCTGGGGCAGGTATTTGAATATGGTCCGTATTAATTCCTTTGTATTTTCACCCTTTAGTGCGGATACCGGTACAATATCCGCAAAGGAATAAATGTCCTTGTAGGCTTCAATATACTTCAGGATTTCCTCTCTTTTTACGGTGTCGACTTTATTGATAACAAGAATAACCGGGGTCTTTCCCTTTAACAGCTGCTCGGCAATATGCCTTTCACCTGCTCCGATAAAGGTCGTAGGCTCTACAAGCCACAGCACTACATCCACCTCTTTCATAGTCCGCTCCGCGGTGGATACCATATATTCACCCAGCTTGTTCTTGGCTTTATGGATACCCGGAGTGTCCAGGAAGATTATCTGGCCCCCCTCCTCCGTGTAAACCGTCTGTATGCGGTTTCTTGTGGTCTGGGGCTTATCAGAGGTTATGGCTATCTTCTGTCCGATTAAATGGTTCATTAGGGTTGATTTTCCGACATTGGGGCGCCCGATTAACGTCACAAACCCCGATTTGTATTCCTGCTTTTTCATTTACGATTCTTCACACTTTCTTTTGTCATTGTATTTATTTATTTCATTCTTTTTAATTTGAAAGATTCTTTACTTCCATAAATAAGTCCCTGTTCTGCTCAATCTTGCTCTCACTGCCGATTACACAGAGATTGCCGCAGTCCATAACAGCCTTTACGATATCCGCAAGCTTTCTGATGTCTTCCTTTGTGGCATGAAGCACTTCATCTCTCTGCTTTTGAACATCTTCCTCCTTAAGCCCTGTAATATAGGCTCCCATGGAGGCATCTCCCTTCATGCGGGGCGTACGGGGAGTATCAATCCCGCTGATGGTTCCGATAATATATTTTGTCATGTCCCGTTCATCCGCCGTAAAGTTTCGGATATATTCCGCTGTTTTATCATAGATTTCATTGGTTTCCTTCAGATTCGGGTCCCTGTAGGAAGTAAAATATCCGTTGCCGCTGATGCTTGAGAAGCCGCACATACAGCCATAGGCTCCGCCCTTCACACGGATATTGGTCCAAAGGTACTCATAGCTTAAAATCACCTTTAATACCTCTAAGGCACCGGTGTATTGATAGCCGGCCCGCAGGAAATTACCTGTCCTTGCCACATACTGCACCTGCCCG
Organism: Bacillota bacterium; assembly: GCA_023410275.1. Taxonomy (GTDB): domain Bacteria; phylum Bacillota; class Clostridia; order Lachnospirales; family Lachnospiraceae; genus Anaerocolumna. The sequence continues at coordinate 28,253 of JAEYPZ010000070.1, forward strand.
GAAGTCTTAAAGCCTTCATTTGCCTTTCTTAATTCAAAATGCTCCTCCTCTTTTTCAACAGGCTCTTCCTTCAGCTGTTCTACAAAAGGAAGCAGCTTGCCCTTTAAGGTATCAAGGCCGTCTGTATTGGAGGTAAAGCTGATAATAAGATTCTCCCTGCGGAAGATATAGTTCATTAAAAGCTTTAATTTGCGGATAACTTCATCTGCTTCCTCCATAAAGTTTGCCTCCAGCTTTTCAATAAATTTATAAAAAGCGATACCCTTAACTTCTTCACTGAATCTGGAACTTTCCGAAAAATATGACATTGCCCTGTCTACAGCAGCAGAATGTCCTGCGGAGGTCAGGTGCATAAGGAGTCTGGATTTAATCTCGGATACAATTTCCAGGAGGCGCTTTTTATCCTCCAGTTTGGTAAAGCTTATGATTTCCTTCAGTAAATCAAAGGCATCGTCCATCTCCTCATAGAGGGCCTTTACATCCATTATCAGAGCCGGCAGGTATTGGTTCATGCTGTTCTTTTTGCCGTAACAGCTTAAATCACAGCTGATTCCTCCCGTATGGATATTGATTTCATTGGACAGTTCCAGGTAGCTGTAATGCTCGGTATCCACAAGTCCCAGGACGGAGGAAAGAAGTCCGATATAAGGTGTCAGCTCCTTGGGGATGTCCTCCAGGTCAAATATCAGCCTCATATAAGCAATACCGTTGGTAAATACATTGTGGTGCACGATGGTAATGCCATCCACATCCTTTTCCTCATTGTAAAAGGGCTGTGATTTCTTATCGATATCCTCCACGCTGAGTAGAGGAATACTTTCAAGCTCCTCTTTCGTAGACGGCGTATCCTGGTATTCTTTCAGATTTTTGGTGTCCTCTATCAGCTTCCGGATTTCTTCTCCGGAAAGGCTTTCCTTATAGGACTGTAATTTTCCCTTCAGCTTCTCTTCTTTTTCGGAAGTGAGCCCCTTCTTGGGCACAAGTGTTACCAGGGCTACATGAGGATTGCTCAGTAAATAGTTTTCAATCAGCCTGACATAGTAGTCCGTATTGATTTTATCCTTAAGATTTTCAAACAAAGTATTGGAATTCAGCTTAATAAAAGGCTTGGAATCATCATAGAGCCAGCTGCCCAGCATCTGGATTCCATACATAAGTCCTTTAGGGAACTGTCCGAAATCCGCTTCCCTGTATTTGAATTCATAGTAATTAATAGCAGCACGCAGAGATTTTTCATCGATTCCATCTCTTACCACCTTTTCCAGAGTAGCCTTTATAACCCTGAGGAAATCATCCTTTTGGTTAATGTCCGCATTCTTTGCAATAACAGAGAATATGGGCTGATAGGTGTCCCCGTCGAAGCTGCTGATGATGTCCTTACCAATGCCCGCATCCAGTAAAGCCTGCTTAAGAGGTGCTCCCGGTGAAGAAAGCAGGACATATTCCAGGATCTGAAAAGCCATGCACAATTCACTGTCAAGGCTGGTGCCAATGGACATATTATAGCTGTAATAGGTATTAGAAGCCAGCTCTTCCTGTTCGCTTAAGGGATAAAAGGTGGTTAGATCCCTTCTTTCCTTAAAGGGCTCCTGGAATTTTATTTCGGAATCCACATAATGATACTCGAACTGGCTTAAGTATTTTTCATGGAGCCAGTCAAGCTTTTCATTTACATCCATATCTCCGTACAGATAGATATAGCTGTTGGAGGGATGGTAATATCTTTTATGAAAATCCAGAAAACCTGTATAGGTCAAATCCGGAATGTAATCAGGGTCTCCGCCGGATTCTACGCCGTAAGCCGTATCCGGGAAAAGGGCATTTTGAATGGTACGGAACAGAAACTGCTCCGGTGAAGAGAAAGCACCCTTCATTTCATTATAGACCACACCGTTATAAATAAGCTCGCTGTCTTCGTTTTCCAGCTCGTAATGCCAGCCCTCCTGTTTAAAGATTTCCTCCTTCTTGTACATATTCGGATAGAAAACCGCATCCATATATACGTGCATCAGATTTTGAAAATCCTGCTCGTTGCAGCTGGCTACCGGATATATGGTCTTATCCGGATAGGTCATTGCATTTAAAAAGGTATTCAAAGAGCCCTTGGCAAGCTCAATAAACGGATCCTTGGCTGGAAAATCCCTGGAGCCGCACAGTACGGAATGTTCAATAATATGGGCTACTCCTGTGCTGTCAAAGGGAGGCGTACGAAAGCCTACAGAAAATACCTTGTTGTTATCATCGTTGGAAACAATCGCTATTCTGGCACCTGTTTTCTTATGTTTTAACAGTACCCCAAAACTATTTATGTCTTTTAACTCCTCTTCCGAAAGGAGCTGATAATCTGTTAAGCTGCCTAATTCCTTGCTGCTTTTTATATTTCTGGCCATATTGTACCTCCTTATTTTTCTTGGAATCCATCCCTTCCCCTGTTATCACTTATAATTATGACATCCCATTTTAAAACTAATGGATAGTATACCATATTTTATCAGTAATGTCATGTATAACCTAAGTTTAGGGCAGGGAAAGATAAGATTACACTTATATTCCTATATTTATTTCCATATATGTCCTTTCATATACGAAATTAAAAGCAACTTTCTTTCTTAATATAATAAATGCATGAAAAAGCGGCAATAAGCCGCTTTTTCATGCATTATCCGTATTTTTAACCCACCTAATCATTTTTGAAATTAACGTGGATGTTGCCCACTCCGCCGTCAATATCAAAGGAATTTTCGGCCGTTTTATTATTCCAGGACATCTGTCCGTATTTATTACCGTCAATATAAATATTTCCGATACCAGGGTCTACCTTAATATTGTAATCGTCAGTTGAACCCTTCAGGGTCAGCGTAATATCCCCCACTCCGGCATCCACGGTATTTCTTCCATAAAGTGCTCCCTGAACACGGATATTTCCAACTCCGGCGTTAATATCCGAGCCTTCTGCCGTCACACCGTACATGCTTATTTCACCCACTCCGCCGTCAACCGTAAGCCTTTGGGTCTTTACACTGTCACCGTTTATATTTCCTACTCCGGCATTGATATCAAGCTTTTCACAGTTCAAGTCCTCCAGCTTTATATTTCCGGCACCGGCATCTATTTTGACATTTTTCCCTTCAAAATTCTCCGGCAGATACACCGTGATACGTGGCTTTGTGTGTATTTTGATTCCCCAGTTAAATATATGCCAGAAATTCGTTTTTGTGGTGATTTTTAACTCATCCCCGTAAATAACCGATGCGCGGAAATCCTTTGTAACATCCGTAGCCGTTACCCTTACCTTATCACCGCTTCCCTTTATTAAGGAAAGCTCACCGACTCCGTTCTTAATATGAAAATTGCTGATTCCATCAAATTCCTTGTCAAAATCCATAGTCCCGCCACCTGAAGCACTTTCTGTATTCGTGTCCGAGACTGCTGATATGACTCCTGTCAGTGCCAATACCCCTCCGATTATGCCTGTTATGATGCCGACAGCCAGAAAGATGGCAAAGGCCATTGCCGCATACTTTATAATTTTCTGAAATTCGCTCATTTAATATCAATCCCTCCAAACATACAGGTGGAATTCACGTAAATAGTGGGCAGTGATTCATTATAGGTTCTGCCGGCCTTATTACTTACGCCACCAAAGATAGGTATATTGGATACCTTAACATTAACATTGCCCGGTACTGAGATATCAATACCGCCAAAAGCGACCGTTGCGTTTATTACAATATCTTCCTCAATAATTGCTTCTCTTAAATCCAGCTCCACTCCGCCAAAGATAGCGTTCATATAACTATCATTCTTTCGTGATAAAAGTACTTATGCATAGTGTTTCTTAAAAGTACTCGGAGTAGTCCTCTTCATCGTCATCCCCATACAATCCTTTTGCATAGCCCTTTGTCCAATCGACATTGCTGGTTCTCTTCTTCTTCAGCTGGGGTTTGCTCTGCTTCTCTTTTTCTAATTCCTGGCTTTTACGCTCCAGTGCTTTTTTTTCCTTTTCCAGACGCCTGACGGTTTCCAGCTTATCCGACTGGGGTTCTTTTTCCTTGTCCCTGGTGCCTTTCGCCTTTCCATCACTGCGCTGGCCGCCGGATGAACAGCCTTTTCGGTGCTGGTTATTTTCTTCGTAATCGTCATCCTTATGAAAGCCATTTCCGCCGCCATAGCTGTCCTTACCATAGGCTCCATAAGGCTTCTTTCCTCTATATTCTTTATTTCCAGGTGAGAAAGGCTTCCCGCCGGCAGCCGTCCTCCCGTTATTGTTATCTCTGGCGCCGTAATTTACAGCTTTTGCATCTCTGTTACTGTTTTGACCTGTATACTTTGTATATGAGGTATTTCTGGTATCCTTGTTTCTCCTGTCAGGATAGCCTGCTGCCTTTAAATCGCTGCTGTCCCTGTTATTATAGCCTGAGGACCTGCCGTCTGGCTTTGTGTCTCTGCTAATCTTCCCATCCCTTTGTTCTTTGTTATTCCATGTTGTCTGATTCATGGTACTCTTGCCATTACTCCCCGGTATATAAGGTTTCCTGGTATTATTATTAGCTGATCTGCCCTGTGCATTCGTCATACTCTGATTATGCCTGTTTAAGCTGCGGTCATCTGTAGCTCTTCCGCTATCATTCGCATTAATTGTAGACACGAAATGTTCTCCTCTCCCTATAGCCCCAAATCCCGCAAGCGCTTAAAACAAGCCTGTTTGAGGGCTTTACCCATCCAGTCAAATCTATTGTCTATTTTATTCAAATTTCGCTTATTGTCAATATGTTTTCATAAAAATATCTCTCTATTTTACCCAAGTTAGCCTTGCAATTTAACGCTGTATCTGTTAAAGTCAAATTGTACTACAAAGGGAGCTTAGAAAAGCGATTTTTTCGTTACTCCCTGTATAATAATTTATGCCTTTACGAACAGCAGGCATACCGAAAGAGAGGTATTTTAAATGAGCGAACACGTACACGGCCATGATTGCGGCTGCGGACATGATCATGAGCATGAACATGAGCATATGAATGTAACCTTAACACTGGATGACGGCAGTGAGTTAGAATGTGAAGTTCTTTGTATATTCCCTGTTGGAGAGAAGGATTATATCGCACTTGTACCCGCTGACAGCGACGAAGACGAAGAGAGCGAAATCTTCTTATATCAATTCATTGAGCATGACAATGACGAAATCGAACTGCTTAACATTGAAAATGATGAAGAATTTGAAGCTGTTTCCGATGCCTTTGATGAGTTAATGGATAGTGAAGAATTCGATGAAATGTTTGGAGACGAAGAAGAAGGCGAAGACGAAGAATAATATATCTTCCCCTCTATAAAACCAAAATAACCGCCGGGCTGTTGTTTATTATGATGTAGTCCGGCGGCTTTTTAAACTCGCCCATTGACGCTGGTCTTCATCACGCTTATATTGTAAGCAATACTACACTGCTGTAAACATAACCACTATGAAAAGACCTCCTGACACGTTCACGAAAGCTCTTTACGGTACCTCGCTTCCTCCGCTTTGTTTGCCCAGACAAAGTGTCCCGGCAAAATTTCCACGAAAGAGGGTTTATCGGCCCTGTAGTCATGAATTGATTCATCATAGACGATTAACTGTTTGTTCCGTTCGATCTCAGGATCGGGGATAGGTACAGCGGACAAAAGCGACTTGGAATAAGGGTGAATGGGATGCAGGAACAATTCCTCTGCTTCCGCCAGCTCCACAATTGTTCCCCGTTGGATGACTGCGATTCGGTCGGAAATAAATCTGACGACGGAAAGGTCATGTGCGATAAAAAGGTAAGTCAAGCCCTTTTCCCGCTGGAGCCGTTTCATCAAGTTCAGCACCTGCGCACGGATAGACACGTCCAGCGCGGAAATCGGTTCATCAGCGACCACCAGCTCCGGATTCATTACCAGAGCCCGGGCAATACCAATCCGTTGACGCTGACCGCCGGAAAATTCATGGGGATAACGGGTCAGATGCTCCGGGAGCAGACCAACTTCCGAAATCATCTTCGTAATTTTTTTCAGCCGGTCCCCATCGTTTTTAAATAAATGAAAATTATATAATCCTTCCGAGATGATGTATTCAATCGTTGCCCGTTCGTTCAAGGAAGCGGCCGGGTCTTGAAAGATCATCTGGATGCTTCGGATGACTACCTCCTTTTCATTCCTGGATATTTTTCGGTTAATCTTCTTTCCCTTGAAAAGGATATCCCCTTCACTGGTTTCCTTCAAGCGTACGATAGCACGGCCAATCGTTGTTTTACCAGAGCCTGATTCTCCCACGAGGGCAAAGGTTTCCCCTTTATAGATATCGAAATTGATGTTATTGGCAGCTACAAATTTCCTTCGTCCTTCGCCAAAAGAGATCTGGACATTTTTAAGCGATAGCAAGACTTCTTTTTTATCCTTGTTCTCACTCATCTGAATCCTCTCCTTTCGGCAAAGGTTTATTATCCCCCCTGTGATTGACCAAAGCTTTCATTTTCACATCAAGATTACGAATTCCTTCCGGCACCTCTATTTGGGGAGCGCGTGGATCCAGTAACCATGTTTTTGCCCCATGAGTCGCGCTTACATAGAAGAAAGGGGGTTCCTCTTCAAAATCAATTTTCATCGCGTATGGGTTACGCGGTGCAAAAGCATCCCCTTTTATTTCATGGTATAAAGAAGGCGGTGTTCCGGGAATGGAGTACAGCTCTTTCCCTTTAATCCCCAGTTGGGGCAAAGAAGACAACAAACTCCAGGTATAGGGGTGCTTTGCGTCGAAGAAGATTTCATCGACCGTTCCGTATTCTATGATTTGACCGGCATACATGACCGCGACTTTGTCAGCAACTGATGCCACCACCCCAAGGTCATGTGTAATATAAATTGACGTAAACCCATAATCTTTTTGCAGGCTCTTGATCAGGTCAAGAATCTGTGCCTGAATTGTAACATCCAGGGCAGTCGTTGGCTCATCGCAGATTAAGATTTTGGGATGGCAGGCCAGCGCAATTGCAATCACAATCCGCTGACGCATCCCGCCGGAATATTCAAACGGATAATCATTGAAACGTTTCGACGCATCGAGAATTCCGGCTCTTTCCATCAATTTAATGGCCTCCTGTTTCGCTTCACTGCTGCTTTTCTTCTGATGCTTCACAATCACTTCCGTAATTTGTGATCCGATCGTACGAATCGGGTTCAAAGATGTCATTGGATCTTGGAAAATCACAGCAATCTGAGTACCGCGGATTTTCTCCCAGTCTTTGTTCCGTTTCAGTTCCGTCAGGTCCTGACCGTTATAAATGATATGTCCTTGATCAATATACCCGTTGGAATCCAGCATACCGGTGAAGGTTTTCGTCAGGACAGATTTACCTGAGCCTGATTCACCAACTATTGCCAGGGTTTCATTCTCATTAAGGTCAAGAGATACGTTTCGGACAGCTGTCAGAATACGGTCGCGTACTTTAAATTTAACCATAAGATTTTGTGCAGATAAGATTGGTTCTTTTTTTATAGCCATATTTTCCTCCTCATCTGTGGGTTCTTGGATCCGATGCATCTGCCAGAGACTGACCCACGATATACATGGATACGGTCACTAAAGCCAGCACGATTACAGGAATCCAGAAGAGATACGGATAATTTGTAATATTTGACGTATACTTTGCGATGACCCTGCCTAAGGAAGGAACATTGGCGCTCAATCCGACACCTAAGTAGGAAAGAAAAACTTCATAGGAAATGAAGCTGGGCATACTGCGTGAAATGTCTGTCACAATCACGGAAATCAGGTAGGGCAGGATGTTCCTGGTGATCAGCCTTACCGATCTTGTTCCCAAAGCTTTGGAAGCCAGATTGTACTCGCTGTCACGCCGAATCATGACCTGTACACGGATAAAATATGCAGTTGAGATCCAACTGGTCGCGCACATTGCAAAGAGCAGATTCCAAAACCCGCTGCCGAATGCATAGGACAAAACAATTACAATCAGCAGTACCGGAACATTGGACACAACATTGTAGATTTCGATCATAAACTTATCCACTGCTTTTGAACTTCCCCAGACAGCCCCAACAATCACTCCAATGACCGTGTTGATTACCGTAGCCAGCACGCCTACTGCGATAGAGGTCCGCGCGCCTGCCCAGACAACATCAAACAGTGATTGTCCATTGGCATCAGTACCGAACCATTGGCCCAGAGATGGCCAATTATAGCGTGCTCCGAAATCGTTGATACTTTCTGTATCCATGAAATCATAACCGCTGAACAACGGTTGAATAAAGGAAAAGCCCATAATGATCAGCAGCAGTAGCAGCATCCCAATCGCCACTTTGCTGCTGAAAAATTGTCGGGCGACGGAGCGCCAGTAGGAATAACGGGGGGCGTCGATCTTTTCAGATGCGACGGTATCCAGCTTGACAAACGTAAATTTATCCCCAGTGTCTTTACCCGCGGTATTATATACTTGATCCATCCTAATGTGCTCCCTTCTTTACCGATAAACTGATTCTAGGGTCGATAATTGTCATTAATATATCCCCCAGCAGAACAGAAATAATCGATAACGTTGTAAAAATAAAGACAAGACCTATTACCATCGAATTATTGTATGCCTTGATTGCGTCCGGCAGCATCTTCCCCATCCCTGGAGCGGCAAATACTGTTTCGGTGATAGTAGCCCCGGCAATCGACAGGATAACCGCTCCCGGAATTTGGTTGACAATAGGAATCATGGCATTCTTAAGGATATGGTTGTGGGATATCTCACGCTCGGACAATCCTTTTGCACGGGCAAAATGAACATAATCCGCCGATGCCTGATCAATCATGTATCGGCGCACCCATATCACCAAGCCCGAAACAGAAAGCAATCCCAGAATGACCGTCGGCAAAATATAGGAACGGATGTCCTGTCCACCCAACACCGGGAAATCTGCCGGCAAACCAAATACAGTATTTCCTATAAAGCGAAAGAGATAGATAAACGCAAGGCTTGGAACGGATATTAAAACCGTCACAATAACAACACCGATGCGATCTCCCCACCGTCCTTTGTGCCGAGCCATAAATACGGCGGCGGACAGTCCGATTACATAGGTGATAATTAGAGCAATTACGCCCATAGACAGCGAGATTTGAGCCATTGACGGATCCTGATAGTTATTGGTGGTCAGCGTATAGTTATCCTTGAACCGCCCTCTCTGCAGACGATCAATTTGGGCCGTTTGCTGAAATTGCCTGGAATAAATATTTATCGACGAAACCTCCGTCTTCCCTGTTTCAAAGGTGATCTTCCTCGAATCAGTCTTCCCTTGCCCGCTGAATATGACGTCCATCACTCCCCTGCTCTGGAAAGTCGGATAGGAAATTCCCAGATTCAGATGGATGATATTTTGGTGAATGAACGGAAAAGACGAATTAAAATAAAGCAGATATTTATGCTGCGTACCGGAACCAGTCAAGGTGAATCCGGCTTCCGGTGTGTTCTCAAAGCGGATATACCGTGGCAGGTCCGGATTATCCGGATCGTTAACTTTCCATGGGTGGTCTATATCGATAATATTTGCATAAAAACGTAGTACACGTTGAATCACCGGAATTTCACGAGTGGCATAATAGGTCCTGGCCACAGGCAATTGATAGATTTCCCATCCATCCACCCGGTTCTCTTTCTCCCATTTCTGAATAGCCACTTCATCCTTGCCTTCCATGATGGCGTCGAATTCCGTGCCTTCTGTTTTCCCTGTAATCCTCTGTGCGATGTCATCAAGCTGAATAAAATCAATATATCCCAGCTTACGATAAACTGTATTTTCGTAGTTCGTCCGCTTATCCGGATCTCCCTTCAACCGACTGTAAGTCGTATCCCCGATAAAAATGCTATTTCGCGGAACCAGGGTGAAGATCATCGCATAGGCAACGGTTGTCACCAATATGATACTGATAAGAGAGCGTAAAATTCTAAAAAATAGATATCTCTTCACATTTTCCCTCCTGCCATAATAGAAGGGGCTGTTGCAAAAGGAAGCTCTGCGGAGTATAGCTTGCCATAATGCACTGTTTGACAAAAGATGATATGATTTGTATGCTATAAGCGAACATTTCATGTACGATTTTAGCATACAAATCATGCCAGATGCCGGTCAACCGGTGTGTGAGGCAAGTTATACTCCGCAGAGCTTCCTTTTGCAACAGCCCCTTCTGTTTATTTACTTTTATAGGGTATTTCTTTCTATAAACTTAAATTGGTTATTTTCCCGCTGCCGAACGAGCCGTATTCCATTTGTTCAGAGCTGCATCATATTGATTCTGCGTAACCGGCTCTGCCTGCAGTTTAATATATTTTAACTTGTCGGCCGAAATACCGGACCAGCCGTAAGGTGCCGTAAAGGGAATAACCTTCGTTACACGAGGACGTCCGCCGCCATTGTAAATCGGAATCTGAAGGACATTATCCAGTAACCATGCTTCCGCTTCCGCATAAGCCGTATACCGTTGGTTTAATTGATCTTTCCCGGTAATGGCAGCGGCTGTATCCAGCTTTGCGTCATATTCATTTATCTTTAAAGCTGCCTTGGCATCGGCACTGGTGTCTTTCCCTTCTACCAGATCCGTACCGGTCAGACCAAGAGTTGAAAGCATGTCGCCTGTACGGGAGTTATAGATATTCAAGTAAGTAGCCGGGTCGTCATAGTCGGGACTCCAGCCGGAGGCAGTTGAGATATCAAAGTCGCTGGCGGCACCCGTCGTCGCATAATAAGTTGCGGCGTAGAAAGGATCCTGAGCCAGCAGCTGGATATCAATCACAACATTATCAGTGCCCAACGCGCTTTCAATGGATTGTTTCAATGACTTCGCCTGATTGACGAGTATCTCAGAGGTTTCTAACTCCGGCAGATCAAGATGGATCGGGAACTTCACACCTTCTGCCTCCAGCGTTGTTCTAGCCCTGCTAATGTATTCCTTTGCTTTTTTTGCATTATAATAGGGATCCTGGCCATCGCTCAAATCGATACCGCCAAAGGCATCGCTGTCTAATGCGGATAATTTACCTGCAACTGTCTTGCCGTAATTTTCGCCGTTAATCTGTAAGAACTGGGGCGGAATCAGGGTATTACGCAGACGAGCTGCCGCCGCTTCATCACCGACACCTTGTGCGCTGTAGGAGGTGCGGTTAAAAGCAAACAGAAGTGCTAAACGAAAATCTCGGTTCAGGATAGCCTTAGCCGTAGAAGATTTCTCTTCGTCGGATTTTTTGCTTGTATGCTCATATGCCACCCGGGCAAAATTGAAAGTCAGGTTATATGTAGTCCCATTCGACTGACTGAAAATGACGCCATCCGGATAAGCTTCGGTAACCTTCGAAAATCCTGCGGAATTCGGATAAACCGCGGCCTGGCTTAACGTCCCTTCCTGGAATTGTGCAAAGTAACTGTCAGGGTCGCTGCCGTCATTATAAATGTATTTTACTCCGTCAATAAAGACATTACCCGCATCCCAATAATTTTCATTCTTCGTGTATTCAATTACGGATTTCGCCGTATTGTTGGTCAGGAGGAACGGACCGTTGTAAAGGATGGAGCTCGGATCCGTGGAGCCGAAACTTTCACCTTGGGATTCCAGAAATTCAGCGTTGATTGGGAACAATATACCATACGTCGTCTTTGAGTTCCAGTACGGTTCAGATTGATTCAACGTATATTCCAGAGTGTAGTCATCAACCGCTTTAACACCAACTGTACTGAAATCCTTCGTCTTCCCATCAATGTAATCCTGCAGGCCTTTCACACTGCCGGAAACAATATACAGCGTTTCGGATTCAACGTCAGCCGCGTGCTTCAAAGCGGTTACCCAGTCCTGAGCCGTGACTTCGGCATATTCCGTTCCCTCGCTGGTTACCCATTTCACACCTTGGCGAATGTGATAGGTGTACGTCAGTCCATCAGCGCTGACCTCCCAGCTTTCCGCAAGATCCGGGACGAGATTGCCCGATGAATCATTTTCCAGCAGACTGTCAACAAAGTTCGCAACATGCTCGTTGTTCGTTGCTCTTTGAGTGAACGTGTAATCCAAATTATCAATATCCGCATTGTAAGCCAGAGTGAGTGTTCCGCCGGCGCCCGGATTGTCCTCAGAACCTTTTTCGGCTTCTGCTGTAGCTGCAGCTTCAGGTGTGGAAGCACCTTCTGTAGGGGTATCCGCATCCGTCTTGGTCTCTTTTTTGTCTTTGCAGCCAACCAATGAAAATACCATGACTAACGTAAGTAATAGCGCTAATACTCTCTTCTTCATAAAATTCTCCCTTTCATCCTTAAATTTATAATAACCGAGAATATGATTATAGAAATCTATTAATTAAGGGGTCTCTCTCTTAATCAATAGTGTTTTCTCCAAAAATACCCTCAAATTATGCTGAAATAAAACAATACTCTGTTGCTCTTGCCACTTTCTAGAAATTACACATTAAGCGGCCAAATCATATCACATCATTCATATATGTTTTATATGCTTTAATAGGCATTAGTATGACATATCTAGGTATATTTGTAAGCCTCTTTTATTCATTTCCAGTTATGAAAGGTAAAATTATAACCCGGATCGGTTCTTTGACATTTGCCTAATCAAAAAAACGTTGAAAACCTTGACATAGATTATTCTTTTTGCCAGTAACGTGCAATGGCAAAACTTCAAAAGCCCCGAAAACCATATCAATTTACTGGGTTTGCGAGGCTTTTTATCTTTTTATACTGTCAAAGACAGGGCATTGCTTTTCATTGTTAATATGCTTTTTGAAACAGGGCTAAGAGTCTGTTCTGAATGCAATAGTCCAGATTCATGGTTTTATAGACCGCTTTTTCTTCAAAATAAATGGTAATTTTACCATCCTGGATGGTTTTAATCATTCCTTTTCCATAGGTTTTATGCTCTACAAGGGTTCCCGGAGTAAGGGTGTCCCGGTCTATGAGCATCTCCCCGACAAATCTTGATAAGGCAAGCTCCTTGTTGTATCTTTCCTTGGAAGAATAAATATGCAGGTATTCTTTTGCTCTGGTCACCGCTACGTAAAAGAGTCTCCGCTCTTCTTCCAAGTCAGCTTCCAGCACCGCTTTGCGGTAAGGGGTAATTCCTTCGTTAGCATCCACAATAAATACGACCTGATATTCCAAGCCCTTGGAGCTGTGCATAGTGGCTAAGGTCACTCTGTCTCCGTTCTTCTCTTTTGCTTCCCTTGTCTTCCTTTTTAATTCCTCTTTATATTCCTCCATATGTAAGAACCAGGCAGCAAAGCTCTCATAATTTCTGGCACTTTCCGCCAGCTCATCCAGCACCTCAATCAGCTCCTCTGCTTTTAAGTTCCGGATTCTTGCATATTCTTCTATAAACCCCTCGTATCCAACTCCCTTTCGGATATAGGTAACTGCTCCGTAAGGGTTCATGTTTTTGATAAGATTCAAGTCGTATTCCAGCTTATCAATGCGGTCAAGCATCCAGTCCCTGTCCCCATAGAATTTTCTCAGGGCCAGAAAATCTATCTGAGCCTCCTTCATGGCTTCCCTGTTAAGATAACGGTTGGGTCTGTTGGCTACCTGGAGAAAGAACCTTCTCTCCTTCTCGCCTGCCGCAAGCCTGATATAGGCGATAATATCCTGGGAAATCCAATGCTCATACAAATTGGGAATACGGTCCTTCATCTGAAAGGGGATATTGTACTCCATCATTTTTTCTACCAGAGCCCTTGGCTGTATATTGGTGCGGAACAATACGGCAATTTTGGAGAAGTCTATCCCCTTCTTGTTATATTTCAGTATTTCACCCACAACGGAAAGGTTCTGCTCCTTCATGTTTTCAAAGGAACGGATGGCAACCTCACCGCCTTCCTTTGAGGCGGCCCTCATCGCTTTCTCATAGCGCCTTGCATTATTCTTAATCAGTGCCGAAGCACATTGCATAATCTTTCCACCACAGCGGTAATTATTGGTAAGCTCAACCCTTTTGCTGTCCGGGTAATCATCCTTAAAATGCAGCATTATCTCAGGTTTTGCCCCTCGAAAACGGTAAATGGCCTGGTCATCATCCCCTACGATAAAAAGATTATTAAGGGGCTTTGCTAAAAGCCTGATAACATCGTATTGAATTTTATTGATGTCCTGAAATTCATCGATTAAGATATACTTGAATTTATTCTGCCACAGGGATAGAATGTCCGGTCTTTCGCTTAAAAGCTCTAAACACAATACCAGCATGTCATCGAAGTCTATGAGATGGGAATCCGTAAGCTTATTTTCATAAGCCCGGTATATTTTCTTAAAATTATCCTCGGAGCAGTTTATTGAATAGTAATGCTCCAAATCCAGTCTTTCCCCTTTTACAAGACTGATTTCCGAAAGAATCTCCTCTGAGAACTCCTTTTCATCCTCAACCTCTAAGGAAAGCTTATATATAATTTCCTTCATAAAGGCATAGCGCTGCTCTTCTCTTATAATATTCGAAGCGTTAAACCCATAGGCAAACTTTAATATCGTAAAGAATACTGAGTGAAAGGTTCCAAAGGAAACTCCCGGGTGCTGCTGCCCGGTGAGTTTATGGAACCTCTCCTTCATCTCCTCCGCCGCTGCCTTTGTAAAGGTAATCACCAGTATGTTGGAAGGACTGGCACCATATTCTTCTATCAGGTGCTGCACCCTTCTGGTAATTACCAGGGTCTTTCCGGAACCGGGCCCTGCAAGTACCATCATAGGCCCGGTGTCATGTCTGATTGCCGCAAGCTGCTGCTGATTTACTTCCATAGGCTTATCCCTGCCTTAATTTCTCTATGCCGGCCCTGATTCTTCTAAGGCTTTCCTCTTTTCCTATAATGTTCATAATTTCATAGGCTCCTCCGGGAGTGGACTGCTTTCCGGATACTGCCGTACGCAGAGGCCAAAGGCCTGTTCCGTTCTTAATGCCCTTGTCCGCAATATAGCCCATTATGACCTTCTCAATGCCCTCTACGGAGTAATCACCCAGTGCTTCCAGGAGCGGAAGCTGCTCTGTTAGAACCTGTAAGGAAATCTCAGAATCGGTCTTCATCTTCTTATGGGTATACATTGCGATGTCATAATCCGGCAGTTCCTCAAAGAAATCGATCATATCCTTAGCATCCAATAAAGTCTCGATTCGGCTCTTTACAAGGTCTGCAATTTTCTTTAAGTCATACTCCTTATGAACAACCTCTTTTACATAGGGAAGAATAATCTCATAGTACTGCTCCTTCTCCATCCTCTTGATATATTCGCCGTTCATCCATCTTAATTTTGCCATGTCAAATACGGCCGGAGACTTATTCATATGGGTATAGTCGAATTCCTTAATAAGCTCTTCCAGGGTAAACAGCTCTTCATTTGTACCGGAGCTCCAGCCAAGGAGGGCGATGAAATTCACAATTGCTTCTGTTACAAAGCCCTGCTCCAATAAATCTTCAAAGGAAGAATGACCGCTTCTCTTGGAAAGCTTCTTATGCTCCTCGTTGGTAATTAAAGGACAGTGTACATAAACAGGCTCTTCCCAGCCAAAAGCATGGTAAAGTCTTGTATATTTAGGTGTGGAGGAAAGATATTCGTTTCCTCTTACTACATGTGTAATATCCATCAGATGGTCGTCTATTACATTGGCAAAGTTATAGGTAGGATAGCCGTCGGACTTCATCAGAATCATATCATCCAACTCCGCATTTTCTACCGTTATCTCTCCGTAAATGGCATCCGTAAAGGTAGTGGTACCCTCCTGGGGAATGTTCTGACGGATTACATAGGGAATTCCTGCTGCCAGATTGGCCTCGATTTCCTCCTTGCTAAGGTGAAGACAGTGCTTATCGTATTTTATAATTTCCTTATCATCTTCCTCGGAAACCACACTCTTCAAAGAAGCAAGGCGCTCCTTGGTGCAAAAGCAATAATAAGCCTCCCCTTTTTCAATAAGCTCCTTGGCATATTTTAAATAAATACCGCTTGCCTGGCGCTCACTCTGGACATAGGGGCCGTAGCCTTTGTCCTTATCCGGTCCCTCATCATGAACCAGTCCTGTTTTCTTTAAGGTGTTATATATGATCTCCGTAGCACCTTCCACAAACCGTTCCTGATCCGTATCTTCAATACGCAGAAGAAAATCCCCTCCTTCATGCTTTGCTATCAGATACTCATAGAGGGCAGTTCTTAAATTTCCCACATGCATTCTTCCTGTGGGGCTGGGTGCAAATCTGGTTCTTACTTTTTTCATATAAATTCCTTCCTGTTCCTTTCCTGTTGTAAGTTATGGATGCAGCTGCTTTCCGCACCCCTGAAAGGTACTTTGTACTGTTAAATATAAAACATGATACTTTTTCTGTCAATACGAATCCCGACAAAATCCAAGGAAATCCCCTGCAAATACATCATTTTAGTCTCTTTGAAAAATAATAAATTGCAGATTAAGTATAATATAATACCTTGTTTTCCCTGCCTGTACATTATATCATAGAAAAATAGAAGGAGTACATGTCCTGTACAAAAAGTAAATTTATGGCATGGAGCGGATATCAGAAAATCCTGCAAGTCCTTCTAAATAATTATTATGAATCGAGGTGTCCTAAGAATATGTATCAAGCCAATGAGAAACGTTATGAAACCATGGTATATAACCGCTGCGGAAACAGCGGCTTAAAGCTGCCGGCTCTTTCCCTGGGGCTATGGCACAATTTTGGTTCCGTAAATATTTATGATAATATGGTAAGCCTGGTTACTACCGCCTTTGACCACGGTATTACCCATTTTGACCTTGCCAATAACTACGGTCCCGTTCCCGGTTCCGCGGAAGAGAATTTCGGAAGAATCTTAAAGAACGAATTAAAGCCTTACCGGGATGAGATCATCATCTCCTCCAAAGCAGGTTATTATATGTGGCCCGGCCCTTACGGCGAATGGGGCAGTAAAAAATACCTGGTATCCAGCCTAGACCAGAGCTTAAAACGTCTTGGCGTAGACTATGTCGACATATTCTACCATCATAGACCGGACCCTGACACTCCCCTGGAAGAAACCATGATGGCTCTTGACCAGATTGTACGCTCGGGTAAAGCACTCTATGCCGGAATCTCCAACTACAGTGGTGAACAGGCGGAAAAAGCAATCAAGATATTAAAGGACCTGGGTACTCCTCTTCTTATTCACCAGCCCAATTACAATATGTTCAACCGATGGGTGGAAAAGGACCTTACCCCTGTCCTGGATAAATACGGCGTGGGAAGCATTGCCTTTTGCCCTCTTGCCCAGGGACTTTTAACCAATAAATATCTGGGTGGTATCCCGAAGGATTCCAGAGCGGCTGACCCCAACAGTCCTTTCCTTCGCCCCGATTCCGTAACAGAGGATTCCGTAAGAAAAGTCCAGAAATTAGATGTACTGGCAAAAGAACGCGGGCAGAGCATGGCTCAGCTGGCTCTTGCCTGGGTATTAAGAAAAGGAAAGATTACCACTGCCCTGATAGGAGCAAGTAAAGCCTCCCAGATTGTTGAAAATGTAGAGGCACTTAAGAACCTTTCCTTTACGGAAGAGGAATTACGTGTAATTGATGAGATTCTGGCAAGTTAAGTGCTAAAAAGACAGGGCTGATTCCCCTTATCTTCTCAGTAATTTTAAATTGCTGTAAGGATAGGCGGCATCAGCCCTCTTCTTTTTATTTCACATTAAGCTGCTGCATATATGCGTTAATATCAAAGCCGCTGGCTACAAGCTGCTGCATTGCCCAGTTAAAATAAGCAACCAGCAGAAATAGAGACAGCACCACAATAACCAAAGTTGCTCTTGCCCAATTTTTCTTACTCTTTGCAGTTTTATCGGAAATAGACCAATATATAAGCATTACAACATATACAATAGGTCCGAATATCGGAATAAAGGGCAGCAGCATACTGCCGGCCCAATTTCCAAAGGTTATCGGCTTTTCTTCTTCCTTCTCTTCCTTCTCATTCTGATATACTTCTGCACTACGGAATTCCTGAAAACTTTGCTCTTTCAATAATGTTCCGCAATATTCACAATAATTTGCATTTTCATTCTCTATCATTCTCCCGCAGGATTTACAAAACATATCTCTTACCTTCCTCCCAAAATTAACAGTTCTAACCGGATAATCATACAGTAAACACATTATGCCAGAAGCGTTACCGGTTCAATAGCATTGCATAGATTTCACTTAATTCAGCACCTGCTATTTATATGATGCTGCGTTATTGTAAGAATTCATCTGAATGCAATTATAACATAGCACATTTGAAAACAAAAGAACAATCTTGACCATTGAATTTTATTACCATTATGTTACTATAAATAATAAGCTCTATTGGGATACTAAGGCTCCGTTGATATTATGTGCCTTAGCATGTGCGAATAACTATATAGAAGGAGCAAGTGTGAAAGAAAAGCTCTTCCACACTCCATTATTTATGGCAGTACCGCAGACAGGTCTGCGGTATGCAATGGGAGCAGGTGTGAAAGAAAAACACTTTCACACTCCTTTATTTATGGCAGTACCGCAGACAAGTCTGCGGTATGCAATGGGAGCAAGAGTGAAAGAAAATATTATTTTGAAAGGATGCCACTTACAGATTCTTTCACTCATTTTTATTTGTGGCAGTATCGCAGGCATGCCTGCGATATGCAATGGTGTAGACATGCAGGATTTACAACAGACAGTAAGTGCTATAAAAAACAATGTGGAAAAGGTGCTTGTGGGAAAATCCGAAACCATAGACCTTGTTATAACCGCCCTTTTAGCCAATGGCCATATACTTCTTGAGGACGTCCCTGGTACAGGGAAGACCGTACTTGCCAAATCTTTGGCAAAGTCTTTGAAAGCAGATTTTAAACGTATCCAATTTACACCGGATCTCCTTCCTTCCGATATTACCGGCATAAATTATTACAACCAGAAAGAGGGGGATTTTCTGTTCAGGGAAGGCCCTGTACTTACAAATATACTTCTGGCTGATGAAATCAACCGGGCAACACCCAGAACCCAGTCAAGCCTTTTGGAATGTATGGAAGAGCGGCAGATTACTATAGACGGAAAAACCTACCTGTTAAAAAAGCCTTTTCTTGTCATCGCAACCCAAAACCCTGTTGAAACAGCCGGTACCTTTCCTCTTCCGGAAGCTCAGCTAGACAGGTTTCTTATGCAGCTGTCCATGGGCTTTCCCTCTCCATCGGAAGAAGTATTTTTATTGAACCGCTTTATCAAAGCTTCACCTTTGGAAAGCCTTATACCTGTCTGCACCACAGAAGAGCTCTTAAAGGCCCAGGAAGAAATAAAGGATGTCTACCTGCATCCTTCCCTGATGGAATATATGGTGTCCATTGTGCAAAAAACAAGAGACCATAAAGACATTGTACTTGGTGTAAGCCCCAGGGGAAGCCTGTCTTTCCTGAGAGCCGTTCAAGCCTACAGTGCCATAAAAGGCTTCCAGTATGTAATTCCGGAACATATCCGATATATTGCTCCCTATGTGCTTTCCCACCGCCTGGTGTTAAAGACTTCCTTCCAGAAGATCGAAGCTTCCAGAGATATTCTTTCCGGTATCTTAGAGGATATCCCCGTACCTACCGAAAACTTTTCAGGGAGGTAGCACTATGAATCTGCTTGCCGCTGTTTTAGGCGCTTACTTCTTATACCTGCTGCAGAAATATCTTTACCGGAAATGGTGGGATAAAAACCTTGAAATTGAGCTTAAGTTTAATAAAGATACGGCTAAGGAAGGGGATTCTCTTACACTTGTAGAAACAATTACAAACCGGAAGCTGCTGCCCCTTCCCCTGCTAAAGGTTAAATTCAGGACATCAAGAAATCTCGAATTCCCCGGAATGGAAAATGCATCTGTTACGGATAATTATTACCGGAGTGATGTTTTATCCCTTATGATGTATCAGAAGCTTACCAGACAGCTCCCCTTCCTATGCAGCCGCCGGGGTTATTACACCGTGGACAGAGCGGATATCATCTGCTCCAACCTCTTTTTATCCTCGGAAATGGTTATGGACTGTCCTCAGCAGCTGTCACTTTATGTATACCCGCAAACTGTTACCGCCCCTTCTTTTGACCCCATGTTCAAGACCTTGCTTGGCACCGTACTTACAAAACGTTTTACCAATGAAGACCCATTTGAGTTCAGAGGTATCAGAGAATATCAGCCCTATGATGCCCTGAAATCCGTTAACTGGAAAGCTTCCTCAAAAACAGGAGAACTAAAGGTAAATGCCTTTAACTATACCTCTTCTTTTCAGGTAAAGCTTTTACTTAACCTGGAGCAGGAAACCGCTTTAAAACAGGAGGACCTGGAGGAGGAAAGCATTCGCCTTGCCAGTACCCTTTCCGAAAAATTCCTGGCCCAGGGTATCCCGGTATCACTTTTAACTAATTGCAGGAGTCTTACCGGAGAGGTCAATGAAACAATTCAGGCCGGCTCAGGCATACACCATCTGGATACCATCAACAAGGCTTTGAGTCTCCTTGATACTTCCAAAACTCCCCTGCCCTTCGTCTCCTGCCTGGAAGGCCAATGCCTCGAAAGTAAGAATGAATATATTATCTTTCTTTCTACCTATCAAAAGGAAGATTTTCAGGATTTACTCTGCCATATAGCAGCTATAAAAATGGATTTTATCTGGATTCTCCCTGTAAATAAGGATATTACGGCAGCTGTCAGGGAAGAAATAAAGTCTAAAACTATTGTCTGGACAGCAGCTTAAGCATATTCATATACTACTGCTTAAAAATAAAAGTGCTTGAATATGATAGATGAAATATGTTAAATGGATATATGAGATGGGATATGTTAAATGGGATTTGTTAGAGGGATTTGTTAGAGGGATTTGTTAGAGGGGATACGTTAGATTGGATATGTCAGAGGGATAAATTAGATGGATTTGTTAGAGGGGATACATTAGATGGAATATAAGCTGAAATAAGAAAATGGGCAAAAGCCAAAGGCTTCTACGTTAATAGAACCTCACAATACGACTAATTTTTTCGGTTATGACGTATACCAACGGCATCATTTCATTAAAAGTGAAAGAAAATCAGATACGAAAGGATACCACATACCAGTTTTTTACTCCTTATTAATTGTGGCAGTATCGCAGGCCAGCCTGTGATATACAACGGGTGCAAATATGAATAATAAAATATATCGTTTGATAATTGATGTCATAAACCTAATATTGGGCGTTATCTCCATATACGCTATTATGGCTCTTATACTGCTGTTAACCAAAAGCAGCCCTGCTTCCCCCTTCCTTTTCTTTCTTTCTCTTACAGGAGCAGTGCTGTCCTATTGCATTCAGCAGTACACAAGACATATGTGGTCTTTTCTGCTTCTTCATTGCTGCCTTATAGCAGTGTTTTTTCTGCTTACTCCTACACTTGCCGGCAAACTTCTAGGCATATGCTTTATGACAGCTGTCACTCTTTACAGCCTGGTTAAAAGGCTTAAAGAGGAAGAGATGGGCAGAAAAAATATATCTCCAGCCCACTTATTAATCCTGGGCCTTTTATACCTGGTAAACCTGCAGCTGCAGCTGGCAGGACTTAACCAACTTCTTTTTATGCTGACAATTATCTTTATATTACTCTTTCTTATAAACAGCTACCTCATTAATTTTGAGCATTATTTCAGTCTGCAGCAGGAAACCAGTAATGTTCCATTTAAGCAAATAAAGACCGTCAATCACACGATAATTATTTTCTTTTTAGGTCTGTCATTTGTTAGTATGCTTGCCTTTACCAGACTTCCTTTAAAGGAATTACTTCAGGCTGTCCAAAAGGGACTCCTGGCCATTATCAGAGGAATACTATCGCTGCTTCCAGGTGCTTCCTCCAATGTCCCCCAAATACAAGAAGCTCAGCAGAATGCACCGACTGCCTCCCCTCCACCGCTCCCGACAGCTGCTCCGCCTTCTCCTTTCTGGCAGCATCTTCAGAATTTTATATTGACTCTTCTTACTATAGCAATGGTTGTAGCTGCAATTGCGCTTATTTCCTTTGCCATATACAAGCTGTACCAGACCTTTTATAAAGACAAGCGAAACCTTTTTAAGGATAATACGGAGTTCATATCTCCCTTTGATAAAAGGGAAAAAGCTCTAAAAGAGAAGCCTTCCGTCAGACAAAAAGGCCTTTCACGATTCTGGAGCCAGACGAACAATGATAAGATACGAAAAGCCTTTTATAAAGCCATCCTGGCTCAGAAAGGAAAACTCCCTAAAATGTCAGCCACACCTACGGAATTATCCCGGTATATTCTATCTGATAGTCCCTGTTCTGATGAAGATAAGGAGGAGAAATCAGAGAATTTGGCTTTCTATTATGAAAAGGCCCGATATAATAAAGAGGACTGTACGAAAAAAGACATAGAAGATTTTAAAAATCTCCTGCACCGAAACTAATAATTAAATTATTTCCTTATAAGATGTGTGACCTCTGTAAAGCTGGCAGACATATACATTAACAAGACTTTTTCATATTTGATTCTACTCCAAGCCTGCATAGCTATGTATTTCCCAGCAATCAGGGCATTCCAAAGAACTTCACTACCAATGAACTATACTACTATGAATTCGCCTGTAACTATTAGAGTGAATAGAGTTTTAAGGCTGTGAAGTTTTAAGGGCTGACCATAACATAACGCATAATGGTTCACGGAATTTCCACATAGTGATAGGAATGAAAGAAGCTGCATGTGGCATCCTTTCCTCTGTAATTTTCTTTCACCCCAGGTTGGTTCCAGTATAGTTCTCTCCTTCCCAAACGGTTAGAATCAATTTACTGGTATTTTATTCCTATATATTTTATCGGTATTTTACCTGATTACTTTAGTTCCAACGCAGTCCACTTTATTGAAAAACCAAGCAAAAAAGGAAGTTGCTTTTACAACTTCCTTTTCCCATCTATATCATGACCATTTCCGTCATATTTCTTTATTAATTTTAATTATACCATCAAAACCGCACATTTTTTTGATTCCATCTAATTTTAGGTCAAGCCCTCGACCTATTAGTATTAGTCAGCTCCATGTGTTACCACACTTCCACCTCTAACCTATCCACCTGATCGTCTTTCAGGGGTCTTACTAGC
>JAEYPZ010000122.1:0-17711 GCA_023410275.1 Bacillota bacterium
GTATACCGGCTTTACTGAGCACCAGATGGGTGAGGCTCTTATCATCGCTTAAGGCAATGGCCTGTGAAGAATTATACAGCCTGTATCCCATATCCTCCAAAAATCTGGCAAGCCTGATATCCTTATCCCAAAAGAGGACAAAGTCTGCCTCTCCGGTCCTGCTGTCCTTCCTTCTGCTTATTTCTCCTGCGGCAGCTTCTCTTCTGCCGGGAAGATATATCGGTATCTGGGAATTGGTAAAACCCTTAAGGTCTATGGAAAGCTTTTCAGCGCTCTCCAAAAACCACTGATGTATGACAGAAAACTTAGAGTTTACGAGATAGGAATTGGTAACCAGGAATCCCTTCACAGGTGTTTTATAAATATTCGTCGACATACTCTTCAAATTCCTCCAAAGACATTAATATCTTTCTTGGCTTGGTTCCTTCCTCGGGTCCCACCACACCGGCCTCAGCCAGCTGGTCCATAATTCTGGCAGCTCTGTTGAAACCGATTTTATATACTCTTTGCAGCATTCCAATGGATGCCTTATCCTTATCTATAATGAATTTACCGGCCTCCACAAAATAATCATCTCTTTCAGAGCCGCCGGCTGCCCCTGAACTGTCCGTTATCTGGGCATTGGCAATTTTACCGGCTACCTCTTCATTGTATTCGGCACCGCTGTTGGTCTCTGACAGGAATTTAACGACCCCGCTGACTTCTTTATCCGAAATAAATGCTCCCTGTACACGAATGGGCTTTGGATAACCGGAAGGGAAGAATAACATATCTCCCTTGCCGAGAAGCTTTTCCGCCCCAGCTCCATCAATGATAGTCCTGGAATCAATGGCAGAGGATACGGAGAAAGCAATTCTGGAAGGAATATTCGCCTTTATCAGACCGGTTATAACATTAACGGAAGGCCTCTGGGTGGCTATAATAAGATGAAGTCCTGCCGCACGGGCCATCTGTGCCAGACGGCAGATAGCGTCCTCCACTTCTCCCGGCGCTACCATCATAAGGTCTGCAAGTTCGTCTACGATAATTACAATCTGGGGAAGCTTCTGGTATCTTTCATCCTGGTATTCCGCCACCGTTGCAACCTTTTCATTATAACCCTTTACATCCCTTACACCTAAATCAGCAAATTTCTTATACCGCTCTGTCATTTCCATGACCGCCCAGTTAAGTGCTGCCGATGCCTTCTTGGGGTCCGTGACCACAGGTATCAGAAGATGGGGTATTCCATTATAAACACTAAGTTCTACAACCTTGGGATCCACCATGATCATCTTCACGTCGGAAGGATTGGCTTTATATAAAATACTCATAATCAAGGTATTAATACAAACGGATTTTCCGGAACCGGTGGCTCCTGCAATTAGAAGATGGGGCATTTTAGCAATATCCGTAACAACAATCTGTCCTCCGATATCTTTTCCAACGGCAAATGCAATATCAGAAGAATGCTCCTTAAATTCCCTGCTGTCTATTAATTCCCGGAAAAGTACCATGGAATTATCTTTATTGGGTACTTCAATTCCCACGGCAGCCTTACCGGGGATAGGGGCTTCAATACGGATATCGGCGGCAGCCAGATTCAGTTTGATATCATCGGCAAGGCCGGTGATTCTGCTTACCTTAACTCCCTGCTCCGGAAGGAGCTCATATCTGGTTACCGAAGGACCGCAGCTGACATTGGTAACCGAAACACCGACTCCAAAGCTTTCCAGGGTCTTTTGGAGCTTCATAGCTGTTTCCTTCAAATCTCTTTCAGACATTCCCCTGGCATTCCCTTTGGGCTTAGCCAGTAAATCCAAAGGCGGAAATATATATTCCTTTACCGGCACCTGCTGGTTACGGCTCATTTCATCGGATAGACCGGTTAAGTCCGCTTCTGCTTCCCCTGCTTTTTCCTTCCCCGCAGGCTCCCTTTGGGGTTCCACCGGCTGTTCTGCTTCTGGAAAGGCTTCCTCCGTCTCCTGCTGTAACTCAATAGGGCTATCCGCTTTTTCTTCCTCTACTTCCTCTGCATAGCTGTTAAAAAACCCTTCCTCCGCAAAACTGCCGGCTGAAGTTATATCCGGAATATTATCTTCTTCCATAAAGGCCGGTTCTTCTGCCTTTGCCTCTTCATGAAGTATAAAGCCCATGTCTGCCTGCTGTATGGGAATTTCTTCCTCTGTTGCCGGAATTATCTCCTGCATTTCCACAGCTGCTTTATTTTCCGCTTCTTTTTTCTTTCTTGCGGACTTTCCTTTTTTCATGGAAGGAATCTCATCTGCTTTTGCTTCTTCTGCTGTATTCTCACCTTCCGTAGATTCTTTCTCATTCTTCGGGAAGGAAATTATTCTTGCCTTTCTCTTTGGTACCACTGCCTCTTCTTCCGGAACTTCCTGTTCCGCTTCTTCCTGTCTCAGGCGCTTCATTTCCTTCATCTGCTGGAGCGCTTCCTCACTTTTTTTACCCAAAGGCTTGAGGAGGGATTTACCTGTAAAGACTACAATAAGAACAATCATTATCCCGCATAGAACAACATAGCTTCCCGCTGTTCCAAACAAAGGGGAAAGCAGGCTCAAAAGCAAGCCTCCGATAAAACCTCCTCCGATCCTCTCCTTTGATGATGCCTGGTAAATGTCCGTAAGCTTTACCCCCTTCGCATACCCTCCATTAAACAGCTGTATAATAGCAGCCAGAACGGCACTCATGAGCACTGCCGACGTTATTTTTACGTGGGCTGCCCAGCTTCCCCTGTTAGCAACCCCAAAAGCCACGGAGAAAAACAGAAAAAACGGCAGCAAATATGCAAGGAAACCAAACATGCCAAAAGTAAAGCCATTGATCCAGTTTCCAACCTTACCGCTTAAATTAAAATTACTAAGTATCAAAAGGAGTGATATAACAAGGCTTGCTACCAATATTATCTCATCCCTGTACATATCCTTTACAGGATCTTTTCTTTTTCCTTTATGTACACTCTTTCTGCCATTGTTTTTCCTACCGGTACTACTCGTCTTGCCGGTACTGCTTGTCCTTTTTCTGGCAGAACTCTTATTCTTCTCTTTTACGGCAGCCAAAACAAACCCTCCCTAAACTTAAAAATAGACCCGGAATAACTGCAGCCGCCTGCTGCTGGCTTTTCCTGATCCTTTGACAGCCATTCTACACCATTCTCCTGAAAGAATATTAAAAGGCTCAACTGGGACTTTCCATATTTTTTCAGGAGATTTTCATAGAATATTATACCCTTAAAAAACCTTAGTTGCAAGGAAAATTATTTCCCGGGGAGTAAACAGGGTTGAGATAATCCTGCATATCGGTGGATTGTATGCCTTCGATGATATAGCCTTCTCCCTCTTTTCTTGTGTATATTTTGCCATGTTCCACATCAAAACTGCTTTGTTCTACATCTGTCGACTTTTCCTCTGTCCTTTTCGACTTAATAAGAGATTCCGTTCTATCCGTGTAGATTCTATCCAGGGGAGTTACGGTGTACAGCATTCCTTCTCACCCCTTCCTGCCATTTCATATAATTTATTCAGCGCTTCCTTAATTCCTCCCACCTCGTCAATAATGCCCTCCTCTACCGTTTCAGGGCCCACCAATATTGAGCCTACATCCTTGGCAAGCTGGCTGGTGTTGTGCATAAGGCTTTTTAGTTTTTCTTTGTCAATTTTTGAATGGTTGGATACAAAAGTCAATATTCTATCCTGTATTTTTTCAAAGTAATCATAGGTCTGTGAAACTCCTATCACAGTGCCATTCATACGTACAGGATGGATAATCATAGTCGCAGTAGGGACAATATAGCTGTATTTTGCAGAAACTGCAAGAGGAACTCCAATTGAATGACTTCCTCCCAATACAAGGGAAACCGTGGGCTTACTTAAGGATGCTATCATTTCGGCAATGGCAAGCCCTGCCTCCACATCTCCACCGACCGTATTAATCAAAATCAGCAAGCCATCAATATCCGAGCTGTCTTCAATAGCTGCAAGCTGGGGCAGTACATGTTCATATTTTGTCGTCTTATTATGCTGGGGCAGGCATTCATGCCCTTCGATTTCCCCAATTATGGAAAGCAGGTGTATCTTGGACTTTCTCTCCTCATTCACCAGGGTCGTCTGTCCGAATTCTCTTATTTTACCGTCATCTAATTCTACCTTTTCTTTTTCTTCCTTTTCCTTCTCTATCTTGGTATCATTCTTACCCATGACTTCTCCTCACATCTATTTTCATATTAATACCATGCATTCCGCAAGTTTACATGGAGTACTGCTTTAAATAAATTTAAAATTAATACCCATGCTTACTGCCAGCCTGCTTGTGGTACTTCCCAAATAAAAGGTGGAACTTATTTATAATTTTCACACCATATTCTTTATATT
The DNA here is from genome assembly GCA_023410275.1 of Bacillota bacterium. GTDB lineage: Bacteria > Bacillota > Clostridia > Lachnospirales > Lachnospiraceae > Anaerocolumna. Next base: position 4,371 of record JAEYPZ010000122.1, read on the forward strand.
CTTTTCTTATTACGATAATTTTTAATATTCCCCATTCCTTTGTAAAATATCATAAGTCAATGACAGAAAAAAGATTAACCGTTTTTTAGACGGTTAATCTTTTTTCTGTGTTACTTTTTCTGTGTTACTTTTTCTGTGTTACTTTTTCCGTGTTATTTTTTCTGTGTTACCTTTTCTGTGTTACCTTTTATGTATTACCTTTTATGTATTACCTTTTATGTATTACCTTATATGTTATCTTTTTATATGTAACTTTTAAGTGTTATCTTTTTGGTATTATTTTCTATGTATAACTTAATTATATATTATCTTTTTTTATATATTATATCAGTCCTATTTTATCTCGGTTAAGTTTCATTTTTAATTTTAAAAAGCTTCGTAAGCCTTAAAAACGTCAGCCGGCTTCGTACATAGGGAGCCAGCCGTATCGTAGGTGGTATCAGGCCTTCATCCAGATTTATATCCCTGATCTTATTTTTACAGCCGGCAGCTGCCAAGAGCTGTAATAAATCTGATTCGGAAGGCAATTTCTCTAAAACTCCGGCAATTGAAGGAAGCTGGCTGTTTAACTTATCTTCATCTACCAAAGCCAGAGGGTCCGGTGTATTCTCTTCTATAATCTGCTTATATAAACCTTTCTTACCAAAGGTTTCTTTTATTATGTCATATTCCATGCCCTTATAAGGTATGACCTTACAGATTCCGTTTTTTATGGCATTTTTTACTTTGTGATAGGTATGGACTGCTATCATAAGACCGATTGAAACCTTTTCACCGTGATAAGCATCCAGGGGGCCGTTAATCACCTCCATTTCCCACAGGTTTGAAATATGATCCTCCGCACCGGAGGCTATCCTTGAGCTGCCAACCATCTGCATGACAATACCCGATAATAAAAGCGCATACATTAACTGTTCATAAGCATTCAGAGTATTCTTTTCCTTTATGTTCCCCTTTAATTCGTTGAGGTAAAGGCATACTTCCTTTAACGCCGACATTTCCATTTCACAGACCCGGTGGCAGATATACTCACCCGTTACCATATGGGATATTTCCCAATCTGTAAGTGCTGTATATTTTCCAAGCATATTGGATATGCCGGAAGCCGTGAGCCTGTAGGGTGCTTTTGCAATAATGAGAGTATCTGCAATTACAAGCATAGGAGAAACACCCGGGATGGATTTCTTCAGGCCATCCCAGACCAGTGTGGAAATTATGGCAGCATATCCGTCCGTACTGGCAGCAGTAGGTACGGACACAAAGGGAATACCATGCTCTGTCGCCAGATACCTGCAGATATCATGAATAGTACCGGAGCCTGCCGCTATAATCAGCTTTATGTCACCGGACAGCAGGCCTTTTTCAGCCAGGGCCACTCCGCTGTTATCTGCTTTGAGGCCGCTTGCCGGAAGTATGATTAATTCACAGCCAGGCAGCAGTATTTCTATGGCCTTTCCTGCCGCTTGATATGTATTGGTATCACAGATAACTGCAATTCCTGAATTCGGTCCCTTATAGAGGTTCTCTAATTTTTCGGGAAGTTTCTTTAACGCATTTTCTTCAATCAGTATATCCTTCACAAATATCTCATGGGTTCTGCCGCAATTACATGGTCCGTGAAAGCTGCTTATGTCTATTTGCACGGTATACCCTCCCTTTTCTTTTTCAGGAAACCCAGGGCATTACGGGCTTTAAAAAGCCGTAATGCCCTGAAACATAATATTCTAATTCATTATATTAAATTTTTCGTGTCCTGTTCCTTAAGTTTATTTCAATATATGAAAGCTTTCCTTAATATTCACAATATCGTTACCTTCCTAAATAGGAAAGAATAACGTTAAATTCCCAAGGGCTATAGCAGCAAGCCATCCTTTTCAACACCCTCCAGGTTACCTACCAGTGAAATGCTGACCTTTTCTTTGTTTAAGTACTTAATTGCAAATTGCTTCACTTCTTCTTTTGTTACACTGTTTACCTTTTCTATGATTTCTTCAAGGGGTATGATATATCCCCTGAACAGCATTGCCTTACCATTACTGTTCATTCGGTTCTTGGCTGTTTCATCCCCCATAATAAGCTCTGTTTTTATCTGCTCCTTGCACATTGAAAGCTCTTCCTCTGTTATGCCGTTTGCTTTTATATCCTCGATAATCTGAAAGATATTATCCACAACAGGTCTTAACTGAGAGGGATTCATCGCCCCGTATATATGAAACAGTCCTGCTCTGGAATAGGAGCTTCCATAAGAATAAATGGTATAGGTCAATCCCAGATTTTCACGTATTTCCTGAAATAGTCTGGAGTTTATGCTTCCCCCGAAAACAGAATTCAAAACCGTAAGGATATACTTCTCTTCCCCGTCGGATTTTATGGACTCATAAGCTATATTCAAATGAAGCTGCTCCACATCCTTTTCCTTAACATAAATAGTCGGGACATAGGATGGCGCACCGGCTGCTTCTATTTTTTCACCTGACGGAACCTTTCCAAAGTTCTCTTCCAACAGATCCATAATCTCATCTTCTTTAAAGTTCCCGGCGACCGATATTACCATATTATCACTTACATAGTGCTTCGTCATATAATCAAGTACTTCGTCCCTGGTCGTGTTCCTGACAGTTTCCTTGGACCCTGAAATCTGAAAGCCTAAAGGATGCTTGTCCCACACCTTCATCTGAAGCATTTCATGGACCAAATCCTCAGGGGAATCATCATACATGTCTATTTCTTCTATTATAACACCCTTTTCCTTCTGGAAGGATTTTTCTTCAAAGAGAGAGTTATTAAACATATCGCCTAATATTCCGATTGCTACCGGCAGGTGCTCGTCCAGTGTCACTGCATAAAAGGAAGTACATTCCTTGCTGGTATAGGCATTGATATCCCCGCCGATTCTTGCCATCTCATCAGCAATCTGCTTTGCAGTTCTCGTCTTGGTTCCTTTAAAGAGCATATGCTCTATTATATGTGAAATTCCGTTATTCTTAGCATTTTCATTGGAAGAGCCTACCTTGACCCATATTCCCAGGGCTGCACTTCTAAGATACGGCATTGGTTCAAATACGACTGTTATTCCATTGGATAATTTCCTGGTATTTACCATTTAATTCAACCTTTCTGATAATCAATAAAATCAATTGTATCATCATTACCGTTATTATACAACAGTGAAATATCCAAGGAATCTAGAATATGCATTATTTGTAATTATTTTAGTTTTTTTGTAAATTAATCTGCATTAATTTTGAACAAAATCCTTATTGTAACTGACTTCCCTGGCTTCGTTGAATTCTGCAAACCGAAGAACAGCCCCCTGTATAGCTTCCTGGTGCTTATCCCATGTCCTTCCTTCTTCTGTCCATAGCTTCCTTACCTCTAAAATCTTATTCTTTCTGTTTAAAACGAATTCGCCCCTCCCAATTATTTCATCTCCCGATAAAACGTGAAGTACATAATAGCCATATTTTCGTTTATCCTCGGGAGTATAAATTTCCCATTTATAGTCAAAATCAAAAAGCTTATTTATTAATTTTCTGTCCCAAAGCATATTGTCAAGGGGTGCCAGCAGTTCTGTCCTCTCCGTATTATTTTCCGTCTCACTGCCCAGATATTTCAAATCCCCTTTCAGACAATATAGCGGGTCTTTAAAATCCTCAACTGTAAGCTTAGCTATCTTTCCTTTTTCCAATAACTCACCAAAAATCCTGTCCCTGGTGCCTGCTTTTAAGTCCTTTATTCCAAGCCAGGCATCTGAAGGCCTATTCCAAAGAAAACCTACGCCGGAAATTCTTCTTAATACCCTCCACTTCAAATGCTCATAATCTTCCTTCAAGGGGTCCTTCCTTCGATATTCCTTTCCCAGGTACTCCTTTGCCGGTGCATAGTATTTGTTGGAACCCTTTTTATGATGAATAATAAGCTCTCCTGCAAAATACAGATTTTCCAGGGCAATTCTTGCTAAACTGGTATTCATACCCCAATACCAGGAGACGGAATCTCCTGTTTTAACATCCTTCGAGCAGACGGGTCCGCTTTCCTTCATTTTTTTCAGGATTTCCGGAATGATTTCCTCCACTTCTTTCTGGAACCATACATTTTCTTTCATACGTTTTCTGGTTCTTTCAAAATACCGGAAATCCTCTGTCAGAAATATGGATAGGTTCTTATCAAAATAATCAATCAGCACCCGTTCTTCATATAAGAGCTTATAAAGCATTTCCTTGCGAAAGCCTTCTATTCTGGATTGCAGAACCAGCTCCGGATTCTTACCGCATACGTCCACAGGGTCAAACTGGATACAGCCTGCCTGTTCTATATAGGATACCACGCCTTCCTTGCCATGAAAGCGGTAGTCACCAAGGAGTCCCTGCTTTTTTAATAGAAATCTTCTTGCTTCTTTTCTGGTTAGATAATATTCCTTCATATCTTCTCCCTTCACTTCTGTGCCAAGCCCCGTTAAACCCGCTTTCCGATGATTTACATTTCGTAGTTGCTATCCATTTCCAGCGAACATTTGTTCTGATATTATAATCCCTGTGTACCTGTTTTGCAAGAAAAAAATAGTACCGGAATATTTCTATTCCAGTACTATCAGTGCTTCCGGGGGAAGACACAGGTAAGACGGCGGTGCGGTGCTTACTAATTCCTTCCATTTCTCATTGCTTACCTTCCACCAGATTTCTCCCTGTCCGCACTTGCCTAAAATATTTTTTTCAAAGGGACTGTCTATTATACGGTAATCCTTTAACGGGAAGCTGTTTACTTCCTCCGGTTTTTCTGCCGGTCTGATATCATGGGCCCGGATTCCTATATAATGAATATTCCCCTCCATTCTTTCTTTTACCCGGAGCTTGAGTCCCCAATCCGTTGCTTCCAGGGTATAATCATCCAACACTTTCGCCGGTGACAGGTTCTTACATCCGGTAAGCTTTGCCGCGGCCAATTTTCCCGGCTTCCGAAATATTTCCCCGGTATCCCCAGCCATAACCAGATTACCTTTGTCTATAATAGCAAGTCTTTCACACAGGCTGTAAATTTCATCACGGCTGTGGGATACTATGATAATATCTCCCGGGTAGCCTTTTAAAGTTTCTAACAGCTCCTCCAATAAGCTTTCCTTCAGATAGGAATCCAGTGCGGAAAAAGGTTCATCCAGCATCAGCACATCCGGTTCATAGGCAAGAATTCTGGCCAGTGCCACTCTTTGCTGCTGCCCTCCCGACAGTTGGGCCGGATAACGGTCTTCAAGTCCTGACAGATGGAACATGGATAGCATCTCATTTATCTTCGGAAGCTTTTTCTTGTAGCTCCCCTTCAGTCCTATCCCGATATTTTGGGAAACGCTCATATTGGGAAAAAGGGCGTAATTCTGAAAAAGATAACCCACCTTTCTCTTTTGCGGAATGACATTGATTCGTTTTTCAGAATCAAATAAAATCCTGTCATTTAGAAGGATTCTCCCCCTGTCCGGTTTCTCAATGCCCGCTATGCACTTTAAGGTCATGCTCTTACCGCAGCCGGAAGCTCCCAGAAGTCCCAGTCTTCCCCCATTTGCCGCAAGGCTGACATTTAACGAAAAGTCCTTGAACTGTTTTGTGATATCAACGAAAAGACTCATGCTCTGCTCTCCTTCTTACCGTACCGCTTCCGGTATGGCAGGTAATTCATAATGAACACCCCTAAAAAAGATATTACAACAATTATCACAACCCATAGCATAGCCTGGTCCATTTTGTTTCCCTGGGTTGCGGAATAGATAGCGACCGGTACGGTCTGGGTCACTCCCTTAATATTTCCCGCAATCATTAAGGTTGCTCCAAATTCTCCGAGAGCCCTTGCAAATGCAAGTATCCCGCCGGATACAATACCCGGAAAGGCCAGGGGCATACGAATGCTCCAGAAAATCCTGCTCTCCGACAACCCTAAGGTCCTGCCGGCATAAACCAGGTTCTCGTCCGTCTGCTCAAAAGCCGCCTTTGCCGAACGGTACATGAGAGGAAAGGCAATCACAACGGCAGCAATAACAGTAGCCGGCCAGGTGAATACTATCTGTATGGAAAATAGCTCCAGCAATTTACCAAGAGGCCCTCTCTTTCCAAACAGCAGCAAAAGAAAGAATCCTGCAACGGTAGGCGGCAGTACGAGAGGAAGGGTTAGAAGGCCGTCCATTACCCATCCCAGCTTCCCCTTAAGCTTTAATACCTGATGCGCGGCACAGATGCCTAAGAAAAAGGTTATAACAGTTGCAAGTACTGCTGTTTTCATCGATACGAAAAGCGGGGACCAATCCATTTCATAACTCCTTTTTTATTACTTATTGGCAATAAAACCGTAATTCTCAAATATTTTCATTGCTTCATCCGCAGCCAGGTAATCAACAAATGCCTTAGCTGCATCGGGTATCTTGGAAGCCTTAACTACTGCGGCAGGATAGATAGCCTTGGATACACTTCCCTCCGGTGCTTCCGCAACGACCTTGACATCCTTGGAGGATTTAGCATCCGTAGCATAGACAACCCCTGCATCTACATTGCCCGTTGCGACCCAGGTCAGAACTTCTGTTACATCCTTTCCATAGGTGGCCTTTTTCTTTACTTCATCCAGATTTCCAAGGGAAGTGAATACTTCCTCGGCATACTGTCCTACCGGAACGCTGGCAGGGTCACCAAGCCCAATCATCTTTGCCTTTGTAATATCTTCAAAGCTCGTAATAGCAAGCTTACTGTCATTTGGCACAATTAAAACCACCTTATTCTCCAGCAGTTCCTTTTTGCTTCCGTCTAATATCAGCCCCTCTTCCTCCAGCTTGCTCATCTGCTTTAGCGCCGCCGACATAAAGACATCAACCGGAGCCCCTTGTTCAATCTGCTCCTGCAAGGAACCGGAGGCACCAAAGGTAAAGGTCAGTGTTACACCGGGATTTGCCCCTTCATATAAGGGTTTAATTTCTTCCAGGGCATTTTGAAGACTGGCTGCTGCGGCAATTAAAATTTCTGTCTTTTGAACTTCTTTTGTGGGTTCCGGTGTAGGTGTGTCCGTGGCCGCCGCTTCCGGCGTGGCAGTAGCTGTTGCTTCCGGTGTCTCAGCCGATGCCTGATCTGAATTTTTCTCCTTGACCTGGCAGCCAGCTGCCAGCATCACCAGCATAATCAAAGTTAACAATAGCGGCTTTTTCATTTTCCTCATAAAAATCTCCTTTCTTCATCAAACAATAGCTCTTGAAAAGCTTTGTATGCAATTGCAGAAGTAATTGTCTGCATAAATGCCTGTTTTTTATTTTAAAGGCCAATTTCCGAAATAAAAAAAGGCCTAAGTGCATAATTGCCTTAGACCGCTTTGTCTTTTATTTACTTGTTATAATTGATTATACTGCTCTTGGCTGTTCAACTTATCTGTTCTTTCTTACCGATACTTTGATAGTTCAATTTTACCTATTCTGTCTATCTAATTTTTTACTGCTCATTTATATTTCTTGTATTTTACACATGCTCCAATACGGTGTCAAGTTCTTTTGGACCGCTTTTTTAATGTTTGTGAAATGTAGTTATTTTTCTTTTGTAATTTCTTTACATTATAATAATATTGCAGTATTGACAAAAAAATAAAAACAGAGGCAGGATTTGACGAAATCCTGCCTCTGTTTTGGTTCTCTATAACATCCCCTGTAAAAGGGTATAATAAACTAATGTTTTATAAACTGGCATTTCAAAAGCCACTATTATTTAACATCCTTCATACTAAAGCTGATTCTGCCCATCTTATCCTTGCCAAGGCATACAACCTTTACGATATCCCCAAGAGTAAGAACATCTTCTACTTTATCGATTCTTTCCTTGGAAATCTTAGAGATATGAACCATGCCTTCCTTGCCGGGAGCAAATTCCAGGAAAGCTCCGAATTCCTTGATACTTACAACCTTACCTTCAAAGATCTGTCCTTCTTCAAAGTCTGTAACAATTGTCTGTATCAGCTTAATTGCCTTCTGGATACTTTCGGAATCAACACCGCACACGGATACTGCTCCGTCATCGGTAATATCAATCTTCACGCCTGTCAGCTCAATGATGGCATTGATGGTCTTTCCTCTCTGTCCAACCACATCACCAATCTTAGTAGGATCAATCTTTATCTGAACAATCTTAGGGGAGTAAGGTCCAACCTCAGGGCGGGGACTGCTGATGCAGGGAGCCATAATATCATCCAGAATATAGGTTCTTGCTTCTTTTGTCCGCCTGATAGCCTTCTCAATGATTTCTCTGGTAAGGCCATGAATCTTAATATCCATCTGGATAGCGGTTATACCCTTGTGAGTTCCTGCCACCTTAAAGTCCATATCGCCGAAGAAATCTTCAAGACCCTGGATATCCGTAAGGATAATATAATCATCATCTGTTTCACCGGTAACCAGACCAACGGAAATACCTGCAACCATGCTCTTAATGGGCACACCGGCAGCCATAAGGGACAGGGTGGAGGCACAAATACTTCCCTGTGAAGTGGAACCGTTGGATTCCAATACTTCGGATACGGTACGGATAGCATAAGGGAATTCTTCCTCTGAAGGAAGTACCGGTACTAAAGCTCTCTCCGCCAGAGCACCATGACCGATCTCTCTTCTTCCGGGTCCTCTGGAGGGTTTTGTTTCACCAACTGAATAGGAAGGGAAATTATAGTGATGCATATAGCGCTTTGTCTTCTCATTTTCATCAATTCCGTCCAGCTTCTGGATTTCTGCAAGAGCACCCAGAGTAGTTATGGTAAGAACCTGTGTCTGTCCTCTGGTAAACATGGCAGAACCATGAGTTCTGGGCAGAATATCGACTTCAGCTGCAAGATGTCTTATTTGGGTAATTTCACGGCCGTCAGGACGCTTATGATCCTTTAAAATCATCTTGCGGACAGTTTTCTTTTCAAATTTATAAATGGCTTCTCCAAGCAAAGGAACCCATTCCGGATGAGTTTCCTGGTAACGCTCGGTAAGCTTATCGGTAATAACACGGATATTTTCTTCCCTTACCTGCTTCACATCTGTAAATACAGCCTCTTCCATCGCTTCAGGAGTAACGAAAGCAACCATATCCGCATAAAGCTCCTCAGGAGTATCACATTTAATATAATCATGCTTCGGTTTACCGCATTCTGCTACGATGGTTTCAATAAAAGCTATGACCTTCTGGTTTAACTCATGGGCAGCGAAGATAGCTTCAATCATCTTATCTTCCGGTAATTCATAAGCGCCTGCTTCAATCATGATGACCTTCTCTTTTGTAGAAGCCACGGTTAAGCTTAGAGTAGATTTTTCTCTCTGTGCACTGGTAGGATTAAATACCAGCTCTCCGTCTACCATACCAACCATGGTAGAGGCTGTCGGTCCGTCAAAGGGAATATCGGATATTGCGGTTGCGATAGCGGAACCAAGCATAGCGGTAAGCTCAGGGCTGCAGTCCTGGTCCACACACATTACAAGATTATTAAGGGTTACATCGTTTCTGTAATCCTTCGGAAATAGAGGTCTCATGGGCCTGTCAATGACACGTGAGGTTAGAATGGCATTTTCAGAGGCTTTTCCTTCCCTTTTGATAAATCCGCCGGGAATTTTGCCTACTGCATATAATTTCTCTTCATATTCAACACTTAAGGGGAAAAAGTCGATTCCCTCTCTGGGTTTATCAGATGCGGTTGCGGTTGATAAAACGACCGTATCGCCATAGTGCATAAATGCTGCACCGTTTGCCTGCGCTGCCACTCTGCCTACATCAACGGTCAGGGGTCTTCCGGCAAGCTCCATGGAAAAACTTTTGTACATGAATTTTACTCCTTCTATTCATAGATTTGCCAAAGATGCCGAAACTACTGAAAAACTCACCGCAAGCATATAAATACCGATGCACTTTTCAGAAGTCTCGGATACGATCTCTGGCATATATTGCAGAAAAAAACTGCTTCCAATTATTATAGCACTAATTAGTTTAAATTACTACTAAATTTTTCAATATCAGGACAAATACCGGTAATAAATATTTCCTTGCATAGAAAAGTATAGTATAATAGTAACACGGCTTATCCAATTAAGCCTTTTTGCAGCCCCTGGCTGGCAGAAACAGTACCTTCCGATTGATATTCCCAACAACAAGAGGTTTCCATGAAAAATAAAAATAAGCATAAAATCATACAAATTATACGGCTGGCATCTCTTTGTGTTTTTCTGGTTTGCACAGTTTATTTGGGATATGATATAGTCCTTCGTCCCTATCTGTCACAAAAGGCTGTCACTGAGGCCAGAAATCTATATGACGCCTCAAAAGAGGACCTGACCCAGGAACAGCAGCAGGAAAATAAAACTGACAAAGAAAAAGAGCCAAAAGAACCGGCAGATATTTCTCCCACTGCGGAAGAGGAAAGCCTTTATGACAGCAAGGGAAGGTTAAAGGAGTTTTCCGCACTTTTGTCCGCTAACCAGGATGTAAAGGGCTGGATAACAATTGACGGCACCAATATTGATTATCCGGTACTTCAGTCTGGGAAAGATAATCCGGAATATTACCTGCACAAAAATATAGACCGTAAATCAGACAAGGCAGGCAGTATTTTTCTGGATGTAAATTCTTCTGTGGAAGAAAACACAAAGAATATGGTAATTTACGGTCATAACATGAAGTCAATGGATAATATGTTCCATTATCTGTTAAAATACAATGATATTGATTATTACAGGAAGCACCCTGTTATTACCTTTGATACCCTGTATCATACGGGCCAATGGAAGATAATCTCTATCTTTATAGCGGATGCCAATATTAATGATGACTTCTTTAACTTCACCCGGGCACGGTTTGATAATGATGCGGATTTTCTGGAATACATATACCAGCTTCGAATCCGCTCCATTTACAATATCCCTGTGGATATAAAGGAAGAGGACCAGATTATTACCCTATCCACCTGTTCCTATGAACTGGACAATTACAGAACCATTATTGTGGCCAGAAAAGTCAGGGAGGGAGAAGCTTCTGCTGTTGCAGCAGAAAAGGCCGAAAAAAATCCTGCCATTCTCTATCCTGCCAGCTGGTATGGCATTTACGGAGGAACTGCCCCCAAAACCTCTTCCTTTCAGGAGGCTCTGGAGGCAGGACAGATTGATTGGTATACTAAGCACTAAATCTCTAATGTCTTTTTGGGTTTTTAGGAAACCAGCCTTTCTCCACTCTTGTTTTTTGTTCGAACAATTCCCTGATTGCCCAAAGGGATGAAAAACCCCAGACAGCACAAAGGGCAGAGAGAATATGCGAAGCAAGGAAAAGGGACGCACATATTCCAGCTATTCCGAACACCAGAAATAGAGGCCATATTTTTGTACCAAAGTAATATTCCGATTTTATTACAATGGGATGGTAGATTCCAATGATAAAAAACACTGCAGCACCAATGATGACGCCGTTGGCAGACAAGTAATCTCCCCCTTTCATGAAGCTTTTACCAGTATACCACGATGACCGGCATCTGTCATTATGTATACTTTTCTTTTTCTGGGCTCCTACCTTCCCGTCGGATAAGCTTCAAATACCTGGCATAAGGTATCGTAAATGGATTTTGCAGCCCTATCCTGAAAATCCGGATCATTTAATAAGGTTAAATCCTCTTTGTTTGACATAAAGCCCAGCTCAATGAGTACGGCAGGTACCGTATTTTCTCTGACAACTATAATTTTGCCATCCTTTACGCCCCTATTTCCTGTTCCAAGATTTGCCGTCAGGTTATTCAAAAACATTTCAGCCATTTTTTTACTGGTCAGCCCGCTTGCATTGGGTTTGTTATTGATGGAGCTATAATGGATTTCCGTACCTTTTGGTGTTGTGGCGGTGCTGGAATTCATATGAAGGCTTACATATAAGTCCGCCCCAACGGACTTTGCCCTTGCAGCCCTGTCATAAAGCTCCTTATAGTAATCGGAGTATCTGGTTTCATCTCCATTTCTGGTATAATATACCTTGATTGGAGAATCGGGGGCATTAAAGTATTTTTGAGCCTTTTCGTACAATATGGAAAGTGTCAGATCCTTTTCCATGATTGTTTTACCATTTAAGGTACGGGTGGCTCCTGCCCTATTACTGCCGTGGCCAGGGTCCAGCAGCACAATGTTTTTGTACATTTCCCTGGGGTCTCCTAAGGTCACGCTTACGCCGCTTTTCGTTTTGGCCAAACGGAAGCCCTGAAGTTTTGAGGTTTCTATCAGGATTTCTGTCTGGTTATTCACATAATTTACCGAAACATTCTGCACTACACCGGATGAAAATGTAACCGGATTGCCATTATAAAAATCCGTTAAATCACCGGGGAGGAGAATAGCAATCTGATTCCGGTCAAAACGGTATCTGTCTTCCGTTGTGACATCGGAATAATTAACCTCCTGGGGCAGCTTAAACTGCAGGGCGGACTGGGTATTTCCGCCATTACCGGAGGTATCGCCCTTCGTAAAAAGGATGGTGTAGCTGTTCTGGTCCTGCTCCACACGGTAACTGTACCCTGATGCTTTATTTATGGTAATATTTGTTGTATAGTCATTCACATTGGCAATATTTACAGCCTTAATGCAATCCAGGGAAGAGGCCGTACTATTATTTCCCACCCCATTTATGGAATAAGGCACCTGTAAAGTGATATTGCCGGTACTCTCCGTTACGGTGACTGGCATTACTTTCAAACCAGTTATTTTTACAAACTCCTCCCCATTTTTTCTTCCCGCAGCCACTGAGTTAATATAATTGGGATACAGGGTCAAGGTCAGAGTACATTTATCATCCGACAGGGCAGCCTCGTATTTTGTATCTGCATTGATTAATTGAAAGCTTATCTCACTGTAATTTTCTATGGTATTTGAGACTGCATTATACCCTCCGGCAAGGACCCCTCCCAGATTGTTTGAAGCAGCATATACATAGGAATTATTGATATGAAGCTTTAATAGATTTCCCTCCGTATTTATTGTTGTTTTACTGAGGGGAGCTGCCGCTTTTATGGTATACACCTCTTTTTGGCTGACTCCGTTTAATACCTGTTCTAAATTAATGGACTGTATATTGGATAAGATTCCTCCATCCTGAGAAACTTCTCCGGTATTAGCTGCATTGCTGGCTGCCATATAACCATCTGACAACTGAGGCATAAGGTCCCACTGAAATAGGTCTGTATCGGGCAGGGGCGTATTGTCTGTACCGCTCTGATTACCGTTATTATTATCTCCGCTGCTGTTTTGCCCATTGTTGTTTTTACCATTGCTATTTTGTCCGTTATTATTTTGTCCGTTATTATTTTGTCCGCTATTGTTTTGTCCGTTGTTGTTTT
>JAEYPZ010000016.1:0-3544 GCA_023410275.1 Bacillota bacterium
TTTTATTTTTCCGTGTGCCCATCGCTTCTCTTTCAAAAGGGGAGGAAGGAATGTCCTTTGCCGCATTGATTGGAAACAAGCTGTTCTGGGTCTTTTTGCTTCTTATGGTCTGCTCGGGAGCAAGTGAACAGGCAGTCAGCCAGTGGGCATCTGCCTTTGCGGAAGAGGGGCTGGGGGTAACGAAGACCATTGGAGATCTGGCGGGTCCCATGCTGTTTGCACTTATGATGGGGATATCAAGAGCTGTCTATGGACAGTATGGGGAAAGATGGGAACTAAAAAAAGTCATGGCGGCCAGCGGTGTCCTTTGTATGGCATCTTATCTTTTGATTACCTGTGCTCCTAATCCGGTACTGGGACTGATTGGATGCGGACTTTGCGGCTTTTCAGTGGGAATTATGTGGCCTGGGACGTTTAGTCTGGCCGCTGCTTCCATTCGGGGCGGAGGCACTGCCATGTTCGCATTCCTGGCTCTCGGGGGTGATCTTGGATGCTCGGGAGGCCCAACCCTCGTTGGAATTGTATCGGGATTATTTGGCAGCAATTTAAAAATCGGAATTTTTTCTGCGATTATCTTTCCGCTTATTCTGGTAATCGTTCTTATGAGGTTTTTTGCGGTAAAAAGGGAGTAATACGGCGGTTTGTGGGCGCAGTCGCAAAAGTGTGGCAGAATTTGTGGAATATGGATCTGTCAAGATCATTTGTATGTGACTTTGAGGAGTACGAAAAGACAGAAGAGGGGCGTTGCCGGATACATATTTATATTGGCTTAAAAAATTAAAAAGCGGAGGAAGCAGTTCGTTTATGAACCACTTCCTCCGCTTTTTTAATATACCACTTCCTCAAACCCCTCTGTGGAAGGAAAGGCAATTGCCACCGTTTGTCCCGGATTTTTATAATCCAGATCCACACTCATGTCCAGTCCCATGGTATCGCCATCCTCGTTAATAGTCATGGAGATCAGAATCTGTTCTTTGGAGAAGTATCCCTCCGGATTGATAATTGCCTTTCCGGCTACGCCGGTGATTTTATAATCTGAATCGGAAAGTGTAGGCCATACTTTATCATAAAATTTGGTTAAATACTGTTCCAGACCGTCTGCCTCAGTGGTATAAAACATGACACTGTTTCCGTCCTGATCCTGTGCGATCTGTACGTTGTCCAAAAATTCCCCAAACTGTCCGGTAAGACCTCCAAGAGTGAGATGCTTTGTCATATCCTCGTATCCGATTTTCATCTTATACTTTCCGCTGTCTTTGGAATCAGAGTAATAACAGCCGCCGGTATAAAAGGAACTCTCAACCTTTTCCATGCCCAGAGTTTTTACCGTGCTGTTGGATAAAAACTCCATGCTGGAAGTGTTAATATCGTGGTATTTCATCTGCATATTCATAATTACCGGAATCTGCAGCCAGTCGTAATATAAATTCATGGCAATATCAGCGTTGATATCCTGCCCTGGTAAAGAAGAACTTTTCTTGTCTGCATCCTTGTAAAGAAGAGCTCCATTTTTCTTCATCTGAACGGCTACGGAAGGGTTGGCGGCTCTTAAGCGTACGATGCCATCCTCAGTCCATGCGCCGTCTTCATTCACAGTACGGCCATCAGGAGTCATGGTATTGGTTACCAGGATTCCTTCTTCATTAAAATAGTAGCACTCCGCCATTCCGTCTTTATCAGAATCGATCCACTTCCAGGCAGATGCTGTATAGGTATGATCGTCTTCCTTCCACCGCCAGCCATCTGAACCCTGTTTCCAGGTTCCAGCCATTGCGGTAGATGCAACAGAGATTGACAGAAGTGAGGCAGCAACAAATACTTTGATTAGTTTCTTCATGCCTTTTACTCCTCCTGTTTTGCCATTGAAACGGTAGATGTTTCATGGCCTGAAAGTATTCTACCATAACTTTCCAGTAACAACAACCTGCTATTTTAAAGATGATTTCAATTGTTCTATCAGCTCAAGATCAGAGGCTTTCAGCTTCATGTTGGTAGTCAGTGTTTTCCCTTCCGGAGATGTGACACGGATTTCTATCATGGATCCTTCCTTTAAAGCAGTTTCCGAAGCTGCTTTTAAGAATAAGGGAAATTTCGGGTGATTGTCTTTAAAGATACTCCAGGCCTCTTTCAGCTGCATAAGGTTCATGAGGTTCATATGGTAAATCCTTTCTGATTGTAAATTGATAAGCACATCCTAGCATAAAATGGACAGTGAGTCAAATCAGAAAAGAGCAGTCAGCACCTGGTAATAAAGGAGGATGAGGAGAAAAAAAATCAGGATCATGCAGCTCCTCTATCTGGTATGGCTGCAAAGGCCAGAGGAAGGCAAAGCACAATTATTGCAGTTGATCCGCCTACAATGGAGCCAAAGAAGAAGATCAGTGCAAAGGCAAGATAAGTCGGTATGGGAAGGGCGCTAAAGAGACCGGGAAGTTTTGAAATTACGTCCGTATAGGTAATGAATCTTTTTCATGCCCTCTGGCTCCTTTTTTCATACCCTCATGCTAATTTTGGAACCTAACTTGTATAATTTCGTCCTATTGGTTGAGTATTTGCAGGAAACATGGTATAAGCTTAATGGATATAATTATTAATATTTGTAACTTTTTCAACGGCATTCCCTTGTGTTTGCCATGATAAGTATTATATAATAAAGCCAAAGTAACATTCTCTAATCGTATACTTGCGCTGTTTTGCTTATTTCAAAGGAGAATATATTTATGACTAAGAAGGAAATAACAAGAGAGATTATCGGAAATGTTTTAATACCCATGGGTTTTGTCTCTGGTGAAAATATAAATAGCTGCTGGTTCATAAGAAAATTTAAAAACAGTAAGGGAGAGACAGCGAGGCTGGTGGTTGAATTTTACACCAGGGGATGGGATAAGAGGCTGTTTATGGTCATCAACTCTTATTCAGGCAGATGCAGCAGTTATGGGATTCAGGATATTGTGCCGGACAGCGGTGAGAATGGCCTTCCATGTGCCACTTTAAAAGAGTATAAGCTTGCTATTGAAGCATATGCGGATATATTGAAACAATATGGACGGGATTTTTTTAAGAAAATTTCCAAACCTCCACTGGAAAATGATTATTTCAGGGAAGAAGATGATTTTAAGCTGTTTAAAGAACACGATTTGCTGGCTCAAAAATTTTTAACAGAGCATCAGCTGGATCTATCTCAAATGAAAGCGGAAGATGCGATTCAGATAATAAAAAATATTATTCTGGAAAAGCAGGGAGAGTCCTTTGATCATTGCCGGAATACAATTCTGGAATTATCAGCTTTTTATGGCAGAGTGCTGGGAAACAGCCATAAATGCAGATGGGTTATGCATAATTGCAGAACACATTTTACCTGTACTCTGAATTTTTACTCCAAGTCAGGCCCTTCGTTATCCTTACATAAGGATATTTCCTTGGCATGGAAGGATGGGGTGGACAAGCTGGATTCCTTAATAATTGATTCATTGTAATAGAGGGGGGAGCGCTTAATGGGAGATGAAATTGTCACAATCAGTGAGATGGCGAAGCTGCATCACCT
>JAEYPZ010000051.1:0-19549 GCA_023410275.1 Bacillota bacterium
TTGTCTAATGGTGAAATATCTCGTCAGGCCCTAACAATAAATGGTGGATTACCATTTTAAGATTTCTTGTACAGCCCTCAAAGTCAGTGACTTTGAGGGCTTATTTTTTATTTCTTTCTACCGGCAGCAAGAGCCTTTTTTGTATTAATGCCTGCACTCCATCCGGTAGAAGGCTTCCAGTCTAATAGCTTCCAATATAAGAGGACTGCCGCCCTGGTCTTGGCTCCGTAGTCTCCGTCCACTACCAGCGGTACAAAGTCCTTCGTTCCGGCCAGACATGTGTTAAGCCTTTCCTGCAGCCAGACAATTTTAAGAAAATTACTATCCGGCGTAATAGTACCGGTGGGGCCTTTAGGGTAGATGGCCAGCAGATCGTACTTCCATAAGCTGTACTGCTCTATAATGGACGTAAGCTTACCCGGATATTTAACATCGGTTGCCCATCCGTCTGCCTTTATCAGCTGGCAGCTCTCCCTGTAATCAGTCTGCCCCTGCAGGTTTTTATACCGATTATAATTAATGAAATCATAATACCCTTTTATACCATCTGACAGGCTGGGATACTTCCGGAACTTTGCCATAATGGTATAAGGTGTTCCATCCGGCTTCTGTTCTCCGGTTTTATATTCCTTATAAGCCGTACCACAAGAGTTTGTCCACTTCATGCCAAAATAATTACAACATTCTTTCGCAAGGCCTGAATTTCCCCATCGTGATTCCAATACGGCCTGGGCAATGGTAAGGGAGGGAAGAATCCGGTATGTAGGATACCACTTTACAGCTGCAGCTCCTATTTGATTGATGAACTCTTTATTTGTCATTCCCGGTGTCCTCCTCTGATTTTTGTCTAAGAATGTCAATTGCTTTAAGTATTGGCTTGGGTATAGGTACCCCCATTAATCCAGCATTTTCAGTAATGCTTATAACCTCATTTGCGATATACGCAATTATTACAGCATCTTTTATAAATGTGGTGCCTACTGCCAAATCAAGCCGGTATGCGATCAAAACGATTAAGAGCGTCATGCCCTTCCTAAAAAGCCCTTTCCATCCGGCCTTGCTCTCTAAAGCACCGGTTTCGCTTTTGGTGGAGTTTTTAAATACTCCTGCCACAATAATCCCACTGATATAATCTACTGCCATTGCTATGATTAATGTTGTCAATGCTGCACTCCATCCCCCGAATAGCGTAGTTACAAATCCCCCGGTAACTCCAATAACTGTCAATATAAACGCTTTTAATGCATCCATTTTATCATCCTTTCTGCATAATAAAAAGGAGAGCCTAAGCCCTCCTAAACTGCCTTGTCAATTGCTATTCCCTTGTCCTGGACATAAGTATCAATCTTGGCCTGCAAATCCGGCCTTGCTGCTACAACTTCCTGGTATGTGAGTTTACCCAGAATAATTTGATTCACTAAGTAAGCTGCCATCCTATACACCTCCTCCCAATAGCATTTCGTTGAATGCATCTTCTACCAAGGTAATTCTGCTTTTCAGGACTGCATTTTCCTGTTTCAGTGTATCAAGCTCTGAAGGTTGTGGCGCGGGAGCCGGATATAAAGTACCCTGCTCCTCTGCCGTCAGTTCCCGGATAACTTCTTTTTCATACACAAATATGGGTTGTCCCTTCATATTAAATAGTGGTGGATTAACCTGACCCAACAATTCAAAGTGCCGTCCACCTTCCTGATTAATGCAGATGTCCCCCTCTTCCGACTGCTCGAAAGCATCCGAAAAACCTTTCATAATGCAGTTGTTTACATCTAGTCTGATATAATGCTTATTATAATAATCCATGTGTTACCTCCTATATTTCTGCGTCAAGCCATAAATCAGCAGATGTGTCATTTGCCCCTTGAACTTGATATGTTACACCTACTGTAAGCCCACTCATTGACGATAAAGTTCCGTTCAATCTTAATTTATTCCCTGTAAAAGCATTAGGAGTTAAATTTGTTATTTCTGTAT
Organism: Bacillota bacterium; assembly: GCA_023410275.1. Lineage (GTDB taxonomy): Bacteria > Bacillota > Clostridia > Lachnospirales > Lachnospiraceae > Anaerocolumna. The sequence continues at coordinate 1,972 of JAEYPZ010000051.1, forward strand.
TAACAACTGATATTCCCCAATTGCCTTTCTTTATAATAGCTGGACTTATCCTCATCTCTGTTGGTAAATCAATTGTAATCCATGCAGATTCTGCTGAAATATATAAGTTACCTAGATATGGATATGTTACACCCTGTACATTAAATCTCTGAAAATATCTCTGGCACATTGCCAATTCCTCTCCATAACTCCGTGGTATAAAAGGTGTCGCATGGTCGTTGACCTCAAGTTTAACCCATGCAAAATTTATATCACAAATTGGGAATGGCGTTACTTGAGTTAATCCATAATAATTTGCTACTCCTGAAGAAATACCAAATATAATCCTTACTATATCGTAGCTTGGCATTAAAAATGTAAAGGAATGTGTTTTCCAATCTGTGGTAATTTGCACCTGTTTTGATTCCGTTACCGTGGTATCGTTTACAACGGATGCTACACCAATATTTTTTGCAACAGTGCTTTTACATTTAAATGACAGTGTTACTAACTTACCTTTTAATTCGTTTGGGACTTCCATGTTTTGTTGGAACCTGTAGTTTGCAGTAACTTCTCCTGTGGTATTTGATATCTGGAGTCCACCAGTGCTTATTTTTGATACGGTAGTGACAGGGCCTGCGGTACCAATCCACCATCTGTCAGCGACATATCCAGTTGAGGCACTTACAAAAGCTTCTCTTCTTTGCCATACTTGAAAATCACCATTATTAAGTAAGTTAGGACGGTAATCATCTCCTATATTTAACTTAGACAATAATGTATCCTTAATTACATAAAGTCTTTTAGCCAGCTTACTAAATAAAGTTGCGTGGGTATCTCCGCTTGCTATGTCGGCATCAGCTATAGCTTCTGTAAAGGTTACGGTATTATTTTTACTGTCACCATCTGTATCAAGTTTGGAAGGAGCAGTCATATCACCGGTTGTTTGGTCTACTACAATATCCCCGCCGCCCCTTACATTGCCAGGGACGATCGGAGTAGCAATATTGTCATTTACGATACTTGCTGCTGCATCACCCTGGGCTTTCGCATAGTCGCCTTGTATCTTTGCGTAATCACCCTCCGTTGTTGCATGTGTAGCTGCTGTATTGGCCCCCTGTGTGGCTGTCTGCGCCGATTCAGTAGCAGCGTTTACCTCGACTGTAAGGGTTTCCACTACCTCCTCCGTGGCATCTGTGACCATAGATTGTATATTTTCGTACGTGGCAAGCCGTTGCACATCCCCAGGAGCAAATGCTGCATATAATTCCCTTGTATCAAGGGGTGTAGCCAATTCACCCGATAATAGCTTATTCGGGTCAAAGTCCTGCTTTAAACCTCTTCTTACTCGTATAGCCAAAATACCACCTCCTATGTTCATACTTCTAACGCTGCTATCCTGTTAAGCGTAGCTCTCCAGCCGACACCATCTATGTAGATATCATCATCGCGAAAAAAGATACTCCTCAGCGTTCCATCTATGTTTACTGTCAATCCTTCGTGATTAAGGTCAAATCCTTCTTTTAGCAACCCATTTTCCCACTTTTCGTATTGTAACGCACCATCTTTTAAGGCAGTGGTTGAGATGTTTCCAGTTCCGTCGTCTTTTGATATCTGCACCTTTCCACGGGTTCCAGTTCCGTCGTCTCGGGCGTATATAGACGTATCTGTCTCTACTCCATCCTTTTTCTCTCTTACCACTACAAGTGCCGGCTCAATGTTGGCTCTCTGAGAATTGTTAGACCCCCAGCCACTATCTCCCGGCTTGGTAAACCACATAAACGGATAATTACTCTGTTCATATATTTCAATCAATTGTCCGAAAAGTCCCGTATTATCAAGTCTGAACGGCCCTATCTGTCCACTTGTGGCATTTACCTGCCCACTGAGGATGGCATTAGTGGCATGGAGTATTCCGGCAGAATTGACAGAGAAGTTGTTACCCACCGTAAAGCTCGTTAATACCTTTATCCATTCTGCATTAACCCCGATTGCATTTAATACAGTAGCGAGTATGTTCCCGGCAGCATCCATTCCACGCCATGTATGCCCACCGTCATTCGATACTGCAAAAACTCCGGCTGTCTGCTTCCATATGTTCTGCGATTCTGCCAGCGTAGGCTTATCGTGGCTATATTCTATCTTACTGCCGTCCGGCTGATCTTCTACCGTTCTATGCACACCGAAGGAGTGGAATACTAGGTTATTAAAAGTCTGCTGTGCGAGGTCATAAGAATTAATTTGCTGCTTTGCCACCTTCCTGGCTTCCACAATAGCCTTCATTTCCTGCGTTGGTCTATAGTTCGACTGAGCTGGTGTCTCAGCTCCGCAAGTCACAGTCTCTGTATTACCAAGTGCAAATCCAAGAGAGGTAAATAATACAGGATAACTGTTTCCCTTCCTGGTACTTGCCCATGCAACATCTCCCGCTTCCATAGCAGGGTCCGACTGTGTGTTTCCGGAGAAGGACCGGAACCTCATCCCTACAATCTTCTGTCCGATGCTGTTTGCCACCGCAGCCGCTTGGCCGGCGTTCTGGATAAGCTTGTTATCCTTAATAGGCAGTACATATCCGGAGGAGCCAAACAATACGGTTGTAGGGTTCTCTGAGCTGTCTGTGACCTGTATGCCGGTTATATAGATATCATCCGTGCCAACAGTAGGCTCTCCACTAAAACTGTATAGGTGATGATAACGTTTCATGTCAAGGAACGTACCACCATCGTAATTGTCACCGCTCTTATAATCCGTGAAATTCCCACCGTCCGCATTGTCACCGGATGAATACGGATTACTGTTGTCAAAGGTGCCGCCATCCAGATTAGCACCGGCTTCAAATGCTTCAAAATCAAACCATCTCAATTCTAAAGCTCCTTGGGCATTGCAACGGGCAAAACAGCCGGCTATCTGGGCAATCCAGGACACTATCTCCCTGCAGGATACGGATGCATCGTCCGGCCGGTTATCAATAGTATAAGTACTATTCCGAAAGCTTGCCGTTGCCAGATACACACCACAATGCAAGCACACTGTCTGAAGGAGCTGCAAGGCTGTACATGGGAAAGAAATACTTACTGCAGAAAACTCTGTATCAAACAGAGCCATGTTGTCCAAGGCTTCCAGGACAATGATAGATCCGGCAACGGTAGGCCTATTGGCTGTGAATACTCCTTTTGCCAAGTATTCAACAGTATTACTAAGCTGCAGTCCTATTTGTGGTCTTACTATTGCTCCTGTAAAGTTATACGTATCAAACTTGCCGGAGAAATTATTCAAGGTAATCGTGCACTTATTAATGGTTGCTGAACCCAGGGTAACCTTTTCGCCAACGCTATCATCGATTTTGATACCACCTTGCATAATGTCAGCAGGAGCCAAGTTAAGTGTTGTTGAATCAGATAAGGTCAGTGAAGCTTTTGACAGAAATGTCCTATTTCGCCTTATCAATTGCCTGTATTCATCACTTGTATTTATCAAAGTAACACCTCCCTCTTAGTTCTCAATAAATGTAATAGTTATGCCGTTATAAAAAACTTGACCATTTACAACGCACCCTATTGGCACATGCCGATCGCTAGCATAGCAGTTATATGTTTTAAATTGGTTCTCTTCTGGATTATGTACAGTAACATCTATGTTCCCTATACCCTTTTTCTTTACCGCCTTTAAAAGCGTTGATGTTTCGGCAGCCGTAAGCAGTCCCCAACTGTATGGGAGGCTCTTCTTATCTGTTATAACATCCAGATTCATATGCGCAGCTTCATCTCTTCCGCTGCTAGGAGCTGCTATTGTTCCATCATCCCAAGCCCCATCAACGGGGGAGGGCACAACAATACCATTTATTTTTAGAATATCCAATTAGTACCCTCCTCCCTTCACTGGCCTATTCCGCAGATCTATCATTTGGTTGCCATTGTTTACATGTCTGGCCAGATCTTCCTCTCCTATATAAATATGCATGTATTCCTGGAACACCCTTGACATTACCCTGTAGAGAGCTGCTTCTGTAAGACCGCCGCCACTTCCAACAAGTCTGGCTACATCGAGAGCCATCTGCTGTAATTTGCTTTCTGGTGCCACAACTTCACCCTCATGCCGGTTATCACCGATAAGCGCAAGCTGCGGAGTATTTGCTTTGACGTATCCACCCTGAGCAAGAGGGGGTATAGATGGTATTTTAGCGAGTTGTACACTGCCGCCGTCAAAGATGGTCTTTCCTGCTATTTTCAATCCATCCCAGGAAAAGTTTAATTTACTATTTATCCATCCGATAAATTTGTTAAACTGAGATATTACACTATTTATTGCTCCCTTAAAGGTACTTTGCAATGAAGTTCCAAGACCATCGAAAAAGTCTTTAAAGGGACTAAACGCTGTCTTTACAGCACTGTACGCAGTGTCAAATTTAGTTTTAAACCAGGTTCCAATATTAGTGAATACTCCTGTTACATCATCATACCTATCTTTGAACCAAGCTTTTATGCCACTAAATGCAGATTTAACATTGCTATATGCCGCTGAAAACTTACTTAAGAAAAACTCACCTATGGGGGTCGTTAAATCCTTTATTCCTTGGATTATACCGCCAAAGAACTCTTTGATTCCCGTCCATGCCTGTTTCCAATTGCCTGTAAATACACCAACAAGGAAATCTATAATACCACCAAGGGCTTTTAATATATCGCTGGCTATTTTCGCCACTACAGAAACAAGTCCTAGGAATCCGTCTCCTATTTCTTTTACCGCCTTAGAAAAGGATGGTGCTAAAGTTTTTATTACCCATGCTACAAGAGGTGACAATGTTTTATCCCAAATAGTTGCAACTCCATCTACTAACTTCCCTACAAAAGTAGCAATACTGTCTACCAACTCTTTTATGGGACCATTAATTAATTCACGGAACTTGGTTGATAGTTCCTTTAATACAGGAGCAAGATATTTATTGTAGACGTCCAGAATGGCTGAAAAAACTTTACTAAATCCACTACCTAACTTGTCTAAGGCAGGTGATATGTATGTGTCGTAAGCTTTGTTTATTGACTCAAAAGTATTTGAAATAAAATCTTTAATACCGCCTACTATATCCTCTATAACACCAAGCGTATTTTCAAGAGCCTTTTTTATCTTATCCTGATTATCCAGAATAGGTTGAGCGATTGCCCCTATCAGGTCAGCGCCGAATGTTGTTACCAAGCCAATAATACTTAAGAAGCTGTTCGAAAAAATTGCTATTAGATCTGCGCCTATCTGTAAAGCTGCAGGGCTTTGAAATACTGTGAATATTCCAGCTAATGCTACGGCCAGATTTCCGGATATCTCATGAGCTCTTGCGGATGCATCAAAAATGCTTACAATCTTATCTTTTATAAATCCTGAGTTCTGATCCAGATAACCTGCTATACTGCCTGTTATCAGAGTAGCCAGCGTAATGCCGATACTGGCTGCACTACCAGTTATTTTTCCAAGGGAAAGCGCTACAGCATTGGCCCAGTTATCTGCAGCAGCTACAACTTCAGGGGCAGTAAAAATACCTGCTAGAGATTTTTTTATACTGTCGATAGATGCAGTAATCTTGCTAAAATCCGAATCCCCTAAACCAATCTTAAATCCCTGTTTAAAGAGTTCTCCCAGCTCTTTTACTTTATCAATTAGTCCTTGGAATTTACTGCTTGTACTGTCTATAACAGTATCGCCTTCCGCCAGTTTGCCGAAATCAACCGCAGACCCTGCTCCAGCTCCGGCTGAACCACCGGCCCCTGCTCCGTCATCAGAATTACTGTTATCAGGCAATACATTTACCTGGTCAAAACCCATAAAGGCTTTCTGTGCATCCTTGGCCTTTTTCGCGCTCTTGGTTGCTGCATCCCCCATGCCAGATATATTATTAGCGGCATCCGCTGCGCCATCGCCTATAGAAGAAATAGCATTACTGGTCTGGTCAGATGCTTTTTTACCGGTTATCAATTCAGTAAAAGATTTAAATGCATTAGCCAGTGTTATAAGCTTGCCAAGCAATATATTAATAACCTTAATAACCGGCGTAAAAAGATTGATAAGGCCCTGCCCAATCGTAGCTTTAAAGCTTTGGAATTGCAGGGTTAATACTCTTACCTGGTTCGCCCACCCACCACTTGTCCTGGCAAAATCACCGCTGGCTAAGGTCAGCTGCTTTTGTACAAAGGCATACCGTAAAGCAACCTTTTCCGCCTCGGACATCTTAGCCGTGGTCTTACCATAACCATTTGCCAGGGCATACTGATCAAGGGCCGCTTGTGTCATTACAACACCCAGGTCCTTCAGGGTTTCTGTCTCACCTGTGAATACAGATTTTAACTTTGTGTAAGCTTCATCCTGGCTTATGTTATAGAATGATGCAACATCACCAGACAAACCGGTAAGCGTAGTGCTCATGTCGTAGGCAGCTTTTTCAGAAAATCCGAAAGCTTTGGCCATAGCTCCAAAAGTACCTGTATATTTCTTTGCCATGGTCTCAGATAAGCCAAAGCTTGTGGCTGCGTTTTTAGCAAACTCATTTACCTTAGAACTCATGGAGGTAAAGGTTACGTCTACAACGTTCTGCACTTCATTAAGGTCAGAGCCCAAATCTATTGCAGACTTACCAAAATCAATAATCTTTTTTACAGCAAAAGCAGCTGCAAGGGCGGCTCCTGCCTTCTTGGCAAGACCGGTTATCCCCTGCATCTGCTTATTAAATCCATTCTGGTTCACCACCAGGTCAAGTCCTATTTGTCCAACACTATCCGCCATTATCCCACCTGCCTTTGCAGTTAAAGGTCATCGGCACATAATGGCACTACTTGACGTTTATCTTAATTTCAAATTCCTTTTTACAATTACGTCCCTTGCATCGGGTAAAAATACCTTTTGCTGCGCTGTCCTTTTCATCATATACAATAGGCATTTCATAACCACAGAAGGGACATTTTACTTTCTTTTTTTCTATGCTATCACCTACTTTGCCATTGCTTCGAACATCTTTTCAAAACCCAACATCGCTTGTTCAAAGGTCTGTTCATCCATATTTTGAGCAGAACGGTTTCTCCATTCATCCCGGATCCGTTTCTGTTCCCTGGAAAACCGCTTTAAGGTTTCCTTATCATCCTCAGCACGAATCTGGACAATACGGCCCAATGGTGTTTCTGGCCCCAGACCGCTGACTAAGGCTTTAAATTCGTCCCATTTCATGTCTTTGAATGTATCAGAATATATTCGGATGCCATACTGCGCCTGAAAGCTGGAGACAATCAGGTCCCAATCTTCAAACAGATCATAAAATGGGCCTGTTATTCCCCCTGTTCTACTTCTCCGGTAACAAGGGACATGGCTGACATGACGAGTGTCTGGAAATCCGTAAACTGAAGCTTAAGCTTATCTATTTTTTCCCTGTCTTTCTCCGGGAAGATTAATTCATACATTTTTACCACATCATTCGGACTGACATTGTCACCGTTCCCAATAATCTGCATGACTTTCAGCATTGTGGGCGCGTCTGAATTTACCTCACAGGTAACATTTTTTATCTTAATTTTGGGATTTTCATCAAAGCTTAACTTCTCTGTAATATCCACTATCTTTGCCATAATAGCCTCCTTAAAAGTAAAGAGGGCAGATGTCTCTACCCTCATTTAATCATGTTACGGTGTTGATGGTGCCGGTGTAAAATTTGGCTTGCCCTTGCACTGGACATCAAACTCCAAAGCATCAAGAGCTGTGGAATCACCACCACCGGGTGTCTTAACATTAACTATACAGTTAAATTTAACAGTTGCCCCGGATGGAAGAGTCCATTCAAATGGTGAAACTACATCATTTCCTGATTTCCACGCAAGCCCTGCCACATAATCGTTGCCTGGGTCACCATAGGTTCTTTTGCCTGAAAAACTAAAGGAGAGCTTTTTACTGGTCATCATGGCGTCGCCCCAGCCTTCGGCTTCCATCGGGTTCCATTCCTCTACATTGCCCTCAATGCTTGGAGCAAAGTTTTCAAGATTCGCAATCGTTACCATGTCAGTTTCTGTGCCGCTGGTCCCTTTGCTGCCAATTTTAAACTTATTGTTAAATACCGGATATGTTTTTGGATCCATACTCTACCTACCTTTCATAATAAATCAATACTTCAATGACACGTTCATATATCTGCTTATCATCCATATCAACGTCCACAGGCTCTTCCTGCAGCATCTGAATATAGATAATGGTCTTGTCATTGATCGTTGCATTTTGAACCTTTGACAGCAGGTCATACAGTTGGTATGCTGCCTTTTCTGTTTCTCGACCACTTTTGGTCCAATGGACCAGCAGGGATATAGGTTTTACCTTATATGTACCACTGTCCCCCAGGCTTACTGTGGGAGCTCTGGCCTGCTTAAGTTGATATACACCGATGGACTTATCTTTTTTGTTATCCATCTTACCCATATAAACATTATCATCCAGAGCAATGCCAAGAGTGGCAATATAATCTCTAACATCTTCTAAATAAAGCACTTATACCCCTCCTGCCCTTTTATAAAATTCCTTGTAAATATTCTTACAAAAATCCTTCTGATTTCCGTCAATCCAATCCTCGTACCATTTCCCTTTTGCATTTGGATTTTCTTTAGTTTGAAAATCATATTCTGGATGAAAGTAAAGTCGCCTGCCTTGGGGACTGGTAGTTACTAAGGACGTTTTTCCTTTTGAGCTTTCAGAATAATCAGCAAAGGTATTATCATCCTGCATGGCTCCTGTGTCCCTTGGTATCACCTGTGCCTGCTTAACTTCCGATAACAATGCATCTGTAGTTTGCTCTAAAGCGGTTATCTGTGCCTTTGTGAGCTGCCTTATCTTCTGGGTGTTTATCGTTACCTTGGAATTTACTTTCATTACATCAGCTCCAATTTAGAATAGTTCACGGTACCGTCCGGATTCCTTGCCTTTGTTCCCTGGAAGATTGTCCGCTCTACCCCGTATATAGTTGCGGTACCTCCGCTTAAGGTGGGCAAGTCAGGAGCAATATCTCCCGGGAACAGGGCAATGCCGGCAAGCTGCACCAATACTTTTTCTGCTGTCAGAACAGTTTTTGCGGTGTCCTGATAATTGCATTTGGAATCTATCACGGTTGCTGGATAAGGCTCACCATACTTATTTACACCTTCCGGAGTAATTTCTGCATGGATAGGAGTCTTACAAAATCTCTTGTCAACCAAGCATGGATACTTCATCGATACACCCCCAAGCTCGGCCGGCATAATCCTGTCTGGCTTAACTTCTGGTATGTGCTGCCTTTAATGGCTACACCGCTTTGTACCTTTAGATTCCAGCTTGCTTCAAAGGACATATTCACGCCGTTAATCCCGTACTGCTTCAGGACACTTTCAATATAATCTGAGTTTTCACATTCAAAGTCGGCCAGTTCACAGCAACACTCCCGAACAATTTCCTGCTGGAAGCCTGTCAAAGAAGAAATGCCCCTACCTACAATTCTGTTATAGGTAAGAGCATCTATGTGCCTGCTGGCTTGCTTGAGAGCTTTATTCAGCTTGTCAGATGGTATTGTGTTCCCTTCATATTCCCCTGTGTAATACTCAGCGTCTGCATAAGGAATGTATGCCATAGGTTCACCTACGCTTTCTGTGCTGATCTAATTTTCTTAATGATTCCGTCCTGGGAAGTGGCTTGGCCTAAGTCAATACTGTGCTCAGCAGCATATGCTTTAAGTTCTTCCACCGTCAAGCCGGAAAACTCATCATTTCCGCCTTGGGATGCTTTAATATTCTCCAATTCCTTTACGACAGCAGCATACTTTTCATATGGTACAGTCTTGCCCTGCCCATATGCAATGGTGTTGCCCTCATCGTCCTGAATATCAAAACCCTGAGCGATGTAGTGTTTCTTTTGGGTCTCATCAATCGTATAGACCTTATTATCTTTTAAAGCTATCATAAATTACCTCCTACGCACCGACATTAATTGAACAACCGGATACCTTCTTTTCCAAGAGAAACAGATCTCCGTAGTTACGATTCTGATACAGGTAGCCATCTGCAGTCCTTGAATCCGTACCTGGTGTAAACAGCTTTATATAGCTGTATTTATCTCTGGCAACAACGCAAGACGTATGGATAAGTATCCAATTAATCTGCTTTGCTGTAGGAGCCGCCACACATCCGTCTGTAAAATCGTATGCTGTTTTCATCCTTGCAGATGGAACCATCTTAATTGTTACATCGTCCAAGCTGTGTACCTTACGGTTAATGGTGGATGCCGTATTAACTGTAATGCTCCTCTGGATTCCCTCCGCAGCCTTAACTACTTTGTTCATGGTTGGGGTAACGTATAAAATACGTCCCTCTTCCGGAACACCGGCATCATCCATTATGGCCATTTCTGTATCAAAAGCTTCCAAGAAGTTCACAGCATCAATTACTGTGTTACTGATTCTACCACTAAAAGCAGTTAATTCAGCATGGAGTTTGGAAAAACGATAAGAGTCCTTTTCCGGGATAGCCTGCTCTTCCTCGAATGTATTCTGAATATTAGCAACAGACAAGGTAAGATTGGTTTCGTCAATGTCCATAGGATCTACGAAAAATTCAATATCTCTATCGTGGGAAAGCTTTTTAGGCTCCCAGTCGTTACCTAAAGTACCGGCATTAAAACCAGGTGTTCTGGTATGGTCCTTGTAGCCACTAACGGTCATTCTCGGAAGCTTAATAGTTTGAGCATTCAGGAATTTAACCTGGGGATTACTCTGTGTAAGTGCATCGGAGCATAGCTCCTTTGCATATTTCTGCTGTAATAAATCTGTAAACTGTGTTGCGTAATCATATACTGGCATAAATTATCTCCTTTTCTTATTTAAGTCCAAATGCTGTCTTTAAAGCAGCATCGTCTGGTTTGTTGTTCTGATTCCCAGCAGCTCCTCCGATTTGGAAGCCCTGATTAGAACCGGCCACTGGTTTCAGCTGCGGAACATCCTCCAGAACCTTATTAAGGGCATTCTTTACCGCTTCCTGGCTTATCTTACCATCCTGTCCTTTTACGCTGCTTAAGTCAGCCATTTTCAGAACATAGGGAAGAGTTTTTACATCAATACCAAGGCCTACCGCTTCAAGAGTAGCCAGCTTTTCAATTTCGGCCTTTTCAGCTATGGCCTGAGCCTGTGTCAACTGAGCTTGAACGGCTGATACATCAGGGTTATTCTTAGCTTTCTCTGCCTTAAATGCCTGCATGGCTTGTGTAGCCTCTTCCTGGCTTAATCCCTGCTGTTTAAAATAGTTTTTAAGGATAGTATCCTCAGTAACCGTCTGCTTTCCAGTAATAATACCTGCAAGCTTTTCATAGTCAAAAGCGGGTGCGGCACCAGAAGCACTGCCTTGCTGGTTCTGTTGCTGTGTTTGCTGATTATTGGTATCGCCCTGGCCGGAAGCATCCCCCTCAGCAAAGAACTGCAGTTTCATGGGTAATAGTGGTTTTCTCATAGATTTTTGCTCCTTTCAGTTTAAAGAGTGTCTCTCTCATCAGTTTTACGGGTGTCTCCCAGGTAAACAGTTTTCAGTGTGTCTCACGTCTGCGCCTTTTTATGCCGTGAGCATTTCGGGCATAGAAAAAAGCCGTATTTCTACGACTTCTGGGTATAAAAATACCGCCTAACCATTCTACTGATTGGGTGGTACTATATTATCTCTCTACCTTCTTTATAGGCTTTCCTTGCCTCGTTAAGGCTCATCTTGTTGGCCCCGCCTTTGTAGTTAGGATCATCTCTTTGTAAATCATCATCCTGCCATCCGCAAACATCACAAATATCATAGCGGTCAACTTCTTCGCCACATAAAGCACATTTAGTTTTTAGGTTCACGTTTTATCCTTTCTCCTCTCCAATATTCTATTTTTTCATCAGGTTTGAACAGGGTTGATATTTTTCCATCGGCTCTTCCGATTGCAAAATCATTGTCTAATTTATTATATTTATACACAAAGCCATCAGCTGAAACAAATCCTTCAATATTCTCTGATAAATCGGCCGCAAGTAATTCTTGCGCATATTTTACATAATCACTTTCTGTCATATTCTTGTATTGGTGCAAATGTTTTTCTATATGCCTTGCTAGCTTTTTGGGTGTAGAAAATTCAGACTTAAGCCACTCTTTATTATTGATTATACCATCCGGTACCGCTTTTGCAATAGGTTTTACAGTCTGGCCCTTAAAAAATCTGGAACGCATAATCCATTCATTCATCTTGGCATCATATTTATTAATATTCTCCGGATCCTGACTGCCTTCTTTCAGCGTCTTGTACTTCTGTATCATGCGTTCATTATATTTCTGTTTTTGCTCTGTTCTGTACTTATCCGCGGCCTTATCAACATCAGCCTGGGTCATTTGCTTAGGTGGTGTAGTGATGCCCTCAAAATAAGTGGTATGACTATCTTTGCAGTTAGGGTGATACAATCCCCTAGCAATGGCACTACTCATCAATGGATATGGACCGTCAGAAGCCTTTCCACCACTCCAAACATCGTCAATAAGTATCTTCCCGACGAAAGGAAGGCATTTTGGACAAGCGGCGCCACGCTTATTCATGATAACGGTAGTAATTCCCCATTCCTGCCGCTTCTCACCCTCACCAGTGAAATAAGCCCTCTTACTGGCGGTCTGTAAAGCCATACTTGCATAGGAGGCAATGTTAACCCTGGCGCCGTTCTTATATTCAATACAGTTAATACCTGCAGACAAAAAGTCCTTAGAAGCCATGTCGACAGCCTGCTCATATGTAGCGGATCCAGTGTTGGCATATACCTGGGCATTAAAGATTATTTTACGATATTGGTCATTGGCCATCCGTAACATAGCGGTTTCAGCTTTCTGGAAATCTTGTTTCGTGGCCTTTACAAGAGCCTCAAGCTTTCTACTATTCAGCTTGAAAAACTCTGCTGAAGTTCTGGTATGAGCTGTTAACGCTCGGGTTGGCTTGAATCCGTTTTTAATGGCTTCCAGGATTTCAATTTCCTGGTCCATATTACCTTGCTGTCTGGCTTGGGAAATTACATCTGAAATAGATTCATTAATACTGCCAAACTCTTTCTTAAATGCCTTCTGATTGGCTTTCTTATACTGCTCTAATGCTTTCAGCTGCTCTGCCTGCCACATGGACCATTCCTTTTCTTCGGCGATTTCCTCAACCCTATGCCTGGCCATGTTGCGCATCATGGATTCAATTAGCTTTTCCTCGATGGCAGCAAACGCTTCCTGAATATCGTATTCATCCAAGGATATCACCTGCCGTTCGAATGGACCTTGAATCCTTGGGCCTTAAACTGCCTTACAAGGTTCTTAAGCTGAGTAATACTACTGCACTTGTCTGCCCGGAGCTCTGCATAATCCTTCTTTTCCAGGGCATAAATACCAAAAGGTACTTGCTCAGACGCTACCTTTAGCAGCCCCTGGTATTCCTTTTGGCTCATTTGGTACATCTTTTTCATTACCTTGACTTTCATCCAAATCCACTCCTTCCAGATTTACTGCCGGTTCCTCTACGGTGGCGATTCCCTGCTCAGCTTTAAGCCGCTTGACTTCCTCTGCCTTCCATTTATCATCCTTGGAATCACCGTAAAGCTCCTCCACGCAAGCTTCAATACTCATGATTCCCTGTGTTTTACCTTTTCCCACTGTTTCAACCTGGCTTTCAAAGCTTGGATTAGCATATTCTCCGAAAGGAACTTCACATTCCATATCTTCCACGGGCTTCTTATTCCAGGTATCCCAGGCCTTCATGACGGTATCTACCACTTTAGGAACCGTGTTTTGCATAGCCTCTACAATCTTATTTCTGGTATAGAGCGTTGCCTTCTCCTTTTCCCTCTGTGCCTCTGCATTGTCCAGTTTTTTTACATCAATACCTAGAGTACTAGGACTGATTAATCCCTGCAGGCAGAGGTCTAACGCGGTTATGTAGGTACTTAGATAACTCTCATGTGGGATATCACCCTGAACCAGCTCTATTTTCTTCGTGACGCCTTCCTGCATCGGGCTATCGGTTTTGATGTAACTATTATCAAAGGCATTCGGCTTTAAAACTTCGCCGGTGTTTGGGTTCCTCGGAAGCATATCCTCCGGAATGTATTCCTTGGTCCGATTCCTTCGGAGTGCATCCATCCACTGGGACCATGCTTCATCAAAGCTATCAAAGTTATCTGCCTTACCATCAAATATACTTTTGCCACGGCCTTTCCACTTAGAGCTCTTAAATACCTTGAAGGGAACTGCCATACAGAAGTTATCTGTCCAGGTTACCGGCTTAAGCCCAGCTGTCTGCGGTATGGAAGTAATATCAACCTCTTTTCCTCCATATTGCAGGGAATAATTAATGTAACCATATCCATAAGTCTCTAAGAGCAAATATTCCTTAGAATCTTGCTGATATATAGTCTTAAAAACAATCTCCTTAACTCTACCCCTGTCATAGTTAATATCTATCTTATCCCCGGCGTAGAATTCTATGATTGGATACTTACTCAAGACCGTATCAAAGCTGATTTTAAAGGCGCCATCACCTATATACAGTGTTTCTGTCAGGGCCTCGGCTACCAGATCAGTAAAGCTATTGTCCTTGACTATCTCTTTCCATTCTGCCTGCCGGCTGTCCGTAATTGTTATGTCGTTCATATCAGCCATAACAATGGAGGTGAGCACTTCGGTTATCATTCCCGGCAACCCGGTATGTATCTTTCTAATCTCCAGACCAGGTGTACAGGTAGCGGCCCAGAATCTTGTCTTATCTCCTGGCATTTGGCTGTAGAGCTGTGACAGCTCCTCAGAATCTCCACGGTACCATATCCGATTCTTTATAGCATTGGACTCATAATCTAAGGTTTCTGTAATCCGGAATGTATTACGCTGTGCCGGCTCTATTCGGAGCCAGCTTCGGATTCCTGTTTTTATTTTATCTGACATATTGCTAAACCATCCCACCTTTATCACCTCTTACTGAACTTATCTATAGTGCTACAGATTGCACAAACGCAGGTACAAACCGTTAAACAAATAATTATTAAATGTAATGTACTCACTTCTTCACCACTCCTATCTTGTCCCTATATGGAATCCAACCGTATTGTGTACTGTTTATCATGTGATCGTTCTTATCCTCCGGGGTATTGTCCTTACCCTCTAACCAGCTGTATACCTCACTCTCCGTTATGAAAACAGTACAGGTATCAACTACATAAAATACAGGCTCTTTTCCTGCTTCATCATCATATGAAAGCCAGCCAAGTTCTAAAATAATACGGTCAATGATCTCAACCGCTTTATATGCACCGTTGAACATATACAGGCATTCCGGATGAGCTCGTTTATACTTCAAAAATTCTGTTATTGTGGCTTGATCTGCTGAATCAATGAATACATTCTTAGCGAATCCCCATTCTTTCCGGTTACGCTCCAGAAAATCTATGTAATTCACAACCGTATCCGATGGAGCTATCGGGATTTCCAAGCTGGCATTGTTATATACCTTTTCATCCAATAACACATATCTGCCTTTATTGGTAATGCCGGCAAAGGACATCGATATGGTATCTGGTGATTCCTGTGAATAAGAAGTATCCAGGCCAGAAGTAAAGATTGTGAAATACTCTTCCTGGTGCCGGTCCCTCTGAACGAACTGTTTTGCCCATTCCTTTGACCGGACATGCCGCCTGCGGTCAAAATTGGAGAATACCAGGCCGGTTGCCCTACCCCTCAACCCCAGTATCTTATTCTTCCAGAGCTTTGTACCTTTGGGTACGTTAAGTATGATCTGCGCTATTTTTTCCTTACTCAGTCCGAGATTATGCTCAAAAGAAAAGAACCAATGTACCCAGCCGGGTTTCGGTTCTTCGTTAAGCATATTATTTATTTCGTCCGGAGCATCTGCCTTGTATTCCGGTAATGGTCGGCTACAGTTAATGTAATTCTTATACACCGGTAGGCTCGGGTCATCTGGATTGAGAGTGGACATAGTGTAATCAGCTCTCATCATCGCCTCACCGACAAAGTCTATATCAGCCGTGTTAATCTCATCTATGTAAAGGCAGCCATACTGTCCACCAAGGGCCTTCTGCCACTTCTTTTTATCCCCATAGCCCATTACATAAACCACTTTATCACCATTACTGGTATGATAGAGTATATGTGGTATTTTCTCGTCCTTGGTGCCGTTGCCATTATACTCTGTCAGGATTCCGAAATTGTCTATGATACCCAGGTCTTTATTGATAATATTCTTTTCTGCGGTACCTGTATCCTTGGCAGCTATGATGTGATATTTCTTTTTGCTCTCAGCCACCAGGACCATAAACTTAAATATGCCTACGGTAGTCTTACCGGCGGCCGTTGTACCTTCTAGGAACTCAACCGGGGCAGAGTGCTTGAGGAAAGCTTTATACTTATCAGACAGAATCAATTGTTCCTGACTCAATATTAACCACCTCTCAGCTGAGTGATTAAGCCGTCAAGCTTACTCTTTTCATCATTAAGATTAGTCAGTTCCACCTTATCCTTGAACATACCCAAATGACGTCCCAGGAGCTCCAGGGCCTTGACCTTATCACACTGGGCTACCTCAATGCCATACTTGCCTTCCTTTATGCCGGCAATCGCCTTTTGCTTATCCTCAGGGATCTTATCTGTTGGAAAAACCTCTACGGACTTATATGTCTTAATCTTACCAGTGTCCGGATCCATGACGTAACCACCATTCTGTACAATAGGCTCATCTACCACCTTTGCAAAGTCAGAACCCTTGGCAAAGGCTATGGCTGCCAGCTCTGCAAGGACCTTATCCTGAGTAATCTCTGTACGCTTTTCCCGGTCCTTCATTCTCTGATTGATATATTCCGCAACCTTAACATTTCTTAACATTCTGGCGCCGGCTGCAGCTGCAGTTTCATCATTCTTCACATTCTTATAGACAGCCTTATAAGCCCTGGTGGCATTAAGGTCTATCAAGTATTCATCTGCAAATAACTTCTGCTTATCTGTTAATGCCATTCAAGGCTCACCTCACTTTCAATTTTGGGTATAGAAAAAGCACCCCGAAGGATGCTTTTATTAATGCTTTCTTATAACTATCTACCGCCCTACTTTTTTAATTGCATCGTATGTCTCTTTGGAAATACTGTAACTAGAATATACCCCTTTAACTCTATATCCGATTACATCTCCTGACGTTATTTCAATTATCTCTTCGACTATATTATTATCATATAGTTCATGCTCATTTCCATCTACATCTTTAAAAACATATGCCATGCTTATACACCTCCTCCTAGGTATTTTTTACCATTATATACCTAATTCCAATATTTTTCAATATAAAAAGACACGCCCTATTTTTCAGCCGTGTCTATAAAGGAGTATATTGGATATAATCCTGCGTGGACGATTCGAACGTCCCATTCAAGGGGTTAACCCCAGCTTGACCAATCTAAGCTATATCGCAGGTATTCTTGCAAGAATAAGTGGAATAGAATGGATTCGAACCATTATACCCTGTACCTGTTATGCGCGCGCTAGTGCTCTGCCCATTGAGCTACTATCCCATAATCCGGTTT
>JAEYPZ010000116.1:0-11481 GCA_023410275.1 Bacillota bacterium
ATTTCACGCAGCGCCTGTCTTTCGGGAGACTCGTCCCTTCTTCTTTTCGCCATAAAATAAAACCTCCAAACTGAGTAATTCTATTTTACATCAGTTTAAAGGTTTACACAAACTTTGGGATACTCCCAATGAGATACTATTTTCACTGTTTCTCAAATCAGGCAATTTTTTTTTCATGCACTTTAACATATTTTAGAATGCTGATATTATCCCTTATTTCCATTCCGGAAAATTTAAACTTACTGATACTCTTTAAGTCAGTAAAACCATTACCATCAACTAAAGATGTATTTTCTACCCCTCCAATAATAATAGGTAATTGCATTACAATAATTTCATCAATTAAGTCCTCTTCAATCAGGCTCCAATTGATCGTTCCACCGCCTTCAAGCATAATACTATGTATATCAAATTTTTCTTCTAATATTTTAAATGCTTTATGAAAATTAATTTCATCCTCCCCGCATACTATAACACTTTTATTAGGTATCTTTACTATCTGCTCAATAATCTCAGCATTTGGTGAACTACCTATCGTAATAAAAATAGTTTTAGTATCATCCGTCAAAATATTGGAATCTTTTGGTACCTGCATGCTTTTGCTGGGTATAATTCGTACAGGATCACTGCCCATATCATATCTGCAAGTTAGAGTAGGATTATCAGTTCTTATTGTATTCATTCCAACTATAATTCCATCTACCTGCCCTCTGATTCCGTGGATATACCGCATGTCCTGTTCCGTTAATAACTCAAAGAGCATTTTGCTGCTGTTACCTTTTCCAAGTGTTATTTTTCCGTCTATTGATATTTGACTAACCATACTTACCTTCATTATATTCCTCCATACCTTCATTAAAAATGATTCTAAAATACTTAACCAAAGAGTGAAATGACTTCACCTTACAGGTATCTTAAAATTCAAATACTACTTTTAATTGTGTTATTTCCTTAGTCTCATGAGTCTCTAAATCAAATCCGAGTACACTTTCGAATGCTTCCTTATACTTCTCAATGGAATATCTTTTTGTAACAAGGTTATCCAATTCTTTATATCTTAAAGCTGAGCTGATGGTATCTGTAAACAGCATATTATATTCGCTTGCACCAATGAGCTTCAGTCCATTTGAAATTAAATAAATTGGATTTAGCGAAAAAGCATAATTTTTATTCATTCCCATTGGAATAATTCTGGCATTTTTCTCAGCAAGTTTTAAAGCATTTTCCATTTGTGTTCCGACCGTATCAATAATTACATCAAATTTTCTATTTTGATTAATTTTATAAATTTCTTCCAGTGATAATTCTTCAGAAGAATATATGTAATCATTATAGGCAGAAGCCATTTTTTGCCTGATTTGAGAATTTTCTGTAGCAACAACCAGTTTTGATATGTTTTTACATATCATTTGACATAATACTCCCATTGGTCCGGAACCTAATACAAGGACAGCATCGCTCTCGCGAATGGAGGCTGCTCTTATGTTATTTAAAACACATGCCAATGGTTCAATTAGAACAGCACTTAATAAACTCATCTCTTTTGGAATTTTGTATATAAATCTTTGTTCACATACAAAATACTCAGCAAAGGTACCATTTATATTAATCCCTGCAATTTTTAAGCCTTGACCATTTTCGCAAAAATTTGTTAATCCTTTTTTGCAATAATAACACTCGCCACAATATTGATTCGGGTCAATAATGACCATGTCACCTATTTTAAAATAGGTTACTGCTTTTCCTAATTCTACAATTTCTCCGATAGCCTCATGACCTAAAATAATATTGGGAGGAACTGTATCATTTCCTTTTAGTATCTGCAAATCTGTTCCGCAAATACCCGCATATTTTATTTTTATCTTAACCTCATCATCATTTATTATTCCGGGATCTTTACATTCTGCTAATTCAAGTTTATTGTCTTCATTCCAAATTAAACCTTTCATAGGTACTCTCCTCTACATTTTTAATAATCTTTTTAATGTCGCATTACGTTTTTCATTGGTATTAGTTGATGGTTTACATAATGCATAATTACCAATATATACCATATATTAGCCTAATTATTTTAAATTGTCAAATATATACAATAAAATTTTACATGCATTGTCAAAATGATGATTCTGATATAAAATGGATAATAATGGTAACTACAAACATAAAGTAATATCTAATTTAACAATATAATAATGAAAGCATAGGACACTTGACTTATAAAAAGTATAAAAAGAAATGATAATATAAAAGAATTATATTAAAATTTAAGATTAAATTTGGATGAAATAGTAGTATTATAAAGCTTAGAACTCAGCCAGCAAGTACCAAAAGAAATGTGTTGCTAAAAATTATCATCGAAAGAAGATGTGGAAACTGAACTTAAAAATTATAGGAACAGTTTTCGATGGTTCGAAATTGAAGAGGTGTTTTGTTTTATAATAAAATATACCTCCCTGTGCCAAGCTTTCTAACAAGCCACAAGGAGGTATCAATAATTTAATTAATTTAAAGGCTCCGCATACTGTTATTTAAATGCCCCAAGTCTGTCAAGATCCTGATAAAAGCCGGGATAAGAGATATTCACACAGTTGGCATTCTGAATGGAGGTCTCACCATCGGCAAGAAGTCCTGCTACAGCAAAGGACATGGCTATCCGGTGGTCCTCCATGCTGTCTATCAGAGTGCCCTTTAAGGGTTTTCCGCCTCTTATAATCATGCCATCCTCTGTGGCTGTAATATCTGCGCCCATAGAGGAGAGGTTTTTGACCATAACATCAATCCGGTTGGATTCCTTTACTTTAAGCTCTGCGGCATCGCGAATGACAGTAGTCCCTTCCGCGAAGCAGGCTATTACAGCAATGACAGGAATTTCATCAATCAGTGCAGGAATGAGGTCTCCTCCGATTTCCGCTGCCTTTAGATTACTGTGCCGTACCAGAATATCGCCGGCGGCTTCGGAGTCCGTGTTCCGGATATTCAGAATTTCAAGGCTTGCTCCCATTGCTTTTAAGACTCTTAAAATACCGTCTCTGGTAGGATTGATTCCCACATTTTTAATCAGAATTTCAGAGCCCGGAACTAACAGGCCTGCAGCAATAAAATAAGCGGCAGAAGAGATATCCCCCGGAACTTCAATGCGGTCCCCCGTAAGCCTGGCATCCGGAGCTATTGTAGCAGTCGTATTGCTGACTCTGACATCTGCTCCCATGCGTTTTAGCATGATTTCAGTATGGTTTCTCGATACATAGGGCTCGGTGACTGAGGTTGGGCTGTCAGCATAAAGTCCTGCCAGAAGGATGGCGGATTTCACCTGGGCAGAGGCAACCTTAGAAATATAGTGAATTCCATGAAGACCTTCTTTCACAGGAGTTACCGTAAGAGGAGCCAGGCCGCCTCCGGGCAGGCTTTTGATATCGGCACCCATTTGTGTGAGAGGGTCTATGACTCTTCCCATGGGACGTTTCTGAATGGAGGAATCACCGGTAAGCTGGGTCTGAAAGGTCTGGCCGCACAGGATGCCGGACATCAGCCTCATGGTGGTGCCGCTGTTCCCCACGTCCAGCATGCCTTCCGGCCTGGTAAGGCCATGGAGGCCCTTGCCCCTTACCAGGACTGTACTGTTACCGGGAGTATAGTCGATATGTATGCCCATCCTGCGAAAACAGCCGATGGTAGAAAGACAGTCCGCTCCTTCCAGAAAATTGGCAACCTCTGTGGTACCCATGGAAAGAGCGCCAAACATAACGCTGCGGTGAGAGATGGACTTATCTCCCGGTACCTGAAAGGAACCCTTTAAACTTTTGGCACGTGTTACAATCATTATAACCTCATTTCAGAGTAACAAATCCTTGAATTAATATTTGGTATTACTCTCTTGATAATTTAATTTTAACTCTATTTTGCAAGCATATTTTATGGCTTACTCTTACATTATCTTTCATATACGGTATAATTGTGCTTCCTCAGCAGGGAAGCAGCAGCTTCACAGGAATTCTGGCTGTAGAATACGATGTGCAATACACCTTCTTCGAATTCTCTGTTATGAATAATGCCGATGTTTTTAATACTGATTAAATTCGTAGCAAGTAAAGTGGCTATGGTCGCAATCGCACCGGTTTCATCAATGATATCAAGGTAGAGCTCGTATACTTTATTCAGTAAGCCTGCCGAAGTATTTGGAATAGAGTCCCGGTATTCACCTGCGTCCTGAAAGAAATCAAAGATAGCAGCTTCTCTGTTTAACTGCAGGGATTCCTTTACCTCATTTAAAGAATGGATATACTTATCTAAAAAGCGCAGAATGCTGTCCGTATTGGTCAGACAGATATTCTGCCACATGACAGGAGAGGAGGAGGCTATTCTTGTAATATCCTTAAATCCGCCTGCCGCCAGTGTTTTCATTTTATCTTCATTGTCTTCTTTTCTTACCATATTTACAAGGCATGAGGCAATGATGTGAGGAACATGGCTGATAGCCGCTGTTATATCATCATGCTCGGAAGGGCTTAAAAGGATTGGGATTGAACCAAGGCTTTTAATTAATTGAAAAAGGGTATCTGTGATGGAATCCTTTGTCTCCCTGGTGGGAGTAAGAATATAATAAGCATTTTCCAACAGCCTGCTGCTTGAGTTGGTATAGCCTGTCTTTTCAGAGCCTGCCATAGGATGTCCGCCAATGAACTGGCTTCCCAGACCAAGGGCAACAGCTTCCCTGCATATATTCCCTTTCACACTTCCTACATCTGTGATAATACAGGCCGGTTTCAGGATGCTTTTCAACTGGGCAAGATAAGCGATATTGGATAGGACAGGAGCGCATAAGAATAGCAGATCACATTCGCCAAGGTCCTCCAGCTCATAAACAATATCATTTAAGACCCCATCCTGTAAAGCCTTTGTTAATCCTGCATTTACTTTATTACGGTTATAGCAGTAAGCGGTTAGTTTATGCTTTGAATTCTGCTCCCGCAAGGCATGTGCGAGAGAACCGCCTATTAATCCAAAGCCAATAAAGCCAACAACTACGTCGTTCATAGACATCTCCGATTTTAGAATTTTTTACCCATTAGGGCAGCCAGGGGGCGCAGTTCCTCACAAAGCTCCTCGAACTGAGGGAAGGTAAGGGATTGCGGACCATCTGACAGGGCAGTAGCCGGGTTTGGATGAGTTTCAATCATAAGACCGTCAGCTCCCACAGCAATAGCACTCTTGGAAAGAGGCTTTACATAGCTTCTTACACCACTGGCATGACTGGGGTCTACGATGATGGGAAGATGGCTTTTTGCCTTGATAACAGGTACAGCGCTGATGTCGAGAGTATTGCGGGTAGCTGTCTCAAAGGTTCTGATGCCTCTTTCACATAATACCACATTTGGATTTCCTTCTGCAATAATATATTCTGCCGCATTAAGCCATTCGTCTATGGTTGCGGACAGTCCCCTCTTTAAGAGTACGGGGAGTCCGGTTTTTCCGGCTTCCTTCAGGAGATAGAAGTTCTGCATGTTTCTTGCTCCTATCTGAAGCATATCAACGTATTTTACCGCTGCCTCAATAGCTGCCAGACTGGTTACCTCACACACGACTGCCAGGCCTGTTTCCTCCCTGGCCTCCTTCATGAATTTAAGTCCTTCCTCCTCCAAGCCCTGGAAAGCATAGGGAGAAGTACGGGGCTTATAAGCACCTCCGCGAAGAATCTGTGCTCCGGCCTTCTTTATGGCAAAAGCTGTTTCGAAAAGCTGTTCCCTGCTCTCTACCGCACAGGGACCGGACATGATTACCAGTTCATCCCCTCCGATATGGGCATTGCCAACCTTTACAACGGTAGGTTCCGGATGGAATTTTTTATTGGCAAGCTTATAGCTTTCCGTTACGGGAACAACCCTGTCCACATCCTCTGCAATCTCCAGGTTCTGGTCCAAAAGCTTTGATTTATCCCCTACGGCACCTATAATGGTGACTTCCTTGCCTGCGGACAAATGAGGGGTGAGTCCTTTTTCCTCGATAATACGGATTATATTATCAATGGACTCCTGTTTTGCATTTGGTTTCATTACGATTATCATATATATTGCCTCCAAAATGTATTGCTGAATTTCATTCGTATATAACAGGGTGAATTCAGTGACTGAATACATTGTACTCCCCTATAGCCGCTATGTCAATACTGCAAAACATTAAAGCGTTAAACTTTACAGCGTTGCGCTTTAAAGTCAAATAGAGATAATTTCAAACTATTTGTAGAATAAAAGGAAAAATGGCAGTGAAAATAAGAATATATGTCTAAAGTGCTGATAAAAAAATATAAAGGACAAATTAATGTGTCAAATACATATAAAGTAGTTGTAAAATCAGACTAGTTTTAGTAAAATATAGCTATAGTTAAAGAATCAAAAAATATAGCAATGGAGGAAAAAAGGATGAATGTTTACACTTCGGAAAAGATTCGTAACGTTGTTTTGTTAGGCCATGGTGGATGCGGGAAGACCACACTCGCAGAAGCTATGGCGTTTTCAGCAGGAATTACAAAGCGTCAGGGAAAAGTAGAAGAAGGTAATACCATTAGTGATTATGATAAGGAAGAAGCCAGACGGCTCTTTTCAATCACCACTTCTGTTATCCCCATTGTCTATGAGGATACCAAGATAAATATACTGGATACACCGGGATATTTTGATTTTGCAGGGCAGGCTGAGGAAGGCCTTGCAGCGGCTGATGCGGCAGTTATTGTAATTGCTGCAAAATCCGGTATTGAAGTAGGAACGTTAAAGGCCTGGGAATACTGTGAGAAATATAAGCTTCCCAGAATGTTTTTTGTAACAGACATGGACGATGACAATGCCAGTTACCGGCAGGTAGTAGAGGATTTAACCCAGCATTATGGGAAAAAAATAGCACCCTTTCATATTCCAATCAGAGAAAATGAAAAATTCGTAGGTTTTGTAAATGTTGTTAAAATGGCAGGAAGAAGATTCACCTCCATGGGTAAGTATGAGGAATGCGAGATACCCGACTATTCGATGGAGAATTTAAATAAATTCAGAGAGACCTTACTTGATTCCGTTGCAGAGACCAGCGAAGAACTGATGGAAAAATATTTTGCAGGAGAGGAATTTACCCAGGAGGAAATATCCGGGGCACTAAGAGAGAATGTAATAGAGGGAAATGTAGTTCCTGTATTAATGGGCTCAGGACTGTATGCCCAGGGGCCTGCCATGCTGTTACAGGCCATCGAGAAGTATTTCCCCGCACCGTCAAAGCGTGAGTGCAGGGGTAAGGCTGTGAAGAGCGGTGAAGTATTTCAGGCAGATTATAACGAAGGGCTGCCCATGTCGGCAAAAGTATTTAAAACAATTGCAGATCCCTTTATCGGAAAATTTTCATTGGTTAAAGTATGCTCCGGCGTTTTAAAGTCGGATTCCAGTATTTATAATGCAGACAGGGACACGGAGGAAAAGATATCCCGTCTATATATCTTAAGAGGAAAAGAGCAGATTGAAGTAAATGAGCTTCATGCCGGAGATATCGGTGCTATTGGTAAGCTGAGTGATACCCTTACCGGAGATACCCTGTCTGCAAAAGCTTTTCCCATAATCTATGACAGGCCCGTAATGCCGGTGCCCTATACTTCCCAGAGATTTAAGACAAAAAATAAAGGCGATGACGATAAGGTATCCCAGGCATTAGCGAAATTAATGGACGAAGACCTTACCCTTAAAATAGTAAATGATAAGGAAAACCGGCAGTCACTGCTCTATGGAATCGGAGACCAGCAGCTTGATATTGTTGTGGCCAAGTTACTGAATAAATATAAGGTTGAAATAGAAATTATGAAGCCGAGAGTTCCCTACAGGGAAACGCTGAGAAAGAAGATAAGGGTTCAGGGCAAGTATAAGAAGCAATCAGGCGGCCATGGGCAGTACGGGGACGTTCATATCGAGTTTGAGCCCTCCGGCAATATGGAGGAAGCCTATGTGTTTGAAGAAAAGGTATTCGGCGGTGCTGTTCCTAAGAATTATTTCCCTGCGGTAGAAAAGGGAATAGCAGAATGTGTAATAAAAGGTCCCCTGGCAGGTTATCCGGTCGTGGGCTTAAAGGCTACTCTGGTGGACGGCTCCTACCATCCGGTGGATTCCTCGGAAATGGCATTTAAGATGGCGACCATCCAGGCCTTTAAACAGGGCTTTATGGCTGCTTCTCCCATATTATTGGAGCCTATCGCGACACTAAAGGTATTGGTACCGGATAAATATACCGGTGATATTATGGGAGATCTGAATAAACGGAGAGGAAGAGTTCTTGGCATGAACCCAATGGCGGGAGGAAAACAGGAAATTACGGCAGACATCCCTTTGTCTGAGCTGTATGGCTATTCCACGGACCTTCGTTCCATGACAGGCGGTGCAGGAGACTTCTCCTATGAGTTCAACCGCTATGAGCAGGCACCTGGAGACGTTCAGCAAAAGGTAATTGATGAAAATGAGAAAGAGCTTATTGCAGCCGGAGAGTAATCCTTAAGATACTGGGTAAAACCGAAAGCAATAGATTGTCAGGCGTAGTAAAATTGAAATTACGGAAGGACTCTGTGGTATCACTGCCATGGAGTTTTTCTTTTACATACAATATACACTATTTGCTATAAAGATTATATAATTGAAAAAAAATATACAAATTAACTATAAACTTTCGGTTTTAGGGTTGTGTTTCATATTTCTATTCTGTATAATAAAAATATGAAAACATTACGAACATTAAAAGAAGTATTTTTATCATCGCTTCCCCTGGCAATTATAATAATAGTTATTTGTGTGTTTGTGGCGCCATTGGAGAACCCGTCTGATTACATTAAATTAATAGCGGGTTATGCGGGTGTTGTATTCGGGCAGACCTTTTTTCTGGTTGGTCTGGATTCAAGTATTTTACCGGTAGGAAAGCTTGTGGGGAGCTCACTTGCAAAATTTAATAAGGGTATTTTCGTTATTTTATTTGGTATCTTGTTTGGTATTCTTGCAACGGTTGCAGAACCTGCGTTGGCAGTACTTGCACGACAAACTCATATGATTATGAATGGGGTGCATGAGACTGTTTTTGTATGGATTTTAAGTACGGGAGTTGGTATATTCGTCGGACTTGCGCTGTACCGTGTTGTCAAGGATATGAATATCAAGATTGTTTTTGCGATACTTTATGCACTGGTTTTTTTAACGGTAATTTTTGTTCCAAAGGAATTTGTAGCACTGGCCTTTGATGGCAGCGGGGCTACGACAGGTGATATTTCCGTCCCTTTTATTCTGGCACTGGGTATGGGTATTTCGGCAACGATGTCAAAACACAAAACCAATGATGATACCTTTGGTATCATTGGAATTGCCTCGGTTGGTCCCATACTGGCAGTGTTCATTTACGGCATAATCACGAAGCTCAGGTATGGCGGCGAGATTCCGCCTGCTGGAGTATATGATCCCGGTGCCGCAGAAAGCTTTCTTGCAATAACCCTCTCTAATGTGAAGGGTGTTGCCCTTGCTTTAATCCCTATTGTAATTGTTTTTTTACCTTTTCAATTATTTATTGTTAAATTACCTAAAAGACAATTCACAAGAATAATTCTTGGTATTGCCCCAGTATACATAGGCCTGCTTATTTTCCTTTCGGGAATTGATTATGGCTTTGCGTTTGCAGGCAAGTATATCGGAGAAATATTTCTTGATGCGTCTCGTCCGGAATGGTTTAAGTGGCTTCTCCTGCCTCTCGGATTTGTTTTAGGGGTTGCAATCACCTTGTCAGAACCAGCTGTTACGGTTTTGGGAGAACAGCTTGAGGAAATTACAAATGGTCATATCAAAAAGCTGACAATCCGAATCACCCTTGCCATTGGAATTGGCTTTGCCTCGCTGCTTTCCATGGCTAAGATTCTGACACAGATTAACATTCTCTGGTTTCTGGTGCCTCTTTATGCCCTGGCTTTGCTCATGATGCTGTTTACTTCTTCTTTATTTGTGGGGCTTGCCTTTGATTCGGGGGGAGTGACGGGCGGAGCGTTAACCTCAGCATTTTTAACACCTCTTACTTTAGGCACTGCCCAGGCAGTTGCATCAACAGCAGGTTCCAAAGCGCAGTCCGTACTGACGAACGGATTTGGAATCATTGCTTTTATATCAGTGACTCCCTTGATTGCCGTGCAGGCACTGGGGATTATATATGACAGAAAAGTGAAGCAGGCACAGAAGGCCTATGCAGAATATGAGAATGCAGAATATGAAGAATTATTTTCATATGCGGCACAAATGGATACGGAAACCGATATGGAACCTCAATTCGATTTGGAAAATAAAACTGATTATATGGAAGGCATATATAATGCAGCCGAATGTGAGTTAGAACAATGCTCCGACACGAAGGAGGTCAAATATGACTAATCAGAGAATGGATAATCTTGAATATTTAATTTTAATAGCTGGAAGAAAGCAAAAAGATATGCTGCTGAGCAGAATATGTGATGGTGATTGCAGAATAGTAAACACCATATATGGGAGAGGAAGTGTCGAGTCAAACTATTTATTGGATATGCTGGGACTTGTTACGGAAGAAAATAAAGTAATTATTACTTGCCTCTTG
Source organism: Bacillota bacterium (assembly GCA_023410275.1). Lineage (GTDB taxonomy): Bacteria > Bacillota > Clostridia > Lachnospirales > Lachnospiraceae > Anaerocolumna. Next base: position 10,612 of record JAEYPZ010000116.1, read on the forward strand.
CAAAAAGATAAAACAGATGCTATATTCAATATGCTACTAAATGAGTTTAGTTTTGGACATCCCAACACAGGTATAGCTTTTACATTACCCGTATCGGGAATGGCATTTTAACATTTATTAGGAGGAAGCAATTCAAATGGAAAGTTCCGATAACATCAAGGCCCTTTTTATTGTGGTGAATGCAGGATATACAGATACAATAATGGATATTATCAGGGCAGAGGGTGCTGGTGGTGCTACAGTTATAAATGCACGCGGTGAGGGTGCTCATCATGAAATGTTCATGGGAATAACGGTTGATTATGAAAAGGAAATCATTCTGACAGTTGTTGACGAAGCCACGGCAAAACGAATTATGACAGTAATTAAGGATAATGCGGGCTGGAAATCCCCGCTGCATGGGATTTGTTTTGTTATGCCGGTAAATAATATTATTGGGATAAGAGCTGGCTGCAATGAATTTCATGAATAAAATGATGTATAAGCGAATTGGGTGTATTTTATAAGGAACTGATTGAAAATATAAAATCAAATCAGGAGCCTGTTTGTGAACAATATCTGCAAACAGGCTCCTTCTTCTTATAAATTAATTAACCTGGAATAAAGCGAGGATATAGATGATAAAAGATTTTTTACCTATTAGCAAAGAAGATATGGATAAAAGAGGCTGGGAGCAGTGTGACTTTGTATTCGTCATAGGCGATGCCTATGTGGACCACCACTCCTTTGGCCCTGCAATTATCAGCAGAGTGCTGGAGAGCCATGGATATAAGGTGGGAATCATATCCCAGCCGGACTGGAAGGATGCAAACAGCATACAGATTCTTGGGACCCCAAGACTTGGCTTTTTAGTCAGCGGCGGTAATATGG
>JAEYPZ010000012.1:0-2667 GCA_023410275.1 Bacillota bacterium
GTCTTTCTTATACTCATATCTGGTATTGGGAATCAGTCCAGTGATCTTACCGTTATTGCCGCCATTTTCAGTGGCATTTGTCACATCGGGCTTTGCTGGAGCGCTTGTCTTCGCGCCTTTGTTTACCGTAAGGATACCAAATACTTTCTGACCAGCTACATGAGTCTGTGTTTTTTCTGTTGTAAGACTGATTCGAATGGTTCCTGCTTTGGTAACTGTAAGTATATTGCCTGAAATGGTACCAGCACCAGTACTTTCTTCCTCAATGGCATAAATCCGTTTTCCTGCATTCTTATCTACAGTAAACAATGAGGAGATTTGTGAGAGATCTATGGTTGTTCCGCTGAAAGAAACAGTTGCTTTTCCCCCCACATTTTTAATTGCTGCTTTTCTGCTGATTTTTATATCAGATGCAACTATATCATCTGCAAAAACATAATTAACACTTGCATTTCCATTATTTCTTACAATTGCCGGTTCCGTGTATTCTCCCTCAACTTTCTGAAGAATATCCATTCCATCGTCAATGATGCCATATCTTGCATGAATGGCAGTGGCAATTCCATCAAGACTGCTGACAGAACTGCTTTTGGCGAAGACAGTACCGTCTGTAATTTCAATTCCAATGTCTGATACAATACCAACGCTTCTATAAAAAGCATCTCCTGCTATGGAAGTAATTCCACCACCGTTGAAATAAAGAATGCCCAGTACATAGATGCCGGCACTATACGTTCCTAAGGTATCTCCTGCTGAAATCTGAAGTCTTCCTGTATTGCCAGCCATTTCCATGTCACCGGTGCAATAGATACCTGCGAAGTTAGAATCACTATTTGTATCTGAAACACTTACATGGTTGTCGCTGTCATCAGCCAGAAGAACTCTTGTTCCAGCGGGAAGTTTAATTCCAATCTCATCAGAACTGCTTATATTAATCCCCTCTAATAAAAGTACACCCTGGGAATGAAACCATTTCCAGCCCTCGGAAGTATCATCGATGTCACTTATTCTTGGATTCTTACTGACTAATTCTCCCTTTAAGTCCCGGTACCAGACGAGGTCTGATGTTAAATCCAGCATGTCACTTCGAAGCCCTGCCTGTTCAATTTTAAACCTGGTGTCGCTATTCTTTGCAACGGATAATGCCTGTGCACTTGCCAGCTTATCGGACGGAATAGTAATACTCATGGTTTCATATGATTTCTGGGTTGGAGTACCGGAAAAAGCAATGCTTACTTGTCCGTCAGTATAAATATTTTCTATCTTTGCAATAATTCCCTCTGGAAGATTCTGGAACCAGTCAGATACATTCTCATCTTCATGTAAACCTGAAAATACTTCATTTGCCAGCGTGATGGTAATGGAATTATTTCCTGAGAGTTCCGTTCCAGTCATACCAGAGACGATCTGACTGCTCACCGAAGCGGATTTAACTGGCGGAGATACGGTGAATCTCAGATCAGATGCCGAACCATTTACATACACGTATTGATGACCATTAGTATGTTTACTTACTGCTTCTGTATATTCATCACCCTTCTTTTGTAATATGGTGAGTCCTGTGAGCCCTTCATTGGGATATTTTGTGTTAAAATACGCAGCTGTACTGCCGCCGTAAGGACCTGACTTCGCGTAAAGTGTTCCCCCTGTCATATCCAAAGTATTGACTCTGAATCCATAACACACGTCATTTGACAGAGCAGAAGCCGTTATTGTTCCATCTTCAATTTTCAGATCAGTACAAAATAAGCCAATACCTGTTAAACCCGACGGGACAATTGCAGAAAGTTCACCAGATCCTTTTACGGTTATTTTTCCCTTACCCCATACAGCAATCGGAGCCGATATGAGATTGTCACTTCCATCTGCTAATACTATGGTTGTATTATCCGGAATTATAAGGCCATTTCCTGAAATATCAACTGCCTGAATTGTAGCTCCGTCTAAAACAAGGGTTTTTTGAGGGTAACCTGCCTCGGTATTTCCTTTTAGATACCAGGTCCACCCCTCTCCCGTATTAATAATGTCATTAGCGAGTGGAGATGCACTAGCTTCTTCACCCAGTTCATTTATATAGGATACCAATAATCCCGTCAAATCCAATACACTGGAACGAGTATGTAAACCAGTAATGCTAAACTTTGCATTACTATTGGTTTTTACGGATAATGTCTGTCCAAGTGTCAGATAATCAGCAGGGATTACAATCGCCATTGCTTCATTTGACAGCACAATTGGAGTACCGGAAAATGTAATGGTCACAGTTTTGTCTGAAGTGCTCTCCACTCTCGCGGTAAGTCCAATTGGCAGATTACTGAACCAGCTGGAAACATCCCTGCCCACTTCTAATTGAGTAAATGAATCGTTCAAAACTGAGATAGTGACTGTATTATCCCCCGAAAGCGGCTTTCCCCCTCTGCCGGATACTGTCTTATCAGAAATGGCTGCAGATGCTTTTGGCTGTGAAGGCGTGCCTTGTACAATCATAACCTCCGTAATTGCAGTGTCGCCACTATAGATAAACGTATTCCACCTCTCATCCCATGTAGCTTCTATGGTGTATTCACCCTCTGTATCCCTCTGGTATACAATTATTCCTGAATTTCCACTCTCTGTTAACAGAGGGAAATTAACATTCATTTTATAGTTGTTAAATCTGATATATAA
>JAEYPZ010000155.1:0-2889 GCA_023410275.1 Bacillota bacterium
CTATCCGGTTTCTCTCAGATCTGCTTTATAAAGCAGGATATGTCTCTGATATTGATGGATTTGTAAAGGATGTATTTGTAAGAGAAAGCGAAGGAATTACAGGAATTGGAAATCATGTGGCAATTCCTCATGGAAAGTCTGATTTCGTAAAAAAAGTCGGAATCGCGATAGGTAAGACAAAAAACATGATTACATGGGAGTCTTATGATGAACAGCCGGTTCATTATATATTTCTCTTTGCAGTACCGTCTGATAATGAAAATGCAACAGTTCATTTAAAGCTGTTATCGGAACTGGCCGGAAAACTTGGTAATGAGCAGACGATGGAAAAGCTGGAGGACTGCAAAAACTTTTCTGATCTTACAAAGGCTTTTGAATAAAAGAAAATACAAGAAGTAATCGGGAATGAGGAACGAATGCAGATGAGAATATCAGAATTACAATATGATGGAGAGGCTCTGAAAAGAGTTTATGAAAATCCTCAGTGGACAGTAGGGATCAAGAATTGGAAACCCGCCAATGACATTGAACAGATTGGAAATCTTGAAAGACATAATCGCACAGATGAGCTGTTTGTTTTGCTGAATGGAAGCTGCACTCTTGTCTATGCCATAGAAGAGGGAAAAGACCTGAATCTGGTAACTGTTGAGATGAGGCCACATGCAGTGTATCAGATTCCGCCTTCTCTTTGGCATAATACGATTATGACGAAAGAGGCAAAATTACTGCTTATAGAAAATAGTGATACATCTATGGAAAATTCAGATTTAAGGGATTTAACAAAAGAAGAGGTATCCTTTCTGAAAAATCAAATAAAGTAATTACGATACTGGGGAGTATATGTAATGGCGCTGCTTTGTCAATTGACAGGCAGCGCCTTTTTAACTGTTCTGCTTTTTATTTCTTAACCAATTTTTGTTCCACTCTTTTTAATATTACCCGGTTTGAATGTCCAAGGAACATAGGCACTCTTTCAATATAAACATCACTGGTATCAAGTCCGAACCAGTTTGAGGGGGAGGCTGTAAATTTCTGTATAAACAGTTTCGTGTTTAATACGAAAGAGTCCCAGGCGGATAATGTTGCATCATGAGATAAAATCTCCTGGATAAATACAAAACGGAAATCCCCCAGCTTACGGTTTGGGAGAATAGAGTAGCTGTTTGACTGCGGTTCAATCTCCCCATTCTCAACCATTTCTGTTGATATCTGCCGCAAAAACACATTTAAGTTCTGATCAATGCGAAAGCCCAGTTTTAATTGAATTTTTATGATGTTGTTTGTATTGAATTTTTCAACGGTATATTCTGCCTGATAAGGTTCGTCAGTTACGTTAACATCTACGAACCAGTAAATATCGGCTTTTTTCGGTCGTTTGTCTAAAAGAAAATATAATATTTTACGTTCAATTTCCTTTGAATTTGGACATTTGCTTAAGCACACCAGATTGCTGGCATACTTGGGAACGTCCGGATCCTGGCTTAACTGAGTCAGTAATTTTAAATAATTGTCAAGGGGTACAAATTCCTCATAGCGCACCCGGATCACATGAGCTCTGTCCCAGAGATACATAATAAACAAAATAGATACTGCTATGATTATGGCTACAAATCCGCCATGAAAAAATTTAACAATGTTCGCAATAAAGAAAGAAATTTCAAAGCTCATAAAGAAAACAAGCATGATGACTGCAAGCAGAATGGGTGTTTTCTTCTTAAGCATATAGTTATACAATAGAACTGTTGTCATGAGCATGGTAACTGTTATTGCAAGACCATAGGCTGACTCCATTTTCTCAGAACTCTGGAAGTATAATACAATTCCAATACAGACAATCCATAAAATCCGGTTGATTGCTGGAATATAAAGCTGTCCCTTGGAAGGGGAGGGGTATATGGTATGGAGTCTGGGAAACAGATTCAGTTTAATTGCTTCTGATACAAGTGTAAAGGAACCTGATATCAGGGCCTGAGATGCTATGATAGCGGCAAGGGTAGAAATTAGGATGCCGTAAACAAGCATACCGTGGGGAATCATCTGGTAAAATGGATTAATATCTTCTGTCATAGCAAAGACTGGATTACTTTTTGAAGATAAAATCCATGCACCCTGACCAAAATAGTTGAGTAATAAACATATTTTCACAAATGGCCAGGTAAAGTAAATATTCTTTCTGCCTACGTGTCCCAGATCAGAGTAGAGCGCTTCTGCACCAGTAGAACACAAGAATATGCTGCCCAGGATAAAGAAACCAAGTTTATTGTCGGGGCTGAAAAGGGTATTAATTGCATAATGAGGTGACAATGCACGCAGCAGAGAAGGATTTTGTGCAAGATTGATCACACCAAAAAAGGCCAGGCTGCAGAACCACAAAAACATGATAGGGCCAAACAGTTTGCCAATGGAATCTGTACCAAGGTGTTGAATAAAAAACAGAATACAGATTATGAAGATAACCAGAGCAATAATATTTCCCTGATTGTCACCAAAAAGCTCGTGAAAGACAGGAAGCAGTTTCAGACCCTCGACAGCGGAAGTCACGGTTACTGCCGGAGTAAGCATACCGTCTGCCAACAGTGCAGAACCTCCGATCATTGCGGGAATAATCAGCCATCTGGAACGGCTTCTGACCAATGTAAAAAGAGAAAAGATTCCGCCTTCTCCATTATTGTCAGCTCTTAATGTTATAAATACGTATTTTATGCTTGTTAATATGGTGAGTGTCCAAAATACCAGGGACAGGGTTCCAAGAATAAAATCTTCGGAGACAGTTTGAATACCACCGTTTCCATATAATACTGATTTCATTACGTAAAGCGGTGATGTACCGATATCTCCATATACAACACCTAATGTTACCAGGATTCCTCCAAGTGTTAATTTAGAAAT
>JAEYPZ010000178.1:0-12830 GCA_023410275.1 Bacillota bacterium
TTTTGAAGAACGTTTAAGATAATCCCGGAACTATCATGATTTTAAGATGGTTTTCTTGACATGTTCAAAAATCGTCTTATAATACAAGCAAGGGCAGAAACCCAAAAATCAGTCTCTGCCCTTAATACTATCAACATATTTTACATTGGTTTTACCGTTTACACGGAACTTGAAACGCTCTCATTTTTTAAAATACTTGCCCCACTTTCCGGCAGAGACTTTAAAGCCGGTCTGGGTGCCGATATACCATTCTATCATTTTATCAAGCTCGGCATGGACTGTTTTATGGTACATTCTCATGGCATAGGGCATCTGGTTTCGAACCAGCCCCTTGGCAACGTTGTTAAGGCACCACCAGAACTCGTTGCAGCAGCCGTCATACCGGCACTTTGAGGGTTTCTGAATCCAGTAGCCGCTGTCATTTGATGAAGGGATGGGGGGAAGGATGCTGTCCTTATCCAGTAAGGGTACGGTTAACGTATCCATCGTATATTCTTCCTCCGTCACTTCCTTTGTCTGTATGTGCAGATCAATACGGTTACCATCCATAAAGAGCATCAGCCAGCCATAGGAGCGGCTGTAATCGGCATTCATACCAAATCCCAGGTCATTGGAATCCGGTTCCTGTACCATGGCAATATCACCGAATTTTTCTATCCAGCCCTTATCCTTTAGGAAGGATGCTGTTTCAGTAACAACATAAACAATATCATAATCCTGATAGATGTCCTTTGTTACATTGGGATTTGTCCGGGAGCCGTTCATATAAACTGCCCGGATACGCTCGTCCTCTTTTGCAATACCAAGAATCAAGTCAAACATTTCATTTTCTGAACGCATCTTAACCTCTTTCCTGACTATCCAATTCTTTAATTGGATAGTCGTTAAATGATAGTTGATAAAATAGTTTTTGTTTTTCAATTGAACTCTTTCCACAATATAACATAAATCTCAGGGAAGCTTTATAATACAGATATCGGGTAATACAGCTCACACTCGCAATAATGCTTATTGCATCTGGAATAATCCACATATTCAAAATGAAACAATTCCTCTAAATCAAATTCCACCGTTGGCATCCAGGTGCCGGACACATAATTCCAGATTTCCTTTAAGGTAAGGGAGGAAAGCTCTTCCGGGCAGTGGGGGCCCATGTATTTAAAGACGCCGTATTTATGAGTCTTAACGTGCCTGACCTTCATACCGGGAGGCAGAATACTGTTCCGGTCCACCATTAAGGAGGGCTGATAATAGGTAAAGGCTGCATTTTCTCCAGGGATGGTGGTTAATCCTATGTAAACATCCCTTTTAACGGGGTTGGCAATAAGAAGCCTGTGATTGTAAAAGAAATCGATTCCGTACTTTGCGGCAATCTGGTTGAACTGGTTGTCTTCCCTGTCAATGATAAATTCATGGCCGGCAATTTTAAATGCCGGCAGCACTGTAACGGAGCGAAAGAACATAAGTCCCTCTCCGGCATTACTCATAAAATCCCCATTGAACCGGTCCAGAATGGACAGGGGTGAAGGATTTTTCCTCCACTTGGCAGGAGTGGTGCCGAATTCCTCCTTAAAAAGCCTGTTATAGGTGTGGCCGCAGCCAAAAGAGTACTTGGAGGAGATAAATTCAATGCTGTTATATTCGCTGATCAGGTCCTTCAGGGAGCAGGCTATTCTTCTTCGCCGCACATATTCCATAAGCCCTGTTCCCGTGGCACCCTTCCAGATTCGCAGCAAGTGGAATTTGGATATGTTCACATTTTCCGAAATATCGTCCAGGTTCAATTCCGTTAGCAGATTATCCTCGATATAGTCCGTTGTAGCCTTTATAATGGCAAGCAGATAATTATCCATGAATTTCCTCATCCCAGCAATTTTTGTCCGTTTTTTCGTATAACAGAATAGTATAATTATACCACGTGTAAAAATAAGAACAAGTGTTTTGATGGAAAATCTTTCTCATTATCCGGAAAGGTTTTCTGATCTGAAAGGAGAAAGGGAAAAGGTGGAGAACAGTCAGATTGCGGTACAGGAAAGGTACAACAGGGCAATAGAAAACTTTGTCGGGAATATCAGGAGCGATCCCAATGTAATTGCGGTGATTGTATGCGGGAGCCTGGCCTATGATCTGGTATGGGAAAAGAGTGATATTGATACAACCGTCATTGTCAGGGACCAGGTACTAAAGACAGCTTCCTACTGCCTTGTGGAGGATGATATCGTAGTGAATGTGAATCTGATAACCCGGAGTGATTTTAAGAGAGGCTTTGAAAAGATGAAGGGCGGAAGCTTCCTTCAATCCTATTATTCCAGAGGAAAAATGGTATATACCTCCGATGAGAGCCTGGGGGACTATTTTGAAGAAATGAAGAACATAGACAGGGGTGATATCAATTTATACCTGTTCTATGCTGCCTGTGAACTTGTGGGTATTTGTGAAAAGTGCCAGAAATGGATAGCAGTAAAGGAAAATCCTCTATATGCCCAGTACTATCTGTTAAAGGCCGCAGAAATCATTGCGCGGATGGAAGTTTGCAGGAATGGGGAGCCGCCAAGCAGGGAAGCAATCCTAAAGGCGGTCCTTCTATCCGGGGAATTTATGAACCCCTTTTATCAGGATGCCATGACGCATCATTTTACCAAGGAGGAGGTAAATCAAGCCATTTCTCTTATTGATAACTATCTGGAAGATAATCTGGATGCCATTAAGGAACCGGTAATTGATTATATGAAGGATGGAGAGATCAAGACAATGACCCTGCTAACCAGGCATTTCCATACGGAAGGGCATTTTATCGTATCCATATTCGATTATCTGGCGGAAAAGGGAGTAATCGAAAGGGTGTCCCAGACGATCAGGATAACGCCTAAGAGCAAGCTGGCAGTAGAAGAGCTTGGATATCTCTATATCCCGTAAGGAAATGTAAACACCTGCAGGAACAGGGATAAGCCTGTTAATAGAAAGAAGAGAATTTCCCGCAGTATCCGTTAAATGATTAGGGTGTGTCTGAAAACTGCTTGTCCCGGGCTGGGCGTTCAGAAAGGTACAATGAGTTTTTAGACACGCCCCAGGTGTTAATGGTTAAGTGAAGAAAGGAGCATCCAATGTCGGTTCGTACAACAATTGAAATATCCGGTGCAAAGCAGAACAATCTAAAAAATATATCCGTAGAAATACCAAGGGACAAGCTGACGGTTATTACCGGCGTCTCCGGTTCCGGTAAATCCTCCCTTGCTTTTGATGTGGTCTACGGAGAGGGGCAGAGAAGATTTCTGGACTCCATCTCTACCTTTGCCAAGAGCCGTATCAGCCAGCTGAAGAAGGCCAAGGTGGACTATGTAAGAGGTCTGTCTCCGGTCATAGCCATCGAGCAGAAAAAGTCAAACAATAATCCCAGGTCAACAGTGGGAACCGTGACGGATATCAGTGATTATTTAAGGTTACTCTATGCTACTGCCGGTGCCGGGAAATGTCCGGTATGCGGCAAGCCCCTAAAGCAGCTCTCGGCTGCGCAGATAGCGGAACACATAACAACCCTGCCCCTTGGGACGGTGGTGGAGCTGCGGGCTCCGGTCTATAAGGTCTATGGGGAGGATTACAGCTATACCTTTGATGAGCTTAGAGAGAAAGGGTATAAGAATCTCCTGGTGGATGGGGAGCCCTTTTCCCTTGCAGACAAAAAAGAGCTGGATGAAAGGAAGGAGTATAAACTGGAACTGGTCATTGACCGCTTTACCTTAAAGAGTGATAATTACATCCAGATTGCAAAGTCCATTGAAGCTGCCATGCTTTCACTGGAAGAGGATATCATGATCAAGGTGGAGGTCATAGGCGGTGTTGCTCCCTCCTTTTATGAGAATTTCGCCTGCACGGAGCACCATTATTTCCTCTGCGATATGCAGCCCTTTCATTTCTCCTTTAATACACCTGCCAGCGCCTGCCGTACTTGTATGGGAGTGGGGCTGTCTTATGTAGTGGAGCCCAGATTTTTAGTGGTGGCCCCGGAGAAGAGTATTAACAGGGGAGCTCTTAAGAACACCGTCTATAATACCTCCGGGAAGGACAGCTACCGTACGGTCATCATGTACAGCCTTTCCCAGAAATATGGCTTTAGCCTGGACACACCCTTTCACGAATTGTCGGAGGAAATCTATGATATCCTCTTTTACGGCACCAAGGGAGAGCCTGTTGAGATGCTCCAGCCGCCCTTTTCCACCAAGAAGAACTGGATAACGGGAAGAGAGCGTCCCTTCTGGGGCTTTGTCCACGAGCTGGAAAGCTGGTATAAGCATTATATCCGCAAGGCCTCCACAACGGAAGCCTTTGAGCCTAACTTTATCAAGGAATGCATGATTGAGAAGGTGTGTCCGGAATGCGGCGGGGCAAGGCTTAAGAAACAGCGTCTGCTGATTACGGTAGGCGGAAAGAATATAGATGAATTAAACCGCATGCAGCTGCCGGAGCTTCTGGAATTTTTAAATGGGCTGACTTTTGAAGAAGAGATACAGGATGTGGCAGGCTCCATCATCCGTGAAATTATTACCAGAGTAAGGCTTTTAATCGATATCGGACTTCATTATATCAGCCTGAGCCGCAGAAGTGACAGTATCTCCGGCGGTGAGATGCAGAGGATTAAGATGTCTACCCAGATAAGCAGTGAGCTTATGGGGATGCTCTATGTCATGGACGAGCCCAGTATCGGACTTCATCCAAGAGATTCCTTTAAGGTAATCGAAACCATGAAGAAGCTTCGGGATATCGGAAATACGGTAATCGTAGTGGAGCATGACCTGGATACCATCAAAAGTGCGGACCACATTATTGAAATCGGTCCCGGCCCCGGAATCCATGGGGGAAATCTCGTAGCCCAGGGAACCCTTGAGGATATCATGGCAGAAAAAACCTCCATAACCGGGAAATATTTATCGGGCGAGGCAAGAATTGAGGTTCCGGCAAAGCGCAGAAATCTGGGAGATGATTTCCTTTCCATCCAGGGCGCCAGAGAAAATAACTTAAAGAACGTGGACCTGGATATTCCTTTGGGGGTATTTGTATGTATCACCGGTGTTTCCGGCTCCGGCAAGAGCTCCCTGATAAATGAAATCCTGTATAAGCAGTTAAAGGTCGACATGACGGGAGCCCGTATTGTAGCCGGAGAGCATGATTTCTTATTTGGCGCCAGCTTGCTCAACAATGTCATTAATATCGACCAGACTCCCATAGGCAGGAATTCCAAATCCAATCCGGCCACCTATATCGGTATTTATGATAAAATAAGAGAACTTTTTGCTTCCCAGCCCGAGGCGGCAGAAAAAGGCTATCAGGCCATTGATTTCAGCCTTACCCACGCAGGCGGCACCCGCTGCGAACACTGCTCCGGAGACGGCATTATTGTGACAAACCTGCAATTTATGGCTGATATTGAGACGATATGCCCTATCTGTAAGGGAATGCGCTTTAGCGAAGAGGGCCTGGAAGTGAAATATCACGGTAAGAATATTGCACAGGTACTGGATATGACCGTGGAGGAGGCCTGCGAATTCTTTCAGGATAATACTTACCTAAAGCACAAGCTTACTATTATGAATGAACTGGGACTTGGCTATATGTGCCTTGGCCAGAGTTCCACTACACTTTCCGGCGGTGAAGCCCAGAGGGTCAAGCTGGCCTACGAGCTGGCCAAGATTAAGAAGGGGGCTCATAACCTCTATATTCTGGATGAGCCCACAACAGGTCTTCATTTGTCGGATATCCAGAAGCTTTTGTTAAGCTTAAATAAGCTGGTGGATAAGGGGCATTCGGTCATTGTCATTGAGCATCATCTGGATGTTATCAAGTCGGCGGATTATATTATTGATATGGGACCGGAAGGCGGAAGCAGGGGCGGCTATGTGGTTGCCGAAGGTACCCCGGAACAGATAATAAAGGCAGAAAATTCTTATACGGGCAGGTATTTAAAGACGGTGATATAAGTTGAATTTAGATAAAATAAATTTTTCTTTTATGAAAAAGCTGGAGCAGTAATATACTTCAATGAAAACCAGGGCAAATAATTTACTTCAAACAGAAAAATAGAAGGTAAGTTATTTAGTGAAGCTGGTTAAGCAAAAACAGGATAAGGATGTAATACAGCAGACATAATGTGCTGAAAACCATCCTTATCCTGTTTTTTCTTTTTATACTTTTAACGTTTGCAATTAAATAATATTTTTAATTCCCCTATTCAACCGATTTTAATGATTCAATCATATCAATCTTTTTCAGGTTAAAATAAGTAGTAATCTGCATAATCAGGGAGAACGCCATTGTAATGAAAAAAGTCCAGAGAAAGCTCAACCCTTTGACAGACTTAAAATATACAAACTCCTCCCTTTCAATGACTCCCATAACGAACCGGTGCAGGCCGATTCCCAGAAGAAGTCCGGCAGCAATGCTGATTATGGTTAAGAGCAGGGCTTCCCGGTAGATATATTCATTGGTTTCCATGTCATAAAAGCCAAGTACCTTTAAGGTGGCAATCTCACGTTTACGTTCGCTGATATTAATAGAGGTGAGATTGTAAAGTACAATGACCACTAAAAGGCAGGAAACGAAGACCAGCAGAAGGACAACACTGTTTAAGCTGCTGTTTTCTTTCACGGCCCGTGATAGAATATCCTCCGTAAAGGTTACATTTACCGCCACCTTGCTGTCAAGCAGGTTTTGGGCGTAAATAGCGGCATCTCCCTGATAATTGGAAACAATCATATTGTAGGAGAGAGGGTGATGGAATATCTTTGTATAAAGGCTCTTGCTGATATAAACATAATTTTTGATATGGTTTTCAGCGATATCTGAAACCGGCAGGGAGTAGGAAGTATTATCCGAGTCTTTCATCCGGAGAATATCTCCTTTTTTTAAGTTATATACAGCAGCAAGCTTTTCAGAGATAATAACTCCGGTATCATTTAATTTAATAGCATTTCCTGTCTTATAGTTTCTGATATTGTAATAGGTTTTAAAAGCTTCTTCCTTTTCCGGCACTATCAGGTAGGCATCCAGTTCCTTTTCCTTCGATTCACAGGTAACGGAAGTCTGCCTGATAAATAAGGGGTCAGATATACCCTCTTTCTTTAAAAGAGCTGTCAGGTCATTGCTGCTTTCGGTGTCATTCTTAAGCACGACCATATTGTTATACCGGAAGATATCCTGGTATTGCTTTTCTGCTACGCCGTTTATGCTGTCCTTAATGCCAAATCCGGTAAGAAGCAGGGCTGTGCACCCGGATATTCCAATGATTGTCATGAAGACTCTGGACTTATAACGAAAGATATTACGCATGGTAACCTTCCAGGTAAAGGACAGGTGCTTCCATATAAAACCAATTTTCTCAAGGAGAATGGTCTGGCCTTTCTTGGGAGGAATCGGACGCAATAAGGCAGCCGGACGGGCCTTTAATTCCTGGCGGCAGAAAATCACAGTTACGGTGGTCATAAGCAGAACGGCAACAGCTAAAATGGTAAGAAAGCTTATGGCGTCAAATTGCAGAAGCAAAGGCGGCAGGATATAGGGAAAGCAGGTATAGATGATTTTAGGGATGACTGTGCAGCCAATAAAAAATCCACAGGTACTTCCCAGAACAGTAGCGGATAAAACATAAAGGAGATAGGTCGCAACAATGCTATTATCATGAAAGCCCAGAGAAGCCAGGGTGCCAAGCTCTCCGCGCTCCTCCGTGATCATTCTGGCCATGGTATTGGAGGTCATTAAAATCACTATCAGCATAAAAAATAAAGGAATGATTGCCGCAATGAGCCTGATGGTAGTGGCGGCGGATTTTAAATCATTGTAGCCGTTTATTACATTGTTTCTGTCAAGAATGGTCCATTTGGCTTTTTCGATATCGGAAAGCTTATCCTTTGCTTCCGCTATTTTCTTTTGGGCATCGGTTATCTTGGTCTGAAATTCCTTTAAATTCTTATTGTATTTATCATATCCGTCCTTCAGCTTTTTTTCATTTTTAGAAAGTTCTTTCCTGCCATCCTTTATTTGCTCTCTTGCACTAGCAATCTGGGAGTTAAAGGCAGCTATCCCCTGGTTCAGCTCGCTTTCCCTGGCGGTAAGGCTCTTAATGGACTCCTTTAGTGTGAGTAAGCCCTTATAGGAAGCGGAATATTCCTGAATCTGTGCGTCCAGCTGCTTGTATTCCGGGCTGTCTTTTGAAAGAAGGCTTTGCCTGGATTTTAAAGCTTCAAGAGCTGAGTTTAATTCTGTTATTTTAGTATTCAGTTCGGCTTTGGTGATGCCGTACTTTTTTAAGGCAGAGTCAATCTGATTCCAGCCGTCGGCAATTTTCTTCTTTGCATCTTTAAAAGCAGCGTTTTGGGAGGTAATCGTGTCCTCCAGGCCGGCTTCCTTTTTTGCCAGTTCCTCTTTGCCATCGTTTAATTTCAGTGCGTTTTTATCAAGCTTTTTCTTAGCATCGGCCAGTTTGCTTTCACCTTTGGCTTTTTCATTATTAAAATCTTTGGCTTTTTCCTCAATTTTATTGTTTGCTTTTTCGTAAATTTCCTGATATCTGGCATCTTCTCTTTCGGGTTTCAGCTTTTCGATTTCGGTTTGAAGCTCTGTCATGATATCCTCATGCTTCTTTGAAAAGGCATTCAGATGATCGGTACCGGCAGCCCGGATATTGATATGGGTATAGGCATCCAGATTAAAATTATCCTTTTTCACATAGAGAAAGGAATAGAGCTTTCCGTCACCGACAGTGGTGCTTCCGTAATCTTCCGATAAAAACAGCGGAGTTTTTACCGTTCCGACAACGGTAAATTCCGTATTTGACAATTTATCTCCTTCATCATTGGTAATCGTGATTTTATCACCGATTTTATAATGCTTACTATCGGCTGCACATTCGGTATTGCTTTCGGGCAAACGGCCCTGTATTAGCTTTAAGGTGTTGACTGTTTCTTCGATGGACTGAATTCTTAAGGCATTTCCCTGTTCCAGCACATCCAGTGAGTAGCTTGGTGTAACAGAGCTCACAGCTTTCAGAGCCTGCAGTGCGGTCACATCCTCTGCTGTCAGTCCCAGAGTACTGACAATCTGATAATCCATCAGTTTCCGGGATTCCATGTATTTGCTGAAGGAAGAGGTGATATCCGGGACACTTTCCTGTATTCCGGCAAAGAAACCAACTCCTACCAATACGATCAAAAACAGGGACAGGAATCTTCCCAGGGATTTTTTTATTTTAATCAGAGTATTCTTATACAGCACGTTTCTCACCACACGATTTCATTTGATTTTTTGGGATTCTCATTGAGAACAATATGATTGACGGTTCCGTTTTTAACATGGATCACCTTGTCGGCGATATCTGCCAAAACCGCATTGTGGGTTATGAGAATCGTTGTTGTCCCCATGGTTTTGCAGGTGTTCTGAAGCAGTTCAATAATCCGCTGTCCGGTGGTGCTGTCAAGGGCTCCGGTAGGCTCGTCACATAAAAGGAGCTTTGGATTTTTAGCAATTGCCCTGGCGATGGCAACGCGCTGCTGTTCACCGCCGGAGAGCTGTGCCGGGAAATTGTTGATACGGTCGGATAAGCCTACCTGTTCCAGTACTGTTTTCGGGTCAAGGGAGTCACGGCATATCTGACAGGCCAGTTCTACATTCTCAAGAGCGGTCAAATTTGCTACCAGATTATAGAACTGGAAGACGAAGCCGATATCATTCCGGCGATAATTAACAAGATTCTTTTTGTTATATTGATGAATGGCATTGTTATCTACAAGGATGCTGCCCCCGCTTGGAGTATCCATACCGCCTAAGAGGTTCAGGACAGTGGTTTTTCCTGCTCCCGACGGACCCAGTATAACCACCAGTTCGCCTTTTTCCACTGTAAAGGAGCAGTCCCTTACCGCTGATATGGTGACATCACCCACGGTGTATTCTTTTTTTATGTTATTCAGCTCAATGAAAGCCATGTAATTTCCTCCGGTAATCCAACATAGTGTTGATGATTTATCTTTGATATAGTATACTGACAGTATGTATTTAATTCAACAGACAATAATTTAAAAAATGAAAATTAATCAACAGATTTGATTAATATGTTGAGAAAACAGCAAAAAAGTTAAATTTCAGGTAATATTCACTGGTTATTTATGGAATACAATAGTAATAGTATAAATAACCAGTTCTTATACAGTTAGCAAGTAAACTTACAAAATACAGGGGAGTTAATAATGAAGGAAAAGAAAACCGACAGGCGGGTAAAGTATACCATCATGGTTATTAAGCAAAGCTTTGTAAAATTGTTAAAGGCAAAGCCTATAGCTAAAATCACTATTAAGGAAATCTGTGAGGAGGCGGACATCAACAGAGCCACCTTCTATGCTCATTACCAGGACCAGTATGATCTGCTGCAGCAGATTGAGAATGATATCATCAGTGATATTAACCAGTATCTTGGCAGCTATAATTTACGGAATGCCCACGAAATGCCTCTTGAAATGCTTGATAAAATCCTGGAATACATAAAAGAAAATTCGGAAATATTTGATGTGCTTTTAAATTCCAGCGGAGATATCAAATTCCAGCAGGAAGTTACTAATATTATCGGAAGGCAGCATTTCTCCCTGCAGGGGGCAAACGAGGAGGAGGACGAATATGTATTTCTGTTTTTTGCCAATGGCAGTATCGGCATTATCTTAAAATGGTTAAAGGACGGTATGACAAAGCCTGTAAAAGAGATAACGGAATTGATTTTCGACTTGTCATTAAATGGAAGAGGAGGCGGGAAACGCTAATATAGCTGAAAAACCATACCTTATCTTGTCTGTAAGGAGCCGTATATGAGGTGACAGGCCGGACATCGTTCCCAAGGGTGCAGTAAACTTTGCTTTCATCGGTGAACATGTTGAAACACCAAGTGACACGGTATTTACATCGGAATATGCTGTACGCACCGGTATGGAAGCGGTTTATACCCTCCTTGATGTAGGACGGGGTGTTCCGGAGGTCTATGGCTCGGCCTTTGATATAAGGGTTAAGAGATTTTATGCTTTTGCCGATAACTGTTTAAAGCAAAAACAGCCTGTTTCTGGGCATAGCAATGATATATCATAATTCATATTTTTGTAAACTATGGCTATTTATCATTTAGCGGATAATCCGTATTTAACAGTAAAAATCTTGAACAATGATAAGAAAAGGAGAAGAATATGAAGATTCAGGAGGTTCCATTTTGTACTATTGACTGGGAAACAGTAGAACCGGTTAAGCATCCGGGTATAACAGGGGATGCTTATTGGCGTACTTTTGAGCAGGGAAATATAAGGGTACGTATGGTTGAATATACACCGGGCTATCTTGCAGACCATTGGTGCAAGCGGGGGCACGTACTTCTGGTCTTGGAGGGGGAATTGGTGACAGAGCTTAATGATGGGAGAAAATTTACCCTGACTCCGGGAATGAGCTATCAGGTTGCCGAGGATGCTGACCCTCACCGCTCCTTTACGGAAAAGGGTGCAAAGCTCTTTATTGTAGACTGATAACAGGGTGTAGGGTCTAGAGGTACACTGGTAACAGGGAATAGGGCCGAAATAAAAGGAGCAGCCGCAAAACCATACAATTGGTCTTGTGGCTGCTTTTTGCATATCCGTAATTATAAATTATTATCAATGAATTCCTTGATAATAGCCAGTAATTCATTGCTCCAGAAGGAACCTTCATGAGGAGCTCCCTCCACACAGATAAGTGTTGCATCAGCTCCGGCATCCGATAATCTGTGATACATTAGTTCACTCTGGGAATAATCCACCACGGTATCCTGATTGCCTTGCAGAATCAGGAAGGGCGGGCAGGGAACGCCCGCCCTGATATGGTTTACAGGATTCATTTCTAAAACCTTTTTCACATTTTCCTTTGTGTCTTCTCCGCGAAGGGCTGCAAATAGTGTCTTGGTATCCTCATCCATAGCTTCAATATCTTTCAGGATATGGGTTAAATCAGTCGGGCCGAAGCAGTCAACGACCAGCTTTACAGAATCTGAAAATTCGGAATATTCCTCTGTTTTATAGCGGGGGTCATCTCCGGTAAGTCCCACCAGTAAGGCCGTGTTGCCGCCGGAAGAGGTTCCCCAGATTCCCACCCTTTCGGAATCAATCTGATATTTGGCAGCGTTTTTCTTAAGAAAGCGGATACCGGCCTTTACATCCTCTAAATATGCCGGAAAAGGGTGGCCCTCAAGGCTGTTTCGGTGGGTAAGGGTAGCTACCACATAGCCTTCCCTTGCAAATTGTGCCAATTGGGGCAGCTCATAATAAACATCGGGAAAGGTCCAGGCGCTGCCCTGTACGAATACGATCAAAGGATATTTGGGCTGCTCCTTTGCAGTCTCATCCGTCCAGGGCTTTAATAGCTGAAGCTTTAAATCGATCCCCTGAGCGGTGGAAAATACAACATCAGGAATCATGACTGCCATGCCTTTTAAGGCAGGATTGTTCTTTATTACTTTTACTTCTTTGTACGCCATAACATAGTTCCTCCTGAAGATTTAATGTTAAAATGCTTATTACATGATGAAATAAGTGTATAAGATATGTATGACATATATTTTAACATAAAAGCTGCAGAGCAACAATAGAGTGAGGTTAACAAGCTACGACAGTGACTAGTCTTCGCCTGGTGACGGCTATTTTAAATTATCTCAATCCAGGGGGGGATTGGGAACGGACGATGATTTTGGCTTACCTTTCGTAATTTTCTCGTTCGGGGTTCCAAATTCCACTAAAATGCCAGCAGCTGTTCCTGGCAGGTGAAATTATACCAAACTCGCTGGAAGG
>JAEYPZ010000190.1:0-3093 GCA_023410275.1 Bacillota bacterium
TTTGAATTTGCGGCTCCCTATGATGGCTGCTATATTTTAAAAGTAAGGATGTGTGAGAACTGCTGGAACACATTCTGGTGTAAGCCTATTATCACGCTGAATAACGTTGGTGTAGCCAGTTTTACCATTGATTAATTTTTATAAATTGTTTTGGATTATGAAAAGCAGTCGCAAGCGGTATTACCCAAATGCGGCTGCTTTTTATATGTTTTAATAAACACGGTCAGATTCGTTTGTTTATTCCTTTCCGTGTTATGATTTGACTGCCCAACGTAATTTCGCACATCGGGCACGTCCATTGGAATTACACTCTTCTGCGGAGGGTCTGATCGCATCAGGAGCGATTTCTTTATAAATGCCGCTGCGATGAAGACGCTGAAACGATTTTTTCACCAGGCGGTCTTCACCAGAATGAAAAGTAAGAATCGCCACACGTCCTCCTTCGGCCAGAGCATCGGGAAGCTTTTCTAAAAAGTCGTATAATACCTCAAATTCATTATTCACATCAATCCGCAGTGCCTGGAAGCATCGCTGACATGATTTTTTGGTTTCATTTTCTCTGTCTTTTTTCGGAATAAAATTTAACGTATCTTTAATAATCTGGCGGAGCTGGCTGGTTGTTGTAACCTCTTCCCCTTTTTTTATTGCTAAAGTGACCGCACGGGCAATTTCTTCGGCATGAGGCTCGTCTGCATTCTCTAAAAGCATTCCGCATAATTCATTTTGGGAAATGTTTTTCAGGCGTTCTGCTGCAGAGATGCCCTTTGACGGATTCAGCCGCAGATCAAGAGGTCCCTCGGTTTTAAATGAAAATCCCCGGTCAGGGTTGTCTATCTGCATGGAAGATACACCTAAATCTGCCAGGATGAAATCCAGGGGACCTGATTCCGGTATTATCTCATCAATATTAGAAAAATTGGTTTGCCTGATAGTCAGAATCTCCGGACCATAACCCAGATTCTGAAGGCGTTCCCGTGTTCGGGGCAATTCAATGGGATCTACATCAGTTGCATACAAATGCCCTTTTGAATCCAGGCATTTAAGCATCTCTGACGTATGGCCGCCGTAGCCTAATGTTGCATCTAGTCCGGTCTCTCCGGGGGCGATTTTTAATATATCCAGTATTTCCTGTACGCAGATAGAGCGATGCATGCCAGCCGGAGTATTGCCCTTTTGAATCACCTTAGCTACGGTATCAGAATATAATTCCGGATTTAATTCTTTATATTTATCCTTAAAAGCCTTGGGATGAGTCCCTTTGTATCTGGGACGACGCTGATGTTTTTGTTCCTGATTATCCATTTTTGTTCCACCTTCTTTGAATATCTTTTATAAATGTATCTGCTTACATGATAACAAACCCATGACAGAATGGCAAATGATTGTTTTTATTTTATTTCGTTATATAATGTAATTATCTATGTTTAAATGGGAGGTAAAAATTATGTTATTGGATATTTTGAAATCCAGAAGAAGCATCAGGAAGTTTCAGAACAAAGAGATTGAACAGGAAAAGATTGATACCATTCTAAAAAGTGCACTGCTGGCCCCCTCATCCCGCTCCATAAGACCCTGGGAATTTGTCGCAGTCACCAATAAAGAAACAATAAACCAGCTTTCCCAAAGCAGAGATCCTGGTTCGGGGTTTTTGGCAGGTGCACCTCTTGCAGTTGCTGTAATTGCAGATCATACACTTAGTGATGTTTGGATTGAAGATGCGTCCATAGCTGCAACAATAATTCAGTTAACAGCTCAGGATTTAGGCCTTGGCTCGTGCTGGATTCAGGTGAGGGAACGTTTTCATAAAGAGCAGGAAACAGCTGGAGATTATATCAGAGAAGTTCTGGGAATACCGGAACAGTACTGTGTTGAATGCCTGATAGCCATTGGTTATCCTGATGAAGAGAAGAAACCGTATGAGGAAGATATGCTCAAGCGGGAAAAGCTGCATTATGACAGATTTTAATAATTGTAGTAATTGCAGACGGCAGTTCATAAGGAACTGGGAACAGGGGGGACATTTGGATATCATATTTAAAAGTGAATTTTTATTTCTTATTATATCGTTACTATGTGCATTGATACTTGCGTTATTGAAAGAATTGATAGGAGCTTGTGCGTTTATTGGTCTTGGTGCAGGTTTTATTTATAAGTTCTTTTTTCAGTCTGACAGAGTAAATACAAAGATTTATAATTGTATGCGAAAGTCGCTGGATTCGTCCGATTGGATCAGATCCACAACATTTACTGATGTAATGAAAATAAAAGAAGGAAACACGGAAAGTGTTTACGAATATTCTCACATTAAAAAAATCACAGAAGATAATGAGTACTTTTATTTATGGCACAATTCGGATTTTGTTTTCCGGATTCCCAAGGACAGTTTTGTTATTGGAGACAAAAAGGATTTTAAAAATTTTATTGCAGACAGAATTTATGAAAGCAGGGTTACAAGTTAACATAAAAGTATAAAATGATATATGCTGAACTGTGCGACTGGGGAAATGTAAGGTTTGTGTCATACGGTCCTGCAGCTGGTTCGGATTTTGAAGATGTTTCATTTTACCTGATGAAAAATGACAATGACAGATGATGTAAATGATCATATTGAAGAAAAAGATATGAGTATGGGGCATATTTACGATTATCTGAAAAACAAATAATTTCTGATTGCTTATAAGACTCACTTTAAACAAGCGCCCCAGGTGTTCATAGGACACTGGAATGCTTGTTTTTATATTCATGGGATTATGCTTTTGCGTAACTCCCATTCTATTGAAATCCCGTGACTGGCAGGCTTTTAGCAGAGAACCGCTGCTGTACTTTGCAATAAAGGTGCAATAATTAAAGCCCATAATCTGGGGAAGTCCTATACTAATTACTTTTGGAACTCTGAAATCTTTTAACTGCAGTATCGGTTCCATTGCCAAATTTACCATCTGGATATCAGTCATATTTGTAAACTTGAAACGTTTTCTAAATAATAAATTATTTTTTAGTTTACAAATCTCTCCCTCCATTCTTTTTAACAGGTAGATTTGCAGATCAATTGCTTCTCCGTCTATGCCGGCTAAGGGGGGCCATTTGAAATTT
>JAEYPZ010000002.1:0-6269 GCA_023410275.1 Bacillota bacterium
CCATATCTTCTACCAAGTCAGTGATTGGGTCGCCTTTGGACTGGAATTCACATGCATTGAATGGAACTCCACCCGCTGCCTGAGGCCAGATTCCAGTGGTATGGTCAATATAATATGGACCAAATCCGGATTCTACTACCTGCTCTGGGGTTAGGTTTCTGGTTAGCTGATGAACAATGGTTGCTACAATTTCAAGATGGGCCAGTTCGTCTGGACTTAGTGGGTATCTGTGATAGAATGCTTCGTATCAGCCACGTTTTAAGCACGCAGATAATACCTTTGACATCCAAAACCATGTGATTTATAATAATTTAATCTAAGAAAAAACAATTTATTACAGAATACTATAGGAAAGGAAAAATACAATGGGAAAATTCGAAAACGCATCAGCAATTGGATTAAGAAACAAAGAAACAGATAAATTAATCGCAGTATATCCTTTTAAAGCAGAAGGAAGCAATGAAGAAATTACAAAAAAAGTTACAGATTGGTATTATATGCAGGATTGCTCCGCAGAGGAAGAACTTAAGAATGCGTATGTAGATGTATTGACTGAAGCTGAAGCTAAATCTAGAAATTAAAGGATATCAAATGCAAAAGGCGGGGTCCAGAAAACCGGATACCCGCCTTTAATCAAACTATTCTCTTACTCTTACATATACACGGCCAATGATGTTACCATCTGCATCTTTTGCACTGATTAAAACTAATCCTTTGCTCAGTGCTGTAACTTTTCCTTTGCTGGTTACATTTGCTATTGATGAATCCATAGGTGCCCATGTAATATTTGCAGTGTTAGTAAAATCATCTGCTGTTAATCTCGCCGTTTCTCCAATTTTAAGATCAATGGCAAGCCTGTAATCGTCTGCATTCTCTACAACTAATACATTTATGTAATCTGTATAGGAGCCGTCCGCACTCTTTACTGTTATGACTGTATTACCGGGTGCCAGAGCTGTCACTATACCTTTTTCATTTACTGTTGCAACCGTTGGTTCTGAAGAAGACCAGGACATTTGTGTATTAATATTTAAGTCATCATCTACACTTAATCGGAGTGATTCAGCAACCTCTAAAACTACTTTTAATTTAGCTTCAGTTGTTGGAGGGGTTTGAGACTCAGTAGGCTGTGCCGATGCTTCGTTTGAATTGCCTATTACAGCGCCTGCATTCATGGCACTTACAATATAATAATAAGTAATTCCGTTTTTTACATCTGTATCTGTATAAGAGGTATCAGTTAGATCCGCTGCAATAGCTGTGTATGGACCTCCTGCAGTTGTGGCACGTTTAACAGTATAGTTTGTTGCATCAGTTGTTTTTTCCCAATTTAACTCAACTTTGGTATCACTACCATATGCCTTTAATTTTAAGTTTGTAAGAGGTGTTAAGGATATAGCTGTATTATATAACTGAACATTATCTACATACCCATTATACAGACCTTCCTCTTTTGTTGCTCGGGGACTTGGAAATCTTCCTATAGTAACAGAGAATCCAGGGTCATTATCATAGTCATATTTTGCTGTTGTCTGCGCAATTGGACTAGACATATCATCAAGATATAGCTTGACAGAATTTTCATTCTTTGTTCCATCCCAAACAAAAAAAACATCATGCCACTTTCCGTCACATACGCTCTCTGGCGTTTGGATTTCAAAATTAATAGTAGAGCTAAGTAATGATGAACGTATATAAAGAGTACCATTTTTAGCTGCTGGGCTATATAAATCTGATTCTGCGCCTATACCAACAAAAAATCCATTACCTCCATTAGTATTAGTAATTATTGTTTCTAGTTTTCCTGAAAATGTTGAGGCGTCCTTTTTCATTTTAAATCTTAGTGACTTTTCCCCTAGGTGTATAATATATTTACTTTTAAAACTAACATAATCATTAATTCCGTTAAAATATCTAGCCTTTCCAATACCATCATATCCAGCATAGAATTTTTCTGCATTATCTCCATAGGAAGTGCCGTCTACTTTATTGCTACTATTTCCTGTGTCTACAACTAATGATCTAGCTTCGCTATCAAAATTATACTCATAATCAGGTTTCACTTCATCAGCAAGAACAATAATCTGACCTAAAAACAGTATACAAAGCACAAAATAAATACTTGTTGCCAATCTTAGCAATGCTTTCTTACTCATACAATTTACCTCCAAAATTTATCTTTTGTAATTATTGTTGTTATAAATATTCTAAATCAATAAATAAAGCGCAGAAAAGAAAGCCATCTGAGTGTAACAAATGACTAATAAATTTTTAATATAATCGATTATAGTATTCTGGGATTTCAGCACTTGATTTATGTTTTAGAATGCATTTATATTATCATCTTGTGTCAATCTGGACAATCGGTAACCTTACCAAACAAATCTAGCACTATTTCACTAACCCCGGATACTGTAGCGCCCCGTCCTGGTCTGGCGTAAGCGTCACCGGATCTGTAATCATCTTACCGTCAGCGTCTACCGCATAGATCTTTCTGGAGTTTTCAACAAGCTGAGACTGACACATAGCCCCGTCCGGGCCCTAAGTAATACCATACGCTATTATACTGATACCAGCTATTGCATACTGGTTCTCCTGTTTTGTCAAATCGTAGTCATTGGCAACGTGAGGCGAGGTACGAAATATCGGATACCCGCCTTTTCTGTAAACATTTTCCATGTTTCTGTTGCGTAGTGGAGTGGCAGTAGTTATAATAAAATAAGTGTATCTATGGTTATTTACACAAGGAGGAATGAGATGAATAAAACAAAATTACTGATTACATCGGTTATATTAACTACAGCTATAAGCATTACAGCCTTTGCCGGGCAGTGGAAACAGGATATCGTCGGCTGGTGGTATCAAAATGATGATGGATGTTATCTGAGAAATGCATAGTTCCAGGATACCGACTGGAAATGGTACTATTTTAATGATTTTGGATATATGCAAACAGCCCCTATCGTTTTAGCTGATGGAATAACCTATAATTTTGCAACAGACGTGTTGTACCAATCGCTGGGCCGGTGCCGCTGATCAGAAATATTATGACAAGAGTGATGAGGCGGTAAGTTATGCCTGAGCTATTCTCAAATCACCCTCAAGCTTTTCCATCTTCCCGCCCCGCTCTACCATATCCTCAATAAGGGGCATACCGAAGTCCGTGTAAAGTCTTGCAATCTGATCCTTACCCTCTGTTTCGCTGATAGTTGGATACCAGGTGTAGACATACTCAATGGTGCTATGCTCTTCATTGCTGATCCGATTTCCAATAAGTGTTTCAAATTCTGGCTTTATCATGATTTTTTCACCTTCTTTCTTGTAATATCTTCCAATTCTCCCTATACTGTAAGTACCAGACTGCCATCTGGAATACAAAAGAAAGGAGATAAATAAAATGCAAATGAGATCAGTAAGTTCCTCTGATATTTCAAGCATTGGGTACGAAGGTTCAACATTACATATCCGTTTTAATTCAGGCGGATTATATGCTTACTACAATGTACCTGCAGGCATTTACAATGCCTTGATGAGCGCTGCATCGCATGGAAAATACTTTCATGCGAACATCAAAGGTCGGTACGGTGACACCAGGATAGGCTAATCGGTCACCACGAGCACGATGGCGGGGCCATTCACACCAACCGTCAAGTCATTATAGGGTTCCGCCCAATGTGCTTCTACGCCTTCTCTTTTCTTCAATTCTTCTATTAACTCACAAGTTTTAAAGTCATTGATATCCATTCTTCCTCACCTCCTCTCACAACATTTCCAGTGCACCGACTGCAAAAAACATCAAGGCCATTGCACCAATGAAGATCACTGCTGGCATGAACCGCTATGCAGTATCCTTCAGCTTTGAAGGACCGGCGTCAGTGTAATCGGCTAAATTATCATAGTACCTCATTCGTTCTTCTTTCCTTGTGGCTTGTCCTTACCGACCGGCATCAGCCGGTTTCATTTTTCTTCTCTTTATCTCTGTAGATACTGGATGCAATTCGGCCGACATTATCAAGGATCTCCTGCTTCTCTTCCTCTGTTTTCACAAAACAATCATCGTGAGCACGAATAAGTGTATTACCGATTTTCATTTCCATGATTTGCATATGTAACACCTCTCTTTCCCTTAAGCCTATGCGTTATTGGTTGTACTTGTTGCGTACTCTTAGTTATTCTTTCTCTGCTTACTTTTGATACTTAATAATTTTTAGCCTTTTATTTTGATGATTTTAAATCATCTGTCTTGCAAAAAAAATATCTTCTTTTTCTTTCAAGGACTTAATACCCAGTAACTCGCAAAGAGCGGAAACTTCGCTAGTTTTAAATTCCTGCTTTTTCTTTAACTTTAATAGAAATCCATAAGACGAAAGCCCTAGATAATTAGCGACACATTTCATTTTAAGTCCTTTTTTTGAATTAAACTCCTCAAAAGTTCTGTATTGGTCAAAATATCACTTCTCCTTGTTGATGATTTTAAATCACCTGCCCACGCTATAGTATTTAGATGATTATGAGTCAACTATTTTTTATAATATAACAATAATAATTGATTTAAAATAAACTTTGTGCTATATTGGTGTTATCAATATAGAAATGGATGGGAAATTATGGCTGATATAGGAAAAAGAATACGTGAAAAAAGAGAAGCCATTGGCATTACACAAGAGGAGTTGGCAACAAAACTTGGCTATAAAAATAAATCAACTATCGCCAAAATAGAAAACGGTACTAACGATATCGTCCAAAGCAAGGTAGTTGAATTTGCCAATGCTCTGAACACATCTGCTTCCTATCTCATGGGTTGGGAGGATAAAACACAAAATGTGCAGCTAACACAAATCAGCCAATCAGACAAAGACCTCCTGCACAAATACCACCACATAGATGACAAAGGCAGACATACTGTAGATACAGTTTTGGAAATGGAATACAATCGCTGCAATGCTACCTCTGAATCTAATATTACAAAGCTAGAATTAGATAAGTATAAATCACACCTAACCCCTGTGGCCGCCCACGAACGTACAGATATAGACGTTACCGAAGAAATGAAAAAATATGATGATGCTTTTTTTGACGAATGAGTTACTAACGCCAGAGATTAAATAGCCAATGGCTTTTTAATAAAAACAAAATAAAAAAGGGGAAGTGAGTATGAAAAAAAGTATTATTTTTACCGTTTTGATTGCCTCAATGTTAACAGCCTGTGGTACTAATACCACAGTAAAACCAATTGAAACTACAGCTAGAGTTGAAACGCAATCTACAGAATCAATCACAACTAGTACGCAAAGTGAAGTCAATCAAAATACAGTATCAGAAGTTCTTGCAGAAGTGGAGCAACAAGATATATTTAATCAAGATGGTATTAAAGTGACAGTTGAAGGATTTGATCAAGATTATCATGGACCATATCTCAATGTTCTAGTTGAGAACAATACAGATAAGAATATTATTGTTCAGACAAGGAATTCAAGTCTGAACGGATTTATGATTGAATTTTTGTTTTCTTGTAACGTTGCGCCTGGAAAAAAAGCGAATGATAGAATAGAGATTGATCATAGAGCATTAGACTTAAGTGGTATCGGAAAAATTTGTGATATTGACTTTGATTTGGTAATCTTAGATGAGAATTTTAGTACTATAGCTAAAAATAATAATATTCATATTGATAGAAATCTTAATGAGCCATACACTCAAACCTATGATGACTCAGGAACCTTAGTTTATGATCAAAACAATATCCGAATTATATGGAAGGATTTTGGTTCCGATGATACTTATTCAGCTCTATTACTTTATATTGAAAATAATAGTGATGAAGAGATAGCTGTTCAAGCTAGAGATACATCTGTTAATGGTTTCATGGTTGATCCTTTTATATCTTCACATATACTTCCAGGGAAGAAAGTAGTTTGTACAATGTCGTTTTATAATAAAGACTTGAAATCAAATGGAATCACGGATATAAATGAAATAGAGACACGCTTTAATATCACTACATCAAGTTTTACAAAAACCATTGCTAAAACTGATTTAATTAAAATTACTTTAAATTAAAAGAAAACCGCCCCGACTGCAATCGGAACGGCTTCACATAGATTTTCTCTTGCCGGATTTCCAGAAAGATATATCCATCTCAACAATGGAATTATATCATTTTCGGAAACAGCTTGCAATAGCTGTTATTTTTGTACCCAAATTTAAGTAAACTATACAAGGAGATGATATAATGCTTGACCCATCAGGAATCTATTACATGTACTTAC
>JAEYPZ010000033.1:0-4393 GCA_023410275.1 Bacillota bacterium
CTACAAATAAAAAAAGCGCGAGACGGGACTCGAACCCGCGACCCCGACCTTGGCAAGGTCGTACTCCACCAACTGAGCCACTCGCGCATGAAATATTTATTTCACAACACTGGCATTATATCATATACAGTGGAAATTTGCAATATATTTATGAATTTTTTTTATAACAGAAATAATGTAAAACAAAGATTTATTTCGGAAAAACAGGAAACTTTATCCATTGCATTTTCTTAGTCTTAACGCTGGAAATTTCACCCATTACCCCTTATTATTTTCCTAGTTTTATTAATTTTCAAGCGCCATTCTTTTATATTCTTAATCCAATGCTTAATATAACCAATTATTCTGATTTTTCATTGACACCATACTAAGGGTTCCGTATAATGCAAGAAATTGGTCACCTGACCAAAAGGGAGGCGTGATATGGGTCAAATTTTATCAATAGAGAAACAACCCTGCAGCACTTCAACAGAGGACAGAATTCTGGATGCAGCTCTTACCATCATTCAGGAAAAAACCATCAGCGGTTTGAGAATCCGTCAGGTGGCAGAAAAAGCAAATTTGTTTCAATCCAACATTCATTATTATTACAACAGTAAGAAAGAGCTTCTTCTTGCTGTTCAGAAAAAAGTCTTAAACCGTTACCGCGAAATCCGCCAGCAATCCATTTATCAGTCAGGTATTGGTCCGGAAGCGACTCTGGGAGATCGCCTGGACATTTTTATAAAACAAAAGATTTATACGATTTTAATAGAAGATAAATACGATGTGGCGGAGCTTGATTTTTGGAACCAGTCCCGCCTGGATCCTGATATGCATCAGGAGTTTTGTCTTTCCTATCAGAACTGGAGAACAGAAATCAGGGAAATTGCTGAAACATTTGCACCGGATATGCCCTCGGCAAAGCAGAATCTGATTGCCGGGATTGCGGTTTCTCTGCTGGAGGGGGCCGCGGTTCAGTATCTGGTTGATAAAGAGGCATTTGACTTAGATTCTTATTTTGCTTATTGCAAATCAATCCTGATCAGAGAGATCAGAGGCTAGGAGGAACCAATGAAGGAATTGCTGAAAATGGATCAGATCACCAAGCAGTTTTGGGATGTATATGCCAATCGAAACATCAATCTCTCTGTATTGGAGGGTGAAGTACATACTCTATTGGGAGAAAACGGAGCAGGAAAAAGCACCCTGATGAATATTTTAATCGGCTTATACCAGCCTACTGCCGGAACTATATATCTGCGCGGAGAGAAAGTGAAAATTGACTCACCAAAGGCTGCGGTGAAAATGGGCATAGGCATGGTACATCAGCATTTTATGCTTGTAGAGGCCATGACTGTATTGGAAAATATTATTCTTGGGAGCCGGAAGGATTCCTCTGTCTTTATCAAAAAGGATCAGGTAAGAAAGGAAATCATGGCTCTTTCAGAAAAGTACGGTCTTGACGTGGAACTGGACAAGCAGATCACTGAAATCTCTGTAGGAGCCCAGCAGCGTGTAGAAATATTAAAAGCCCTTTATCGGGGAGCGGAACTTCTAATTCTTGATGAACCCACTGCTGCGCTTACCGACATTGAAGCAGAAGGACTTTTTTCCATTATCCGCAAACTAACCGGAGAACAGAAATCCGTGATATTTATTTCCCATAAAATGAGAGAGGTTCTTTCCATCAGTGACAGGATTACTATTTTGCGGGCAGGCGAGACCGTCACTACTTTAAATAAAGAGGACACAGACGGAACGCAGCTGGCGAATTTAATGATCGGAAGGGAAATGGTGCCCAGTAATTATAAGAAAGTTACCTCTGACGGAGATGAAGTGTTAAGCTTTCAAAATATCAGCTATCATAAGCAGCACAAGCACAGCGGCTTAAATCAAATAAGCCTTTCCGTACGAAAGGGAGAAATTCTTGGCATCGCAGGAGTTGACGGGAATGGTCAGTCACAACTTGCACAGCTTGCAGCCGGAATAATTGCACCTGAAGAGGGAGAGGTCTTATTAAAAGCCTCCCGTGTATCCCGTTTTGCACCAAACGGTTTTATCCTCTCCCACGTTTCCCATGTTCCGGAAGACCGTAATAAGATGGGACTGATCGGCAATATGACAGTCAGGGAAAATCTGGTTTTAAAAGCCACAGAGGAAGCACGTTTTTCCTACGGACACGGAGCACTCTTAAAAAACAAAGCCATTACAAAATTTGCACTTGAAATGAAGGAGAAAAATGATATCCGCTGCGCCTCCATTGAGCAGGAGGTTCGAAATTTATCCGGAGGAAACCAGCAGAAAATTATACTTGCAAGAGAAATGGAAAATGAACCGGAACTTCTGATTGCAGTTCATCCAACCAGAGGCTTGGACATCGGAGCCGCACGTTTTGTTCATGATACCATGGCCGCTGCCAGGGATCGTGGCTGTGCGATTCTGTTAATCAGTGCTGATTTTGATGAAATACTCAATCTATCAGACCGGATTCTGGTTATGTTCGAGGGTCAGGTCATGGGAACCTACTCAGGAGTTAACCCGCCCATTGAACAAATCTCACTTGCAATGGCAGGAAAGGGGAATTAGGACATGAAGCAGAAAGAAAATTTAATGAAGGTCATCGTGCCCGTGTTATCCATTCTGGTGGCATTTATCATCGGAGGGATCATTATGATCTGCCTGGGTAAAAACCCCTTTCAGGCATATGGATTTCTGTTTTCCGGCGCTTTTGGAAGCAGCAGAAAGATCGCCCAGACCCTTGTAATTGCCTGTCCTTTGATATTTACCGGACTAACTGCAGCGTTTTCCTATAAATGCGGTGTTTTTAACCTTGGAGGCGAAGGCCAGTTTGTTATGGGTGCCGTTGCCAGCATCTTTTTTGTAACCAAGTCCGGAATCGGAGGAATTGCAGGAATCCTGCTCAGCCTTCTCATCGGCGCTGCGGCAGGAGCTGTATGGGGTGCAATTCCAGGAATTTTAAAAATCACAAGAGGCTTAAATGAAATGATTGTCAGCATCATGCTGAATTACGTGGCAACTCTTTTTATGGGTTACGTTTATACCACCCTTTTACGTGACGGAAGTGTACCCCAGACCTTTGCAATCCCCGACAGCACCAAACTGGCAGTTGTATCAAAAAGCTTTCCCGTCCACTGGGGTGTATGGGTTGCTTTATTTCTGGCATTTGCAGGGTATTACTTTTTATTCTATACCTCTAAGGGATTTAAACTGAGGGCAGTAGGCTTAAATTCAACTGCCGCATTTTTCAATGGTTTTCCAGTAAACAGGTATGTACTCTTCTCCTTTATTGCCTCCGGAGCAGTTGCCGGGCTGGGCGGAAGTGTAGAACTTCATGGAAAACAGTTAAGACTGATGGGGGGATTTGGCCAGGGCTTCGGTTTTGATGGAGTGGCAATCGCACTGATTGCCCAGCTTAATCCCATCGGAACTGCTGCAGTTGCATTTATCTTTGCCGTACTGAGAAAAGGGGCAAGTACCTTACAGACTGGTATGCAGATTCCTACCGCTGTGGTCGATATCATTCAGGCATTGGTAATTATATTTGCAGTGGCTGGCACAGCGCTGTTAAAGCTTCCCGCTATCAGACAATACATAAACAGCCACATGGGGAAAAAGGAGGTTACCAACTGATGGATGCATTTTTCAACATGAATTTTCTCACTGAGCTGCTTCTTTCTACCATTCGAATGGCAACTCCCATTTTGTTTGTTGCACTGGCTGAAACTTACTCCGAACGGGCGGGACTGGTCAATATCGGTCTTGACGGAATCATGTCCTTTGGTGCATTAATTGGTTTCTTGATCGGCTATAAAACAGGGAGCCCTGCAACCGGTATTCTGGCTGGTGCCCTGTCAGGCGTTGCCATTAATATGATTTATGCGTTCTGCACCATCCGTTTATGTGCTCCCCAGATTGTTTATGGTATGGCAATTAATATTTTTGCTCCGGCACTGGCTTCCTTTATCTACCGCCTTTCCTTTTCCGATACCTCAACACTGATCCAGGGCGTATCCATGAAGGCAATGCCCATTCCGGTTCTTAGCAGTATTCCGGTACTAGGACCTTTGTTTTTCAACCATATCCCTCTGGTGTACATGGCATATCTGCTGGTACCTGTCACTGCAGTGTTCTTTAACAGGACAAAAGCAGGACTTAATTTTAAAGCCGTAGGGGAATTCCCCAAAGCAGCAGAAACATTGGGAATTAATGTTGTGCTTCAAAAATACATTGCCTGCATCATCTGCGGTGCACTTGCTGGAATCGGCGGAGCTTATTTAACCATCTGCTACACCAGCACCTACTCCGAGGGAATTGTGGCAGGCCGTGGATTTATTGCTCTTTCAGCTGTTATATTCGGGCGTTGGATGCCATCCGGTGTATTGTTAGCCTG
>JAEYPZ010000054.1:0-2817 GCA_023410275.1 Bacillota bacterium
GCATTGTGAAAGAATATGGATACGAAGTCGTTCATCAGACGATTCTCCCTGATGACATGACAATGTTATGTGATGAGATGAAATATATTTGCGATAATAACAGGGCTGATCTTATTTTGACAACCGGCGGCACTGGTTTTTCCAAAAGAGACTGTATGCCTGAGGCAACACAAAAGGTTGCCGAACGTATGGTGCCAGGAATTCCGGAAGCAATGCGTGCCTACAGCCTGCAGATTACAAAGCGTTCCATGTTATCAAGGGCTGCATGCGGAATCCGGAAATCAACGTTAATATTAAATCTGCCAGGAAGTCCCAAAGCAGTGGAAGAATGTCTTACCTATGTGATTACGGAATTGGAGCACGGTCTTAAGATTCTGATTGGTACCGCAGATAATTGTGCCAGATAAAATGAAACAGTATACATGAAAAATGCTCCGGCCATAGTGACCGGAGCTACTTTTGTTTTTATCAGATATAAATAATTTCCACTCCTGCGAAATTAAGTTCCCCTACCAGTTTTAAAACGGGAGCAGTACCACTTGTGACAAATCCTCTTCCTTTCTCGCTGACTCCGCCGACCACGGATTCGATCTCATTTTCCACCCGCCACTCTTTTGGAACATAAAGTTCGATTCCGCAGAAGTTACCGCTAATTCGTACAATGGCCTCTGTTTCCACGTGTGCCTTATTAAAATAAACCTGTATGGAGCCAAAACTGCAGTCTAAGTCCGCCTGTTTAAAATCATCTGAGTTTATATATTTTGTGCTGGATCCAAATGTGGTGCTTTGTTTTACATGGTCGTTATCTTCTGCATCGATCACTTCCACCAGTGGGTCCTGATTAAAGCTGTTGTATTTATGATAATGATGATGATTATACCAATAATGGCTTTTCTTGTGAAACAGTAACGACAACCCGATGCTTCCAAGGAGTGCTACTGCAAGGACAGTCCAGGGGGTCAGACTTTCGATACCCAGAACCTTGTCATAGGTGATGCACAGGAATGCAATTGGAAATAAGATTCCTGAAAAATTGAGACGCGGAATACTTTTCACGATGATGGCCAGCATAAATACAGTGAAAACTAAGGAAAATGGGCTGAAGCTTCCAAGATAGCCCAGTTTTCCGATTATTACAAATGCGGCTGCCAGGAGAAACATAATTCCCCAAAATAATCTATTTTTTTGCATATTGATTTTACCTCTCTTTTTATCGTTCCATGTGCTGGTGATCCAGCTTCCATTTTAAAATCTTATAGTAGTTTCTTGATACATAGACCTTTTTATAGGTGTTCTGAAATTCCACTCGGCTGGAGGCGGTGGGGCTGCGTGTGATGCTATAAACCTTTGTGGTGTTTAATATGGTGGATTTAGAGATTCTCATAAAATAAGGGGGGAGAAGCTCTTCCAGTTCATAAAGCTTATATTCTACCAGAAATTCATCATCGGTTGTATGGGCAAAGATGCCCTTGTCTGCAGTCTCAAAAAACAGGACTCTGCTTACATGAAAATAGAATTCCGTATCATTTTGATAGAAAATCATCTGTGTCTGGCTGTTATCCAGTTCTGAAATCATTTTTTGTATCTGGGTAATCTCCTCATTGATTTCAGGACAACGGATACGCAATTCACTTTCCTGTAAAGCCGTATCAATTTCTATTTGAATTTTCATAATAAAGTGATATCCATCCTCCTGTTCTTTCTGGTCAGCTGCCGGCGCCTGTTTCTAATATGTGCTAATTTTATCTGAAAATAACTGCTATGTAAATATGTTTCAGGCAAGTGGTGGGTTATTGGGGGTAAGAGGTGTATTTTTATACAGTGAAAGGCAATATCATACAAGAAAACAGATCCCATCTATGTTATACTATGCATCAGACAGGAGAGAAAGGAGGGACCCGTTTATGAAGCAGGAAATGCGGACTGTGAAATATGATGGGGAATTAAATGTTGAGGCCTATCATTTTCAGGGTATTATGCAAAAGTTTCCCAAGCACTTTCATGATTATTACGTAATTGGATTCATTGATGCCGGTCAGCGGTATCTGCACTGTAAAAACAAGGATTACACCGTAGAACCAGGAGATTTATTGCTGTTTAATCCCCGGGATAATCATGCCTGCGAACAAATTGACCAAAAAGCGTTTGATTATCGGTGTATTAATATCCAGCCTGAAATCATGAGAAAGGCAATGCTTGAAATAACAGGAAGGGAATTTCTGCCTTATTTTACTCAGCAGGTTATCTTTCACTGTGAACTGGTTGTAATACTGAAGGAACTTCATCAGATGATTATGGACGAGGAAACCGATTTTAAAAAAGAGGAGATATTTTTTTTCCTTCTGGGGCAGCTGGTTGAAGAATATACAAAACAGCATCTGCCGAAAGAACAAATGGTGCAAAGCACGGAGGCAACTGTGGTCTGCGAATTCCTGGAGTCTCATTATATGGAAAACATTTCTCTCAATGATCTTTGTAATACGACAGGGCTGAGTAAATACTACCTGCTTCGGTCATTTACCAGGGAGAAGGGGATCTCGCCTTACAGCTATCTGGAAACCATACGGATTGACAGGGCAAAGAAGCTGCTTGAGCAGGGGGTCATGCCTGTGGATGCAGCGATACAGACCGGATTCAGTGATCAAAGCCATTTTTCCAACTTTTTTAAACGCTACATAGGACTTACACCTAAGCAGTATAGTAAAATATTTAAAGATACTTGATGCTGACTGATAAAAAGAAAGGGTTTTCATGGACAGAAAGAAAGAGATTCAGGGACATTTGTTTTCATTATTTACAATTTTTATCTGGGGTACC
>JAEYPZ010000091.1:0-4325 GCA_023410275.1 Bacillota bacterium
CTCAGATCGATTTAGAAGAAAGTGTGGAAGTGGTGATTGCCGGATATCAGAAAAAGGATGCCTCCGTCAATGTGGAAGAAAAGAAGATCATAGCTTACCACGAAGTAGGGCATGCCCTGGTTGCCGCATCCCAGACCCACTCTGCGCCTGTTCATAAGATTACTATTATTCCCAGAACATCTGGAGCTCTTGGATATACCATGCAGGTTGATGAAGAAGAACGCCATTTGCTTACGAAGGAAGCCGCGCTTAATAAAATTGCTACATTTACGGGAGGAAGGGCAGCAGAGGAGCTGATTTTCCAGACAGTTACAAGCGGTGCGTCCAACGACATTGAACAGGCCACAAGGATAGCCAGGGCGATGGTCACCCGTTACGGTATGACCGATGAATTTGATATGGTGGCACTTGAGACAGTAACCAACCAGTATCTGGGCGGTGACACATCTCTTGCCTGTTCCCCGGATACTGCAAAGAGGATTGATGAAGCAGTGATTGGAATAGTGCGGCAGCAGCATCAGAAGGCTTATGAGATACTAAAAAGCAATCTGAACAAGCTTCATGAAATAGCGGAATATCTGTTGGAACGAGAGACCATTACCGGAGAGGAGTTTATGGAGATATTTAAAAAAGAAGCTGTAAAAAGCTTATAATTTTATGATTGATCTGATAGAATAGAAACAGAGGGAGTGTTGCAGATTTGCAGCACTCCCTGATTTTTTAATCCCTTCAATGGAAACAACCTGTAATCAGGGTCTGATTAGAGAATATATTTTCATGTCAATAATCTGCCCGTTTTTAACAGCATTGCTTCTAAGCACGCCTTCACACATAAAACCGGTTTTTTCAAGAATCCGGCAGGATGCAGTATTGTAGGCAAAGGGCTCTGCAAAAATCCGTAATATATCGGTATGTTCAAAAATGTATTTACAGGTTTGCTTAATGGCGCTGGTTCCAAGTCCTCGTCCCCAAAAGCTCTCTGCAATATAATAGCCCAGTTCGGCAGTTTGACTGTGGATATTATCTTTGCGGTACACCCCAATACTTCCAATTGGGATATCATCAACAGTGATTGCAAAGACATAGGTTTTATTTTCATCAGCCTGGAGCGTTGCATGAATGAAATCCTCAGCATCTTTTTCCGTATATGGAAATGGCAAATCTCTTAGATTATCAAGAATTTTTTTGTTATTCAAAATTGCTGCCAGGGTTGTTGAGTCCTCTGTTTTCCACTTGCGAATACTACATTCCATATCATTACCCCCTATTAACTGAAATACAATCTAAAGTCCTAACAATCTACATAAGCTCCTCTGTTAATGCCCTTTATTCAAATTTCATAATGAGACCAAAGGCTGATAATCTTTACAACTCTTGCATCTTCATATACCTCATAAAAAAGACGATGCTTTATATTAATTCTCCTTGAATATACTCCCTGCAGATCACCCAAAAGCTTTTCATAAGATGGAGGCGTTTTGTATGGATTATTCCTGATTAGATCAATTAATGCCTTGGCCTTATTTTCTAATTTGGCTATTTTTAACTTTGGTATATCATTTATTGCTTTCTTGGTATAAACAATTGAATACATTACCATTCCACCTCATTTTCAGGTATACATTCTTCAGGTGGTGTATTCTTTCCTTCAATTATATTTTCTCTCATACCCGGTATAGAATTAAGGTATAAAGTTTCCATCAGGTCATTATAATCTTCTTCGCTGATAATAACAGCGTTTCCATCCTTTGTACTTATATTGACTGGCACATTGTATTTAATGGTTTGCTCTAACATACCAAAAATATTTTTTCTGAAGTTTGTAATATTTGTATTTAGCATTTATATCACCTCTATCATGTACATTATAATGCGTTTTCTATTTGCACTTCCTCAGCGGTTATTTATTCTTTAATACCTCCGCATACATCCAGCCATTGTATTTAAACAAAGACTGATCTTTCAAAATCGACATCTGTTTTCGCCAGTCTCTGGGAGCCTCTCCCATGATGGCAAGAAAATGCCGGTTAAAACTGGAGATGGAGTGAAATCCCACCCGCTCAGATATATTTAAAACGGATTCCTCTGTCATCCGGAGTAAATCCGAAGCTTTTCTGATACGGGTGATATTTAAATATTCTAAGGGCCGATTTCCCATAATGGATGAAAACAACCTTCTAAAATGAGCCGGGCTTAAGCTGCATAGATCAGCAAGCTGCTCCATAGGAAAGTCCTCCATATAATGATACCGGATAAAATCCAGAGCCGGTGCAATGACCAGCGCATTTTCAGGCGTGTGGTCTTTTTTCTTATGGTTTATGGATGCAGCTCTCATAAGATTGGTTGCCAATGCCAGAAACAGCCCGCGGACTGCGATCTCAAACCCCGGTTCCTGCTTTATCATCTCTTCCATTATTTCAGTGACAATGGAATAAATAACCGGATAATTTATTTTCCCCATAATCAGATTTAAATGATGATCCAGAAAGGAGAAGAGTTCTACATTATGAAGATCTGCACCAGAAAAGAATGGGTGGAGCAGTTCGCCCATATCCACGAACAAATAAGACCATTTGCTGTTGGTTCCAGGTGCGCTGAATGTGGTGTGGGGAATGTCACAGGATATGGCAGTGACGTCTCCTGCGTAAAAGGAAAAAGTGGTATCTTCAAATTTAATGGTTCCGCTGTCCGTCTCGCACAGCCCGATCTCCAGGCAATTATGAATATGAAGCCGTCCTGAGGGTACATCGGAGATGCGCCAATGATCCCCAGTCAGAAGAAGCACAGGAAAATGAGCCGGTAAATCATAATCCCTGAATTCAATAACAGTCTTTTTCTTTTTAGACATTTATTCCAGATACCTCCTTCTTTTACTCCTGTAATTATACATGATATCTAATTCTTATTTCAATCAATAATCTTTGAAAAATTGCCTGATGTAATAATAAATATGACCTTAATCCAATAAAGTATAAAAAAAATCCCGAAAAATGGTGAATTAGGACCGTAACTCTTTTTCGCCCGTAATAATAAATGATTGAAAATGCATAGTTTATAGATTGATTTGATTGGAAACGAAATTGTGCATTTTTTATAATATAGTTATAGAAAATTACGGAGATGGGGGGATATTATGGTGAAATCTGAAATAGAGGCAGGTTATAGTTTCAATAAGCAGAAAAAAAAGAATCTTCGTTATTTACAACGGGACTGGCAGCTATATGTACTCATGGTTCTGCCGATGCTTTTCATACTGGTCTTTAAATTCCTGCCATACAGCGGTCTGTCCATTGCATTTAAGGATTATAAGGTGGCGAAGGGGTATGCCGGAAGTTCCTGGGTGGGATTTTCCATCTTTCATAAGGTTTTTGGCAAACGGGATTTTGGTCAGGCATTAACCAACACTCTTTTGTTAAATATCCTGGATTTGTTATTTGGTTTTCCCATGCCAATCATTTTGGCTCTTATCCTCAATGAAATCAAAAACAGATACTTTAAAAGTATCATGCAGACACTTTTATATTTACCTCATTTTTTGTCCTGGGTCATTATTGGAGGAATCGGTTATTCCATGTTCTCAGTCAGCAGCGGTGTGGTGAATATTCTGATAAAGAATGCCGGTCATAGTCCGGTTCCGTTTCTTCAGGAAAATACATGGTGGCTGATCAGCTATGTGCTCATTGGTGTGTGGCAGTCCATGGGCTGGGGAACCATCATCTATCTGGCAGCCATCACCGGTGTAAACTTCGAGCTTTATGAAGCCGCAAGAGTAGATGGTGCCGGAAGGTTAAAACAGTGTATTCACGTAACCCTCCCCTGCATACGAAGCACCATTGTAACACTGTTGATTATGAATCTTGGCAAGCTGATGGGGGGCTCCTTTGAACGGGTATTTGCTCTGGCCAATGCCAAGGCGACACAATATACCACCACGATTCCGGTTTTGGTGTACCGGTGGGGAATAGAAAGCGGAAAATTCAGCGAAGCAACTGCACTGGGGCTTTTTCAGTCCGTGATTGGTCTGGCTCTTGTGGTGGCGGCTGATCTCATTGCCAAACGGCTGGGTGAAGATGGTCTGATATAAGGAGGGGAAAAGATGAATCAATCTCAGCATAAAAAGCCTGGGTCATGGACCAGGACCAGAAGAAAGGATTTAGTCATTGATGTATTTTTTCATATCCTGCTCATTGCAATTTCTATGACATGTCTGCTTCCGTTCATCCATATATTTGCAAAGTCCGTCAGCAGAGAAGCATATGTAATTGCAAATAAGATCTTTCTGGTGCCAAAAGAAATCAACTTTGATGCTTATAGAAAAGTTTTAC
>JAEYPZ010000145.1:0-184582 GCA_023410275.1 Bacillota bacterium
GGGTTTCTTGCCAATACCCAGATGATTTTGGCTTACCTTTCGTAATTTTCTATTGAGGAGTTCCCTAATGACACTTAAATGGCAGCAGCTGTTCCTAGGTAAAATTATACCACTGTCTGAGCTCACAGCTCCACACTGAAACAACCTTCCAGCGAGTTTGGTATAATTTTACCTGCCAGGAACAGCTGCTGGCATTTTAGTGGAATTCGGAACCCCGAACGAGAAAATCACGAAAGGTAAGCCAAAATCATCGTCCGTTCCCAATCCCCCCCTAATTACAATTGAAATCCTATTTTGTTTTAACTAAGCTTATGTTATAATAGTAAAAAATACTGCTTAGGAGGACATCATGACACTGCCCAAGGACCCATTCATACTGTTAAGTTACGTTAATACCCAATTAAGGGATAAATGCAAAACCTTAACAGAACTATGCGAAATACTGGAAATTAACGAGCAGGATTTAAAAGACAGGTTAAATATCATTCACTATGAATATATTCCTGATCAAAATCAATTCAGATAAGGGGACAGCAATGAACGAAAGCTGCCGAACAGTATACGGATACAGCACCGGTGAGGTGTCGGTTAAAAAATCCAGATTTATCGCTTCAATCTATCCGGTTTCTTCCGAGGAAGAAGCACTCCGGTTCATTGAACAGGTAAAAAAAGAGCACTCCTCTGCCAGGCATAACTGCTATGCCTATGCAATTGGCAGCAAGGATGAAATCAAACGCTTAAGTGATGACGGTGAACCGGCAAAAACTGCCGGGCTTCCCATCCTTGACCTTATTGTACAGGAAGGTCTTCATAACATCCTCATTGTGGTCACAAGGTATTTCGGCGGTACGCTGCTCGGTACCGGCGGACTGGTTCATGCCTATCAGAGTGCTGCAAAGGAAGGGCTTCGGAATGCTGAGGTCATCGAAAAGACCTTAGGCTTCAAGTCAGATCTTCTAATTGACTATACTCTGACCGGCAAGCTAAAGTATACCATTGCCCAGATGGGAATATATCTGTTGAAGGAGGAATATCAGGATAAAGTAATGCTCTCTCTTTTGATACCGGCGGAGGTCTTTTCCTCCTTCAGCCGGAGCCTTACGGAATTGACTGCCGGAAGGCTAAGCCTTTCCAGGGAGGAAGAGCTGTGGTACGCTGTAATAAATAATGAACTGGTTATTTTTGATAACAATTAAGAAAGGAGCCGCCCCTTAGCAGCTCCTTTCTTAACTGTTTCCCTTAGTTTATTTATTCTTCTATTATTTCGGTATTATATCTTTTGTTTTGTTTCCCTCAGTGAACCTACAATGTACATCCTGTAACTAAATCGTCTACAATTTCCAGCATTGAAACCAGCGTAACTTCATTCTTCCAGAGTTTATGTATCATGTCCTCCACTATCTCCTTCGAATCAGAGATTGGTTCTGAGTACTCTACCAAAAGATGATCCCTCATATGCTGGAATATTTTAATGCCGTAAAGCTTTACATTATTTTGACAATTCCTACATTCTTCCACTAAATAATAATCAAATACCAGCTCTTTGTTATCTTCCAACAATATCCTCTTTGTTCCCTCTAAGAATAATTTCTCCATAGCCCCTCCAAAAATCTGATAATTTTTAAAATAACACTGCAATAATAGAAATAATAAACTATGGCTATTATAACTTTAACACAATATAAAATAAAGCTATTATTTTGGGCTAACTCCCAATTTAACTGCTGGGATAGTACAATTTCACGTTATGTAAACAATTATTTTATAATTCCCAATTAATCACAGATTTTGTGATATTTTTAACATTTTTTGAGCTTTTTTTAATGCTACACTTTGTAGCATATGTGCATAAGTACTTAGAAAAATCCATATTTTGGATTTATTTTGTATATACTTAACATATTTATATGGAAATGATATAATAATGAACGGTGCCCTATAGGCAGAAATGTATCACTTATCATTTATTATTACTATATTATATTCAGACAAGTAATTGAATATGCAATTATTCCCATTTACAATCTTCCGCCTGAGGAAAAATTGGTAAACAAAGACTGCAGGCCGTGTAACTGGTGCCTTCACAGCAAAATATTTCTTTCATTTGCAGGCTTTATTTGATATAATAACGGGATAAAGGAGGTTTATTATGGATTTTAGCAAGAAAGGAACCGCCAGAAAGCAACAGTATATAAAATCTGCTTCCAGGAAGCTTGCGACAAAAGCAAGTGTTACCCTCTTCCGTTTATTCCTGGTAGGTTTGGTTTCTATCATAATTATCGGCTCCTATCTGGGCTTCGGTGTTTTGAAAGGACTTGCCGACAGTGCCCCCAGTATAGATCAGATTAATGTCGCTCCAACTGGTTTTACCACCACTATATATGATAAGGATGGAAATGTGATAGACACACTGGCGGATGCCGATTCTAACCGCGTTTATGTTAAAATAAAGAAGATTCCGAAGGTTCTGAGAAACTGCTTTATCAGCATTGAGGATGAACGTTTTTACCAGCATAATGGTATTGATATGCAGGGTATCTTCCGTGCCTTTTTTAACGGTATCAAATCAGGAGATTTTGACCAGGGTGCCAGTACAATAACTCAGCAGCTGATAAAGAACCAGGTATTTAACGGCGGTGCCGAGAATAATTTTCTGGATCGGTTTATAAGAAAAATTCAGGAACAGTATCTTGCAATCCAGCTGGAGCAAAAGCTCAGCAAGGACCAGATACTGGAGTATTATATGAATACGATTAACCTGGGTGCCGGGACCCACGGCGTGCAGACTGCTTCCAGGCGTTATTTTGACAAGGATGTAAGTGACCTTACCTTATCCGAAGCGGCAGTTATAGCAGCCATTGCCCAATCCCCGACAAACATGAATCCCATCAACCACCCGGATAACAATTCCCAGAGGCGTATGCAGATTCTGGACAATATGAAGCGTCTGAATAAATGTACGGAAGAGGAATACAAGGAAGCGGCAGCTGACGATGTCTACTCCCGCATTCAATCCGTTACCGCGGAGCAGGATGAAAGCTCTACCTATAACAGCTACTTTGTAGATGAACTGATCGAGCAGGTGATTGCAGACCTCCAGGCTGAAAAGGGCTATACCTATACACAGGCCAGCAATATCCTCTACAGTGGTGGATTAAGCATCTATACTACCCTGGATTCCAAGGTTCAGTCCGTACTTGATAATGTATATACCAACGAAAGCTACTTCCCTAAGATGGGAACCGATTCCTTCTGGGAGCTTACCTATGCCCTTTCCATTGAAAAAAAGAGCGGAAAAACCGTACATTACCACACCAATGATTTATTGAACTATAACCATTTAACCTCTGCTTACTTCTCTTCCAAAAAAGAAGCCCAGAAGTTAATAAAGGATTTTAAGACCGCGAAGGTAGAAGCCGGTGATACGATCCTTGGCGAGAAGACCAATCTTATTATCCAGCCTCAGTCTTCCATGGTCATCATGGATCAGCATACAGGCTATGTTGTTGGATTAATCGGCGGCCGGGGCGAGAAGACCGGAAACCGTACTTTGAACCGTGCTACCAACACTACCAGACAGCCCGGCTCTACCTTTAAAGTGCTTTCGACCTATTTACCTGCACTCG
This sequence comes from Bacillota bacterium, assembly GCA_023410275.1. Classification (GTDB taxonomy): domain Bacteria; phylum Bacillota; class Clostridia; order Lachnospirales; family Lachnospiraceae; genus Anaerocolumna. The sequence goes on from JAEYPZ010000145.1 coordinate 3,627, forward strand.
ATTCAGCAGGAATGACCTTAGCCAGTGTCATAGATGATGCACCTTATAAATATCCCGGCACGGACAGGTATGTAAGGAACTGGAACGGCGAAAACTATGAAGGCCTGAGCACTCTTCGAAGAGCAATTACCAGGTCCATGAATATTGTAACTGTCAAAACCCTGGAAAAAGTAACTCCCCAGGTTGGTTTTGACTACCTTAACAAGCTAGGCTTTACCACACTTGTAGACAATATGACCTCCAAAACCGGTAAAGTTTATTCCGATGTCAATCTTTCACTGGCTTTAGGAGGAATTACAACTGGTGTTTCCAATCTTGAGCTGACAGCTGCCTATGCTGCCGTCGCCAACGGAGGTGTATATTCAAAGCCTATCTTCTATACAAAGATACTGGATCATGATAACAAGGTGCTCCTGAAGAAGAAAACCTCCGTCCGTCAGGTTATGATGGAATCTACGGCCTTCCTCCTGACCAGTGCTATGGAGGATGTTGTTAAGAAGGGTACCGGAACCATGGTCAACTTCCAGAACCTTAAGATGCCCATTGCCGGAAAGACCGGTACGACCTCTGACTACAACGACTTATGGTTTGCAGGTTATACACCCTATTACACAGCCTGTATCTGGTCAGGCTATGACAATAACAGGAGCCAGACTAATACAAGCTATCAAAAGATTATCTGGCGGGATGTCATGGAACAGATTCATAAGGATTACGGCCTGGAGTCGGTACCCTTCACAATTCCAGATTCCATCGTCCAGCGGACTATCTGTACCAAGAGCGGCAAGCTTGCCGCAGACGGACTTTGTAATAAGTACGAAGGCGGCTCCACAGTGGCTACCGAATACTTTGCCAAGAACACGGAGCCTACGGAAAAATGTGATGTTCATGTAAAGGTTTCCATCTGTACCGTATCAAATAAGATTGCAAATGATTTCTGCCCGAAAGCAACGGTTAAGGAAAAGGTACTGTTATCAAAGGATGAGACCTCTAAAACGATGGATACGCCTTATATACTGACAAAGGATACCTGTAATGTACACAATGCCAAAAATTCAGGGCTCCCGAACATTATTCCAACGCCCACACCTATTACAACACCTCCGTCCGGAACTCCGCCGGTAACCACTCCGCCCATAACCACTCCCCCGGACAATTCCAATACCGGAGGAACAGATGACGGGAATACGGATAACGGGAACAATGGCACCGATAACGGCAGCGAAGAAATTTATGACCCGGAATTCAATTATAACTATGGACACTGATAATTTTTTACACTGATAATTATTTACACTAATTTCTGACCTATGTAAAAGCTCCATCTCTTCTCTGTCATTCACCGGTTAAAAAGCAGTCATAATACCTTTGACCGGATATGCAGAAAAGCATGGAGCTTCTTTTTTATCAATCTTTCATTTTGGGATTAAATATCAGGGAAGCAATATAGCTGAAAATCAAAGCTCCTGCTATACCCGCCGAGGTGGCGGTCAACCCTCCTTTAAATATTCCCAGGAAGCCATCCTTGTCAATTGCTTCCTTTATCCCCTGAAACAGAGAATTACCGAATCCGCTCAAGGGTACTGTTGCTCCTGCACCCGCCCATTTGGAAAAGGGCTCGTAGATGCCCAGTGACCCCAGCAAGGCTCCCAGGCAAACTAATATAACCATTATACGTCCCGGCATGAGCTTCGTATTATCCATTAATATCTGGATAACCGCGCAGATTGCTCCACCAATCAAAAATGCTTTTAAATAATCCATAGGATCCCTTTCTTTCATCTGCTATGACAATTTTTCTTTTTTATTTTATAATCCATTTAATAACCTGCATATCACAAAGTCTGTATACGATACTGCTTAAATATTAAAACTAACTGCTTTGCCTTCCCAACGCGCCCGCAAGATTGGGCCGAGTATTACGCAGGCTCAATCTTGTGTGTGGAAATTGCTTTATAATTTTCACACTATCCCAAATCCACTTGCAATACTGTGCTGAATTACAGCTATATTCCTACATTCCCTCAATAATTACTGCATGGGCGATACCGGGGACAGGATTGCCTTCGTTAAAACTGACCGTTGACAGAAGTGCACCGGTCGGCACAAAGAGAACCCTTTTCCACTCTCTTCTTCGAAGCTTTGGCAGCACATAGCCTGTTAGGGTTATGGCACTGCACCCGCAGCCGCTTCCACCTGAATGGGTATCCTGCGTATCTTTATCAAACATTTCGATTCCGCAGTCCATGTGGTTCTTGGAGATATCAAAGCCATCCTGCTTCAGCAGGTCAATTAAAATATCCTTTCCGACATAGCCCAAATCACCGGTTATAATTTTGTCATAATATTCCGGCTTTACACCAAGGTCGTTCAAATTCGCTGAAATGGTTTTATAAGCGGAGGGTGCCATACAGGCTCCCATATTCATGGAATCCTTTATGCCGTAATCTACAATCCTTCCTACCGTTGCTCCCATTACACAGACAGGTGCTTCCTTTTCAAGCTCCTTTTTACTTCTGTTATCTGCTTTATCCAATATAACCGCCCCGCTTCCGGTAACTGTCCAGGTTGTGGCCAGCGGCCTCTGGCTTCCGTATGCCAGTGGAAAACGAAACTGCTTTTCGGAACCTGCAAAGTGACTGGAGGTAATAGCCATAACCTTGTCAGCAAATCCTCCATCCACCAAAACTGAGCCTATGGCAAGGGATTCACCCATAGTAGAACAGGCACCGTAAACTCCGAATAACGGAATCTCAAGCTCCATAATACCGAAGGAGGTAGCAATTAACTGTCCAAGCAAATCTCCTCCTACCATATAGCGGATGTCGTCTTTTTTAATGCCTGCCTTTTCAATTACTGCATCCGCCGCCCTCTTCATCATCCGGCTCTCTGCATCCTCCCAGGTATCTCCCCCAAACATGGGGTCTTCCTCTACCTGGTCAAAGTATCTTCCAAGGGGGCCTTCTCCCTCCTTTTTACCGGTAATAGAGGAGCCTGCTATAATGTAAGGCGGATTAGCAAACAACAGGCTTTGCTTACCACATGTTTTACTGTTATTTTCCATATTTATACCCATTGCATACCGCAGGCAGGCCAGAAGACCAGTCTGCGATACGACCACAAATAAAACGAGTGAAAGAATCTGTAAGTGGCATCCTTTCAAAATGATATTTTCTTTCACTCTTCTAGATATGATGCCCTTTTTGACATCACAAACAATGATGGAAGATGTCTGGAATGAGTACCCTCTGTGCACATTTTTATTTGAAGTTAAGCCATAAGGTATGCTGACTCAAACCATTCCAGCTGCTGCTACCCTACGACTCCCATTTTCATTAATATATAATAGATAACTCCAAGAACCCAGGAGGAAAATACACCATATAGTATTACAGGTCCTGCAATCGTAAATATCTTACAGCCAATACCAAAAACCTGCCCCTCTTTTTTGAACTCTACGGCCGGAGCCGCTACGGAATTGGCAAAGCCTGTAATGGGTACTACGGTACCTGCACCTCCAAATTTGGCCAGCTTCGGATATATATTCAATCCGGTCAGGACAACTGCTAATAAAATTAAGGAAAGGGAGGTGTAACCGCCTGCCTGGTCCTTATTGCATCCTAAGTAAGTGTAGTAATTATTTAAGGCTTGTCCGATTATACAGATAACTCCCCCTACCCAAAAAGCATTGAAGAAATTGATGACCTTATTGTGAGTGGGCGTCTTTTCCTTGACATATTGATTGTATTTTTCTGCTTTTTTTGTTTTATCCTGCTCGTTCACCACATCAGCAGCGCTGATATTCTTTTTATTATTATCCATTTTAACTCCTTTCGTGAATATCAAATCTTCGATTTGATATTCTTGAATACGTAGTTGAAAAATGCTTTTTATTTTTCAACCTAACTCCTTTCGTGAATATCAAATCTTCGATTTGATATTCCTGAATACGTAGTTGAAAAATGCTTTTTATTTTTCAACCTAACTCCTTTCGCGAATATCAAATCTTCGATTTGATATTCCTGAATACATAGTTGAAAACCGACCTGCCTGCAAATTGATTACAGCTTAAGGGTAAACACATACAAGCCGCAAACTTCCTTGCGGTATTTCTAAACAGGAAGTATGGAATTCCATCTCCTTTTCGGTCATAAATGAATGCCTTACTATTTTACATAAATCCGATAATTTTTATTCTTTATTTTTTATAATGGATAAAAAGTTGAAAAAAAGCTCCCAAACCTTTTCCCAGGGCAAGAAATAATACGATTATGGGGATTCCAATTTTCAGCTTCAGGCGGTGTGTCATAATCGGAAATATTTGAATTACTTCCTCCAGGGCTACTGCAAGACAGCCTATAAAACAGCCTATAAACAGCCCGGATATCATAAGTCCCGCCGTACCGACAGGAATCGGCAGCCTGAACAAGTCCAGAATATTCCCAAAAGTAGCACCGACCACAACAATGTCTTCATATAGCAAAATCCGCTTTGCGGTATCTGTTCTGATTGCAAGTCTTGTAAGGACGCCTACAATGGTTATAAAGGCTACTGTTCCGGCGGCTATTAAAATACCTGCTGTCAGTCCCAAAAAGCAAAGGAATGCATATTTAATGAACATCAAAGGATTTCCCCTCCCTTGAACTGTTTTCAATCAAGGTGTCATCCATATCCGATTCGTATAAACGCAGCTGAACCTGCATCGGCGTAGGGTCATTTCCGGTCTTTAGCTTGCTGAAATGGTTAAAGAATATGATAATTCCTAAGGGAAGTCCTACCGCATAGGATATTTCAAGGAGGGAAGCCTTTACCTGCTTCGTTCCTAAAACAGACTTATAGATAATACCAAATACTTTCGATACACTGGCATCTTCATTAAAGGTCATTATCGTAAAAGCCGCTCCAAAAAATACAATACAGCAGACAAAAGCCACTTTAAAATACTCCCACAGCTTCTTTTCCTTCCCAGGGGGTTCATACTGTACGATAAAATCCGCTTCTCCCAGATTTGTAATTTCGATATCTGCATACATCTTATGGATAAGCTCCATTAATTTCATAACAGAAAAGATGTAGTCCATCTTTTTATCATCTTTGATAATATAGAGAACCTGCTGGTATAATTCCTCCACAATCTTATCCTCCGGTGAATACAGCTTCGCTACATCCTTCAGGCGGATAACCTTATGGTGTATCAGAATACTTTTCTCAATCTTTATATAGAGGCGTACATTTTTCATTGGGCACCTTCCCTTTTACATCAGCAGTTTTCACGTAATTTCTTTCATAAACAAGGGTTCCCTTATGAATATTCCTTTCCGTATTCTGAGCAAAATAGGCTATCACAATACCTGCTGCAATTAGCACAAGCACTGCTGCAAAAATCCAAATACTTTTCTGTCTGAATACCATCCTTCGTTACCTGCCTTTCTAAATACTGTAAATAAAAACAGCATCCCTTTTACCAGGATGCTGTTTTTATTTATTATTTTATAATGAATAGCTTGCAGATTTTACTATTTCTCTGATATTATCTGTTTACCTGCCCTTTCTATACTGGTAATATCCTCCATGTCCTTCAGGACATTTTTTCCCTCATTTTCATAAGTATTTTCTTTTCCAGACGTGATACCTGCACCTGGGAAATTCCCATTTCCTTTGCAATATCCGTCTGGGTTCTATTCATAAAGTATCGAAGCCTGATTAATTCCTGATCCTTCTCATCAAGGGATGCAATGGTCTCTCTTAATGCAAGCCTGTCAAGCATATTTTCACTCTCATCATTTGTCTGCTCCAATTTATCAATGAGATAAATGGCATTTCCGTCCCCCTGATAAATTGTTTTATATAAAGATTCTACCTCTGATCCTGATTCTAACGCCATGAGTACTTCTTCTTTTGCCAGATTAAGCTCCTTGCTGATTTCTTCCAGAGTTGGCTCCCTGCCATACAGGGTGCCCAGTTTTTCTCTGGTGATGCGGATTTTCCCCGCTGTTTCCTTCATGGAACGGCTTACCTTAATGGCTCCGTCATCTCTTAAAAACCTCTTTATTTCTCCCATAATCATGGGAACTGCATAGGTGGAGAATTTTACCTCATAGGACATATCGAACTTGTCAATGGCTTTGATAAGCCCTATACTGCCTATCTGAAATAAATCCTCCGTCTCATGTCCTCTGGACATAAATCTTCTTACAATACTCCATACCAATCCTATATTCTCCGTTATTACCCTGTCTCTTGCCTCCTTATCCCCTGCCTGTGATAAACGGATTAATTCGATTGTATCCACTGTTTCACTTCCTTCCTGTCACCTTTGGTTTATCAGGACATCAGCCATTCCCTTAGTGGATTTTCTTTTTCATTTTAACAACTGTACCTTTGCCCACTTCCGATTCTACTTCCAGATCATCCATAAAGGCCTCCATAAAAGAAAATCCCATGCCGGACCTCTCTTCCTCCGGCTTTGTCGTAAATAGTGGTTCCATAGCTTGTTTGATATCCTTTATGCCTTTGCCCTGGTCATGGACTTCTACATAAACCTCATGTTCAAATATTCTGCAGACTACAATAACTTTTCCCTTCAATTCTTCATAGCCATGAATGATGGCATTGGTCACGGCTTCCGAAACAGCAGTTTTGATATCAGAAATCTCCTCCAAGGTGGGGTCAAGCTGTGCTACGAAGCTTGCCACTACGGATCTTGCAAAGCTTTCATTCTCAGATCTGCTGTCAAATTCTAATAACATTTCGTTGGTATCCATACTTATCCTCCTGTTTAAATACCTATCCCCGATTTACCGGCTTCCTGCAGCTATCTGCATCTGGTAATGGCCTCTTCTATGGAATCAAATTTCGGAACTATCCTGTACAGCCCGGACATTCTGAATATTCTGTCTAGATTGTGATTAATACCTGTTACAAAAATCTTCCCCCCGGAAAGTGTGAGCCTTTTGTAACGTCCCATTATGACTCCGATACCGGAACTATCCATAAAATCCGTTCCGGAAAAGTCAAATACAATACTTTTAATCTGCCCCTTCTCCAACAGCTTGTCCGACTGCTCTCTGATGGACAGGGTATTGTGATGGTCTAAATCCTGCTTTACCTTAATGATAAGGCATTTATCCTTAATATGGTACTCCGCAGCCTCCTTTCCCTTTGTACTGCCTGTCTTCTTTAAGGGTTCTTGTCTTTCCATGCATACCTCTTTTCCGGATATTTTATTTCCTCCGATTCCCTTTGTATAAGATTTGCACTGAGAGTACAGTCTGCAAATCATATCATATAAAATCCAGAAGTTTACATTTACATATTTTAACATATATTTTTTGTTTCGTCTATAAGAAAAGACAATTCCAATAAATTTTTGGAATTGTCTTTGCTTTTTGACCGGATTTATTTTTTTATTTTAATTTTTAATTTTACAATTTGAGCTTATTGGATACTCGACAGCTTTTCCTTGGCAGAACTTACACGCCAGGAATCCGGGAATTTATCTATAACAAGATTATAGTATTTCTTAGCATCGTCATATTTTCCAAGCTGATGATAACTTCTGGCAATAAAATATACCGCAGATACATTCGTATCATCCAGCTCATAAGCACTTGTCAGATTGTTTAACGCCTCGTCATACTTTCTGGCTAAATATTGGTTATGTCCTTCCTCATAAAGAGCTGCAGAGGCATTGGTTCCAATCGCCTGCTTTATCTCATTGTATAATGCCTGAGCCTCAGGCTTATCAAACTTGTCACTCTTAATCTTTGCAAATTCGCTTGCAACTGCCAGATAATCAATATTGGACCCGCTTTTTTGGAGCTCGTTTATATAAAGTGTTCCTGTTTTTAAGAGCTGATCATAGATTGTATCGTCAAGCTGGCTGCCGTTTAAATCCTTTATCTGCTTGTTCAAATCCTCAATCTTTGCATCCTGGGTCTCTTTTTCCTTCTGAAGGGAATTATATTCCTGCTGCCATTTATTTACGGCTGCATTGTTCTCATTTATCTGGTTATTATATTTGTTTTGATATTTGTCTCCGACTGTAGGAACAATTAAAAATACCGCTCCTAAAATACCTACCGCTATACCGATAATCAGATTCACAAAGGGCCATATATTTGGCTTATCTTCCTTATAAGCTGCATGGGTAAAGGTGACAGGCTCTGCTGTTACCCTTCGCTCTTCTCTTCTTTCGGGCTTTCCATCCTCTTCCGATCCACTGGTCAAATCACTTAATTCCTTCAGATAGCGAAGAGTGGTTGTATTGGAAACATCAATTTTGCTTGCCTTTGTCAGATTCTTTAATGCCTTCTCCATCTCACCGGTCTTCATATACAAGAGGGCTAACAGCTGAAGTGCTTTTACAAAATGAGGATTCAGGTTGGTTACCTTCTTAAGCTGTATGATAGCCAGGTCCTCATTTCCCTGTTTGGCTGACAATAGGGCGGCATTGTATCTTTTTGTTGTCTGATTCAGATTTTCAAGCCTTGTAGGATTGGACTGCACCAGTTCCATGTACCGGTCCGCATCATTATTCTCCTGCTGGAAGTGCTTGCTGATGACCCACTCACTTAAGGCAGCAACGGACTCTCCCATCTCATAGTAGATTAAGCCTAATAGATTTCTGGCATCGGTATTCCTCTTATTGAGCTCGAGACTTTTCTTTAAGATGACAACGGCACCGGAAAGGTCCCTCACTTTTGATTTCTCAAGCCCTTCATTATAATACCGGTTTGACATCATATAAACTTTCTTATAAACAGTCAGGTCTTCGCCGCAGCGTTCACAGCGGTTATTCTTACCCTGTATGCTCTTATTACATGCCGGACATATCATTTCTTATTCCCGCCACTTTTTACTGTGAAATCACCTTGTGGCTTCCTTTCTTCTAATTTCTATCCTTGATTTCCTTCAGCATGGTCTTAATAATGTCTGTTATATCTGACAAATCATTGCTGTGTATTACTTCCTCCGCCTGGTCAACCTCAAGGCTTGGCTGAAATTTAGCTATTTCTTCATCAAAATTAATCATACAATCTACCTTTTCCATTTTTAATTCTATCTTACTCACAATATGTTTAAAAATCAAGTGTATTTATTCTTAACTATTTTTTAAGCGTTTTTAAGCGTTCTTCTACCTGTTCCATCAGCTGGGTATACTTAGCCAGCTTTTCCTTCTCTTCCTCAAGCTTTGCCTGGGGTGCCTTGCTCACGAACCGCTCATTGGACAACATTCCGTTTACACGTCTTAACTCTCCTGTCAGGCGTTCCTTTTCCTGGTTCAATCTTTCAATTTCCTTATCGATATCAACCAGTTCCGCAAAAGGCATGTATATAACTGCTTCCGGAATCAGGGCTGTTACCGCATCGGAGGATATTCCCTCGGTGCCTGTCTGTATTAGGACCTCAGAGGCATAGGCAAGTGTGGCAAAGAATGTCCTGCTGTTTTCAAAAATCTCTTTTATTCTGCCGCTCTCTGTCACGATGATAACGGAGGCTTTCTTGGAAGGCGGAACATTCATGCCCGTACGAACTGTACGGATACCCTTGACAGCAGTCTTTATTAACTCTGCCGCCTCTTCTTCCTGCGCATAATCAAGCTTCTCATCATATACCGGCCAGTCCGATATCATAATGGATACTTCTTCTCCGTCCTTTCCTTCCGCCTCGGACAGGGTACAATAGATTTCCTCTGTGATAAAGGGCATGTAGGGGTGGAGAAGCTTTAAGGAGGTAATGAGCACCTGCTTTAAGGTCTGTATTGCTGCGCTCTTGGTCTCATCGGTATCACTGTAAAGTCTGGGTTTTACCATTTCAATATACCAGTCGCAGAATTCCTCCCAGATAAAATCATAAATCTTCTGAACAGCAATACCAAGCTCAAAATTCTCCATATTTTCCGTTACTTCTTTTACCAGGGTATTACATTTGGATAATATCCACTTGTCCGCAAGAGTCAGGTGAATTTCCCTGTTTCCTTCATTTTCTGCCTTCTCCAGGTTCATCATGATAAAACGGGAAGCATTCCATACCTTATTGGCAAAGTTTCTGCTGGCTTCCACTCTTTCCAGGTAAAAACGCATATCATTTCCAGGTGCATTACCGGTGATAAGGGTAAAACGCAGTGCATCCGCACCATATTTATCGATAATTTCAAGGGGATCAATGCCGTTTCCTAAGGATTTACTCATCTTTCTTCCAAGAGAATCCCTTACAAGTCCATGAATCAGCACCTTTTTAAAGGGAGCCTTGCCCGTGTATTCATAGCCGGAAAATACCATACGGATAACCCAGAAGAAAATAATATCGTATCCGGTCACAAGTACATCCGTCGGATAAAAATACGCAAGGTCTTCGGTGTTCTTCGGCCAGCCAAGGGTGGAAAAAGGCCACAGGGCGGAACTGAACCAGGTATCAAGGGTATCCTCGTCCTGTTTAAAATGAGTATGGCCGCATTTCGGGCAGACTCCCGGCATTTCCCTGGCTACCACTACCTCACCGCATTCCTCGCAGTAATAGGCAGGTATTCTGTGTCCCCACCAAAGCTGTCTGGAAATACACCAGTCCCTGATATTATCGGTCCAATTAAAGTAAATTTTATCAAAGCGCTCCGGAACAAAGGATATTTCCCCGCTCTTTACGGCTTCTACGGCAGGCTTTATCAGTTCATCCATCTTTACGAACCACTGCTGCTTGATTAAGGGTTCTACAGTTGTATTACACCTGTCATGGATACCGACATTGTGGACATGCTCCTCCACCTTCTTTAGAAGGCCCATTTCATCCAGTTCCTTAACCATCTGCTTTCTGGCTTCATAGCGGTCCATGCCTGCGAATTTGCCGCCCTTTTCGTTAATGGTGGCATCATCGTTCATAATATTTATCTGTTCCAGGTCGTGTCTCTTGCCGACCTCGAAATCGTTGGGGTCATGGGCAGGCGTAATCTTAACCACACCTGTTCCGAATTCCCTGTCAACATAGGTATCTGCAATAATGGGAATTTCCTTATTTAAGAAGGGCAGAATGACCTTCTTCCCAATCAGTTCCCTGTAACGCTCATCCTCCGGGTGAACTGCTACCGCAACATCACCCAGCATCGTTTCCGGCCTGGTGGTAGCAATCTCCAGGAAGTCCTTTGTTCCTGCTATTGGATAGAGAATATGCCAGAAATGTCCTGTCTGCTCCTCATGCTCTACTTCTGCATCGGAGATACTGGTCTTACATACAGGGCACCAGTTTATAATACGGGAGCCTTTGTAAATCAGACCTTTCTCGTAAAGCTTTAAAAATACCTCCTCAACGGCTTCCGAGCAGCCCTCATCCATGGTGAAACGCTCTCTGTCCCAGTCGCAGGAGGAGCCCATCTTCTTAAGCTGGCTGATGATGCGTCCGCCGTATTCGTCCTTCCACTGCCAGGCTCTCTTAAGAAAGCCCTCTCTTCCAAGGTCCTTCTTATCAATGCCTTCTTTTTTAAGCTGCTCAATAATCTTAACTTCCGTTGCAATACTTGCATGGTCCGTTCCCGGCTGCCACAGTGCGTTATAGCCCTGCATTCTCTTAAATCTTGTAAGAATATCCTGCATGGTGTTATCCAGGGCATGACCCATATGGAGCTGTCCTGTGATATTAGGCGGGGGCATTACGATTGTAAAGGGTTTCTTGGATTTATCCACCTCTGCTTTAAAATATTTCTTATCTATCCACCTGGCATAGAGTCTGTCTTCAATATCACCAGGGTTATAGGTCTTTTCCAGTTCTCTCTTCATTTTCTTCCTCCTGTGGATTTAGTTTTCCGTTAATTTTATTGCCTAAACCTATTTTAAGGCAATAAAAAAGTTCCCCGCCGAAAAGGACGAAGAACCGTGGTACCACCTTTATTTACAGCAATATGCTGCCTTTTCTTCTATAACGGGATTACCCGGTATCTTCTACTCGCCTTCAAAGATACTGTTCAGGAGCTACCTTCAACAAGCAGTAAGCAAGACAGCCTTTCAGCCAATGAACTGTCCTCTCTGGTACACTTACCTATCTAATCCTCTCCGTCTTTACATTTTCAATTATTATATTGGCATATAAGCCGAATTCTGGTTAAACTTAATTCAACCTATATAGAATCAACTATGAATATCATATGAAAACTTTTCTTATCTGTCAAGAGCGATTCCCTTCTTTTTTAGAAGCTCTGCCACATATGCCTTGTTTTCTTCGTTTTCTTTAGTAAATTTTTCAATTTCTTCCATGCATTTCTCTTTCAGAAGGTTATTCTGCTCTATCCTATCCTTTAGCTTCTGCCTTCTTTCGAAAAGAGCCTCTTTTACCGTTTCCATCTCTTGGCCGTCTAACAGAGCCTCTAGCTGATGTACCCATATCTTTGCATCCGCCAGCCTGTACTCCTTTAGGTGGTTGATCAGCTCCCGGTTATAATATTCTGTCTGATCCTTGCTCAGCTTATATTGATTCTCGTCTTCTTTTTCCTTTTTATACTGTTCCCACAAAAAGCCCAGCTTTTCCTGGCTGTCCACCAGATATTTGGCATAGCAGTAATCAAGGGCATTTGTATTGTTGACATATTTAATTTTAACCTTATTCAGCAGTAAAATAGCACGGTTTAACTTTTTTTCTGTTTCTGCCTTTTCCTTCTTATTTTCCCTGGAACGAAGGAAAATATAAGCAGCTGCCGCGGCATCCATGGCAACGGTCAGCATAAAGGGCAGCTGCATGTTGGCATTTGTCTTACTATTAATCCATAAAAACACAAGAAATAAAAGAACGGAAAGTACGGTGGTGGTGATTCCGATGGTCCCAAGTGTCTTCTGGTTTTCTTCCACGTCTCCCTTCTGGTGCAGCAAGGCTGTTCTCTCGCTTTCCAGATATTTAAAATCATTTTGTATATTGGAGCTGTATTCTTCCCAGTATTTCATTTTCTTTAAATCCCTGGGAACATCCTCTTCGAACTTTGCCAGGTTCAGATACTGGGTGTCTTTTATCTTACGTATTCCCTTTTTATATCTTTCCCTGTCCTTAGACAAGGTCAGTATTTTTCTGGCAAGGTCATTTACCAGTTCCCTGTCTTCACTGTTCAGGCCTTCCAGCTTCTGGATATCACTGATATAGGCAGTTACCGCCTGAAATTCTGCTTTTAATTCCTGCGCCTGGAGCGTACTTTCCACGACCTGCTCACAGCTCTCCTCTATGAAGCCCTTTTTTAGCTCCGAATAGTCCGCTTCTGCTATCTGTGCTGCTGCAAGTTCATTTTCTTCCCTTTGCTCTTCCGGCTTCTCCAGGTTTTTTTTCTTCCAAAACCCCATGTAATCATCTCCTTTTATGTTACCGGGTTATGAGTTCTCTGACCGGTATTCCTGTTTATAGCTCTCAAGCCTCTCCCTTACTCCTTGGAGAAAGTCAGCCGGCTTACCGCTGTCCCTGGCTTCCTTCAGCTCCTCAAGCTTTTTATATTCATCAGAAGACTCGTATTGTAAAAGGGTATCCTGTATTTCTTCCCTGATGCCCTTTACATAAGCTTCACTGATATTTTCTACGTAACCCGTATCCTCCGATTTAACGGCCGCCATAACAACTCCCGTTTCCTCAGATTCATTAGCCACCGCAGCAGCTTCCGTTTCCTCCGAAGTATAAGCCGCCGTAACAGCTTCCGTTTCCTCCGTCCCAAATGTACTTTCATTCCCGCCAAGGAGCACACAAAGTACATACTGCCTTTTGGATTCCTCTCCGCCAGTCATCTCGTAAGCTGCCTTAAAATCCTTCGCTGCCCTTTTAAACCCTTCCGTATGGAGCCTGCATACCCCAAGGTTATGCCGGATTCTGCCTGCCTCTTCCTTTAAGACAGCATACATGCCGTCTCCGGCAAGGAGGCTTTCGTAAATCATGCCGGCCTCGAAATACCGCCCGTGCTGCAGAAAGGATTCCGCCTTTTTAACAGCCAGTTCCCCGGGGGAAACATTCTTTCTCTCGTTCTGCCTTAGAAGGAATTCCTGTACTTCCTCCTCCTGATAATAGCTGTTATCAGAAAGCAGGATGGAGGCGGCTTCTACCAGTGCATCATAGCCGGAGCAGTTCTTTTTCGCTTCTCTTATTTTTTCCGCCTTCCCAGGAAGGAACAATTCCTTTTCCAGCCACATAAGAAAGGCTTCCTCATATAATTCATCGGTTAAAAGTAAAAAATTATGATAGACATAATAAAAAAGTTCCTCTGCCGTATAAATACCGGTATCCGTTACCTTAAAGCGGTAAGGAAGCTTTGCCTTATTTTCTTCACATGCTATCAGTATTCCCATCCTACAAAGCCTCCTTACAGCTTGATTTCCTGCTCCCAGCATAAACCGGAGGAAGGTATGATCTGCCCGAATCCCATATCACGGATTTTAATCAGGGCAGTCTTTCTGTCCTTAAAGGATACGGACATTTCTACTCTTGTAGACTTATCAGCCCTGACCTCCAGGCCCTCCAATAAAATATCGTGATAATCCTTTTTCAGGGTAAACAGCTCTTTTACCAGCACACTTATGGTATTATCCTCTGTCAGGATAAATTCCTGGGTCAGAGCCTTGTCATACCATGGCTTATAGCCATCCCATAAAGGTATCTGGGTAAGCTTGCCGTCCTTTACAGCTTCTATGGACAGGAGTGAGGTAATCTGGTCGGAATCAAGAAAAAGAAATTCCTTCAGCTTTCCACCCTCTTCGCTTCCGATTTCCTTTGCCGCATAACAGGCTCCTTTGGCATAAAGGTTCTGGCCCTTGAAGACCCTTCTTCCGACACAGAGCTCCTTTAACGCATTATCCGCCCAATCCCCTTCAAAGCCGCAGCCCGTTACGTAGATGGTGGTTACGAGCTGTTTATGCAAAAGACTCCTGGCAAGATTCAAAAAGCAGTATTCCAGGCGTTCCTTATCCCCTTTCTGCACCTCTTCATAGTCCAGAATGTCATTAAAATCCTTCTGGGTAATCCCCACCGGCACCGGAGTAAATTTCCGGCTGATACTTATCTGCCTGTAATGGAATTCCTCCTCATCCATATGAAAGAGCCCTACATCCGTACTCCACAGCTCTTTTTTCTGGCTCAGGGCATAGTATTCATAGCTTAAGGAATGGCTCTGGAGGAACAGCCTGTCCTCCTTTAATCCGAGACTGCCAAAAACCTCCTTCAGCACAGCCCGAACGGTTTCATTTAAATCCTTGACCGTCACCGCAAGCTTTGCAATGCTTTCTCCCGGAAATTTTAAGGTTACCAAAGTGAGGCACTTGCGAAAAAGCTTCTCCAGCAAATACGCAGGGGAATAGGCCGTATCATACAATACCGTCTCCTTGCCCTGCTCTGCCTTCTTCAGCAGATTGTCTGCCGTCTGGCATAACCCCTGCTCCTGAAATTCCAAAGCTTCTTCCCCGAAGAGCCATTCTTTACTCCCCTGTTTAAGGCCTATAAGGGAAGGATAGAAATACGGCCTGTCACCCGAATATAAGGTGACGGATTCCGGTTCCAGGGTCTTTGGGTTATAGCAGCATATCTGAATATCCTCATTTCCAAAATCAAGTCCTAAAAATAAACTTCTTTTATCTGCCATAGCAACCTCTTTCGCGAATATCAAAGCCTCAGTCTGATATTCCGTAGTTGAATAATCCATTTATTGAAATAAGCCTGACTTATAATGTTTTAAATAACTTGTTTACCAGATGCCTGTTTCTTTCGTAATTTAAAATTCCCTCCCGGACGCTTTCATAATCGTTCATTTCCAGAGCTGCCGCTATAAAGTTTATCTGTTCATAGGGGCTGTCTTCCTCTCCGGATACCGCTGCGTCCGCCCTTAAGCTTCCGCTTTCCGTTATGACTGCCTGGGAATCTTCCCCCTCGGATATGTAATACGGAAGGCTCTCGTCTGAAAAGAGGATGAAATCCTTTACGTGGATTCCAAGAAACATATCCTTCATTTCTTCCCGGGTATATTCCTCCTGTGATTCCTTCCTGTAATGAATGAAAACCCTTTGGCTGGGGTTGGATATATATTCTACAAAGCAGCTGCTGTTTATCTTATCATTCAAAGGCAGTACCCCCTTAAAGCTCTGGAAAAAGGGCAGTATCATTCCCCTTCTTATAAAACGCTGCAGATTATAATCAATGAATTCCTTCTCACTCTCATCAAAGCATTCTTCCGTTGAGAGCTTCTTTAACAGAGCCAGCATGCAGACATCATTTTCTTCATATATCAGCTCTCTCCTCATTACCTGGAACATTTCCCCTTTGAGAATTCTTCCGTTAATAAGGTATTTATAGGCATGATAGGATAAAAATGCCCGGATCAGCTTTCTGTTGCAGCCTCTCTGGTAGTATTTCAGAAATACCTGAGGAGAATTGACCAGATATTCTCTGGTTACAAGCATCTGCATCAAAAGCCTTTCCTCCAGAATGCAGGTGTCAATTTCAAAGCCGCAGGCAGCCTCCCAAAGGCTGTACAATTCTCTGGTGGCACCCTCATACTGCTCTGCCAGGTATATCAATATTTCTTCATTATATTTACCCGCCTTAAAGATATAAAAGCAAAGTCTTAAAAGAAGCTCATCCCTTTCTGAGTTTCCCTCCTGTAACAGCCAGGCACATATCTTCAGCAGCCTGTTAAGCTGGATGTCTTCAAATCCGTACTCCATTAAGGCTTTTTTGGCTTCCTCATAAAAATTCCTTATGATATAAAGCTCTATGAGCTTCACCCTGTCATTCTTATTAAGACCGGCCGGATTAATCTCCTTTAGACACTCCTCAAGCAAATCTCCCTGGAAATTATCATAATAATAAGAGATTAAATCCATCTGTATTTTACTCCTGTAGCTCTCCTTCAGGAAGGGAAGTTCTAAAAGCTTTCCTCTGATACGAACGGACTCCGCATCAAATTTCTGATAGGCTTCCGCCTTTTCGGCAAAGTTCAGGAGCACCATGGCATTCCCGCTCTCCTGCTGCAGGCATTCCATCAGATAATTGTCTTTTCCAAGGAAGGGATACAGGGTATAGGCAACGGTCTTGGCATACCGGTTATCCTGATTATCCACCAGGAGTATTTCATGGTTTTCCGTATAAAGGTCTATGTAGGCGCACTCCGATACCAAGGGGGTATATACTTCGTCTCCGGTTTCGGCATGTACCGTTACCACACCTTTTATATTGCTGTTTTGACAGCACAATTCCTGCTTGAACATAACATAGGAAAGGTCATTTCCGATTTCACCGGTAAACCCGTTCATGGTTATCAGTTCTTCGTAAATAACCGAGAGGTTTCTGTCAATGGCATGCTCCTTCAGCATCCTTTTCCCGAAATTCTCTATTTTCTTGCTGTAGCTCCGGTAAATGGAACTAAGCTCATCCTTATTTTTTATGATATAGGCATAGAGAAATGCCCTCTTTTTATCGCTCAGGCTGCTATTATAAATAAAGTATAACAGTACCTGCATGGGCAGCTTGCTCTGCTCTTCTTCGTCGTAGGAATAAAGATAATATTCATAAAGCTCCGTAAGGCGAAGCTGCTCCTTTACTCCCTTCCGGTACCAGTTAAAATACTTTCTTCCCCTTTTGTGCCCTTTGATTAAGAGGCTTAAGACAGCAGTCAGGATATTGGTAAGAGCCGCCTGTTCTTCCTTCTTACCCTTCTCTGAATAATTCCGGTACAGCAATGTAAGACAATAATAAATACTTCTTTTAAATTCCCTCTTTTTTGCTGCCAGATAGGCAAACTGTCCTGCCAGCTCCACGTCCACATAGCTTTCTTTCACACCAAACAGGAGTACCTGAATTTCAAAATCCCCAAGTTCTGTTAAAAGCACAGGATTTTCCCTGTAGATTAAAAGTGCTTCAAAATAAAGATAGGGACTGCGGCAGCCATGTAAAAACTGCTCTCTTAGAAGCTCCAGTGCCTGTCCTTTATTGCCGTCAAATTTCTTATCGGTGTATAACAAAAACCATAATACCTTATAATCGTAGGAATTCATATGGTAGACATTTCTTATTTCCTTTATAGCCGCCTCCACCGTCTCCTCGCTCCTATCAATGAGTGCAAGAAGATACCAGTAAGCACATACCACCGCCGTATCCTTCTGCTCCTTCTCTAGGATTTCCGGCTTCAGGGCGTTCAGAGCCGCCTTTGTCTCATTTTCGTTCTGGGAACCGCCCATATCAGCCGTCTGCAGCAGATGGACTTCCAGGAGCCTGTACCACAATAAATTTTCCTTATCACCGGACTTCAGCCCCTTTAGTTCTACTTCAGTCTTTTGGATATATTCCTCAGGACTGATGCGGTTTTCTCTGAAATTCAGATAATTTCTCACACAGGCAATGACTTTTTCCTTGATATACCTCTGTCTGTGCCTCTCCTCTGCCTTTTCCGCCTTACGAGTTGCCGTTACCTCTACTACAAGGGTATCATGAACGGAGGAAAGGATGATCTTGCCGTAATTCCTTCCCCTTCTCATATTGAGGGGCTGTATTACAAATTCCAGAGGATATGTATTTCCCACAAAATAATCCGACCATATAATTTTATGCTCCGGTTGGATAAAATCCCCTTCGCAGCTGACCCTTATCTCTTCATAACCCCAATTATCCTTCATGAGGGTTATCTTATCCATGAAGCTTTCCGTATTCACTTCATATTCTAAAGTGTTCTTGTCTACAATAAAATTAACAGGGGTTTTTTTACGGACTGTAACAAGAAATTCCTCCAATGCCTGATTTGCCGACCTGCTTTTCTTTAAAGCATCGTATAATACCAGGTATTTCTTATCCCGGTACTGAAGAAATTCACGGAATTCTTCTGTTTTAAAGAGCTTCACTGCTTCGGCCCAGTCAGACTTGGCAAGATTGGTAAAATGAAAGAAATCTTTGATTTTCCCAAGAGAGGAATTCAGATAGGGTGGCTCTGCCGTTATAAAAAAAGGGACTCTGGCTTCCCCGCTGTCACTTACAATATCAAGCCAGCCCCGTACCATATCTCCCGGTGCCAGTGTCTCAGCCTGTACCGTATAAGCTAATTCAATACGCTCTCCTTCGAATTCCTGCTTTTCCGTATAAAAATAGGTACTGGAGGAATACAGCTGCCCTGTCAGTATGGTGCCAAGAGAATTCCAGACCGTTAGCGTTCCCTTATAGCAGCCGCCTGCATCCACCGTTATAATAAGCTCTTCCTCCGACAATAATAAAGCAGGAGACTCATATTCAAAACATCCGTCAGCCAGCTGTTTTATCTTCTCTTTCAACCAATTCACCTCAGACCATGATAATTTATGTATTGTATTGCATTTCTTCACCTTTATATTATAATTATTATAACACTAATCGACAGTATTTCGCAAGGGAAAGGATGGACTATGATAACACCAAAGGAACATTTTCACGGAAGTGATTTAGAAAAAATAGAAAAGTATTATGGAATTAAAAAAGAAGAGATTATTAATTTTGCAGGAAATGTCAATCCCCTTGGAATATCCCCGGTACTAAGGGAAAACCTTTCCAGCCATATTGATGCCATAACCGATTATCCGGACAGGGAATACACCTCTTTGCGAAGGAGCATTGCTGCCTATGTCAATAAAGACCTGCAGACAGAGAAACAGTGCCAGACAGAGCATATTCTTGTGGGCAACGGCTCTACGGAACTGATTTCTCTATTTATCCAATTTATAAAACCAAAGAAAGCCCTGATCATAAGCCCTACCTATTCGGAATATGAAAGAGAGCTGACCCTTGAAGGAAGCAGGATTGATTATTTTCTCTTAAAGGAAGAGGAGGATTTTAATGTAAATCTTTCCGCCTTGAAGGAAACCCTCAAAGCCTCCTATGACCTTCTGGTTATCTGCAACCCCAATAATCCTACCTCCTCTGTGATAAAAACAGATGTAATGGCGGAAATCCTTGCCTTTTGCAGGGATAGAAATATTTATTGCATGGTGGATGAGACCTATGTGGAATTTGCTCCCGATATCGCCTCAGTTACCTCCGTCTCTCTTCTTTCTGCCTATAAGAACCTGATTGTCATCCGGGGAATCTCAAAGTTCTTTGCCGCTCCCGGACTTCGCCTGGGGTATGCCATGACAAGTGATGAAGAATTGCTTCACCTTGTAAATGAAAGAAAAAACCCTTGGACAATTAATATCCTGGCCTCTTTGGCCGGAGAAATTATGTTTTCTGATGAGGAATATATAAAGAGAACCAGGAATTTAATCAGCAGCGAAAGAGAGCGTATAAAGGCCGTGCTGAAGAATGTGTCCGGCTTAAAATACTATGAACCTTCCGCCAACTTTATCCTGCTGCAAATACAAAAGGATAGCCTTACATCCCATGATTTATTTGAGGGAGCTATCAAGCAGTCTCTGATGATCCGGGACTGTTCTACCTTTCAGGGTCTTGGTAACCGTTTTATACGCTTTTGTTTTCTTACTAAAGTTAATAATGACAGGCTGCTGGAATATTTATCCCATAAGCTTGCCTGAGTACCCACGGCAAACCCATGAAGGAAGTAATGGGAACGGACGATGACCAAGGAGGTTGTTTTGGAGTTTTGTTCGCGAGAACCCTTATTCCACTAAAGCGGCAGAAAACGTAACTGGCAGGTAAATCAGCGCCAAACTTGCTGTAACAAATATGGCTGTGTTAGTTATCGAGCTCAAACAGTGGCACTGCTTTACCTAGTCACGTTTCCTGCCGCTTAAGTGTCATAAGGAACCTCTTGAGACAAAACTCCAAAACAACCTCCTTGGTCATCTGTGTATATCCATTATTTGTTCTCATGCGTTTGCCGTGTCTGAGTACCTTTAAGTACTCCAGAGCTTTAACAAAAGGAGCAGTCTGATTTCTCCGGCATACAACTTTAAGATACCTCGCCAAGTTGTATGCCAGAGAAAAACAAACTGCTCCTTTCATTATGAGGGTGTTGCAAAATGATTTAGCGGTAAATAATCTCATCTCTTTCCGGTCCGTTGGATACCATCGTAACAGGAACACCAATTTCCTTTTCAATGAATTCAATATATTTTCTGCAATTTTCCGGTAAGTCTTCGTATTTCTTAATTCCCCTGATTTCCTGCTTCCAGCCGGGAAGCTTCTCATATACAGGCTTTGCTTTGGCAAGCTTAACGGTAGTAGGGAAATCCTTCGTTACCACACCGTCAATTTCATAGCCTACGCATACGGGAAGTTCCTCCAGATAACCCAGGACATCCAGTACGGTTAAAGCCACCTGGGTAGCTCCCTGCATCCTGCAGCCATATCTGGTAGCTACGGCATCAAACCAGCCCATACGTCTGGGTCTTCCGGTGGTGGCACCGAATTCACCGCCGTCTCCGCCTCTTCTTCTCAGTTCATCCGCTTCTTCTCCAAAGATTTCACTGACGAATTCTCCTGCACCGACAGCACTGGAATAGGCCTTGGCAACAGCAATGATTTCCTTGATTTCATAAGGAGGTATTCCCGCACCGATAGCGCCGTAGGCTGCTAAGGTAGAGGAGGAGGTTACCATCGGATAAATTCCGAAATCCGGGTCCTTTAAGGCACCCAGCTGCCCTTCCAGAAGAATATTTTTTCCTTCCTTTATGGCTTCATAAAGGTAAGCAGCCACATCACATATATAGGGCTTTACCATATCCCTGTATTCCAAAAGGGTCTGGAACAATTCCTCCGTATTGATGGCAGGCTTGTGATACATATGCTCTAAGATAACATTCTTTGCTTCGCATACTCTCTCAACCTTTTCTCTTAAGCTTTCTTCCTCAAAAAGCTCCGATACCTGAAATCCGATTTTTGCATATTTATCAGAATAAAAGGGTGCGATTCCCGACTTGGTGGAGCCGAAGGATTTACCGCCCAGCCTTTCTTCTTCGTATTGGTCAAATAAAATATGATAGGGCATCATAATCTGTGCCCGGTCGGAAACTAATAGCTTCGGTTCCGGCACTCCTCTGTCCGTTAAGGACTTCACTTCTTTAAAAAGGTAGGGAATATTTAATGCTACCCCATTACCGATAATGCAGGTGGTGTGATCATAAAATACGCCGGAGGGAAGAAGGTGGAGTGCAAATTTGCCATATTTGTTGATAATGGTATGTCCTGCATTGCTGCCGCCCTGAAACCTGATAATGATATCCGATTCCTGACCAAGCATGTCTGTTATTTTACCCTTACCTTCGTCGCCCCAATTAGCGCCTACTATTGCTTTTACCATGAAAATTCCTCCTTTTTATACCTGTGAATATAGCTGGATTGCGGTTATTCCCTTCCTATCCATTGCATCCTGACCGGAAATATCCCACATCACATAAAAATAGCATCGTAACAAAACTTGCTACCATGCCTTATTACTTTCTTATTATACCTGCCGAAACAGCATAAGTAAAATCAATATTTTTTATGTATTCCATAATCTGTAGTTATAATGTACCATAACATCGAAAACAGTCCCCCTATCCGTACTTTACTTCCTGCTGCAGCCGGCTTGTACTATGGCAAGGATGTATATCAGAAATAGATAGCCTAAACTTTTCCTAAAAAAAACCTTTCCTGATGCGGTATCCTATCCCTGTTATTATTACCGCTCCTTCCAGGATTATTCTGCCTGTACCTGCCCTGATGCCTTATTTGCCTTATCTCTTATTTGCCTTTTTGCTTTTTGGCTGGATTTCAGTTTCTTCAGACATTACTGATCCTTCAAGTCCTTCAAGTCTTTCAGGTCTTTCAGGTCTTTTTCCGAATATATCCTAAGCCCCTTTTTATGCAAGAGCTCTGCCGTTATACCGTTTCCCTCTATCAGCTTTCCGCTGAAGCTTCCGTCATAAATATGCCCAAAGCCACAGGAGGGGCTGTTTGCCTTTAGCAGCGCTGCCCTGCAGTTAAAGTATCCTGCTAGCTTACCTGCTTCCTGCGCTCCTTTTTTAAACTGCTCCGTACAGTCGGCTCCTTCTTTATTAACGGCTCTGCCTTCCGTTATTTCTACCGGGCTTCTGGGGGTAGGAAGGCCGCCAAGCTGCTCCGGGCATACGGGTATGAACTGGAACTCTTCCTTTAACTCCTCCAATTCGGCAATATACTTGCCGGTTCCGGAATATCTGCAATCAAGTCCCAGCAGGCAGGCACTTACCAATATCGTTATCTTTTCCATCCTTTTGCCCCTTTCTTCTTCCTGCTCCCCATCTGCTCCTCAAAGCCCGTCCGGCAGCATTAAGCCCTGGAAGTACTTCCAAAGCCTCCGTTACGTTTATCTTCACAGTCATCATCAAAGGTTATTCCATACTCTACAAAAATCCCCTGCATAAAACCTGAACCAGCCTTTACTTCTGCTGTTTTTCCTTCATTGGAATCATTGGTCACCTTGGCAAAGATATGCCCTTCATTGTCGGAATAATAATAGTCACTGTCAATAATGCCCACGGTATTATTCATCTGCAGGCGGAACTTAAAGCCCAGGCCGCTTCTGGGATAGCATTTTAGCACCCAGCCCTCCTCCATTGAAACCCGGATACCGGTAGGTATCTTAATGCCTTCTCTGGGGGCCAGTGCAAAATCAATGGGACTGTAAAAGTCATAGCCAGCCGAGCCCACTGTTGCACGCCTTGGAAGCTCTATGGCTTCATAAAGCTTATCTGCTTCTTCCCTTTCCATATCCGGAAAAGTCTCCATCCAATCCTTTGTAAACTGACTCTTACTTACCTTTTCAAACTTTGCTATTCTTTTCATGCAGTATTTTAAGTCCGCCGGCTTAAACCGGCGGCTCTTCCTTTCTCTTACCTATTTTCCAGGCCTATATTGTAACAGTATGTACAAGCTGCTAACCTTATAGAAAAATCTCATACCTTTTTAAATATGCCTTTTTAATATACCTTTTATCATACCTTATATATCAAATTTTCTTTTCGCTTATCATCATAGAAAGGAGGCTTTTTGCTGCCATTGCTTCCGGATTCTTTGAGCTTGTCACAATGCAGAAATGCCTTGGCGGCAGGGGCCGTTTAAGCTTTAATTCAAACAGCTCTCCCCTGTCAATATACTCCCTGGCGAAATCCCTGACCACAGAGCCGACTCCCAAATTCCTGAGGGAGAATTGAACAATCATATCACTGGTTGCCAGTTCAAATTCTGTCTTTAATACTACTCCGTTGTTTTTCAGTATTTCATCCACATAGGTCCTGGTACTGGTCAAGCCCTCCAGGCAGATAATCGGCAGTTCCTCCAGCTCCTTATACTCCAGTTCTTTTTCCGACAGATGGGCAAAGCTGTTTCCTGCCACAAAAATATCCTGTATTTCCTTTACTCTTAAGGAAGTAACCTCTGGCTTTGCCATAAAAGGCTCACTGACAATTCCAAAATCAATCTTTCCTTCATAGAGATAAGACAGGGTCTCCGGTGTCGGTCCATTGGTTACGCTCACCTTGATGCCCGGATATCTTTTATGGAATTCCTCCAGATAGGAAAGTAAATAAAATTGCAGTGTCATATCACTGGCACCAATCCGTATCTCACCGTTTTCCAGGTCCAGCAGCTTCCTTAGATTTTCTTCACCCTTAAGGATTGTTTCATAGCCGGAGGAAATATAGGAAAAAAGCATATCTCCTTCCGGTGTCATTCTTACTCCCTTTTGGGTCCGCAAAAAAAAATTTCCGCCAAGCTCCCTTTCCAGAAGCTTAACAGCCTGGCTTACCGCCGGCTGGGATATATTAAGCTTCTCTGCAGCCGCCGTAAAGCTTCCCATCTTCGCTACATAATAAAATATCTTATAATATTCAAGGCTGATGTCCATGGTCTAAACCCACTCTTTCCAAACATCCGGCTGATAACCCACCGTTGCCTGCCTGCCGTTTCTTACTATGGGTGTCTGAAACATTCCCGGGTGCTCTAATAGCTTTTCTTCCCTGTCCTGTTCCTCTGACAGATATTTCACATAATTCTCTTCATATTCTTTGGAATGCTCATCTATCAGCTCCTGCATACCGCCTACGGCTGTCTTTACACTTTTATACTCGCCAAGACTCATGCCATGTTTTCTTAAATCAATCATCTGATACTTGATCCGTCTTTCCTTGAAATACCTTTCTGCTTTTCTTGTTTCAAAACATTTGGATTTCCCGAAAATTTGTATGTTCATCCCATCCTCATTTCTTACTTAAAAGGTCCGGTCTCTAAAGACCGGCTTTCCTCAAATCAGCTGCAACTATCAACTTTCCTATCTGCTAATCAGATCTTCATTCCCTTTATTCTTCTCAAACCAGCTGATTGCATAGGAACAGGTAAGTACTGCAGTCTTACCCTCAGTACGAAGTCTCTTTACCAGCTCTTCCATAAGCTTCCCTGCAACACCCTGCCCTCTAAGGGAATCATCTACAAAGGTATGGTTAATCTCCACTGAATTCTCATTCACATCAGGGAATGTCACCTCTGCAACCATCTTTCCCGCTGCGTCTTCCAGATAAATACGGTTTGTTTCATGTTTAAAGTCCATATTCCTGCTCCTTTCCTTTCACTTACTATACTATAATTTCCAAATGTTCTTTGCTGCATACACCCTTATTGTAAGTTGTGCAGGCACGAAATGCAAGTGTAATTCATTGTGAAATCACGGCAAGCCCATGAAACCAGTTAATGTGTATACACCCCAAACCTTCCATGCAGGCTGCCATATCAAAGATGCCGCATTTTCCAGCAGAATTTCTGTGGAAAATGCGGCATCTTAAAATTCTATTGGCTTTGTATTATTTTACGATGTTAAAGGCTTCCCAGGTACTTGGTGTTGAAGTCACAGCTCTTAATACCGCATTGTTATTTAAGTCGGCCATAACATAAAGGTTATTTGCATAAGCTTTTATATTATAGGCACCACTTGCTGTCTTTGTGATATAAAATTTCTCCCAGGTACTGATGGCAGAGCTTCTGGCAAGCAGCTGGCTGCTTTCATCTATTACAGCGCAGACATATTTATTATTTGCCTTTGAAAGGAAGGAGTAGGTTCCGTCACTGTTAGCAATGATAGTAAAGGTCTCCCATGCTCCGCCATTGGCACTGCGGTTTGCAATCAGCGGGTCGTTTCCGGTATTGTCAGCGCAGACTACCTTGCTGTTTGCATTTGCTATAAAATAGCAGTCTCCGACAGGAATTTCAGAAGAAGGTGCCTCAGCGGTAAAATAGCTCCTGATTCCATTAAGGAGATTGCTGTTAGCTGTTGATGTTCCTGCCTGAGACCATTTCGAGCGGATGGCTGCCTCAGAATCCGTCGCTACATTCACTGAAGAAATACTCTGGTTATAGAGTCCCCAGTTATTATTGCTGCCGGTTACTTTATAAGTCCAGGTAGTCCAGTTAATGCCTGCATCATTTAAAAGCTTCAGTCCCTGCTGCCATGCCGATACATTGTTGAAGTAGCTGAATTCACCCATATAACTTGGCACATTGTAATTCTGGCTCTTAATAAGGTTGAGCTTATTCTGCATGTTGGTAATCTGTTTGCCGGCAGCATTGTCATAGTCATCGTAGAGATAATTATGATACTCATACATAATATTGGACCAGCCGTATGTGGAAGGGCTCGGTAAATCAGAAGGGTCCCAGGTAGCTTCCATGATTATAATATGATTGGTGTCTGCAGAACGGATTACATTATAGGCATTGTTGTAGATTCCCCATAGCAGCGAATGAAGATAGTCTTCGGAATACCCTGAATTATAGCGGTAAGTACAATAAGGTTCATTCAATAAATCATAACCGGCTACTACCGGATTGTCCTTATAACGCTGAGCTATTTTATACCATAGGTCATAGTACTTCTGCTGGTTGTTAGAAGCATTGCTGCCAAAGAAGAACTGGGAAGCTGCTGCTTTACTGTTTCCTCCGTCAATACCGCTGTGGTCACTGCCGTTTTGGGAACCCGGCGCTCCGTGCATATCCAGGATGACATAGATTCCCCTCTCCCCTGCTTTCTGGAGGAACCAGTCGATACGCTCAAAGGCATTGCTTAAATAATTGCCGTTAAAATCAACAATGTTCATATACCACATTGGCAGGCGGATACAGTTAATACCCAGTGCCTTGCAGTTGTCAAAATCTTTTTCCGTCCAATAATTATCCTGGTATACCTTTACCAGATCCCTCATGGCAGCTTCCCCGAATCTTGCCGTTAAGGTCTTGTATATGTCCATTTCACAGGTAACGGTATAAGTTCCTGAGCTGGTGCTGGTAGGGCACATCCAGAATTCCTGCAATAAATAACCGCCGGCATTGGTACCTCTCAAGCTCACAATATCGCCTGTTCCGTAATTGTTACGAAGCAGTTTACCATCTGCTTTTAAAAAACCAGTTGAAGTAATAGCAGCCTCCGCCTTTTGTACAGGAAGAAGCAGTTCGGATAACATGCTTACTGCCAGCACTGCTGCCATTAAAAATGCCATAAACTTTTTTGCAAATACCTTTTTATAAAGTTTTCCCTCTTTCATATTTGGCTCCCATCTGCGTACTTTAGCACGCATACAAAATCATTGTCCATAACCTGGTATCATCAGCCTATCCCATGCTGCAGATGCCTTTAAGAATCATTAAACGCGCATTGCATACCCTTCCTCCCCTCCTGTTTATTTATAACTTGGCTCAATCACAGGTTATGTTTTGTGCTGATGATGCTGATTTATAATCCGTGATTCAGCAAAGGCTATACCAAAACTCTCCCCATCCAGAACAAATAAATTCTCCCGCTGTTAATTCTTTCTATATTTGTTCTTTTTCTTCCGCAATATTTATGCACTTTGTCGGATATAACTATTTGCAATATAACATTATTTCTCAAAATCCACAATAGGCCATACAATTATTTCCACCTGAAAACAGCCATATGACAAAAAATAAGAACGCTCCTACAATTTTGCAGATAGCGTTCTAATTTAATATTCTATACAAATACTTATTTAGTTTCTAATTTAATTATTAACTGGTCTATTACCGTCCAACATTTATCAGACCTTGATATCCGCCGTAATACCAAGGCATTCCCTGTATTCTTCCAGAATAGGGTCAATGACATCTTTTACAAATTCCTCAACCTGTTCTCCCGAACGTCCGACATACTTCTTCGGGTCCATGGTCTGCTTTAATTCTTCCAGAGAAAGGTTAAAGGAAGGGTCTGCTGCAATTAATTCCAAGAGATTGTTTTCTAACCCCTTTTCCTTTACATTTCTACCGGCTTCCATGGACAGGGTACGGATTTTCTCATGAAGCTCCTGCCTGTCCCCTCCTGCCTTCACCGCATCCATCATAATATTTTCTGTAGCCATAAAAGGAAGTTCTGCCATCAAATGCTTTTGAATTACCTTGGGGTACACTACCAAACCGTCCACAATGTTAAGATACAGGTCCAGAATTCCGTCAACTGCCAGGAAGGCTTCCGGCACACTGATGCGCTTATTGGCGGAGTCATCAAGGGTTCTTTCAAACCACTGGGTGGAGGAGGTAATGGCAGGATTCAAGGCATCACAGATCACATAATTGGCAAGGGATGCAATACGCTCGCTTCGCATGGGGTTTCTCTTATAGGCCATGGCAGATGAGCCAATCTGGTTCTTTTCAAAGGGCTCTTCAATCTCCTTTAAATGCTGCAGCAGCCTGATGTCATTGGAGAATTTATGTGCACTGGCAGCGATTCCCGCAAGTACATTTAATACTCTGGTATCCACCTTTCTGGAGTAGGTCTGTCCGGATACGGGATAGCAGTCCTCATATCCCATCTTCTCTGCTATTTTCTTATCCAGTTCTTTTACCTTTGCATGATTTCCTTCAAACAGCTCTAAAAAGCTTGCCTGGGTTCCCGTAGTTCCTTTGGAGCCTAACAGTCTCATGGAACCGATCAGGTATTCCAGGTCATCAAAGTCTAATTTTAACTCCATCAGCCAGAGAGAGGCCCTTTTTCCGACAGTAGTGGGCTGTGCCGGCTGGAAGTGGGTAAAAGCAAGGGTCGGCAGCTCCCTGTATTCACAGGCAAAGTCCTTAAGCTTATCCATAACATTCAAAAGTTTTGTACGGATTTCTTTTAACGCTTCCGTCATTACAATAATATCGGTATTATCCCCCACATAGCAGGAGGTCGCTCCAAGGTGAATGATTCCCTTTGCTCCCGGGCATTGCACTCCGTAAGCATATACATGGGACATTACATCATGGCGTACCAATGCTTCTCTTTCCTTTGCCACATCATAATTGATGTCGTCCTGATATTTCTTAAGCTCTTCTATCTGCTCCTTCGTAACCGGAAGTCCCAGTTCCATCTCCGCTTCCGCCAGAGCGATCCAAAGCTTTCTCCAGGTCTTAAACTTCATATCGGGAGAAAAAATATACTGCATCTTTTTGCTTGCGTATCTCTCGGACATAGGGCTTACATATTTGTCATTGCTCATTGCAACCTCCTGTAATTTATCTTCGTCTTGTAAATTTTACCTTAGTTTTTAGTTCACACCTAATTTTATAGTTCTTATTTTTACTTTTTTGTTCTTACTTATTTTACTATTTCGTTCTGACTTTGCTTTTTAATTCTTACTATGCTTTTTTATTTCTTACCTATCCTATCTATCTTCTTCATTTCCAAAACATAGGGACTGCAGGATATTTTACATCCTTCCTGCACTCCCCTGGTTCTTTTCTCTATTTTATTATCCTTAATATTTCACAGAAAAGCAAGTCTGAATTTCTTTTTCTTTATCTGTCGTACTCTCCCCTGATATCTTCTTTCGGCGGTTCAATGGGGTAATTTCCGGTAAAGCAGGCATCGCAAAAGCCCTTATCTCCCTCAATTAATTCACTGAGCCTGTCCACACCTAAATATCCCAAGGAGTCTGCCCCAATCATTTCTTTGATTTTTTCCACCGTATTATTGTGGGCGATCAACTGGTCATCGGAGGGTACATCCGTGCCGAAATAACAGGGATATAAGAAGGGCGGGGAGCTTATCCTTACATGAACTTCCCTGGCTCCTGCGTTCTTAAGCATTCTTACGATACGCTCGCTGGTAGTACCTCTGACGATGGAATCATCAATCATGATAACCCGTTTGTCCTTTACTACATCCTTTAATACGTTCAGCTTGATCTTAACACTGGACTCCCTCATGGACTGCTTGGGCTTTATAAAGGTTCTGCCCACATAGCTGTTTTTTACAAAAGCCGTGGCAAGCTGGATTCCCGATTCCAGTGAATACCCGTAGGCTGCCGCATTGCCGGAATCCGGCACACCAACCACAAGATCGGCTTCCACCGGATAGGTCTGTGCCAGTATCCTTCCTGCCATAATTCTGGAGTTATACACACTGACATTGTCCAGGCAGCTGTCCGGTCTTGCAAAATAAATATATTCAAAGATACATTTGGCTTTCTTTGGCTGTGTCATGGACATATCGGAATGAATGCCCTCCTGGTTAATCATAACGACTTCTCCCGGTTCCACATCCCTTACAAAATCTGCGCCCACCGTATCCAGTGCCGCACTTTCGGAAGCCAGTACGTAGGAGTTTCCTCTCTTTCCGATGCAAAGGGGTCTGAAACCAAAGGGGTCCCTGGCTCCGATTAATTTTCTGGGGCTCATGATAACAAGAGAATATGCTCCCTTTAATTTCAGCATGGCATTCTTAACTGCTTCCTCGACACTCCTGGTCTGAAGCCTCTCTCTGGCTATGAGATAAGCTATTACTTCTGAGTCTATGGTCGTCTGGAAAATAGCTCCCGTATAGGCTAATTTATCCTTTAATTCCGGTGCATTGACAAGATTTCCGTTATGGGCAAGTGCCAGAGTTCCCTTGACATAATTTAATACCAGGGGCTGGGTATTCTCTCTGTTACTGGCTCCTGCCGTGGAATAACGTACATGCCCCACACCGATATTACCCTTTAAATCGTCTAAACTCCCAGGTGTAAATACCTCATTTACCAAGCCCATTCCTTTATAGGACTTAACGCTGCCCTTGGGACCGCTGGTATCACTGACTGCAATACCGCAGCTTTCCTGTCCTCTGTGCTGCAGGGCAAATAAACCGTAATAAATGGAAGAGGCAATGTCATTGCCATCAAAATCGTAGATTCCGAAAACTCCGCATTCTTCATGTATTTCATCTGAAATCCAGGTATCAATTTGTGTGCTCTTATCCATCCATAATCCTTTCTACAATCGTCTCATGACTTTGGAAGCTTCTGTCACCTCTTGCGAAAGAAGGGCTGCTGCAAAATCCAGTACCCGATGTACTTTTTACTATGTTTGCAGCAGCCCCTTAGCATACCTCTTAAGCCAGGCCGATTCTCTTTAATACTTCCTTATAGGCATCTTCTACGCCGCCCATATCTCTCCTGAAACGGTCTTTATCCAGTTTTTCATGGGTTTTGATATCCCAAAGCCTGCAGGTATCCGGTGAAATCTCATCTGCCAGGATAACCTCCCCTTTGGACCTTCCGAACTCAATCTTAAAATCTATCAGCTCAATGCCGCATTCTTCGAAATACTTGCACAGAACTTCATTAACCTTAAAGGTCATCTTTGTAATCTTCTCAATTTCTTCTCTGGTAGCAAGGCCCAGGGCAATTGCATAGTAATCATTAATCATAGGATCGCCCAAATCGTCATTCTTATAACTGAATTCCAGAGTAGGTGCCAGCAGCTTAATGCCCTCTTCCATTCCTAACTTCTTGGCAAAGCTGCCTGCGGATACATTACGCACAATAACTTCTAAGGGTACAATTTCAACTTTTTTAACAGCAGTCTCCCTGTCACTTAATTCTTCTATAAAGTGAGTAGGAACGCCTTCTTTTTCGAGTAACTGAAACAGATGATTGGACATACGGTTATTGATAACACCTTTTCCGACTATGGTTCCTTTTTTTAAGCCATTGAATGCAGTTGCATCGTCTTTATAATCAACAATATAAACATCTTCCTGTGCTGTTTTAAAAACCTTCTTAGCTTTACCTTCATAAAGCATCTCTAATTTTTCCATATACGGCTCCTATCTGTGTTCTTTTCACAAAGTGTTGTTACTGCGTCTCAAGCTTGTATTCTTACTCTCTTATTATATCCTACAAAATCAGATTCGCAATAGATAATTCGCAATTTGTGGCCGCAGCAAAGCATTTTTATACTAATCATCGTCATAAGAACTGCTAATAAATAAAAAGTTTTGCAGACTATTACTTATTAGTCTAGCTTTCCATTCATCAGATAATTTCATACTACCGGCAATTGCAATGGTAAAAAAAAAGAGCTGCAAGCCAGTATTAACAGACTTGCAGACCTTTCTTGTAAATGTGTAGCATTTACCGCATGTACTTCCGATAAAATCCAAATACAATGAACTGTTATGAGGGGAATGGATTCAAAAAAACACTTGTATTTTATTGGATAGGCACAATGCTTGCCAAAACCTCCGAACGAAAAACTCCTACAATTGTTTCGTTCTTTTTGTTTTGGCTACATTTTCATTATATGACTATAAGGCATATTTGTCAATACTATAATTTATATTGGTCATAAATCGCACAATTATGACAGATAGTATTATATAATATCGTAGTCAGGAGGTGGTGGTGAATTGTTTGATGTGAGATTAAAAGAATTGAGAGAACATAAAGGCTTAACCCAGAAGGATTTAGCAAGTAAATTAAATCTTACTCAAAGTACCATCGCATACTATGAGAGCGGCAAGAA
The DNA here is from genome assembly GCA_023410275.1 of Bacillota bacterium. Taxonomy (GTDB): domain Bacteria; phylum Bacillota; class Clostridia; order Lachnospirales; family Lachnospiraceae; genus Anaerocolumna. The sequence goes on from JAEYPZ010000145.1 coordinate 36,324, forward strand.
GCTTCCAACGGTGGACACTTTGCTGTCCCTGGCAAAATATTTCAATGTTTCCACTGATTTTCTTTTAGGCCTCAGCAAAGTTCAGAGATTTTCGGAAACTGCTGTACAGGGTAACCTGAATGAGTCTCCTAACTATCAGGCAATTCCGCTAACCGGTGAGCATCGGAAAATCATACGCTATTTTGACAGACTAACGAATGAAAATAAAGAATTTATTATTGGGAAAATGATAGAACTATATAAAGAACAACCTGTTGATGATGAGATTGCACGGGAGCTTGAGCGTTACCGTCTGGAATTATTGTCAAAGAAAGATTTATCCGGCCTGTAGCAATAAGTTTCTTCTCCTAATCATCAAGCTTTTTCATAAATTTACGGCGCTGACTGCCGGTACTGACAGTCAACGCCGTTCTTTTTGTTTACATGACTAAAAGTATTTCATTCTCTTCTTTCAAGCTGCTTTCCACAATGTAATTGTCTTCCTGTTTCACTCCATTCAAATACATTTCCTTATATCCGCCTTCAGCACCGTCCTTATTCTCCACACGGATATTCAGGCTCTTGCCTCGGAATACCTTTTTAATGGTAATTTCCTTCCAGTCAGAGGGAATGGAGGGAGCTATACGAAGCCCGTACAGGTCCGGCCTCATTCCCAGTATTCCTTCCACGCAGCCCACCATAACAGTGGAAGCAGTACCTGTCAGCCAGTGTACATGGGAACGGCCTTCAAAAGGACTGTCTGTGCTTTCCGTAAACTGCCCGTGTACATAGGGCTCCAATACCCTAATCTCAGCATGGTCATTCTGCATGGCCGGGGAGCTTCCCTTAAAGTATTCAAAGGCCCTGTTTCCGTGGCCCATCAGACTTTCCGCCAGGATAATCCAGCCCTGGGGCTGTGAAAAGATGCCGCCGTTTTCCTTTGTAGAAGGGTTGAACAGAATGGCAAGAGCGCCGGGGAAAGCATGGTCTACAAAGGAAGGTGCCATTAATCTTACACCGTAAGGAGTATTTAATTCCCTGTGCACAGATTCCAGTGCCGCCTCTCCCTGCTCCCTGTCTGCAAGTCCGCTGATAACAGCCCAGGACTGGGGATTCAGCCACATACTGGCCTCTGCATCCTTTTTAGAGCCAATTACCTGGCCGTCCTCCTTGATACCTCTTATATATCTGTCGTCTTCCCAGCACAGGTTCTGAATAGTGTCGTAAAGCTCGGTCTGTACCTTATTAATATATTCGATATATTCGCTGTCCTTTTGATCCTTTGCAAAATCTTTGATGATGCCCATAGCATAGTAGAGTTGAAAGGCAACAAAGGTTGATTCCCCTTTCTTTCCAAGCCTTAAGCAGTCATTCCAGTCAGCATGAAGGCCGGCGGGCATCTTATGGTCCCCCTGTCTTTCCATGGAAAAACGGATGGCACGCTTTAAATGTCCGTACACGGTATCCTCATCCTTATTGGCATAGGGAATCACTTCCCTTAAAAAGCCGGTATCTCCCGTTTCCCCGATATACTTTAAAATAGTGGGGAAAAGCCAAAGGGCGTCATCGGCGCGGTAAGCGGGATGTCCGGTGGCCTGAACATAGGAGTAATCGTCAGGAGTGTCCTCATGCCCCGCATTGTGGTCATATTTTACCAAAGGCAGGCCGCCGCCGTTATCCACCTGGGCGGAAAGCATGAAACGGATTCTTTCCTCCGCCATCGCCGGATCAAGATGGATAATTCCCTGGATATCCTGAACCGTATCACGGTAGCCATAGCCGTTCCTCTGTCCGCAATAGATAAAGGAGGCAGCTCTTGACCAGATAAAGGTGATAAAGCACTGGTAAGCATTCCAGGTATTTATCATACTGTTAAATTCACTGCTGGGGGTATTGACCTGAAAATTGTTCAGCTTTCCATGCCAGTAGTCCCTTAATTCCTGTATTTCCTTCTCTGTGACACCAGGGTCTTCATAAGCCTTTAATATCTCATCGGAGTCCCTGTCATTGTATCTGCCCAGAATATATACGATTTCCTTCGTCTCACCGGGTTGAAGGGTGAAACTGGAGTGCAGGGCACCGCAGCTGTTGGAGTTATAATTCAATACATTGTCGCAGTGCCCTTTTTCTACAGCAATAGGATTGCCATAGGTACGGTAAGACCCAAGGAATGCTGTCTTATCGCCGTTATAGGAAGTCACCTCAGTACCCACACATCCGAAGAAACGCTCTTTGCCATTGGACCCCTCTTTATCCTTTTGCTCGTTCTGGTTTATGGTCTGAAGTATCTTATTGTTCTTAAAATAGGTTTTTGTAATAAATAAGGTATACTGGAGATTTATCTGATCCTGCTCGTAATTGCTGTCATTGGTAAATTCCGCATAGCCAAAGGCAGAAAGCTTTCTCTCTGTTTGAGAAGTATTCTGGAGCCTAAGCCTCCATACCTCATAGGTTTTATTAAGAGGTACATAATAAAGTGCCTCACTGGTTATTCCTTGATACTCTGCTGTTATTTTGGTATAGGCAGTACCGTGGCGGCATTCATTCTTATAAACCGCAAGGTCTTTCCCTACCGGCTGCCAGGAAGCGGACCAATAATCGCCGCTGGCATCGTCCCTTATGTAAAGATACCTTCCAGGTGTATCATCGCTGTTAAAATGATACCTTAAAATCCTTCCGTTGGCTCCGCTCTTTACAAAGCTGTAGCCTCCCGCATTGTTAGAGATAATAGCTCCATAATCCGGAGAGCCCAGATAATTCGCCCAGGGTGCCGGTGTATCAGGCCGGGTGATTACATATTCTTTCTGTTCTTCATCGAAATAACCGTATTTCATATTTACACTCCTTTTTCACTTTACGAAACATTTCGCAAATATTTTTTTATTCCACTGGAATAATTATAAGGTTTTATGCCGATTCCAGAAAAGGTAATTTATGTCTCAAACTTATTTTACTATAGTTTTCGTAAAATAGCAATGAATATGCGGATGTTCTTTTATATGGAAAAAGCCAGGTGCTTTTCCCTGCCCCCGGCTTTTTAAATGAATGTATAATACCCGCTATTATTCCTTATTACTTGCTTCTTTTTATAATTTCTTTCAGGTCATCCACATCAAAATGATATTTGGAATTACAGAAATGACAGTTAACCTCAATGGTCTCATTCTCATCAATCATTTCCTGGATTTCCTTTTTCCCGATACTTACGATGGCTTTTTCCACTCTTTCCTTGGTACAATTGCAGTAAAAGCTTGTATCCATGGTATCAAGAATGGAAAGGCCCATATCCCCGAGAATTGTGGTCAGAATGCTCTCCGGTGTATTTTCCGCCTCTAAAAGAGAAGTGATGGAAGGAAGGCCTGCAATCTTCTCCTCCAGCTTCCGGATTACTTCTTCCTCTGCAAAGGGCATGAGCTGGATAATAAATCCCCCGGCCTGCCTTACGGTATTTTCCTTATTCATTAATACCCCTAAGGCTACGGAGGAGGGGACCTGCTCGGAAACTGCATAATAGTAAGTGATGTCCTCTGCTATCTCACCGGATACCAGCTCTGTCTGTCCCACATAAGGCTCCTTTAAGCCCATATCCTTTATGACGCTTAGTATACCGGGCCTTAATGCGCCGCCTACATCTAATTTTCCTTTTGGACTGGGAGGAAGCATGACCTCGGGATGATACACATATCCCTTTACATTTGCCTTGGAATCGGCAGTTACGGTAATTCCTCCTATGGGTCCGTCGCTTTTTATCTGCAGGGTGAGTAAATCATCCGTTCCCTTCATCATACTTCCCATCATTGCTCCCGCCGTCAGGAGCCTTCCAAGGGCTGCTGTTGCTACGGGGCTTGTGTTATGCACACTTCTTGCATGCTCCACCAGATTTCTGGTTGTTGCCGCAAACGCGCGTATCTGATTATCTGCCGCTGTTGCCCTTACGATATAATCTTTCATGTTAACTCCTTTCCGTGTTCTGTCTGTATTTTACTGGTATACCTTTCCTGGCTGGAATTTTTCTCTGGCAAGGAAGCATACCCTTTGAGTAGTTTCTGCGGGAGGTTCTTCTAAAAACGCTTCATATACTCCGATAAATTCCATTCCCGCTTTTTCTAACAATGCCTTTACCGTATCTATGGAATAAGCCCTCTGGTAATGGGTCTCGCTGAATTTTTCATAAAGCCTGCCCTGGCTGAGCCTTTCCTCTTTTTCGTCTTCTGCTTCTACAAATATAGTCATCTGATATTCGTTGATGCTTTCCGTTTCATCAAAATAATTTTCCCAGATAAAGCTGCAATCCTCCCGGTTTTCCGCAATCACACTGTCACCAAGGATTTCTTTATACTTATATACCGTATTCATATCAAAAAGGAAGATTCCCCCGGCTTCCAGATAATTATTCACCAGAGAAAAAACGTGCAGCAGCTCTTCTTCCTTGGTAATATAATTTAAGCTGTCACAAATACATACCACTGCCGAAACGGTTCCATACAGTTCAAAGTCCCTCATATCCTGATTCAGATAAAGGATATCCTCTCTTTTGCTGGCTTGCGGAATATCCTCCCCTTCCTCATATTTCTTTTCCATGGCAATCTGAAGCATCTCCTCCGAAATATCAATTCCAATCATGTCATAGCCATAATCGGCAAGCCTTCTTGTAATATTTCCCGTCCCGCACCCCAGATCTAAAAGAATTCCCTCCGAAATGCCGTATTTTAATAGTATTTTCCGGATATCCTGCGCCCATTCATCATAAGGGACATTATCCATGAATTTATCATAAACCTGGGCAAAGCCAGTATATGCTTCCATCCGCTTTCCTCCCATGTCTTTCTATTCTGCTTTTGGGTTTTCTACTTTTTGCTTTTCTTCTTTTTACTTTTTGCTTTTCTATTTTTTGTTTTTCTACTTTTTGTTTTTCTACTTTTTGTTTTTCTACTTTTTGGTTTTCTACTTTTCTGTTTTTCTACTTTTCTGTTTTTTTGCTTTTTGTTTTTCTGCTTTTTGTTTTTCTACTTTTCTGCTTTTCTGCTTTTTTGTTTTTCTACTTTCTTGTTTTTCTAATTTCTTGTTTTTCTGCTTTTTTACCTTTTTGCTTTTTAGCATTACATCAGCTTCTATGGATGCTGCCGGAACCACTCAACCACATCCCTATAATTAAGCGGTCCTCCAAAAAGGCTTAAAGAGCTTCCTATGGTAACATCAATGTTTCCCTTTCCGCTCTTTCTTATGCTTTCAAGATCCTCAAAGTTACTGACCCCTCCTGCATAGGTTATGCAGGAATCCTGCCATTCACTTAGTAAAACTATCAGCTCCCTGTCAATTCCTGCTGACTTTCCTTCCACATCTACCCCATGGATCAGGAATTCATCACAGTATTCTGCCAAATCCTTCAAAAGAGAAAGGGAAAGCTTTTCCCTGGTGAATTTCTGCCAGCGGTCGGTTACAATGAAATAATCCTCTCCCCGCTTACGGCAGCTGACATCCAGCACCAATTTGTCCTTTCCCGTTTCGGCGGATATCCGTTTAAGATTATCATAGTGGATAAAGCCATCCTGAAAGACATAGGAGGTTACAATAACGTGGGAAGCACCTGCTTCCAGAAAAGCAGCAGCGTTCTTATCCGTGATTCCTCCCCCGATCTGAAGGCCGCCGGGATATTCTTTTAATGCTTTTTTGGCCTGCTCCATATCCAGCTCATATTCTTTGGTACCTGCCGGATTCAGCAGGATGATGTGTCCGCCCTTAAGACCATCCTCCTTGTAAAGGGATGCGTAATATTCTCCGCCTTTTTCCGATACAAAGTTCTCCTTAGCCTCACTCTTACTCCCATTGCCTTCCGCAGACAGGTCTGCTGTACTGCCATAAAAAACGGAGTGTGAAAGCGCATTTCTTTCACACTTTTCATCCGAAAGGCTTCCGCCTACAATCTGCTTGACCTTCCCATTGTGTATATCAATACATGGCCTGAATCTCATTTATTCCTCCTAAGGTTCTGCGTCCCTTTGCGATAATTTCCTTCCTAAAACCATAAACATACGTAAAAGCATTATACCTTAGATGGGAGAAACAATCAACTATCCCCTCCTGATGGCTACGACAAAAACATGAAGCTGAAGCCATTTAATAGAAAAACCCATCCTCTTCCATAAGCACCCTATAGCATTTGCAAGAGAAAAGCAGCTACCATTTGTCTATATAAAAGCACAATAGCTCCTCCTGGAACAAACAGCCCTTACTGCCTGGCTGTTTCCCCCAAGGGGAGCATCTATTAATAATCTCTTCCGGCTTAACCGGAGACTATATTTTCTTTTTCCTAAAAATCAGGATAGAAATTACAAGGCATAACACCGTCAATGCAACCGTTATCCCTATGGTCAGATAGAAAGAATCCCCTTTTACCGTTCCGTTTAAAAGAGCAGTATTTTTTGATGCAAGGGTAACCGGATTGAACTTTTCTGCTTTTGGAAGGATGTTTACCATCAACAGGATAAGCAGGGTAACTGCCGATAAAATCAAGCCTCCGAAAGAGCCTGCTGTCAATGTACTGGATAAAAGAATCAGCGCGATTATAAAGCAGCCAAACAGCCACAGGCAGAACATTGAAAAAATAAGCGCAGGAACTCTTATCCCCCCAAAGAGATATACCGTGTATCCATAATTTGTTACAGCGGACAGAAGAAAGCCGGCGGACCACAGGATAACTGCTGCTGTAAATTTTGAAAGCAATACTGCTGCTCTTGACAGTCCCTTTGCCAGGATATTGACCAGGGTCCCTTTGACCAGTTCATTGGACAAGGTTCCTCCAAATATAAGAAGCAGTACCACAATCCCCATCTGTGTCATGTTTTTAAAATACTGGGCATAAGCATCCATAGCGGTGGGCTTTGGCAGGGTTAATGTAACTCCCCCCATATCCATGGAAGAGATTAGAACCGGTGTCAGCTTGGCGAGAAGGGGGCTCATCAGCCCAAAAAGGAAAAATACCGACAGGACTATCAGCCACTTGTAAGTGCGCGCCTGCTCCCTGAATTCTTTTTTTGTAAATGAAAGAAAGCCTCTCATCCTACCACCTCCAGAAATACATTTTCCAGGGAAGGTTCCATAATTTCATAGCGGATTACAGGAATATTTTCCTTTAGCAAAAAAGCTAAAATACCTGCTCCGGAATCTTCTGCATTAGGAACCTCCACTTCTATCCTTTGGCCGCTTATATGAATATTGTTTACAAGGGCAAGCTCCTTCAGCCCGGCAGCAGCCTTCTCCACAGGATATTGACCTCCTATTTCAAGCCCAATGATATCCTTTCGGTACTTATGCCTGATATCTGCTACATTCCCTCCCAAAACCAGTTTTCCCTGGTTTAAGACTCCAATACTGTCACAGATTCGTTCCACATCGGATAAAATATGCGTGGAAAACAGTATGGTAGTCCTGTCCTTTGCCAGGGAGAGGATATCCAGTATCTCCTTCCTGCCTACCGGGTCCAGGGCGGATGTCGGCTCATCGCAGATTAAGAGTTTGGGCTCGTTTAATAGCGCCTGTGCGATTCCTAGTCTTTGCTTCATTCCTCTTGAAAAACCATGTACTTTTCTGTTAACGCCCTCCAGACCTACCAGCTCTAATAATTCCCCGGTTCTTGAACGGATGGCCTCCTTGCTTAATCCTGTTATTTCTCCGCAAAGCCTTAGATATTCCCTGGGCTTCATATAGCCGTAATACTCCGGCACATCCGGCAGATAACCGATGTTACGGTTGGTTTTTGTATTTCCATAGGCCACTTTTTCCCCGCATACGCGGATAGCCCCTGAATCCTGCTGCAAAAATCCCAGAATCATTTTCATGGTGGTTGTCTTTCCAGCACCATTTTTACCGATGAAGCCAAAGACGGAATGCTCTGTGACCTGAAAGCTTAAATCACTGATTACCTGAATATCTCCAAATTTTTTATTCACCTTATCCAGCTCCAGAACTGCCATTAATCCTCACCTCTGCCGATTGTAAAATATAGAATGGGCCCTATTGTATTGACTACCACAGTTATAATAACCCAAAGGATTCTGTTGCCAAAGCGGTAGTTCTGATGACGGAAGATATGAATCAGGGCTGCTATCATTAATCCATATTGTATGATTAAAATTGGGATAAGAAACGGGATATATTCCTTTATTTGACTGAAATCATTCATAGTTTACCTCATTTTCCGCTGCTCGTTAAACAGTTGGGGGCCTTGACTCCCGGCAGCATATAATTTGATTTATTCTTGCCCTTAGCTTACCAGCTCCTGTAAGCTCTTTTTTATAAGCTGGTACCGCGGTTCCCCTTCCAATGCATAAAATGCAGGATTTTCAGCAACAATCTTCCTGATATCCTGCCATATCACCTGGGAATTGCGGGGTGCCAGGGTCTCTGCGTCAATTGCCCTCAGATAATTTTCCAGAGAATCAAATATCTTACTTCCATGGAGTGTAAAATCCTTCTTCGCATTCCGCTTTGCCAAATCTACATACCTGTCCAGCACATCCAGTGCTTTCTCATTTCTTCCCTGTGTTGCATAAACGGTAGCCGCAACGAAATAAATGGTATATAGTCCTCCTGCCGCTACCTGTTCGATTTTAAAAATATCAATCAGCTTACTAAAAATATCATAGTACTGATCCATCCGTTCTTCATTGTCCGCATACAGCTGAAAAAAATCCGTGGCAGAGCCCAGTATCGCATTTAAACTGGTAAAAGTATAGCCCTGTAAATACTCGATTGCTTTTTCTTTCTCTCCTTTTAGCTGATAAGCCTTTATTAGCAGGGTTTCCGTCTGTATCATCGGCTCACAAAGGCTTTCCAGAACCTCTATGGCCTCGGAGGGCTTCTGCTGGCAGAGGTAACAGTATGCCTTTATTTGCATTGCCTGCTTGACAAGGCTTATATCATCACCGGAGTGCTCCACCTGTTCAAGAACCTCCACTGCTCTTTGCAGTATTTCTGCCGTCTTTTCAGGACTTCCTGCAAGATTGCAATGATTCAGGTACAGTAAGCCGATTTGATATTGCAGGTACCAGCAGGAAAAATATTTTTTGAGAAATTCCTCACATTCGTCATAAACCTGATCAAAGGGCTTTTGGGCAAAATCATCTGCCAAACGGTGATAGAGTTTTCTTACATCCTCCTTTACCATCTTAGGCTCGTATCCAATCAGCTCATCCACCGATATATTAAAATAGGCAGCCAGAACCGGAAGCAGCAGAATATCCGGATAGCTTTGGGCCGATTCCCATTTAGAAACCGCAGGCTTTGATACTCCCAGATAATTTGCCAGTTCTTCCTGGGTAATTCCTTTTTCTTTCCGTTTAACCGATATCATCTTTCCTATATTGATCGTATCCATAAGAGCTCCTTTCCATGGTAATTACCATATATTATGTATATTATTTTATAACCTGGGCTATTTATATACAATGGATTTATAGTTAACTTACGTTAATTATATTAACCGGTGGTTAACCATAAAAAGAGGGGCTGCTGAAAATAGAACAGCCAATACCGGATATTGTATACATAAACGACTCTATACAAGGTATCTGGTATGAACTTTCTATTTTACAGCAGCCCCTATCGGTTTTACCACTTCCAGGTATAAAAGGGCTGGAATATATGGCACCTTTATACCTGGAAGCGGTCCGGAACTTAATTCAATTTATTTTTTTTCCTCTGAATATCGGTACAGCCACTCGGACCAGAAAGCCATCAGCTTATGAAGCAGCGGTATTAATATACCGATCATAACAATTCCCAGCAGGGAGGCTAATAGAATGGTTCCGGTTCCGTAATGTAAGCTTAAATTTGCCTTGTATAAAAAATAGATACTGGGAATCAGAAATATAACGGATGTGATAACTCCCGGTACATAGTTCTTAAACCGAAAGCATATGGGTATATGGATAACAATCATATGGATTACCAATCCCAGGAAGGCCCCATACCAAATAAAATACCTGTTAAAAACCACGGAAAGAAAACTAATAAGTACAAAAAGCACAAATTCGATTTCCACTCCGATAGAAAAGGTCGGTGTATGGCAATGGCGAATATAGTTTAACCCAAAGGGCTGCTTCCCCGGCCAAACCTTGTTAATCTTAGTTTTATAGCGCAGCCCCCATACTTCTGCCATAATGATTTCTTCAAAATCATGGAGCATAAAAATAACCGGCAGCATCCATACAATAAAATTCATCGTCTTCATTTATTTTTCCTCCTTTAATGTCACACTTGTGTCGATTGACAATTTCCATTATAATAAGCAAAAAGGTGGAGTCAACCACTTTAGCCTAATAGCTACAAATCAAATATTGTGTGACGATGAAGGAGGGCTGCTTATGCCGGATAAAAATAAAGGGAACTCAAAATCAAACCAATCCAAGCTTTGGATGGAGGCCGCTCTGTTAAAGCTGATGGAAACAGAAAATTATCAGGAAATTACCATACAGGAGATTACCGATTATGCCGGGCTTTCCAGACGGACCTTTTACCGGAATTACTCCAGCAAGGAAGATATCCTGGAAGGCTGCTTTTATAAAATCTGGGCAGAGTACCGCTTCCTTGTTCTACAGCAAAAAGATATATCCCTGCCAAACATTGCACGGGTATTTTTCACAGAGATGCAAAAATATACCGGCTTTTTATCCGTTATTAACCGGCACCGGCTGCTCCCGATTTTCCTTACAAAGATAGATGAGCTGTTACCTTCCGCTTTTGAAGAGGTAAAAGGCAAGGACATGAGTTTTTCAAAGGAAAGCCTCCAATATGCACTTGCCTTCAGCACCGGTGGCTTTTTCCGTATACTTATTCTATGGCTGAATGACAATGCACAAAAATCACCGGATGAGATGGCTGGAATTCTGGAAGATTTTATTTACATCTGTAATTACCCGGATAATTCCAAAGGTAAGGTATAGATATAATTGCCTGTGTTCCTTTTGAAGCAAGGCTTTTGTTACTCAAATCATTAAATAAAAGATTACATATACAAGAAAGGAATACCAATGGAATACATGGGAAATAAGGAATACTGGGATAGTAAATTTGCTGTAAGGGGAGATATTCCCTTACAACCGGAAAAATCTCTCCTTGAAAATATTTCATGCTTAAAAAAAGGCTCTGTTCTTGATATAGCATGCGGAGACGGCAGAAACACATTGTTTTTACTGGAGCACGGCTTCAAGGTAACAGGAGTTGATTTTAGCAGTAAAGCACTTGAACGCTTGAAGCTATTTGCTGATAGAAAAAATTACTCTGTACATACGGAACAGATTGATCTAAGTATTCCAAATTCGTTAAATGATATCGGTATATTTGATAATGTCTTAATTAATCACTACAGGTTAAGCAAGGAGCAGCTCGGCAGTATGGAAAGCCACATAACGGAGAATGGGATTTTATTTGTCTGCGGTTTTGGACAGCATCACAAATTTGATTCCAAAATCAGAAAAGAAGATCTCATTCAGCCTGCTGATTTTGAAGAGATAGAAAAATCCTTTGAATTGATTAAGAATATAGAAAATGCCGATGACAGAGGGGTTTTTGTTACTTATATCTTCCGTAAAAGATGAATGCGAAAAGCTTGTTCTAATCTAAGCCCTTTTTAATCATCGTATCAATACAGCCAATGGCTTGAATCCGGCCTGCAAAATGACCGCCTGCAAGTGCAGGCGGTCATTTTGCAGTAACCCAAATATTTTATAACCGTTTCCTGTTTTTACATGGTTGAAATTAGTTCTTTCCTTTTCCAGGTATAAAAGCTGATAGATGTGGAATTTTTATATCTGGAAGAGGCCAAAAACATAATTCAACTTATATTCAACTTATATTTAACCTATATATCAGTTTTCTTCTGCCATCCTTTTATATACAGGCTTTAAAGCAGGATATATTTCTCTGAACACATGATATTTCTTTTCATAAAGATTAACGATTTCTTCTTCCGGCTCGGTGGTTTCCGTTACCTGAATAAGCTTTGCGGCTGCTTCCTCTACGGAGGCGAATTCTTTGCAGCCTACCGCCGCCAATATGGCAGCTCCAAATGCCGGACCTTCCTCGGAATTTATCTTATCGACCTTTACATTCAGCACATTTGCAATGATTCTGCACCAGAGGGGGCTCTTGGCTCCTCCGCCGTTAATACGGATGCGCTTGATGGAAAGGCCCGTATCCTTAATGATTTCAAAGGAATCCTTCAGGGCAAAGGCTACCCCTTCCAGGACTGCCTGTGTCATATCTTCCCTAGTAGTATCCATTGTCATGCCGACAAAGGTGCCTCTTGCATCGGGATCATTGTGGGGTGTTCTCTCTCCCATAAGATAGGGCAGAAAATATACGTTATTTTTCCCAAGCTCTTCGATAGCCTGCTGTTCTTTGGCATATTCCCTGGTCTTTAACACCTCGTCCATCCACCACTTGTTAGAAGCCGCTGCCGAAAGCATAACTCCCATAAAATGGTACCGTCCGTCGGCGTGGGCAAATACATGAAGGGCATTGTCCTTTATTTCAGAATACTCCTTGCTGGCAACAAATACTACTCCGGAAGTTCCAAGGGATACATTGCACATGCCGGAACCAACCGTACCGGTTCCTACTGCTGCCACCGCCTGGTCGCCGCCGCCGGCTATTACCTTGCATTCAGGAGGAAAGCCCAGTTCCTTTGCAATATCCGCTCTTAAGGTACCGGTTACTTCATAGCTTTCATATACCTTTGCCATCTGCTCTTCCTTCAAGCCTGCAAGTTCTAACATTTCTCTGGACCAGCATTTCTCCTTTACATTAAAAAGCAGCATACCGGAGGCATCGGAGACATCTGTAGAATGAACACCGGATAAGCAATAGGCTATATAATCCTTGGGAAGCATCACCTTTTTAATTTTACGGAAATTATCCGGTTCATGTTTTTTCACCCATAAAAGCTTGGGGGCGGTAAAGCCTGTTAAGGCCATATTTCCGGTATAGGAGGAAATCTTCTCCCTGCCGATTGTTTCATTTAAATAGTCACATTCCTCTTTTGTACGTCCGTCATTCCACAAAATAGCAGGGCGGATTACTCTATCCTCTTCATCAAGGATTACCATACCATGCATCTGGCCGCTGAAACTGATGCCGCCTACTTCTTTCTTTTCCCCGTCTCCTACCAGCTCCTTTAAGCCTTCCATGAGGCTGGAAAACCAATCGGCAGGATTCTGCTCTGACCAGCCGGGCTTTGGGAAACTGATAGGATATTCCTTTGTTACAATATTTCTGATAGTACCCTTTTCATTCATTAAAAGCAATTTAACGGATGAAGTACCTAAGTCAACTCCGATATACAGCATACAGACCTCTCTTCTTTTTTCCGGGGCTGCCCGGATGCCTTACCGTCATTGTATGCAATGCCAGTAAGTTGTCCTATCAGCAGCCCCGTCTGATTATATACTTATCTTCGTCCTTACTCTTATTTTGTCTCTAAGATATACTGGTTCAGAATAGCCTCTAACATTTCCTGTCTTCCGGAGGTATTGGGAGTGATGCCGTTATTAAGAGCATAGGCTTCCAGCGTCTTAAAATCAGCCTTGCCTTCCACGATCTCTTTTCCCAGTCCTTCCTGGTAGCTGGCATAGCGTTTTTCCTTAAAGTCCTCAAATACTTTATCCTCTAACAGCTTTGCCGCAACCTTAAGGCCCTTGGCAAAAGCATCCATGCCTGCAATGTAGGCAAGGAACAAATCGTCTTCTTCGAAGGAAGCTCTTCTTACCTTGGAGTCAAAGTTAAGTCCGCCTTTTGTGAAGCCGCCTCCCAAAAGGACCTCATACATAGCCAGAGTAGTGTCATAGATATTGGTAGGGAACTGGTCCGTATCCCAGCCCAGCATAGGGTCTCCCATGTTGGCATCAACACTTCCCAGTACTCCGTTGATACGGCACATGTTAAGTTCATGCTGGAAGGTATGCATAGCAAGTGTGGCATGATTTGCTTCGATATTCAATTTGAACTTGTCTATCAAATCGTATTTTCTTAAGAAGGCCATTACGGTTGCAGCATCCGTATCATACTGGTGCTTTGTGGGTTCCTTGGGCTTGGGCTCAATTAAGAACTGTCCGGTAAAGCCAATCTGTTCTGCATAGTTACAAGCCATTTTAAGGAGCCTTGCCATATTATCAAGCTCTAATTCCGTGTTGGTATTAAGAAGAGTTTCATAGCCTTCTCTTCCGCCCCAGAATACGTAATTCTCTCCGCCTAATTCCTTGGTCAGCTCAATTGCCTTCTTTATCTGAGCTGCTGCATAGGCAAATACCGTTGCATTGCAGGAGGTACCTGCACCATGAACGAATCTGGGATTTCCAAAAGCATTTGTAGTACCCCAAAGGCACTTAATTCCTGTGCGCTTCATTTCTTCCTTGATTATTGCTACGATTTCATCCAGTCTTGCATTGGTTTCTGCCAGGTCCTTGCCCTCCGGAGCAATGTCCCTGTCATGAAAGCAAAAATAAGGAATCTGTGCTTTTTCCATAAATTCAAAAGCTGCATGTACTCTTTCCTTGGCAACTTCCATGGAACACTCATGGTTATCCCAGGGTCTGAACATAGTTGCTGAGCCAAAAGGGTCATTTCCCATATAGGTAAAGGTGTGCCAGTAGGACATGGCAAAACGAAGCTGTTCCTTCATGGTCTTTCCCATCACCACTTCTGTGGGATTGTAATACTTAAAGGCCAGGGGATTTTTACTTGCGGGTCCTTCATATTCAATTTTGCCTACCTTCTCAAAATAAGCCATATTCAATTCCTCCTATTTGTTTATTTACTAAACTATATTTGATACATTTATCATAACAGTATTTATTCCACTTGTCAATCCATTTTACACCTACATAAATTTCTTTTTTTACAACCCTTTATTTACTTTTTTTATAACCTTTATTTAGGTGTTAAAACGTCAGGTTGTTGAATGTATACTTGGAGGATAAAAATACACTCAGCTCCGTGAAAGTCACTTCGTTGCATTTTTATCCTCCAAGTATACATAAAAGAAGGCTGAGATAATTTTAAAAGCAAAAGCTTCATGGCAAACGCATGAAACAAAATTATAGGTACTCAAGTCTTCCTTACCCAAAGCATGACATGTTCTCGTGCCTTTCCTTGTATTGGTTTCATGCGTTTGCTTAGTTTGCTTACAGTCCATCCTTACACATCTATTCACGAAAATTTTAAGGCAAAACACAGATGGTTTCTGGTTCCGTTCAGGCATTTTCTATTGAGGGGTTCCATATGACACTTAAATGGCAGCCGTTATGACTAGGATAAATTACACCAGTGTCTGAGCCCACAACGTTAATATACCCAGTAATTGAGAAGCGAGTTTGGTGTAATTTATCCTTCCAGGAATAACGGCTGGCATTTTAGTGGAATTGGAACCGCGAACTAGAAAATGTCTGAACGGAACCAGAAACCATCGTCCATTCCCAAAGACTCAAATCCCTGCAATACCGAACCGTAACGGTTTCCCACGAAAAGCTTGTGAAGCTCTTTTCAAGTCCGTCTAAGTGTGTTACTATAATAACCATAGTGCCGGCAAGAAGGCCTGGCAGTTAAAATGCACGATATCCTAAGAGGGAAGAAAAATGATTACAGGAAGCAAAGAGCTTATACGAGATATTAACAGTACCCTGGTACTTGAAACGATTATAAACCAGGGCCCTATTTCCAGAGCAAACATTTCAAAAATACTGGGTTTGACCAAAGCAACTATTTCCGCTATTGTGGCGGACCTGATAAACAACAATCTGGTGGAGGAAATAGGCTGTGACAATACTGATTTTGGAAGAAAGCCTATTTTATTAAGCTTCCAAAGAAAAGCCGGTTATATGGTAAGTGTGGATTTAGGTGTGGATACCATATCCGTTATGCTTACAGATTTACAGGGGGAAAATTGCCGGTTAAAACAAATTAAGACCCCAAAATCCAACGATGGAATTTTAGAAGCCCTGATACGTGTGATTGATTCCATAAAGCCCGAAAAGGATTCTACCCCCTACGGCCTGGTTGGTATCTCCCTTGGTATCCATGGTGTGGTTCATGATAATATGGTATC
Source organism: Bacillota bacterium (assembly GCA_023410275.1). Lineage (GTDB taxonomy): Bacteria > Bacillota > Clostridia > Lachnospirales > Lachnospiraceae > Anaerocolumna. The sequence goes on from JAEYPZ010000145.1 coordinate 52,402, forward strand.
TTTTGCCCCTTATTATAACTTGCAGAACTACGATTTGGCAGGCAGGCTGAATGAGTACTTTCATACTCCCATTTATCTTGAAAATGAAGCAAATCTCTCCGTGCTGGGTGAAAAGACCTTTATGCACGATTATCCAAACATAGCTTATATCAGCGTTCACTCCGGTATTGGTCTTGGTATTCTGATCAATAACGAACTATATACCGGATATAACGGCAGAGCCGGTGAATTCGGGCATACCATCATTGAAATTAACGGAAGGGAATGTCCCTGCGGAAATCATGGCTGCCTGGAGCAATATGTCTCCGAAAGAGCTTTGCTGAAAGAATTTGCAGTGAAAAAAGGAAAGGAAAACGTCACCTTTGACAGCCTTATTGCCTCTTATGAAGCAGGTGACGGGGATGCAATCCAGATTATTGAACTTTTCGTGAAATTAATGGGCATATGCATCAATAACGTACTTAACGCCTACAATCCCGACATTATCATTATAAACAGCTCCTTTACAATCTTCATACCGGAACTGACGAAACGGATTGAGGCATCACTGAACAGCAGAATGAACAGCTTTATACGGATTGAATCTTCCGCCCTGCAGGATTCCTCTATTCTGCTTGGGGGTATTTGTATCGTTATAAAGAACTTCCTGGGTATCAATACGCTCAATCTAAGCGGTAAAGAAATTTTTGAAAAAATACAGTAAAATCAATCCACTCCCCGGACAATCGATACGGCCTTATGGAGGTTTGCTATTTCTACCGTATTATGTTCTCCGCCATATTCACCGTCAACGGACCAGGGAACCTTTTCCTCACAGATCAGGGTTATTTCTTTTACCGGAAGGAAATAAATGTGGTCGCTGTTTAAGTTCCCCTTCAGAAGATCATTGATAACAGCCTGGAATTCTATTACGTTTTGAGGCATTTTTACAAAAATGCCTTCAAACTGTCCGTCATCCAGGAGGACATCTTTTCCGGCAATTCCCCGAAAACCACCAACCGAAACAGAATTTGCCACCATGCCATAAATAAAATTGTCCTTAATTACACGGTCACCGCATCTTATTTCCATATTGTAGGCTTTCCAGTTGGGCAGTCTCTTAATGCCTTCCAGGATGTAGGCAGTCCGTCCGAGAGTATTCTTATAAGCCTGAGGTGTTTCATAAGAGGCGTCTGTAAATAAGCCAAAAGCAGCAGTATATGTAAAATATTCCCCGTTTATTGTACCGATATCAAAGGGAAATATTTCTCCATGTAAAATAACATTTGCAGCTTTCGGAAGGCTTTTTGGAAGCTTCAAATTATAAGCAAAGTCATTGGTAGTACCGGAAGGAAGATATCCAATGACCGGTCTTTTTTCAAATTCCATAATACCGCTGATTACTTCATTTAAGGTACCGTCTCCGCCGGAACATACTACCAGTTCATAGCTTTCCCTTTTCAAGCAGTCAACCACGATATTTTTCGCATCTTTTTTACCCTTGGTAGCATATATTACTACCTCATAGTTCCCTTTACCAAAACATTCGATAATGCTGGAAAGCCAGTTCTTGATTTTACTCTTCCCAGCCATGGGATTATAAATAAATAACAGCTTATTCTTCATGCTCCTTATTTCGTCCCTCCATTGCCTTTTGTTTCTTTCTCTTTGTCATGATACCGCCAATTCTTCCGCTTTCTTTGGCTGAAAGTGATTTCCATCCGCCGGCCATAACTTTATCTAAAAGTCCTAATTCACCGGCTATTTCATACTTTAACCTTTCATCCGGTTTCATTTCCTCTATGGGTTTTATTTCATTTATTACCTGTGTCTTACTCATATAATTATACACCCTTTCTAGATTTTAACAAGGGACTGTTTCAATGAAATCAATCTTCACCAAAACAGCCCCTATTCATTCATCTATTAAAGTGTAACCTCTTATGTAAGTTTCATACAAAAGCAATTAAAATTACCAGCTTTTAAAAATTACTGTATTTTAAACAACCGGATAGCTTTCTCCAGTTTCTTGGCATCTTCCTCAAGCTCCGTAGCGGAATGGCTTAAGTTTTCTACCGCGCCAATCTGAGCATTTGCCGTTGCACTTACCTCCTCGGAGGCAGCGGCAGTCTCCTGGGATACTGCTGAAATACTTCTGATAGCATCCAGGGTATCTTCCTTTGCTGCTTCAATACTCTTAACACCGACAGAAATATTATCAAGATTGCTTACAAGGCCGCCAACATAGGTATTAATCTTTTCGAAGGTAATAACCGTTTTATTTAATGCCTCTGTCTGGGAATCAACGATTTCACCGGCCGTCTTGGCTGATTCTACGGTACCCTGGGTCTTGTTCTGTATATCTTTTACGATATCCTGAATCTGGCTTACCGCTTCTACAGACTGGTCGGCAAGCTTTCTGATTTCATCTGCCACGACTGCAAATCCTCTTCCTGCCTCACCTGCACGTGCGGCTTCAATGGAAGCATTTAAGGAAAGAAGGTTTGTCTGTGCTGCAATTTCATTTATAATTCCCACAAAGCTGTTGATGCTTCTGGATTTGACCTCCAGCTCCTCAATGCTCTGAATAACGGTCTGTGTTACCTCAGAAGTAGCCTTTGCCTTTTCACCAAGCTCATTGATGGTTACTACTCCCTCTCCGATAATACTCTTGGTATCGGTAGCTTTCTTCTCAATTTCATAGGTATTGCTGTAAACCTGGCCAATCTGATCCGACAGTCTTGCCATCTGTCCCATGCACTTCTCGGTATCATCTGCCTGCTGTACAACACCGCCTTCAATTTCATCAATTGTCAGTGAAATTCCCTTTGTGGAGGTGAGTATCTGTTCAGAGGTCTGGGATAATTCCGTTGAGGACTGGGTCACCTTGGCTCCCACCTGATATACCTCACCGATTAACTGCTTCATGTTGGAAGTCATGTCATTCAGACTCTTTGACAGGACACCGAATTCATCCTTCTTGTCCGTATCAAATTCAACCGTCAGATCACCCTTGGCAGCTTTTGAAATAGATACCATAAGTCTTCTGATCGTTAATCCGATTCCCACGGCAATTATATATCCGATGACAATAGCTACCACACTGGCGACTGCAACAAATACGATATTTAGAACCTTTAATGTCTTGACCTGCTTTAATATTTCAGTCTTAGGGATCAGGGCACATACCATGCTTCCGGTATCACCTACGGCCTTGTACACAAAAAGGTAGTTGTTTCCCTTATAATCAACATAATCCGAACCGCTGCCTTTTCCGGCTTTTACCGCCTCCTTATAAAAATCCGTATCGGTGAACATGGCATCACCTGACTCCGTGGTGTTAGTTTCTTTCCCATCCGATGCAATTATGGCTGCCAAACTGCCCTTAACGGCACTTATATTCTCAAGAGATTTTAATATCTCTTTTTTGTCCAGGTCTAAAATAATAAATCCATCCGGCGTTGTCATCCTTGTAATAATTGACATAGCATACTTTGATCCGTCTTTTTCAAGGATTTTATCCAAAGAAGGATGGGAGCCTATCCACTTATTCTTTATTTTCTTTTCTTTATAGGCCTGTCCCTGTTCGGATTCCAGGAACTGGTCATATAAGTCCGCCGGTGCACTGCCGTTGGAAACAATGGGCTTTCCGGTATTGGCAAAAATATAGACATCACTGACAAAAGGATTTGTCTGGGTGACTACCATGGTTTCCTGCTGAAGGGCCTTCAGGTTATTAAAATCTTCAAGGGTATCCTCTTTATTTAATCTGACAAAATAATTGGATACTGCTTTGCTGAGTAACAATTCTACTGCCTTATCCTGCACGCCGTTAAGTCCCAGGTCCAGATAATCACTTACAGCACTGACCGTCTGATCCATATTGGCCTCATAGCTGTTGGTTATGGCTGTGGAGGATTTGTTGTAAGAAACGATGCCATAAACGGCCATAAATATAACTGGTACTAAAACCGTGAGTATAATTTTGGTCCTTGTTTCATTTAATCTGCCCAATATTCCCTTGTTGTTTACCATAGCCTCAAATGCCAGCTGGCTTTCTTTTTTTCTCTCCTTAATCAATGCCTTTCTTGCTTTTTTATCTGTTGAAGATTCCTTACCGGATTTCTTAAGCCCTTTGGCTTTCCCTCTTCCCGCCTGATCCGTTGGCACTCTCCCGCTTCCGCTTTCTCTGGAACTTTCTTCCCCTTCCTTTGATTCCCTGGACTGCTTTTTGTTCTCCGATTTCAGAAAATCTCTGATATCCTTTTTGTCTTTTTTCCCTATTAATGATTTACTACTTTTCATCATGTCCTCCTGATAGCATTATTTGGTTAATGCAAGTACTGCAGTCAGTGAAATATGATTATATTTACATATTTCATTTCGTAATAATATTATTTGACCATAATTTAACTATTTAGCATAATATTACCACAAAATATCGAAAAATGATATATTTTATCGTAAACCTATTTTTATTTATCTAGTTTAACGTAAAACCCTAGTGCAAGTATGTGCACTATTTCTAAAGTTGCAAAATTTTTTTGGATTCCTGCTCAAATCATAATTGGCCTATTCAGCCAGAAGGAATACAGGATACTTTCCTTTACCTTCATGCCCGTAAGCTGCTCCAGCGCCTTACGGTAAAAGCCCAGCTGGCGGCTGTACCTGTTTTTTAGGATATCCTCTGTTACATGGACATCACTCTTATAATCCACCAGGACAAGCCCGTCTCCTTCTTCGAAGTAAGCATCAATGACACCCTGTACCAGTACCAATTCCTCGCTTTTATAATCTTCGCTGATGTCCTTTGCCTTAATTCCCATAATAAACTGCCGCTCTTTATGTAAATCTCCTCCGGCCTCCGCCCTGCGCAGCCTTTCAGCCAAGGGGCCCGCAAAGAAGCTCCCCAGTCTTTTTCGATCCAATACCTGTGCTTCTTCCTCTGAAATTCTTTTCTTATCCACAAGCTCCTTTAAAAAAGCACTGAGCTCTTCTTCCCCATGCATCTCGTTAAACACGGCAAGCTCCAGCACCTTATGGATAAGGGTTCCAAGGTCTGCTCCCTTTTCTTCTTTTACTTCTTTCAGGAACTCCGGTACCGGGTATTCCTCCGCCTCCTGTTTTCCGCCGAGCAGGGAGTCACTAAGCTCCTCCTCTTCCTTTTGTCCCATTTTCTTAAGCTCCGACACGGTTAACTTTGTATGGATATTGCTCTCCGGGGTATATGGATAACTGTAATTGAAGTAATCCCCAATTTCTTTTTTAAAGCTTGAATCATATACATAATCCTCATCCCGGTTAAGAAGGATATCCTCCTTCAGGGACTTTACCTCCTGGCTTACCTTTTCCTGGAATAAAAGCATTTCATAGGTATATTCCCGCACAATGAATTTATCATCCTCCCTGGAATGAGGGATAAGCTCATGGGAAGAAAGAAGTTCTTCAAAGCCCTTTTGATTAATAAGGGCTGCCATTATCCAGTCCAAAAAAGAGGCAGCTCCCGTAAGCTCCAGGAAGCTTATGCTCTTATCATAATCATTGGCTCCTCCTGCGTATCCGCTCAGCAGCTTGTCCATATCCTTCACACCGGCAGTAAGAATAAGCTTCTCTCTTGCTCTGGTCAAGGCAACGTAAAGTACGCGCAGTTCCTCCCCCAGGCTTTCCAGAACCAGCTGCTTCTGGATGAATTTCTTGATTAAGGTGGGAGCCTTTACCCGGAGGGAAAGGTCCAGGTAATCGGTACCGATTCCATAAGTCTGGTGGAGGAGCAGCTTTGCCCTGGAATCCTGCAGGTTGAAGTTTTTCCCAAGGCCCGCAACAAAAACAATGGGGAATTCCAGCCCCTTGCTCTTATGTATACTCATGATACGGACACTTTTATCATCCTCACCGGTGACTTTGGCTTCACCGAAATCCACGTCATATTTATCAAGCCGCTCCATATACCGTATAAAATGAAAAAGTCCGCTGTAGCTGGTCTTCTCAAAATTGATTGCCTGCTGCACCAGCATGTCAAGATTTGCCCTTCTCTTATCCCCGCCGGGCATGGCAGAAACATAGTTATAATATCCCGTATCCTCCAGGACCTTGACGATAAGCTCGTTTATGGACAGGTGGACCGCCAGCCTCCGGTATCCGTCCAGCCTGCTGAAAAAACCTGTAATCTTGCCGGACAAATCATTTTCCTTTGCAAGAAGATAGGTTTTCGCCGCCTCATACATGGTAACTCTTTTCTTTGCCATCCGTATTTCCGCCAGCTCCCCATCGGTAAAGCCTGCCATAGGGCTTCTAAGAACTGCCGTCAGGGGGATGTCCTGCCTGGGGTTGTCAATAATACGAAGAAGATTGAGGGCAGCGGATATTTCCAGGGTCTTGAAATAACCGGTCTGGGTTTCCGTATGGGAGGGAATATCCTCTGCCGAAAGGATATCCGCAAAAACTTCCCCAAAGCCTGTCACCGAGCGGAGGAGAATGGCAATATCTCCATGTACCGCCCTTCTTAATTCTCCGCTTTTTTTATCCTGGACCATCAGCCCTGTACCCTGGTCCGTAAGCTCCTTTATCCTTTTTGCAATTGCCAGTGCTTCTAATTCCTTTGCCGTGTAATCCTCTTCCTCTTTATTATCCTCTCCGTCCTCTTCCCCTTTCTTGGGAGCGGTAGTTACGAGAAGCAGCTCTGTTGTATCCGAGATGCCCTCCCCCTCTGAAAAATCCGCACCGGGATACAGGTAAGCCTTTTCATCATACTCAATATCTCCCAGCTTCTTTGTCATAATCTTTCGGAAGATGCTGTTGATGCTGTTAATGACCACGTCCCTGCTTCGGAAGTTCTTATGGAGGTCTATGCGTTCATTATCCCCCTCCTCTTCCTTCTCCCAAAGGGGATAATTATCATACTTTTCCATAAATATTTTAGGGTCTGCCAGACGGAATTTATAAATGCTCTGTTTCACATCTCCTACCATAAAGCGGTCCGGCCTGCCAAAGCGTCCCCCGGAAATGCTCTCCAGAATAATCTCCTGTACCAGATTACTGTCCTGGTATTCATCCACCATAATTTCCTTATAGTAATCGGCTAATTCGTCTGCTGCGGGAGTGGGAACTATCTCCCCCTCCACTTTTTGTACCAGCACCGACAGCGCCAGATGTTCCAAATCATGAAAATCCACTACATTCTTTTCTGCCTTCCTTTTCTGGAACCTCTCAGAAAAATCCCTGCACAGTCTGATCATTACCTCAACATGAGGCTTCATGGCAGCCATATCAAGAGCCATATCCTCCTCGGACTGAAAGTAATAGCTGCCGGCCATGTCTCCCACTGCTTTTTTTACTTTATCCCTTATTCCCTTGACCTGCTCCTTTTTAGCCGGGTCAACTCCGTCCTCTTTCTTTCCGGAAAGCCTTGCAAAGTTTATATTCCTGACCTTTTCCCCAAAGAGGGAGTAATCCGCGGTACCGCTAAGGCCCTGTAACTGTTCCAGGTCACTGCTGAGTGCAGGAAAATAGGCTCCCGGTCCATCCTCCTTAAGGCAAAGGGCTGCTGCCTCTTCACACATTGCGATACTATCCGTAACCATGCGGTTCAGCATCGCCATAAGCTCCTTCATCCAGGAGGCTTCCTTCATTTCTTCTGCCGATTGTATCGCAAAGTTGCTGCCAAGCTCCTCATACCATTCCTCCGGCCAGGGGGCACTCATGGAAAACTGATGGAGGTTTAATATCAGCTCTTCCATACCGGTATCCGTCTTTCCGCCGCCAAACCCTTCTGAAAAGGCAAGAAAATCCTCGCTTCCCTCCTCATAGTACTCCTCCAGCAGCTCCTCCAGCACATCGGATTTAAGCAGGGTAAGCTCTGCCTCCTCGGCAATGCGGAAGGAGGGGTCTATGGGCAGGGACTGGAAATTTTCCCGGATTACGGAAAGGCAAAAGCTGTGGATTGTTGTTATCTGCGCATTGTGTACCAGTGCCGCCTGCCTTTGCAGGTTGGCATTATCCGAATCCTTTGTAAGCCTGTCATCGATTGCCTTTCGTATTCTCTCCTTCATTTCCGCCGCCGCTGCATTGGTAAAGGTAACTACCAGAAGCCTGTCTATGTCAATGCCGTCCTCTTCTGCGGTGATACGGTTTATAATACGCTCTACCAGAACGGCTGTCTTCCCTGAGCCGGCAGCCGCTGATACCAGCAGGTTCTTATTCTTTGTCTCTATGACCTTCTTCTGTTCCCTGGTCCACTCCATCTTTCTTTTCCCCTCCCTTCTTCATTCTTCTTATAATTTCTTCCTTTTCCAGGATTTTAAGCTTCTTATATTCAAAGCTTTTAAGCTTGGTGTCAAAGCCGCACACATCCTTATAAGGGCAGTAATCGCAGGCAGTCCGGTTTGCCATCTTGTAGGGCTTTGCTCCGGTACTTCCGTCAAGGATATGCTTTCCCATCTCCCCTACCATAGTTCTCACATGGGAAAGAAGGAGGAGTATTTCCTCCGTACTGGCTCCCTGGGAACGCTTTGTAAGCTCTCCGTCCTTATTGGATTCAACCGGTATAACATCGGACCTGACAGAGGGACGTATTCCTTCCCCCCCGGTCTCAAAGCTCTTATCCTGATGCTTTACCATATCATGGTCGCTGTTGACAATGCCGTTCATCTTCAATGCCTTCAGGATACTTTCCTCCACATCCTCTGAGCGGTCCACCATGGGGTCCTCCATATTGTAGTAGAGTATTCCCGCAGGCAGCACCTCCTTATCTTTTCTATCCTTGTAGAAAAGTTCCATGGCTGCTCCCAGATAAAAGGCAAGCTGTATCTGCAATCCATAATACAGGGAATTCAAATCAAAGGAGACGCTTCCGGATTTATAATCCACTACCCGGAGGAACAGCTTGTCCCCTTCTTCATAGGTATCAAGCCTGTCAATTCTTCCGGTAAGGCTGATGCTCTCCTCCGGTGATACCGGTATGGTCAGGGTATCCAAAGACGTTCTGTCGGAGAAATACAATTCAAAGGCCTCCGGCTCAAAGTCCCCCTTACGAATCTGCCTGCATACCGCCCAAAGGGTCCGGTTCAGTATTCTCTTGGCCCTTCTCACGATGGCTTCATACCGCTTGGTGCTCGTAAAGATCAGATTACCGTAATCCTTCACTGCTTCCTCTACACAGAGATCCCCCAGACTCTCTCTTACCTCATCCGGAATTGTATGCCAGTTATACTCACTGTCCTTCATCTTCCTGGAAAAGAGCTCAAGGGCCTTATGAAAGATATTTCCGATATCAGGCGCACTAAGGCGGTATTCCTCCCTTTCCGAAAGCTCCAGCCCATAGGCTGCAAAATGGGCAAAGGCACATTCCGCAAATTTCTCAAATCTGGTGACACTGCCGGCCAGCTTCTCGCCGTACAGCTCTCTGGCGGCCTTTTTCTGCAGTCCCTTTTCTTCATCGATATAGAACACAGCTCTTACCAGGCGGAGTAATTCCTTTCTCTTTTCCTCCTCCCGGTAATAATACTGGAATAGCTCCTGCCACAGCAGGTCTTCCCTGCTGTCGGGGAAATTCCGCAGGCCCTCTATCAGATAATCAAGTCCTTCTTTGATGCTTAGGATGTCACTGACTGCATCTCTCTCCTCTTCCTCCTCCTTTACCGTTAATGCCGGGAAAATCTTTCGGATATCACTTATCAGGTAGGCCGGAAGAAGCTTTTTGCCATCCTCACTCAGTTTACTGAAGGTTATATATAGCATGTCCTTTGGCTTTGTAAGGTTTAAATACAGATAAAACCTTTCCGTATAGATTTCCTGCTTACCGGTGGGGGCAAGCTCCACTTTTTCCCTTTCCAATACCTCTCTGTCGCCATCGTTCAGTATTAAGCCTTTCGACGGCTTCTTCGGAATATTGCCGTCATTTACCCCGGCAAAAAAGAGAATTTTAATGTCCTTTAACCTGGTTCTTTCGATATCACCGATTACTATCTGGTCAAGGCCCGGAGGGATAAGACCTACCTTGGCTTCCCGTAAGCCTGCTTCCAGCACCTGGGCATATTCTCTCGGGGGCATTCTTTCCTCTCCCAAAAGCTCTACCAGCTTGTCATAGAGAGCAATTACCGTGGCATACACCTGACGGTATTCCTTCTCCTCGGACAGGCGGTTCTCCTTCAGGAATTCTTCCGCAAAATCTGCCAGCTGACCCGGTGCCTCAAGCCTTATGCCAAGCTCATACAGGGCTTTTGTGTAGTCTGTTACGGTAAGGCTTTTATTGCTTAAAACCTCATAAAAGGGAAGGAAGGTATCACAGAACTTCTTTCTCGCCTCATTGATTCTGGTCAGGTCCCCCTCCGGCGTTCTCCTTGACAGCCTGTTAAAGGGCTCCTCCCAACGTTTCTTTCCCCGGATACCAAGGGCCAGAACGTAATTTTCCAGCAGGTCAATATCTTCCCTTTCAATACCGGTCAGTCCCGTCCGCAGATAGCCGAATACTCCCTCATAGCTGAAATTGTCATATACAATCATAAGGGCACAGCGAATAAGCTCTACAAAGGGATTGGACATACTGTCCCTTTTGCTGTCCAAAAAGAACGGTATCCCTTCCCTTTCAAAGCCCTTCTTTAATTCCCTGCCATAGGAGGCAATATCCCCCGTGACCACGGCTATTTCCTGATAGCGGTAGCCTTTCTCCCTTACCAGCGTCTTAATATTGCGGATGATACTGTTAACCTCGTTTTCAATATTCCTGGCTCCATAAAGTACTATATTCTTTGCAGGCTCATCAAAGGTATGTATGCGGTAGCGGAAGATATTCTCTTCCAGAGCGGCAAGCTCCTTATTTTTCAGATACCGCCTTGGTACCTTCTCCTGAAAGCAGTCCTCCATAAATAAGGTTTCTTCCAGGGGAATATTCTCCTCCCCTGCTATTTTCGTCAGCTTGTCCACCGTCCTGCGGCTTAGATGAAAGAGCTTATAGGGCTCGTCCTTTTCCCTCAGCTCCTCTTTTCCAATGGTTACCGTAACAATTACCATTCTGGCATACTTCATCAGCTCCGTCAGCAAACGGTACTGGGATGGTGTAAAGCCGGTAAAGCCGTCCAGGCAGATAATACTCCCTTTAATCAGCTCAGAACGTCCGATAGAAGGGAGCAGTGCTTCCAGTATCTCCTCTGCCGTAATGTAATTGTTCTCCATATATTCCTGAAAGGCCTCGTAGATGACCTTAACGTCATGTAATTTATCCTTTAGTCTTTCCTTTCCCAGAAGGCTTGCCGATACCCTGTCAAGGTCTTCCATGCGGATACTGTACTGGCATATTTCCGATATCAGGGATTTTAATTCTTCCGCAAAGCCCTGCTTATTGACATCATGGGAAAAGAACCTCAATTCTTCCTTTTTATTCGCCACAAGCTTTCGAAGCACCATGGTCTTACCGGTATCCTCCAGGACTTTTCTGTTATCCTTGCCGGTTTCGTCGAATATCCTGTAAGCCAGACGCATAAAGCTTAATATGTCGATGTTCATGGTTCCCTTTAAAGGATGCATGGTAACGATATCCTTCTGGGTCTGCAGGGTAAACTGCTCAGGTACCAGAACAAGATATCCGCTGTCCGGATATTCCATGGACTTTTCTATGATTTCATGGTAGAGCCTGTAGGATTTTCCTGAGCCGGAACGCCCCATTATAAACTTTAATGACATGCTGCTTCCCTTTCCCTTCTTTGTGGTGCTTATCCGTATTATAACATTTTTTTTGGCATTCGTAAGGCATTATTCCATTAAAATATAATCATAATTTAATACCTGTTTTAATAAAATATAGAAAGGATTTACGGAGGCTCATAAGTAAAATATGCGAAACATTAACCAGGAAAGGCATGGTGTACGGTTATGTCAAATACCAAAATAGTTGTTCTTCACTTAAAGGAAATCCTATATACGGTTCTGTTTGCGGGCCTGGGGATACTGCTGATAATACTGTTAATTATTATGTTCGTAAACAAAAACAACGATAAATCGGACACTGCTATGGATGCCAAATACATACCGGGGGTATATAATTCCACCTTCGTTCTTAATGATAACTCCCTTAATCTTGAAGTCGTTTTGGATAAAGACCATATTAATTCCATCCGCATTGTGAATATTGATGATTCCATCTCAACCATGTACCCGTTGGTTGAGCCGTCCTTAGAGAAAATAGCAGACCAACTGTACAATGGCACGAATATTAACGACCTGCAAATATCAAATAACAGCAAATATACGGAGAATTATTTAGTAAATGCCATCAAGACTACCCTGGAAAAGGCTGACCCTTCCAAAAAAATACAATAAATCAGAACAAGGGCATATTGCATCCGCTTTTCATATCAGAATGTAATATGCCCCATATTTAAATTAATCTGTCTTTCAATTTGCCGCTGTTTCCTTCTATGAAAACTCCATTTCTGAAAAATTCCGGACTCCTGACAATCTACCAGGAGTTATTGACCTCCTGATACAATAATAACAGCTGGCTTACCCGGTTAACGGACAGCTTGTGATAGACGCTTTCCTTATGGCGCTTTACCGTATTTGCGCTGATACTGAGCTTTTCTGCAATCTCCCCGATTTCAAAGCCCTGGCTCAAATAGCCGGCAACCTCGCTTTCACGCCTGGTAAGCCCTTTTTCCGTCAGATAGGCTGTCCAGGAAGTACGGCTGCTGCCCATGGAAAGGTCGAGAAAGATTGCATAGCGGGTAATAAAACTGCCCGTTATCTGCTCCTTGACAATGATGTTCTCCAAAAAGACCTCAAGCCCCCTAACCAGACGCAGACAGAAGCGGTTTGCACCCCCCTCCTGGTAAGCAGGCAGAATGTAATCCGTTAACAGGCGTTTTGCCTCCTCCTTTTCGGCTGCCATACCCAGAGCCTCCATTGTCTGATATGCCTCCTGGTTGATTTCCTGTATATTAAAATTCTCATCGCATATTATCATGCCAAGGGGATGCCGTGTAAATATCCGGTTTAAAAAGAACAGATTATTCTGCATGGACAGATACTTAAGGTGGATTCTGGTGGCCTTTTCCATTATCATGCCGATTTCCTCCAGGAGCTTTTGCTCCCGCAGGGTAAAACCCGAGGACTGCCTTCCATGATATACGGCAACCGCTCCCAGGGGCTTATTATCTTCATCCCGTAACAGTACCAGGGCCTCATAATAAAAGCCGTTAAAGTAAAGGCACTGACTGTAAAGGGAGGACGTTTCATATTCCATATAGGAAGTAAAATCTTCTATTGTAAAAACAGATTTCCCGGAAGCCTCTTTTAAATTGGCCGGAGCAAAGAAGTCTTTTTTATAGCAATCCCGTTCATAGGATTCAATGGAAACGGGTGTGAAATTCACATAAACCAGATGCTTGTAATAGCCATTATCATCCACAAGAGGAAAAGCGGCCCCATCAAAGGGAAAGAATTTTAACAGGTCCTCCATTGCTGTCTTACGAAAGTCAATATCGTATGGATTTAAGCTTCCTGAAAAAGCAAGCAAATTCTTATAATCATCCTGCGTCAAAGAATTCGATTTTGTCATATTTATAACCATGCCTCTCTCACAGCCTGCAAACTTTGAGCCGCAGGCACAAATTTTTGGCCTTAGGGTATTTGCCCTATAAGAATAGGTGTTATGGGTAATTGTTAGTTTATTATATAGGTGCTATCATGGGATTGTCAAGATAATAACAATGTCCTGACACTGAAATTAATTATACCTGCTATTAACATGAAAATACATTGGAAAAGGAAGGAAAATCAATGGCAGCACTAAAGTTATTAAGAGCACCTTTAAAGTATTTACAGGGAAAAGGAGCACTGTTGCATTTTTATGAAGAAACAAAGGATCTCGGAACTTCTTATTTATTTATCTGCAGTAACAGCGGCTATAAAAACTGCTCTGACAAAATAAAGGAAAGCTTTAAGGACAGCAGCAGTGAAATCCACTTCGAAGTATTTAAAGGTATCAGTTCTGTTGGTGAAATCGGGAGAATGAGACAAATCGTTCAGGATAAAAAAATCCAGGTCGTAGTAGGTGTCGGCGGAGGTTCCGCAATCGATACCGCGAAAGCTACCGCTTATTATGAAAAGCTTCCGGTTGTTATCATACCGACTGTTGTTGCTACTGATGCTCCTTGTACCGGTCTGTCGGTTATATATAAAGATGACGGTGCCTTTGACAGTTACCTCTTTTACCCCAGAAATCCGGAAGCAGTAATTGTTGACAGTGAAATTATTGCCAATGCCCCCGTTAAGTTCCTGATTGCAGGTATGGGAGATGCTCTGGGAACCTATTTTGAAGCAAGAGCCTGTGTCAGAACCGACTCACCAAGCCTTGAGAACGGCGGTATTGCCCTTTCTGCCATGGCACTTTGCGAACTGTGCTATAAGACACTGATAAAGAATGGCTACCAGGCAAAGCTTGCCTGCGAAAACCACCTTGTAACACCAGCTCTTGAAGCCATCATTGAGGCTAACACTTATTTAAGCGGTGTGGGCGCCGACAACGGCGGCCTGGCAACAGCCCATTCCGTATATAACGGTTTCACTGCTCTTCCCGAATGTGAAGCAACCATGCATGGTTCCGTAGTGGCCTTTGGTACCATTACCCAGCTGCTGTTGGAGGATGCTCCGAAAGAAGAAATCAAGAATGTAATGGATTTCTGCCACAGTGTCGGTCTTCCTGTCACTTTAAAGGAATTAGGTGTAACCGATGTGTCCAGAGTCAGGATCGCTGCCGAGAAAGCATGTATCCCCGGAGAAACCATACATAATATGGCCGGAGATGTTACTGCCGAGCAGTTATACGATGCTCTCCTTGCAGCAGATTTACTGGGCCAGGAATATTTCAGATAAGATTGGTCCGGGACTAATATCCCTGGTTTTAAAAAATAGAGTAAAAAAACAGCCGGTAGTTAATAACACCGGCTGTTCTTTACTCTATTTCTTCTCTAAATTCTTATAGGGCGATTCTTCACTCAGGAATATAACACCAATGACTCCGGGACCCGTATGGGCACCAATGGCGCAGCCAACATAGCTCTCCAGGAAGTTTTTGCAGCCATATTTCTCCGTCAGCATCCCTTTTACTTCCTCCAGGGTCTTTTTATCATCTCCATGGACCAGGCCGATGGTCTGCTCCTTTAAATCCTTGCCTCTTTCCCCTACAATTTCAACAATCCGCCTTAAGGATTTTCCTCTGCCTCTTACCTTTTCTATAGCCTGCAGGGCTCCTGCGTCCGTTACTTCAATAATCGGCTTGATATCCAGCAGCCCCCCTGCAATGGCAGAGGTTCTGGAAAGCCTGCCGCCTTTATATAAATATTCCAGAGTTTCTACGGTAAAAATATGCTCCATGTTCCTGCTGAAAAAGTTAACAGCCTCTAATATAATTTCTTTTGATACATTGTTAGCTGCCAGTTTTAAAGCCTCTTCCACTACCAGTCCAAAGCCCAGGGAAGCACATTTCGAATCCACAATGGTAAGGTCAAAATCCGGGTATTCCTCTAACAGCTCCTGCTTTGCAATATTCGCCGCATTATAGGTACCGGCAATTCCTGTTGAAAAGCAGATGTATATGACTTCGTCCCCATTCTTTGCATAGGGTTCAAAATGCTTATGGAACATAAACGAATTGATATGATATGTTTTAATCTCTGTCCCACTTCTTAAAATATTATAAAACTCTTCCGGAAATATTGTTTCTCCGTCAAAGTAATCCTTCTCCTCTATTACTACAGGGGTGGGTATCACATGTAGGTTATATTTATCTATCAGAAAACGGGGTACATCCGAGGCCGAATCTGTAATTATTTTTAATGCCATAACTCTTACACCCTTTGCTTTCCGCTTATGGAAGCGGCACTGCCCTATTACGGCATGTCCTTATCACAGGTTTCATGGAATTTATGAGAAGCCTGTGCAATGTCATAATAGTAAGCTGGAAGATGGGGGCAGTCTGCAAATATCCTTCTTTGTTATTTCCTCCAGCTGGTTTCGGTATCAAGCTTCCAGTGTAATAAGCTCTAATTCCTTCATCCAAAGGGCTCCACTGGCATCGCTTGGCATCCTTAAATCTCCTCTTGGAGATACCGCAACAGACCCGACCTTAGGACCGTCGGGAAGACAGGAGCGCTTGAATTGCTGGCTGAAAAAGCGGCTGTAGAAGGTCTTAAGCCATTTTAATATCGTCTCTTCACTGTAATCCTCTGTGAATGCCAATTTCGCAAGTCTGAATATCTTGGCTGGTGAATATCCATACCGGAGGACATAATATAAAAAGAAATCATGGAGTTCATAGGGTCCTACCAGCTCCTCTGTTTTCTGGGCAATTACCCCATCCTTTGGCGGAAGCAGCTCAGGACTCACGGGAGTATCCAGGATATCGGAAAGCACCTCCCTCAGAGCAGTATTTTCCGTAATCTGTGCAAAATAACCCACCAGATACCGGACAAGAGTCTTCGGAACGGAGGCGTTTACGCCATACATGGACATATGGTCCCCGTTATAGGTGGCCCACCCAAGAGCCAGCTCGGACATGTCACCGGTACCGATAACCAGGCCGTTATATTTATTAGATAAGTCCATAATAATCTGTGTTCTCTCTCTTGCCTGTACATTCTCATAAATAACATCATGTACGGAGGCATCGTGCCCGATATCTCTGAAATGCAGATTTACCGCTTCCTGTATGGGTATTTCCAAAAAGGTCGCAGATAGTTCCTTTGCCAGTGCCACCGCATTATGATAGGTCCTGTCCGTGGTTCCAAAGCAGGGCATGGTAACCGCAATAATTCCCTTCCTGTCAAGTCCTAACAGGTCAAAGGCTTTACATATTACCAAAAATGCCAAAGTCGAATCCAGCCCTCCCGATATGGCAAGGACACAGGTCTTTAGGCCGGTATGCTCCAGCCTCTTCTTTAAGCCATAGGCCTGGATGTTTATAATCTCCTCACATCTCCTGTCCCTGTCCTCCCTTTTACCGGGAACAAAGGGTGCTTTGTCAATATATCTTGTAAGCTCAGTTTCTGCTGATATGATATCCTCACCAAAGGAAAAATCGATATACCGGTAATCCTTGCTCTCAGACACCTGATAGGTGGTCATTCTTCTGCGCTCACTGATCAGTTTTCCCATGTCAAGCTCCGTAACTGTCATTTCATTGACGAAACGAGGGGATTCTTTCAGAAGGATGCCGTTTTCCGCAATCAGATTGTGGGCATCGAATACCAAATCCGTACTGGATTCTCCTTCCCCGGAAGCAGCATAAATATAGCCGCATACCAGCTTTGCAGACTGCATACGGATAAGCTCCCTGCGGTATATATCCTTTCCGGTGGTTTCATCGCTGGCAGAAGGATTTAATATAAGAGTAGCACCTGCCAGACAGTGGTTTACACTGGGGGATAAGGGCACCCAAAGGTCCTCACAGATTTCAATTCCTATAGTCAATTGCTTAAAGTCCGAGCAGTTGAATAAAAGATTCATTCCAAAGGGAATCATTTCCCCGTAAAACAAAACTCCCGTAACCGCTTCCTGTCCGGGATTAAAATGCCTGGTCTCATAGAATTCCGAATAGCCCGGCAGGTTCTTTTTTGGTACAAAACCAAGTAATTTGCCATTATAAATTGCGGCAGCCACATTATAGAGCTTACCGTTCTTCAATATGGGAAGCCCCAGGGTCACAAAGAGCTTTCTGCCCTTGGTAAAGTCCACAATCCGCTTCAATTCAGCCATGGCACTGTTCAATAAGGTATCCTGTAAAAAAAGCTCTCCGCAGGTATATCCGGTAAGGCATAGCTCCGGCAGCACCAGTATTCTGACAGCCTGGCCCTCTGCCTCTTCAATCAAATTTCTTATCTGCCTGCTGTTATACTCACAGTCAGCTACTTTAATATAAGGAGTGGCAGCTGCCACTTTTATAAATCCATCTCTCATCTTCTCCTCCTCGGAGGCTTCTGTTTTGTTTGCTATATACTTCCTTCATCATAACATTTATTTTAGCAAAAGAAAAGTATTATGTAAACAAAAAAAGGCAGCCCTTAGCTGCCTTTTTATCTTTTGTCAATAACCCGAAACGCCGTTTCCTGTATTTTGACTCCTAGCAAATGCTAGGTGGGTTTCCGCATGGAAGCCTCTGTCTTCCACTGCAAACGGTGGCTTGACATAATCTTACAAATTAGGAATCCCTTAAAAATGTTGTAGGTTCAAAATGACAGGAGTGTCGCACATCCCAGGAAATATCTTGTGATATTATTATAACCCAGTCAATTGTAAATTTCAAGGTTCAAATTGCGTTAATATTACGAAATGTCCAACTCTTCTACATAATTTTCCAGGCTTTGAAAGCTGAAAATGAATTCCGTCCCATATCCTTCTTCACTTTTTACCATAATATCACCATCATGCTTTAAGGCGATCTGCTTTGCTATGGCAAGCCCAAGACCTGAGCCCTGCTCATTCTGCTTTAATTTTGAACGGTAAAACTTATCAAAGATGTAAGGCAGTTCTTCCTTTGAAATTCCGATACCTTCGTCTCTGACTGATATTACTAGTTTATCCGTTTTGGCCAGATTTATGTAGATTGAAGAATTTACCTTTGAGAATTTAACAGCATTATCCAGAATGATTAAAAACATTTGTTTTAATCTGTCATAATCCCCCATCATGGTATAAACAGGCAATCCCTTGGTCAATATCATTTCTATCTGCTTATCCTGGCATAAGGGATGAAAGCTCCTTAAAAGGTCTTCAAAAATCTGTACCACATTCACCGGCTCTTTTTCCACCTCAAAATCCGGATTCTGCATTTTTGACAAAAGCAGCAAATCTCCGACAAGCCTTTCCATGCCTTTACATTCCGCTAAAATTTTTGCATGATATTGATTGACTTTGTCCTCTTCTGTCACAATTCCGTCTACCAGCATCTCGGTATAAGCTCTGACAACCGTAATAGGAGTTCTGAGCTCATGGGAGACATTGGCAAAAAAATCCGTTCTCATCTGCTCCCTGCTCTGCCTCTCCTCTTCATTTTCCTTTAAGCGGTCTGCCAGAATATCTATGGTCGTGGCCAAATCTCCAATCTCATCCCTCCGGCTTAAAGAAAGCTTGCTTTCATATTGACCGTCTGCCAGCAAAAGAGCAGTTGTTCTCATGGAGGTAATGGGCTTTGTGATTCCCTTTGCAAAAAGAATGGCAATGATAAAGGATATGAAAAGTGCGATTCCGACACTAAAATAAATGAGATTCATACTGCTGTTTATAATATCTTCCTGCTTTTTTACCTCTGTCCGCAGGAGCACTGCGCCTACAACCTCACCGTTTACAGTCACAGGATAGCCCTGAATAGCTGAGGTTCCGCCAAATTCCTCATAATATCCGCTTTTTGCAAGATGCCTGCCCTGAAAAGCTTTTTCAATTACCGTTACACAGTCCTGGGGAAGCTTCACATCCTCCAGGTTAACATTTTCCATCTGCTTATCCATGGGTTTTTTCGCATTGGGATTGGATATGGTCCAAATGTCGGATTCATCATAATCAAGCTCCTGCATGATTGACAGATAATCCAGATAGCCATCTGCTTCATTGTTTATGATGGCTTTCGACAATCTTCTGGATACGACCTCCGCTTGTTTTAACATTTTGTCACGGTAATTTTCCATGGTGGCACTTTCATAGAGGTTCATGAAAATCAGTCCCACCAGTATGGCAAAAAGAGTCAGTACAAGGGCATAGTTAATATAAACCTTAAAAAAAAGCCTGTTAAAAGGCTTGCCCCGATGCTTTCTATCCATTTAAACTCCTTTCGTGAATACCTTTGTTTTCATTTGAAAACAGTTTTATAAAAGGGGCATGAAAAATTTCTCTTTCATGACCCCGGAATCAAACAGTTTTCTTCAAGCTGTCAGTCTTCTTCTATCTCGAATTTATATCCCACACCCCAAATGGTCTTAATGTTCCATTCCGGATGCTCTACCGCATCAAGCTTTGCCCGAAGGCGCTTAATATGTGAATCTACCGTTCTGCTGTCACCAAAATAATCAAAGCCCCACAAGCTGTCTAACAGATTATCTCTGGTAAACACTTTATTAGGGTTTTTGGCCAGTGTCCACATGGTCTCTATTTCTTTTTTGGTGAGCGACATTTTATTTCCATTTATATGTAGGGTATATTCGTCCAGATTTATTGTCATATTGCACATTGTAATGGTATTCCCCGTCTTAACATCCTTTTCTGCTTTGGTCATTCTGCGGAGAACCGCTCTTACCCTTGCCATGACCTCGCTTGGACTAAAGGGCTTTACAATATAATCATCTGCACCGATATCAAGTCCCATAATCTTTTCAAAATCTTCGCCTCTGGCTGTAATTAAGAGTACCGGCACATTAGAAATTGCCCGAATCTTTCTGCAAACCTCATAACCGTCTTCCTTTGGCATCATCACATCTAAAAGTACTGCTGCGGGATTATATTTTTCAAATAAGCGAAAGGCTTCTTCTCCATCATTGGCAATTACCGGTTCCAACCCTTCTTTTTTGGAATAAGCTGACAAAACATCCGTTATATCCTGATTATCATCGGCAATTAGTATGTATTGCATTTCTTTTCCTCCAATATCCGCTAAGCTTTTGTTTCTATAATTCGCTACATATACATTTTATTATATCTGCCTTGTGAGTTAAAAACAAGTGGAAAAGTCAGTCTATACAAAATCGTAATGTCCGTAAGAAAAAATTAATATTTTGCCACGATTCTGACAAATTAATATACTATTTTATAGCTGTACATACTAAGGTACAATTTATTTCTATGTAGTTTTTGAATTTCATGGAAGTATTGTAAACAGGCCCTTATATTACTAATCCGATATAGAAAGCCACCTTTACTTTCTATACCACTACAATAGCCTGTTATAAGGAGGATAGTGCCATGAAAACAAATTTCTGGAAAAAGTGCCTTCTGGCATTTGGCATGATTTTATTTATGACTGTCCTATTACCGCCCCTATTGGGCAATAACACAGTTGCCAGTGCTTCAACCGTTAACGATGATCAAAACAGCATTAAATTAAATGTTAAGAGTAAGTCACTTGTAAAAGATGCTACTTTCAATTTAAAGCTCTACAATGTTACAGAAAGCCAGAAAGTTTCCTACAAATCAGGCGACTCTTCTGTTGCCACTGTGGATGACTCCGGTCTTATTACCGCAGCCAACTATGGAACGACCACAATCACAGTGACCGTAAAGGAAGGAATAAAAACCGCCGCCTCTCTTGTATGTGATATTACCGTAGGCCCTTCGGCTTTAAGTGTAAAGCTTACGAAATCGGAATTAACCCTTGTAGTTGGAGATAAAACTTCCTTAACTGCTATTTTAAAACCAAACAATACCGTAGAAGAAGCCAGATTTTGGAGTAACGATTCCAATATTGCAGCTGTTAGTATTGGCGGAAGAATCTCAGCAAGGTCAGCAGGTGTAACTTATATCTTTGCTGCAATCGGAGACGGTAAATATGATTACTGTAAGGTTACCGTGGTTGAAAAACCAGACGTAACGCCAACAGAATCCGCACAGTAAAAATAAAAAATGCTATTTCAATTTACTAAATGCACCTCATACATCGGATAACCTCCAATGCTCTGAGGTGCATTTTCTATATAACTTTATTTTTACATTTGTATAGGCTTCTGAAGAATATTACCATATTACTATAAGATGCTTCCGCTGTTTGGCAATACTGCCGCTGCTTTATATGTTTCTTATACTTCTTTATATTCCGCTGTTACATCTACGTTACTCTCTTCTTTATTCTCTTCCTGATTTTCTACCTTTTTCTCCTCTTTGCCTTCCTCAGTATCTATGGCTTTGGAGAGATTCTTCTTTATGGTATCCGTAAAGTTGATACCTGTAACGGCTTCAATGGTTTCTGGCAGCTGTGTAATAATATCGGTTACATAGCCGGATACCTTGGCGGCACCGGAGCCTTCTCCGCCCTTGCCATTATCAATAATAACAATCTTCTCGGTCTTGGTCAAAGGCTCAGCTATGGAAGCAGCTATATCCGGTAATTTTTCAATAATCATCTGTGTTATAGCGGCATCATTATACTGCTTGTAAGCTCCCGCCTTCTTAACCATGGTTTCTGCTTCGGCAGCACCCTTTGCCAAAATGGCAGCCGCTTCTGCTTCACCTTTAATCCTGATGGCTTCCGCTTCCGCCTCTGCTTTGATTTTGATTGCCATACTGGAGGCTTCTGCTTCCTTTAACTCGGAATATTTCTTGGCATCTGCTTCCTTACCAATACGGTAATTCTCAGCATCTGCTTCTTTATTTACGGTAGCAAGCAATTCTTTTTCACGCCTGATTGCTTCCTTATCCTGAATTTCCGCTTCCTTTTCCTTCTTGGTAAGCTCTACTAACATGGCGGTCTCGGTTACTTCCTTATCCACCTTGTTTTTCTGGATAGCATAGGCAGAGTCTGCTTTTGCCTTGACAGTTTCCTGTTCCTGACGGTAGCCCTGAATCTTTAATTCCTTTTCCTTATTTGCTTCCGCAACGTAGGTTTCTGCTACAATCTTAGCTTCTTCTCCGAGTCTTTCTGCTTCTGCTACCTTAATCTTGGTTTCCTTTAAGGCTTCTGCTTCCGCTATGGCCGCATCTCTCTTAACCTCAGCGATACGGGGTTTACCCAGTGCTTCCAGATAACCGTTCTTATCGGATATATCACGGATTGTAAATGCCTTTAGCTCCAGTCCCATGCTGGCAAGACCCATAGCTGCCACTTCCTGGACCTGTGAAGCGAATTTTTCCCTGTCCTTATAAATCTCTTCTACGGTCATCTTTGAGATGATTTCTCTTAGCTTGCCTTCCAGTACGTCTTTTCCGGTATCCTTTATAATATCGATAGTCTGCTGTTCTCTGCCGGTATTAAACTGCTCTACGGCATTCAGTATACTGTCCTTATCACTCTTTACCTTGATAACCGCAACACCATCTGCCCGTATATCAACACCCTGCTCAGTTCTGGCTCCCTCCGTACGGATTTCGATTTTCATATTTTCCAGGGAAATCTTGTCGACCCTTTCCAATAACGGTATTACAAAACCACCGCCGCCGGATATTACTCTTTTCCTAAGACCGGTTACAACGACCGCCTTATCCTGGGGGACCCTTTTCCAAGTGGTAGTAATTAACAGAGTGACTAAAACAACAGCACCCACGATGATTCCTGCAATAATAACTGCTTCCATTTTCTTATTCCTCCTATTAAACGTGTACTCCCATAGTTTTTTACAGCTTGCCGGGCGTTCCAAAATTATGGTTTCCTAATCTATATCAGATACCGAAGACTTATCCTTCCGTATCAGATATTCTCTGTGGATGTTACATAAAAAACATAACCTTCAATCCAGCAGATGGCTACATTTACCCCTGCTTTTAATTCTATACCGTCAATGGATTTGGCCGGTGAGGTATAGCTGTTTCCGTTGATGACATATCTTATTTCACCAAACCCCTGCTCCAATATACTTTCCGATACCACCGCCGGAAGTCCTATCAGATCCTGCACTTCCGGTGTACTGGTATTCTGGGCCTTTTTAAGAGGTGTGACAATGAAGTGCTGCACCAGAAAACAGATAATAAGGCCGGGCACTATTGCTATTAACAGGGCTAATACCCCTAACAGCGCCGGAACATACTCTGTTATCATCCAGCCGCTTCCTCCGAATACTGCCAAAAACAGTACAAAAACAACGGGACTTACCGGAAGTGAAAGGGAACTTCCTCCAAAGTCCAGATTTAATCCATCCATTCCTGCGATATCAAAAAGACTTCCCAAAAGAAGGGATATTATAATTAACGCAATACCAACAAAAAAGCACACCTGGAATAGTAAAAGCACCTTAACACCTCCTGTATGATAGTATCATATTCCTTTTTAATTAATACCATCTTACATAAAAATTAAATTTTGATTAGAAATAATCTCCATAATATTGTACTAAGAATGTCTTTCCTTGTCAATTTTAACCACATTTCTTTTAGCGGCAAAAGCATAAAATAAGCTAATGGTAACGTACGAGGACTGTAACTGCCTTATGCAAGGCAGTTACAAGGATTGGTTTGGAGTTCGCTGTTCGAGAACCTTTATTCCACTAAAGCTGCAAAAAACACAGCTGACAGGAAAAACAACGCCAAACTCGCTACGCTCAAACAATGGCGTTATTTTTCCTAGCTGTGTTTCTTGCAGCTTAAGTGTCATAAAGAACCTCTCAATGCGAACTCCAAACCAATCCCCTAGTCCTCTGGGTATCCATAATTTGGGTTCATGCGTTTGCGGAAAATTTATCTTTTGTAGGAATTCAGCTATAATATACCTTATCTAGCAAGACATTCCAAATAATACTGGATTTTATATTAACCTACGGTTAATTTTTTCTCCTTCTGTTTAATAAATGCTCAATTGTGGAAGCCGGATACCTCTGATAAAATGTTCTTATAGATAGATGTTAATACTATTAAATCAGGAGATGATAATAATGCCAATGTATATGATTATGCGGGAAAAAAGAAAGGAAATCGGATTAACCCAGGAGCAGATTGCAGAGTATCTCGGTGTGTCAACACCTGCTGTAAACAAGTGGGAGAAAGGAAGTACTTATCCGGATATTTCACTGCTGCCTGCACTGGCCAGGCTGCTAAGGGTTGACCTGAATACCTTGCTTTGCTTTAACGAAGGGCTGTCGAAACAGGAAGTAGACCACTTTTGCAATGAAATAGTAGACACTATACGTAAAAAGGACTATGACAGCGGCTTTACAATGGGAATCGAAAAAATACAGGAATATCCCAATTGCGGTTTGCTGATTCATACAACCGCAATGGTACTGGAAGGTGCCTTGCATATGTATGGAACAAGTGTCGCTGATAAGGAATTTTACGAAAAGAAAATTACCGCTCTTTATGAACGTGCTGCTAAAAGCGGCGATGACCGGGTTCGGAATAACTCTATTTATATGCTGGCTTTAACATACATGAATGGGATGGAGTTTGATAAAGCACAGGAAATGATGGATTTATTACCGGAAAAACCTGATTTTGATAAAAAACAGCTTCAGGGTATGCTTTTGAAGCAGCAGGGAAAATTTACGGAAGCACTGGAAATTCTGGAGCGTGAATTACTTGACGGCGTCAATAAAGTTCATACTATTTTAATGAGCCTGGTAAATGTTGAACTGAAGACAGCTAACTACAAGGATGCTTCACATCTGGCAGAGCTTTACCAGAAGTTCTCAATACTGTTTGATTTATGGGGCTATAATTCTTTTGTCGCTCTGTTCCAGCTTTCTGTTGCACAAAAGAATGTTCAGGAGTGTGTTCCCCTGTTAAAATCTATGCTTGCAGCAATGCTAATTCCCTGGGAAATCCAAAAATCACCCTTGTACCGTCATATCGGCCGCAAAGAAAACCAGGAAAATTTCGGTGCTCAAATGCTGCCATCAATTCTTTCCGAGCTGGAGAACAGCCCTGATTATGAGTTCCTTCACTCAAATGAAGAATTTCAGCAGCTGCTTGAACAGTACCATGCAAAATGCTGAGTGTCAATGCTGATTTAATTCAATTTACCACAAATCATTAGGTTTTCAATATTCTCATGTTTTGAATATCCTTATACAGATATTGACCGATTCCATTCTCGGTATCTATAAAAGCAGGCAGGCTTCCGGTTACAGGAAGCCTGCCTGCATGACAAATTATATTTGTTAAAGGCCTAAAGCCTTTTTGAGACCTGCCACAGAAGCGGCCTGCTATTATTTTTGATGAAATACTGCTTCCGGTATTTAAGGGTTGATTTTATAATGACTTTTCAATGTTAATGACCCGCTGTACCCAATCCCGGTAAAAGGCTTCCTCATGGGAGACCAGCAATACCGTGCCGGAGAACCCCGACAAGGCACTCTTTAAAGAATCCTTTGCCTGTATATCCAGGTGGTTGGTCGGTTCATCCATAATCAGAAAATTACAGGGCTTCATGGTGAGCAGGCACATTTTGACCTTTGCCTGTTCTCCGCCGCTTAATGTCCCTATTTCCTGCATGGCATGCTTGCTTAAAATACCACAGCGGGCAAGGTGCTGCCGGACCTCTTTTAACAAAAGGGAAGGATAGGCGTCGGAGATAATCTGAATCGGTGTTCTGGTTCCGTCCTCCCATGCCAGGTCCTGTTCGAAATAGCCGGGTACCACCTGTTCAGAGAAGGAAAACCCTCCCTGCAAAGCCGGTATTTCCTGCACCAAAGTTTTCAGCAGTGTGGTTTTTCCAATTCCATTGAAGCCTGTAATGACAATCTTTTGTCCGCCCGTTATAGAAAAATTAAGGTCTGACAAAACCGGATAGTAATACCCCACAGACAAGTGCTTAACATTCAAATGCTCCGCTGCGGATAAAGGAAGTCCTGTAAAGTTAAATACCGGTTTAATCTCTTTTTGGTCCAATGCCTCTATTCTATCCAACCGGTCCAGCTGCTTTTGCCTGCCCCTTGCCATCTTTGATTTACGGCCCGCAATATTCTTCCGGATAAATTCTTCCGTCTTTTTGATTTCCCTTTGCTGTGCAGAGTACTGTCTGACATAGTCCTCCCGCAAAAGTGTTTTCTTTTTCAGAAATTCCGAGTATGTGCCGAAATATTTTGTAATCCTGTCGTTATCAATATCACAGATGCGGGTTGCGATTTTTTCCAGAAAAGCATAGTCATGAGAGACCACCATATAGGCATTTTCAAGGTTGGAAAGGTACCCGGCAAGCCATGTGACATGTTCCTTATCCAGAAAATTTGTTGGCTCATCCAGAAGCAGCACATCCGGCTTTTCCAGCAGTAATTTGGCCAATATGACCTTGGCACGCTGTCCTCCGCTCATTTCTTCAATAGGGCGCTCCAAACCAATGGAGAGCAGCCCTAAGCCTTCTGCTATCTGCTCGATTAAAAGGTCAATGGAATAAAAATTATTTGCTTCCAGTTGTTCCTGATACTGGGCTGCCAGTCCCAAAACCTCCGTTTCTCCCCCTGCGGCCCTTGTGTAAAGCCCGTTCATTTTTTCCTCCATTGCGTATAAATCAAGAAATGCCGATTTCAAAAAGTCTTTCATTATTATGCTCTTTTCTATCTGCGCATACTGGTCCAGATAGCCAATGGTGACTTTGGGCTGCCAGACCACTCTGCCTGTATCCGGTATGATCTGCTCGGTGCATATTTTTATAAGAGTACTTTTTCCGGTCCCATTCTGACCGACAACACCAATATGTTCCCCTTTGTTTAAGGATAACGCTGCATCTTTAAAAAGCAGGTTATCGCCAAATGAATGTGATAATTCCGTAATTTCCAATAAACTCATAATTTCAACAATCCTTTCTTCTCCAGGCTCTCATTCCTGGTTCTCATCTTCTGCCAAAGCTCTGCTTTTTGATACTTTTCTCTCAAGCTGACACCCTTGCCGGCAAATAAAAAAGCAGAAAGCAAGGATACAAATACTGTATCCGCCTTCTGCAAAGCAGCCAAATCTGATGGCTCCCCTATATAGCAAAAGGCTATGGACAAACGCATTGTCCATAGCCTTTTATGCACCAAATACCATCGGAAATAAGAGTAAAAAACCGGGTGCCATTTTCCATGGCTGACCTAATTTACTACCCTAATTTCCGATGAATCTATAAATCCCTCAGGATTTGCTAAGCTCTGTACAACGTTTCATCGGTTTGAATTGTACAGAGCTGGTTTTCCTTGTCAGTTGATCTGTTATATAAAAGCTCATGGCTTATCTCCTTTATTGCATATCATGCGACATTATGATAGCACGGCAGCTGGCATTTGTCAACATTGGCCCGGCTTATTCTGCAACATTCCCGGCTTATTCTGCTCACTGGGATTTCTTTGCAGCCGCACAAATCGTATCGCCCAAGCCGGTATAAGGCTTACCTGCAACATTGTCATAAAAAACAATACTGCTAAAGCCGGCCTCGGCCAATTCCTCTTTCAGAGACTGCATGGTATAGATCTGGTTCCAATTGTTATAGCATTGGCAGGCATCCTCTGTTACAACAATGAACTGCTCCAGATAATTAGCCGTATCCGGGTAATCACCCGTATCCGGGTAAAGATAGTTGCTTTGGATGCACATATATGGGTTTTCACTCCAGAATCCATTATCACAATAATCAACACTTTGTCCTTCGGAGAAGTTCTTCAGGTAACCCTTTGTCCAGGCATCTAAAATTAATGTCCCGCCGTTTTTAAGAGCTTTTCTGATTTTAAGAAGCAAAGACTTTCGGTCTGCCGGTGCCAAAACGCCAAAGTCGCAATATATCAGCGTAACCACATCAAAAGCGTCCTGTTCATGGATTTCCAGGTAATTTCCACACCGGTAATGTATCGGCAATCCGGCAGCTGCCGCTTGTTGAGAGGCATATGCAATGGAACGTTCCGAAAAATCAATGCCGGTAACGGCAAATCCTGCCTTGCTGAATAACTGGGCATAAATACCGGGACCGCATCCAAGATCAAGTAGGGCTCTTTCGGAATAGGGCGCAAAGCTGTCCGCTATCCAATCCGCCGATTCTTTAATAAAGCCGTGCTTTCTGGAAGCTCCATCCACCTCGGGAGCCAGATGTGCCTCCAGCATTCCCTTCGAAATATGGGAATCATTCCAAAATGGAGCGGTACCTGGTGCGTATAAAGCCGGTTTCTCTTTTAAATAATCTAAAATTCTCTGATACATATAATTATAATTCCCCCTTGCTGCCATGACAGACTTAAGTATTAAATAATTATTAATTTCTCCATCACATAATTAATCAGGATTACACCATTGCGCGTCACCTGCTGTTCACGGAGTACGCGATAGCCTCTGGATTCAAAAAAAGGCTTTACGGTAATGGAGGCATGTGTTGTGATGCAGCTGACAGGGAAATGTCTTTCAAGTCTGTCGCAGAGCATTGTTGCCATTTCCCGGCAATCTGCTGCATTATATTCCCTGATAACCATTTAGAACCTCCACTGCGAAATCCTTTATATTCCGCATAATAGAATAG
This sequence comes from Bacillota bacterium, assembly GCA_023410275.1. Classification (GTDB taxonomy): domain Bacteria; phylum Bacillota; class Clostridia; order Lachnospirales; family Lachnospiraceae; genus Anaerocolumna. Next base: position 81,473 of record JAEYPZ010000145.1, read on the forward strand.
TAATTTTTTCCCACCCACAAGCTTACTTGTGATACTGCTTAAATAGAAATTTGAAAATGTATTGCTTTTTCAAACTACTCCCTCTCCTGACCAATCTTTCCGCTTTGTTCCAGCTCCAGCAGGAATTTTTTCATCTCAAGGCCGCCTGCATATCCTACAAGACCGCCGTCTGTACCGATTACCCGATGGCATGGTACGGCAATGGTAACAGGGTTTTTATTATTTGCCATCCCTACTGCACGGCTTCCTTTCGGACTGCCTGCCTCTTCCGCTATCTGCTTGTATGTACGGGTTTCTCCGTAGGGAATCTGAAGGAGCGCCTTCCATACTTTATTCTGAAATTCAGTGCCCTTTAGTTCATAAGGAAAGTCAAAGTTCCTTCGGGTGCCTTTAAGATATGCACATACTTCGTCAAAGGCTCTGTCAGAAAGGGCAGAAGGTTCATTGGCAGCATCTATTTTTTCCGCCCGCTTTAAATAGGTGATTGCTGTCTCGTTATATCCAATTTTTAAAATTCCAAATTCAAAATCATAAAAAGCATATCTGCTCATACACAATGCTCCTTTCTGTAAGCCGCCGGAGATAAGCCCGTTTCATTCTTAAAAAAGCGGTAAAAGGAGGATACTCCGCCAAAGCCGGTGGAATATGCGATGTCAATTATTTCTTCTCCGGTTTCAGAAAGCAGCCTCTTTGCTTCCTTAAGGCGCAGACTGCCTACATATTCAGACAGTGTAACACCGTATTCCTCCTTAAAGATTTCTGCCATACGGCGTTTTGATACTCCAAGCTGCCTCAGCTCCCGGTTCCATTCACAGCTCCTGCTAAAGGAATCGTCCAGCAGCTGCTTTGCCTTGTCTGCAATTTCCCTGATGGGCTGATACTCTGACAGGTCGCTCCTGCACCGCTTGCAGGGCCGAAAACCGGCTGCTCCTGCTCCTTCTGCGGTATCAAAAAAACAAACATTTTCCCGCTTGGGAGCTTTCGATTTACATGAGGGGCGGCAATAGATTCCTGTGGACTTCACTGCGTAAAAAAAGAGGCCGTCACAGGATGCATCATTTTCTGATACCGCTTTCCACATTTCCTCCGGTGTCATTTTATCTGTTACTAATTCTTCCGGTGCTATATCATCTGGTGTCATTTCATCCCCTGCTATCTCTTCCGAGACCATTCCACCTAATATAATACCATCCGTTGACATCTCATCTGATGTCATTTCCTCATCTGCCCTTTCTTCCGGTATCATTTCTTTGCCTCCCCTTTTTTCTTCCTTGGTGCATAATCACGCATTCCAGCAATTGCTCCTCCGGCTATTGCCCATAGGTAAAGGCTGGCCACTGTCCCATAGGGTGAATAACGCCTTCTATATTTTTCGAACTTTTCCCTGTCAATGGTTTTATGATGGTACAGCATCCGCATTCCACGGTGAATGGCAAGGTCTCCGAAGCTGACAATATCCGGACGCTGCATACTAAAGGTCATAAGCATTTCCGCGGTCCACACTCCAATACCCTTCAGAGCAGAAAGCTCCTTCACGACCTCCTGATCGGGCAGTCTGTTAAGCATTTCTATGTCAAATTCCTTATTTCTTACTTTTTCCGCGAAGTCTTTGATATATCCGGCTTTCTTATAAGTCATTCCGAATTTTTGCAGCTCATTAAGTTCCAGCGTACATATGGTATCGGCATTGATATCCTCAAGGCTGTTTGTAAGCCGCTGCCATATCGTTGCCTGGGCAGAGGTGGAAATCTGCTGCCCGATGATATGATGGACCACGGAAGAAAACAGGTCACTGTCAACTTCCCGGTAGATTAATCCAATTTGGTCAATTGCTGCACCAAGGACCTTGTCCCGGCTTTTCAGAAACTCCATTTCCTCGTTACCGTATTCAAAATACAAATAATCACCTCCGATATCATCACTATACCATATTCCTTGGTTAAATTTCTTCTCAAATCAGGATGTCCAATTCGGAATTATCGCTGGAACCACTTTTGATATTGCCGAGCCACTTTCAGCTTTAACTCCCATAAAATCAATAACCGTACTCTCCCTCTATAAGAATCACTTTGATTCTGTTTTTTACAAATTGCCCGGAGATTAAAACAAAGTCATTGCAAATTCGTTGTTTGTGCCTGCAATCGATACATTTCCCCAGCTTTACACATGGTGTATCTTTGTTTAGCCTTTTCGCATCCAGGGGCGCTGCGATTTGCCTTGTTCGGTTTATGGCAGCTTCCGCCGTTTCCACGATTTTATTTGTCCCTGCTACAACTATCACCTGCTGGGGTCCGTAAAGCATGGGGGCAACGCGGCTGCCATTTCCGTCGATGTTAAATAATTTTCCGTCAGCAGTTATGGCATTGGTACCGGTTATAAAGGTATCCGCACTAAAATTTTTTATATAGAGCTCCCGTTTTTCATCGGAGGTCAAGCTATGCCGGTGCTTATCATAAAAATCAAAATCCCCCCTTCGAAGAAATTCAAAAACCCCGGTCTCCTCTAAGGTAACGGAATCCCCGCAGCCAACCTTTTCTCCCCTTTTTATCAGTGTGGATATCAGTGTAAGTAATTCTTCCTTATTCTCAACAAAATATCCCTCCATATTATTTCTCTGTAAACTTAAAATGGTTTTCTGTATTATTTCCTCCATACAGGATTGAATTCTCCTTTCCTATAGTAAAACAGATGGTTTATATGCAGATGCTTCTATTTCATAGAAAAATTGTCTCATAAAAAGGTATTGCTCCGTAATAGGAAATTGCCTCACAAATGGAAGCCTTAACGACTGTTTCAGGCATCTGCTACTATGATAAACTGCATGTCAAGGAAAAAGCAACCTGTAAAATTAATTTTTATTGGGAATTACACTTAAAAAGGACGGATGGTATCTTTGCGACAAGGCATTCTTGTTAATCCCTTTGCCTTAAAGACAGACCCATCCGTCCTATTTACAATACTTTTCTAATAAAATAATTTTAATATCAATATTTTATATTAAAACAGCTTTATTGCTTAAAATAAATTTTTATTATAAAAATTTATTTTTTGTATTTATTGGTTATTTGTTTAATATTTTAAATTAATTAGTTACCAGCATTTTATCCTGGGCTGTCTTAGTGCTTAAAATGCCTCATTCCGGTAAATACCATTGTGATTCCGTACTCATTGCATTTCTTAATGGAATCCTCGTCACGGATGGAGCCGCCGGGCTGAATGATTGCGGTTATTCCGCCTTCGTGGGCAGCTTCCACACAATCATCAAAGGGGAAGAAGGCATCGGAAGCAAGTACGGAGCCCGTGGAGGCTTCTTCACTTATCAGTTCCCTGCTGTGCTCTATGCTTTGCTTAGCCGCCCAGATACGGTTTACCTGTCCGGGGCCGATGCCGATGGTCTGCTTATCCTTTGCAAGGGCAATACCATTGGATTTTACGAACTTTACGACCTTCATGGCAAAGAGCATATCTTCCATTTCCTTGTCCGTAGGCTTTCTGTCCGTTACTACTTTGATATCGGCTTCCTCTAAAAGCTTGCTGTCTATGGTCTGAACAATAAGGCCTCCGTTTACCTTCTTTAAGTCATAGGCATTCTCATTCTGAGGTACTTCGATATCTGACAGCTGCAATACTCTGACATTTTTCTTGCCCTTGAGGACTTCAAGAGCTTCTTCTTCAAAGGCCGGAGCCACAATAACCTCTAAGAAGATTTTACTCATTTCCTTTGCCATATATGCCGTTACAGTACGGTTTACTACTACAATTCCGCCGAAGATGGATACCTTATCAGCCTGATAGGCCTTATCCCAGGCTGCATCTATATTATCTGCGCTTCCCACACCGCAGGGATTCCCATGCTTGCAGGCAACTACGGTAGGTTCGCTGAATTCCTTCAGCAATTCCAAAGCTCCATTGGTGTCATTGATGTTGTTAAAGGACAGCTCTTTTCCGTTAAGCTGCAAAGCATCAACAATAGAACCTTTTTTCTTTCCGATTTCCCGGTAAAAGGCTGCCTTCTGATGAGGGTTTTCCCCGTATCTCATATCCTGTACCTTCTCATAGGTAAGGGTTAAGGTTTCTGGAAGGGCGGTATCTTTCCTTTCCTTCTTCAGGTAATCGACAATCATGGTATCATAATTGGAGGTATGCATAAATACCTTCTGCATCAGATAGAATTTGGTGTCAAGATTTACCTGCCCGTGTTCCTTTAATTCTCCCAGTACCTTTTCGTAATCAGCCGGGTCCGTCACTACCGCTACGTCCTGATAATTCTTAGCGGCGCTGCGAAGCATGGTGGGGCCTCCGATATCGATATTCTCAACAGCTTCTTCCCTGGTGACATCCTCTTTCAGAATGGTTGCTTTAAAGGGATAGAGATTTACAATGACAAAATCTATGGGTTCGATATGAAGCTCCTCCAGCTGCTTCATATGCTCTTCCTTTCCTCTCATGGCAAGAAGTCCGGCATGGATGGCAGGATGCAGGGTCTTTACCCTTCCGTCAAGGCATTCGGGAAAGCCTGTCACCTCGGATACCTCAACTGCTTTGATTCCTTCTTCCTTCAGCTTTTTATAGGTTCCTCCCGTTGACAGAACCTGAATGCCAAGGGCCTCCAGTTCCTTTGCGAATTCCACAATTCCTGTTTTGTCCGATACGCTGATTAATGCTCTCATTTCCGCTCTCCTTTTCCTTAAAATAGGGACTATATGGTTATTCTTTCGAAAGACAACAAAAAACCGCCCTGGTAACCCGGTAACTATCCCATTACCAGAGCTGCCCAGGCGGTCGGCATATCATATTTTTGTACTCCCTATGGGTAAGCTCCCATTTCCGCCAGTCATACAAAATCTATTTTTAGTGTACAATATTTTAACCAGTATGGCAACCCCTATTTTTGCAGCTTCTTCTTTAACTTAATGCAATCATTTAAGTGTCCTGCCTGATGCCTTGTGATTGGCATAAGAAGAATGCCCGCTACATTTTTCTTACCCCAGAAATCCAGCAGCCAGATGGAATCCTCCTGTTCCGTCACACCGCCTTCTTTTAATATCCTTGCAATGCTTTCCCCTTTTACCTTTTTTTTCAAATCAGGGGAAGTCAGATTATTTATTATTTCCTTTGTTCTGACTCCTACGGCATCCCGGTAGCTTTTAAGCTCTTCCCGGACCAGCTGCCGGCTTAAAGCAAGGATTTCCTCATCCGTCATTGCATTACCTGTGTCCCTGACCCGGACTCCAAGGCGCTCCAGCCATTCTTCATCCAATACCTGATCTCTTTCCCCTATTAAAACGTTGGCTGTGATATCCTCAATTCGCGTAATATGCCAGATATTCCATGCAACAGTCACATCCTTCACTGTCGGCATGGTAAGAAAGGCCTTTTCCGTCAAGCCCTCCCATACCTCATCCAGTAAGGTTTGCCCAACGCCCGGTGTTATCTCCGAGGAGTGGACTATTGAATGTAATTGGAGACAAAGCTCCTTTGCTTCTTCAAACTTTTCAGGCTTTGCAATCAGCTCTTTCAGCCGTGCCTGTTTGGGATTCCAATCTGTACCTACCTGAAACATAAATACCCCCTTCCGCTTATCTAAGCAGTTTTCTTTCTCTTATAAAATTCCTGTACTTCTCCGATACCAGGTGCCCCTGCCCTTCCTTTACCAGCCGGAGGGCATTTTCCAGGATATCCTCCCGAATGCCTTCCGGGAGGGCAAAGGCCTTCTCTGCTTTACTGCATTCCTCCATAAATTCTTCTGAAAGGATTCCATTCCTGTTTAGAAGAAGCTCCTTTACCAGATAATCCTTCCGAAGCAGCCTTACCCTTCCTTTTCCTTCAAAGCGGCTATAAAAGCTCTTTTTTAAATACATCTTTTCCTGTACGGCATCCAAAAAAGCACAATAACCCATAGATTTCTGAATCAGATTCTGGTACCAAGATAATTGCCTGTCGTTTTTATCAACCCGGTATCCTAACATATAGACAGGTGTAATTCCCTCTTCCCGGTAATATTGATCCCTTATATAGAATTCGTCTATTCCCGTATTGTACAGCCTGAATTCAACTGCCATGGGCTTTCCGTCCGCAAAGGGCAGGTAGAAGCTGCAATATAGGCCGTTCTTCAGCTTATATCTGGTATAGAGCTCTTCCTCCGGAAAGCTTGTCCGAAGCAGGTGGTAGAGCAGCCGTTTGCCCTTTAATGCCTCCTCGGATTCCCTGTTGGCAGAATATTCGCAGCCGGTTATGTCATAGTGTGAAAAATAGGGTTCCTTTATCAATCCCGCAGCCAGATAGACCTTGGAGCCGCATTCTCTGCAGATCAGCTCTCCCCTTGCCGCCGCAAGCTTTAATTCCTCTACCCTTTCTACCTGATAAATTCCTGAGCTGTCCTTTAGTTCATAGGTACAGATTTCTTCTCCTTTGTGAATACAGCTTTCCATCGATTTCTCCCTTAATCCGATCAGATTCTGTATACATTATACCATGAAAAGCTATACTCTTGTATATACCTGTTAAAATTCTGTTAAATCCGGAAGGCTGTGAAGTTAGCCTGCGGTTATCTATCGTGAAGTCAGCCCCCATTGCAGCATTTCATAACACCTATACAAGCAAACTGAGTCCTTGTTTTACAGCACAGTATTACAATTCATTTGCTTAATTTCTTAGGGAAAGATATAATATGTTATAAGGTATAATTTTTAATTGTATGGTCTTTCCTATTGCTGAACTGGAAATTTATGGATTTCTTGTAAATATCATAAATTTTTTAAGTTTATTATGACTCTGAAAGGATTATGTATATGAGAAAGTTTAAATTGACCGATATCGGTATCGGCTTACTATTCGCCCTGTTCTTTATTTCTGCCGGGGTTATTCTTGCAGTGAATTTCAGACCTCTCTATTATTTTGATATAAAGCATCTGGACATAGAAAAGACCTCCGGGATAGAGGCCTCTGTGATAAAAGAAAATTATGATGTGCTGATCGATTATAATTCACCCTTTTATAAGGGAGAGCTAAAATTTCCTACCCTCCCCTCTTCTGCCCCTGCTTTGGAGCATTTCAGGGAGGTTAAAAATATCTTTACAGCCTTTTATTATATTTTAGCTGTAACTGCCCTGCTGCTTCTTGTGACTATCCTGTATAAAAGAAAAGTCAGGGACTACCGTTATCTTTTGCCTTCCAGTGTTACCGTAGTGGTGCTGCCTCTGCTTGTTGCGCTGGCATGTGCCATTAACTTTGACAAGCTTTTTGTTGTGCTGCACAAGATATTCTTCCGCAACAATTACTGGCTCTTTGATCCGGCTACCGACCCGATTATCAATCTCCTGCCGGACACCTTCTTTATGCACTGCCTTTTTCTCATTCTTGGGATCATCCTTCTTGGCAGCCTTGGTTTATTTCTTCTTTCCCGTGTCGTAAGGAAGGGCAATGATAAATTCCGTTCCCTCTCCTAAGGTACTGTTTACCTGGATATTTCCGCTGTAAAGCTCTACAATATGCTTTACAATGGAAAGTCCAAGGCCGGTTCCTCCCTGCTTTCTGGAACGTCCCCTGTCCACCCGGTAGAAGCGCTCAAAGATACGTGGCAGTGATTCCTTGTCAATGCCGATTCCTGTGTCCTTGACCCCCAGAACCAAATTGTCCTCTTCTTCCTTCAGGGTAACGGTTATGGTACCCTCTTCCGTATATTTCATGGCATTGTCCAGAAGATTTATAAAGAGCTGCTTCATTCTGTCGGGATTGCAGTAAAAAGGTCTCAGATATGGCTGGGGCTCAAAGATTATTTCCAGATCGTCTTTTCCCTTTGGCTGGAGCAGTTCAATCACTGATTTCACACATTCATTGATATCACAGGGGATTCTCTCAAAATCTCTTTTGGATTCGATTTCCTGCAGCAATAAGATATCCTGAATAAGTGTAAACAGCCTCTCCGCCTCAATATCAATAATATCCAGGAAGCGGTTTGCCACTGCTTCTTCTTTTATGGCTCCATTTTTTAGGGTATCTATAAATCCTCTGATAGATGTCAGAGGTGTCTTTAATTCATGGGTTACATTCGAAACGAAATCTCTTCGCATATTTTCCAGCTTCTTCAATTGAGTAATGTCCTCTATAATTAAAAGAACGCCAAAGGATTTCTCTCCCTCCAGCCCCAGGGGTGTGCCGGTAACCCTGATAAAGCTCATGGATGGCCCTGATATGCTGCCTTCCTTCATAACACTTGTTTTCGTTTCCTTCACTTCGTCCACTGCATCGAATACGGCGGCATTGCGGAAGATGGAATACAGGGACTGCCCTACTGCAATGGCCTTTCCGGCATTGTTTATCTTTTCAAAGGATTTATTGAAAAAGAGTACATCGCTGCTGTCATCTATGGCAACAACTCCTGCCTCCATGCTGCTGAGCATCGCTTCCAGCTCCGCATTTCTTTGTGTGAGGCTGGTTATGGTGTTCTTCAGATTTCCGGCCATAATGTTAAAAGAACGGGCAAGCTTTCCAACTACGGATTTATCCCTTGTGTAGATTTTAATATTATAGTCTCCGTCGGATATTCTCTCTGCCGCCCTTGCCACCTCATTTATAGGCTTTGTAAAAAGCCCTGTAAAGATAGCGGCCGCAGCCATGGCTAATACCAGGCACAGAAATACCGTAAGCTCCAGGGAGCCTCCTAACTTATCGGTTAAGTCCTTTATGGTTGAGAAAGGCAGGGATATCCTGATAACCCCGTCAAAATCTGCCGTTTTCACAGGGACTGCGCTATAGGAATATTCCTGCTTCATGGTTTTGGAATACCTGGTTACCGAAACGCTCTCACCCTTTAAGGCAAGCTTCACTTCTTCTCTGGATTTATGGTTTTCCATCTGTCCGTCGGTTTTGGAATCTGCAATGACGTTTCCGTCTTTATCAATAATGGTTATTCTGCAATTGTACTTATTCCCATAATTATCCACGAAGGACTCATAATCCTGAGCACTATGAAAGCCTGTCATCGTAAATATGTCTGCCACCATTTGTGCCTGGGCCAGATAGCGGTCCTCACTTTGCTTATATAAGTAATCCGAGGTTTCATTCCAGAATAATATTCCTGCTATTCCCAGGGCCAGAATAATCGTTGCAAGGTAACTGATATAGAGCTTTTTCTGCATTTTAACTCCTTTTCTGAATATTAGACTTCGATTTAATATTCCTGAACACATTACCAGCCATGCCTACCCAGTGCGCCGCAAGATTAGGCCGAGGATTTGAATTATGCGAACTTATATCCCATACCCCTTACCGTTTTGATATAAACAGGATGGCTCTCATCCTTTTCAATCTTCTTTCTCAGGTTGCTTACATGAACATCCACGGTTCTGGTCTCTCCGATATAGTCGTACCCCCATACCTTTTCCAGAAGATTATCCCTGGTAAATACGATGCCTCTGTTTTTCGCCAGCAGATATAATAGCTCAAATTCCTTAAAGGAAAGCTCAACCAGGTCTCCGTCAAGGGTTACCGTCCTCCTGGAACGGTTGATTTCCAACTGGTCAATCATGAGCTTTTCTTCTCTTTCATCCTTTTCTTCGCTTTGCTTTCCAGTGCCTTCTGTTCTTCGCAGCACCGCCTTGATACGTGCCAGCAATTCATGGATACCAAAGGGCTTTACCAGATAATCGTCAGAGCCTACCTCAAGTCCCACCACTTTACTGATCTCATCCCCTTTTGCCGTCAGGAAAATAACGGGGATATTGTGATAATTCCTGTCGGAGCGGATCTTCCGCAGCACTTCTATTCCGTCCATTCCCGGCAGCATCCAGTCTAAAAGCACGATGTCAACTTTCTCTAAAGCCAGTATTTCCAGAGCAAGTTCACCGGATTCCGCCTTTAAGACCCGATAGCCGTCTCTTTCCAGATTATAGGCTAATAGCTCTAAAATATGTTCTTCATCATCTACCGCTAATATTGTTTTCATGAGAAACTCTCCTTCAAGGGATTTCTTTATCCAACCGTTAGATTTCCTGTAACAATATAGGTTATCCATTCTGCTATATTCGTGGCATGGTCTGCCATTCTCTCCAGGTACTTTATTATCATCAGATAACAAATACACTGGGGTACCAGCTCCGGTTTATTTTGCATGATAAGGGACAGCTCACCCGTTATTTTCTCAAAGTCATTATCCACTTCGTCATCCGCTTCAATGACGGTCTTTGCCTTTTTAACATCAGCCTCCACAAAGCTGTCTATGGTGTTGATTACCATCTTTTTCATAGCTTCAATCATAGAATCAAGGGACTTGGGCGAGTCCATCTGAGGATACCTGTTAAGCTTGATAATATACTCTGAGATATCTGCGCATTGGTCCGCAATACGTTCAATGTCCGTTATGATTTTCATAATAGAGGTTATCTTTCTTAAATCCGATGCCAATGGCTGCTGCTTGGCAATGATATTGATGCATTCCTTCTCGATATGCTGTTCCAGCATATCAATTTCATCATCTCTGTCTATGATCTTCTTTGCCCTTTCAATGTCTTTGTCATGAAGGACTCCTATCATTTCATTCATGGACAGCTCTAATATGCTTCCCATTTTGATTACATCATTATTTAATTCCTCCAATTGTGCAAGAAAAGTCTGTCTCATTCGATTCAGCTCCTATCCGCCCTTAATAAGGGCTAATTGATTACCAATATAATAGCATTTTCCTATTTATTTGCAAGTCTTTTTTGGGTTACCTTTTTCACATTTTCCGTATAAATTTTCCGTACCGGCATATTTAAATTATGCTTTTTAATAATACAAGGAATCAGCCGAATCTTCCGGTGATATAATCCTCTGTTTTCTTATTGGACGGTTTGTTAAATATCTGCTCGGTATCACCGTATTCTATTACCTCTCCCGTCAGGAAGAAGGCTGTTTTATCGGAAATACGTCCGGCCTGCTGCATGTTATGGGTTACTATAATAATAGTATAATGCTTCTTTAATTCCGTAGCAAGGTCTTCGATCTTAATAGTAGAAATAGGGTCAAGTGCCGAGGTAGGCTCATCCATTAATATAACCTCCGGTTCAATTGCAAGAGTTCTGGCAATGCAGATTCTCTGCTGCTGTCCGCCGGATACTGCAAGAGCACTTTTCTTCAGCTTATCCTTTACTTCATCCCAGATAGCTGCCTGCCGTAAGGATTTCTCCACTATCTCATCCAGGGCGCTCTTTTTCTTAACACCGTGTATTCTGGGGCCGTAAGCTACATTGTCATAGATACTCATGGGAAAAGGATTTGGCTGCTGGAATACCATGCCCACTCTTGACCTTAGCATGATTGCATCGAAATCCTTATAGATATCCACACCGTCCAGTGTAACTTCCCCATTTATCTTAACTCCTTCCACCAGGTCATTCATCCGGTTCAGAGTCTTTAAAAAGGTAGACTTGCCGCAGCCGGAAGGTCCTATAAAGGCTGTAATCTTCCCTTGTTCTATATTCATATTTATATTCTTAAGAGCCTGAAAATTTCCGTAGTACAAATCCAGATCCCTGACTGTAAATTTCACCTTATCGTTCAAAGCATATCCTCCTGTTTTCGTAAATCCTGTTAAAAGCCCTATCAGCCATTACCGGTTCTTTTTAAAAACGCTCTTGTTATCATTTTGGAAGCAACGTTTAATAGTATAATAAGAACCAGCAATACCACTGCAATCGAACTTGCTGCGCTTAAATCTCCCGATTCTTTTATCAGCCAGTACATCTTAGTGGTAAGTGTTGCCGCAGATGCCTTTCCCCCTACTAACCCTTCCGGTATCTGTGCGATTGTACCTGCGGTAAAGATGAGGGCTGCAGATTCGCCCACTATTCTGCCGATACTGAGAATTACTGCTACCAGAATGCCCGGCAATGCCCCAGGCAGGATAATCTTTGCAATTGTTTGCAGCTTCGTTGCTCCAAGTCCATAAGAACCTTCCCTGTAGGATCTGGGTATTTCCTTCAGTGCTTCCTCTGTTGTGGAAATAATGGTCGGAAGCAGCAGGATACTAAGAGTAAGGGAACCAGCCAGTATGGAATACTGCATCTTAAGTGTCTGTACAAATAAAAGCATACCAAAAAGGCCGTATATAATGGAAGGTATACCAGCCAGGTTCTGAATGGCAAAGCGGATACTGTTAAGGACTCTGCCGGGCTTTGCATATTCATTCAGGTAAATTGCCGCACTGATTCCAATAGGCCCTGCAACCACAAGAGACAGCAGGATAATATAAATAGTTGATACAAACATTGGTATAATACCGCCGCCGGGTCTTGTTACCTTCAGACGGAGGGTCCCATTGCTGCTCTGTAACAGCTTTACTGCATCCTTAAAGGATAAATCCTCCGTATTGTCACTCCCTATCTTGCTGATAGTATCATCCTTTTTCAGAACATAGGATACATTCTTCATATTTACAGCCTTTTTGGCCGGGGAGTTTTTCTCTATTTTCGATATAACCAGGTTTTTATCGCCTTCTTTTACAGTGATGCCAAGAGCAGGAATATAGCCTTCATCACCCTCTCCTGTTCTGCCGGCATCCGCCTTGACATTTACAAAGGTAGTCTTGTCATCCCAGCTTCTGGTCAGGAAATCCACACTAATTCCAGGTACTCCTTTGTATAAAATGAAACCTATGATGATAAATAAGATACTAACGGTCAATGCGGTGGCAAGGTAAATTAAGCTCCTTAAAAGGCCGTCTTTCACTTTTCTGTTGCTCCAATTATTATTATTCATTTAAACCTCTTTCGCGCATACCGCAATACTGCCTGCGGCACTGCCTAAATATAAGTGAAAATTGCTTATCTTAAAGGACCTTCGTTCCCAAGCTTTTTGGTCAGCCGGATCAGCGTAAAGTTAATAGCCATGATGAAGGTAAAAAGAATTACACCGGTGGCAAAGAGCATATCCTGATGCCTTCCGGAGGCATAGCCCATTTCCATGGCAATGTTAGTGGTCAGAGGTCTGATTTTTGAGAATATACTGGTGGGCAGCCCGCCGATATTATTTCCTGCAATCATCATTACTGCCATTGTCTCTCCGATAGCCCTGCCGATACCAAGTACGGTAGCCGTCAATATTCCGGAACGGGCTGCGGGAATAACTGCTTTGAAAATGGTCTGTATTTTGGAAGCGCCAAGGCCATAGGAGGCTTCCCGGTAGGATTTTGGAACGGCGCGGATACTGCTTTCACTTAAGGATATAATGGTAGGCAGCACCATAATTGTAAGTACACAGATAACAGCTAATAAGGACTGCCCCTGTCCGGTGGGAGATACTTTATTAATTAAAGGGACGATGACTCCAAGACCGAAGGCTCCGTATATAACGGACGGAATGCCGGCTAATAATTCTATTCCCGGCTTAATAATGGAAACTATTTTCTTAGGTGCTATTTCGGCGATAAATACAGCTGTCAGTAAACCAATTGGAACCCCGAACGCTATCGCGCCCAGGGTTGCAAGCAGGGATCCTACTATCATGTAGAATACTCCAAATACATTATTGTTCGGGTCCCATTTTAATCCGGTTATAAATGTTAGAAAGCTGTAAGCATCTTTTCCGAAAAAGGGTTTTAAGCCTTTGGCAAATACGAAGACGATAATTGCAACGACACTCAGGACACTGACTAAAGCACTTACCAAAAAGATAATATGAAACAGTGTCTCTTTATATTCTACCGCTTTACCCGCCTTATTCTGATTGCTTACGTTCTTTTTCATTTATCTAATTTTATTCCTCCATGTTTTTCTACGAATGCCTGGCCATCATCGCTTAATGAAAAGTCTACGAATGCTTTTGCAGCGGCTGATGCTTTTCCTTCATTGTATACAAAGAGGAAAGGTCTTGAGAGTACATACTTGCCTGATTTCGCATTTTCAGGAGTTCCTTCCACATCATTTACGGTAAGAGCTTTTACTGTGCTGTCAATATAGGAGAAGGATACATAACCAATTGCATTTTCATTTCCTGCTACTGCTGTCTGAACGTTACCATTTCCTTCAACAACTGTTGCATTCTCTGTTAAACCGCCTGCATCTTCCAACTTCGTCAGTTCTTCAAATGCACTTCTTGTTCCGGAAGCACCCTCTCTGGATACTACTACGATATCAGCGTCTTTTCCGCCTACATCCTTCCAGTTCGTAATCTGGCCGGAAAATATCTTAGCAAGGTCTTCTGTTGTAATGTTCTTTAAAGTATTAGCGGGATTTACAGCTACGGCAATACCGTCATAAGCAAAGGTAACTTCCTTAAGGCCTGATGTTTTTTCGTCATCCTTTAAATTTCTGGAAGAAGCACCGATGTCATTTGCTCCTGAAATAGCATCTGCAATACCTGCGGAAGAACCGGTTCCTGTATAGTTGATTGTTACATCAGGATTAGCTGCGGTAAATTCATCGATCATGTCATTTAAGATTTTTTCAACGGATGTAGAACCTGTTATGGTTACTGTACCGGATAAATTATCTGTAGAAGGTGTATCTGTTGCTGCAGGTGTTTCTGTTGCTGCATCTGTAGCTGCCTGAGTAGGTTCTGTGGTCGCATTGCCTGCATTACCGGATGCGTTGTTTGACTTTCCGCAGCCTCCAAGTACACCAACAAGCGCCATTGTTAAAAGAACTGCCAGAACTTTATTTTTTAGCTTCATTATTTCTTTCCTCCTTGATTTGGGATCCCCCTGTTATATTTCTTGGTTGTTCTAATTACAGGTTTCATTCTACTAGCCCATTGTAATCCGCGTATTTTTAGAATGTAAAGTTTTTGTAAAGTCTCTTATTCCGCATAAAACCTGAAAATAGTTATTTTATAATACCATTTTTACCAAAATATATTAAAAATAACCGTATTAAAAAAGTATTCCCATTTTATTTTAAATTTACTTAGCCTTTTTCCTATGTTAAAATAAACCTATATTTGATGAGCAAATCAGGAGGATAAGGGAATGAAAAAACAAGACTATATTACCTGGGATGAATATTTCATGGGGATTGCAATCTTTTCTGCGGAGCGGAGCAAGGATCCCAGCACCAGTGTAGGGGCATGTATTGTAAGTGAGGACAATAAAATTCTCTCTGTCGGCTATAACGGTATGCCTATTGGCTGTTCGGATGATGAATTTCCCTGGGAGCGGGAGGGAAATCCCCTGGATACCAAGTATTTTTATGTCTGCCACGCTGAAATGAATGCCATCCTTAACTATACCGGCCCTTACATGAAAGGTGCAAAGCTCTATGTCACCTTATTTCCCTGCAATGAATGTACAAAGGCCATTATCCAAAAGGGAATCAGTGAAATTATTTACCTGTCGGACAAGTATGCCGAAACCGATGCTACCAGAGCCGCCAAAAAGATGCTGGATGCAGCCGGTATCTCCTATCGGAAATACCAGCCCATCAACCGTGATATTACGATTTCCCTGTAGAAAATACCTGCTCCAAAAGAATTTTTACTTCATAAAAAAATAGTTCCGGCTGCCAGAAGGCAGCCAGCTTAAGAAATACTTCATTATTATTAATTCTTTTTTCCTTGCATGGTACCTGATGTTGTGGAATGATTAAGAGAGAAGAAAATGCAGAAGAGGAAGTTAGACCCATGGATGCCAAGGATAAACGCCGCAGAAAAAAACGCAGAAGCAGACTTCGTGATATTATTGCTATCACAAGCCTATGCATACTTATGACAGCTATCGTCGGAACCATGCTGTTTTCAGTTCTGAAACACAAAAGGGAAGCGCCCTTTGGTTTTTCCTATTATACCATAGCACCTCCCCCCATAACTGAAAAACTCCTTACACCCAATAACTACTCCCGGTCGGAGAAGCCTTTAAAGAAAGTAAAGGGTATTGTAATCCACTATACTGCCAATCCCGGCACTTCTGCAAACGCCAACCGGAATTATTTTGAGAATTTAAGACTCCAGACGAAAACTTCTGCCAGCAGCCATTTTGTTATCGGATTGGACGGGGAAATCATTCAGTGTATTCCACTGGATGAGATAGCTTTTGCATCAAATGACAGAAATGACGATACCATTTCCATTGAATGCTGCCACCCGGATGCTACGGGCAAATTCAATCAGAAGACCTATGATTCTCTTGTTGCACTGTCCGCCTGGCTGTGCAGTAAATACGGACTGGATAAAAGGGATCTACTCAGACATTATGATGTGACACGAAAGCTATGCCCGCTTTATTATGTGAAGCATGAGGATGCTTGGAAAGCTCTGAAGGATGATATCATTACCTATTTAAAAGAAAAAGAAGCTTCAGCCGAATTAGACTGAAGCTTTTTTTCTTACTATTTTTTACTTTATTTTTTCTGCTTTATGTTTACCAGCTACTGTTCCCGGCAATATTACTTTTTTGTATAAGAATACTGATACTGCATAGCTACTCTTCTACGCTGTAATTAGGCGCTTCCTTGGTAATATGAATATCATGGGGATGACTTTCCTTAAGTGAAGCTGCGGATATCTTAACAAAGCGTCCGTTCTGCTTCAAATCTTCAATCGTCTTGGTTCCGCAATATCCCATACCGGAACGGAGTCCGCCGATCAGCTGGAATACGGTATCCTCTACGGTACCCTTATAGGCTACTCTGCCTTCTACGCCTTCCGGTACCAGCTTCTTGGCATTGGTCTGGAAGTATCTGTCCTTGCTTCCGTTTTCCATAGCGGCGATGGAGCCCATGCCACGGTAAACCTTATATTTTCTTCCCTGAAATAATTCGAATTCTCCGGGACTTTCATCACAGCCTGCAAATATGCTGCCCATCATACAGAGATTGGCACCGGCAGCAATTGCCTTTGTTATATCGCCGGAATACTTGATGCCTCCATCGGCGATTACCGGAATACCATGCTTCTTAGCTGCTTCGTAGGAACCCATAATAGCAGTTACCTGTGGAACACCAATACCTGCCACTACTCTGGTCGTACAGATGGATCCGGGGCCGATACCAACCTTGACAGCATTGACGCCTGCCTTGATCAGGTCCTCAGTGGCTTCCTTAGTCGCTATATTACCGGCAACAATCTGAAGTTCAGGGTAAGCATCCCTTACCATACGGACTACCCTCAATACGTTGGCAGAATGGCCATGAGCCGTATCAATTACAATAGCATCCACCTTGGCTTTTACAAGAGCATCCACTCTCTCTAAGATATTGGCGGTAACACCTACTGCTGCCGCACAGAGCAGTCTGCCCTGGGCGTCCTTTGCAGAAAGGGGATACTTAATCTGTTTTTCTATATCTTTTATTGTAATAAGTCCGCTTAAATTACCGTCCTTATCAACAATCGGAAGCTTTTCTTTTCTGGCGGAAGCAAGAATTTTCTTGGCTTCTTCCAGGGTAATGCCTACAGGTGCGGTAATAAGCCCCTCTGAGGTCATGCTTTCTTTGATTTTCTTGGAATAATCTGTTTCAAATTTAAGGTCGCGGTTCGTAATAATGCCCACCAGACGTTTTCCTTCTGTAATAGGAACACCGGATATTCTGTATTTGGCCATTAAATTATTGGCATCCTCTAAGGTATGCTCCGGTGATAAATAAAAGGGATCTGTAATAACACCGTTCTCGGATCGTTTTACCTTGTCCACCTCTTCCGCCTGCTGCGCTATGGACATATTTTTATGAATTACACCGATTCCGCCCTGTCTGGCCATTGCAATCGCCATTCTGTGCTCTGTTACCGTATCCATTCCCGCACTCATCATAGGAATGTTTAATTTAATCGTCTTTGTCAGATAAGTTGACACATCCACTTCATTGGGTATCACTTCTGAAAAGGCTGGTACCAGTAAGACGTCATCAAAGGTAATGCCTTCACCGATAATAGTTCCCATCTCATTTTTCCTCTCTTTCTTTTCTGATAGCTGAATTTTAGTTAATTTTTAAAAGTATAACCAATAAGAAACCGCTTGTCAACTAGTAATAACAGATTTTGTCCCTCTACAACATACAGAAATAATAGTATGTCCTTCCACCGGATACATCCGTCCTTCCATATTGAACAACCCACTCTTCTTAAGAAAATATATGGAAAATACTGATAGAAAAACTTTATTATATAATTACTTATATATATAGAAAAAGGGACTGCTGCAACGAAAATCAATGCCAGATATGTCCTCATAAAAGAATTTATGTGGGATACCGGTCTGAACTTCCTTGCAGCAGTCCATTAAATTTCTTGGGCCAAACAGTAATTTTAGTACTGTATCAGCTTCCTCGGATATTTCATCTTAATACAGTTTAACATCTTTTCATTGGGCTCAAAAAGAATTCTTAAGTTCTTTTCTCCCTGACGGAATATTATCACATAGGGCTTCGCATTTTTATCCCTGGAGCTAAAGTCTTTCACCGTCAAATTACCGTTCTTATAGCTGTCCAGTGAGTGGGAACCGATAGGTGCCATTACCTCAACCTGCTCAAAATCAATCTTTAACGCTGTCTTTCTCCTTGCCTTTCCCATAATCTTATCGAAATCCAACTGCCCGTCACAGAATACATATTCATATTCAATGTTAAGCCTTGGGAAGAGATAAAAAATGGCAACGATTAGAATAACTGCTATAAATAACAGAATCTGGCTGCGCATTGAAAAGAAGAACAACACAATTGCCGCAAATATCAATAAAAATCTTAAAGCATATGTTCCGGCAGTATCCTTTCTCTTTACTCCTGCCTCTGCATATAACTCGTTCATTTTCCTGCCTCCTGACCTGATTTTATGCCCTCTTACTTTTCCCAAGCTAAGATTTCCTTTATCACAGGCAGCTGCCTGTCATATTGAAAAGGATGGCATATTTATAAGAGTATTATACTAAAAAAACTACTAAAGGAAAAGCCTTAATCCCAAAATAATTATAATATCTTTCTAAAAATCCTGTGAAATTTCCTACTTTTCCTGTTATTCCATCCGGCCCTGGCAGTATGTGAAATACGGTAATAAAAAAGGGGAATCTGCATTGGCAGATTCCCCTATCTATAAAGCCAGAAATTTATTTATTCCTGACCATTGGCTTTATGGAATTACATCATTCCCATTCCACCTGCACCTGCGGGCATAGCAGGTTCATTGGTTTTAATATTGGCAACAACAGATTCTGTTGTTAATAAGGTAGAAGCAACGCTGGTAGCGTTCTGAAGAGCACTTCTTGTAACCTTTGCAGGGTCTAAGATACCGGCAGATACCATATCTACATACTCTTCTTTTAAAGCATCAAAACCTACACCAGGATCTTTTTCTTTTACCTTGCTGGTTACTACGGAGCCTTCCAGTCCTGCATTTGATACGATGCAGAAAAGAGGAGATTCCAGAGCCTTTAAGATAATGTTGGCACCGGTCTTTTCATCACCTTCCAATGTAGCTGCAAGCTTGGCAACTTCCTTGGAAGCGTGGATATAAGCAGAACCGCCGCCTGCTACGATACCTTCCTCAACAGCTGCTCTTGTAGCTGCAAGGGCATCTTCCATACGAAGCTTCTTCTCTTTCATTTCAGTCTCAGTTGCAGCACCTACACGGATAACTGCTACGCCGCCTGCTAACTTTGCAAGTCTTTCCTGTAATTTTTCTCTATCGAAATCAGAAGTTGTCTCTTCAATCTGAGCTCTTATCTGTGCGATTCTTGCATCGATGTTCTTCTTCTCGCCTTCGCCGTCAACAACGATGGTATTTTCCTTCTGAACCTTAACAGATTTTGCACGTCCTAACTGTTCCAGTGTGGTTTCCTTTAAGTCAAGGCCTAAGTCATCAGAAATTACAGTACCTCCTGTTAAAACAGCGATATCCTGAAGCATTTCCTTTCTTCTGTCACCATAGCCGGGTGCCTTTACAGCAACTACATTGAAGGTTCCTCTTAATTTATTTACGATTAAGGTTGTTAAGGCTTCACCTTCCACATCCTCTGCAATAATTAAAAGTCTTGCGCCGGACTGAACGATCTGCTCTAACAGAGGGAGAATATCCTGAATGTTGGATATCTTCTTATCTGTGATTAAGATATATGGATTGTCTAAGTTCGCTTCCATTTTGTCCATATCGGTAGCCATGTAAGCGGAAATGTATCCTCTGTCAAACTGCATACCTTCAACCAGATCAAGCTCTGTCTTCATTGTCTTGGACTCTTCAATCGTAATTACACCGTCATTAGATACTTTCTCCATAGCGTCTGCAACCATCTCACCTACGGCATCATCACCGGCAGAAATAGCGGCAACTCTTGCTATCTGAGCCTTGCCGTTAAGCTTGGAGCTCATCTTTAAGATAGCTTCTACAGCTGTATCAGTAGCTTTTTGCATCCCTTTTCTTAAGATAATAGGATTAGCACCTGCAGCCAGGTTCTTGATTCCTTCATTTATCATAGCCTGTGCAAGAACAGTAGCGGTCGTTGTACCATCACCTGCTACGTCGTTTGTCTTTGTAGCAACTTCTTTTACTAACTGTGCTCCCATGTTTTCAAAAGCATCTTCCAATTCGATTTCCTTTGCAATGGTTACACCATCGTTTGTAATTAAAGGAGCGCCATAGGATTTATCCAGTACGACATTTCTTCCCTTAGGTCCTAACGTAACTTTTACTGTATTTGCTAATAAATTAACGCCGTTTTCCAGAGCCGCTCTGGCTTCTGCACCATGTTTAATTTCTTTTGCCATTTTACTAACCTCCTGAATATAATGAATTAACCGCCAGCCTACCGCAATCTGTTGCGGTGCTGCTTAAATAGAAAGATTAAAAATGCAACGCATTTTTCAATCTAGTCTTCTACAACAGCTACAATATCATTCTGCTTTACAACTATATATTCTTCATCCTCTAATTTTACTTCTGTACCGGAATATTTGGAGAATATAACCTTATCCCCAACCTTAACCTGCATGGTAACTTCTTTTCCGTCCACCACACCGCCGGGGCCTACTGCTATAACTTCCGCCTGCTGAGGTTTTTCTTTTGCCTGACCGGGTAAAACAATACCTGATTTTGTTGTTTCTTCAGCCACAAGCTGCTTTAAAACCACTTTGTCTCCTAATGGCACTAATTTCATTTTTATTTCCTCCTTATGATATCAATATTTCATTAAAAAAGGCATTTTTTGAGTTTTATTAGCACTCACTCTTATTGAGTGCTAACCAATAAAGATATATTAGTAAATTTGCATTTATTATGCAACTATACTTTTCTTTGTAAAACGC
Organism: Bacillota bacterium; assembly: GCA_023410275.1. Taxonomy (GTDB): domain Bacteria; phylum Bacillota; class Clostridia; order Lachnospirales; family Lachnospiraceae; genus Anaerocolumna. The sequence goes on from JAEYPZ010000145.1 coordinate 102,667, forward strand.
TTAAATATACGATTTATTACGATTATCCTCTTCCTTAGTCTTAATATCTCATTTTTTCAATTTTTTTTAATTTCTTCCTATATAAGGTCACTGTATAAACCTATGTCTTATGCTGTACCAGTTAGTATTATCGTCAATATTATATGGAATAATACCCTGCCGAAGAAAGCAAAAATCTTATCAATTTCCGTTGTCTAATCCTTTTCCCCATGCTATACTCGAAACAGCCAGTACTAATTATAGTTCCCGAAAGGAGTACCAACACATAAATGAAAGAAAAACTATACACCATACCGGTCAATGATGCCTTTGACAGCAATTGTGAATGTCCGGTATGTATTATGAGAAAAACACTGGAGAACAACGCCATTGAATTTACCATGGGACCTAGCTATATGGATGATAATGTAAGGGCTGAGACGGATAAAACCGGCTTCTGTAATTATCATCTGGGAAAGCTTTATGAGAACAATAACAGGCTTGGTCTGGCACTTATGCTAAAGACCCACATGGATAAAACGATAAAGGATCTGGAAAGTCTTTCCGCCAAGAAAGGAAAGGGGCCTTCCCTGTTTAAAAAAAGCTCCGAGGTCACTCCGGTAAAGGAATATACCGATACCCTTAAAAACTCCTGCTACATCTGCAACAAAATTGAAAACATGTTTTCCATCTATATTGCCACCTTCTTCTACTTATATGAAAATGACAGCGCCTTCCGGGATAAATTCAAAGCCTCAAAGGGGCTTTGCACCGAGCATTACGGCCTGTTATTCCAGTCCGCCGACAAGCATCTTGGCGGTGAGAAGGCAGAAAATTTCCGAGGGGAATTAAACAAGGTTTACATTGATAATATGAAGCGTGTACGCGAGGACCTGGAGTGGTTCATTGATAAATTCGATTACCGCTATGTCAATGAGCCCTGGAAGAATTCAAAGGATGCTCTCCCAAGAGCCATGATAAAAACCAACAGTGCCTTTGAAGCTGATAAATAGTTTTATTTTCCAATACCTGGTAAGCAGAACTGTGGCATACCTTAGGAACAAAAATCAGGAAATGCATGGAAAGACCTCCAAACATATATATCCGTATCAAAACAGTAATAGGGCCGCTGCAGGATTCCCTATCTTTACTCCCGCAGCAAGCCCTTTTCATGTACCATGTATCCGGCAAAGCCGTACCATACTGGCCTGTTTTCTATTTATTCTTCCTGCTTAATCAGGTCTTTTAATTCTCTTGCCTTTGTCTTGATACGCTCATTGGCATCCCTGGAGATCAGCACTCTGGAAATCCATCTGCTGGATTCATCAATCTTTCCGCTTCTTCTTGCCAGATCAGCTATTAAGTACATCATGGTGTTTTCATCCATGCCGCACAAGGGGAAGGATTCCTTTGAAAAGGCCTCCATAAATCCTTCACAGGCATTCTTGATGAATTCCAGTTCTTCCTCCTGAAGCTTTTGCAGCTCCTTTTTGGTTTCTTCTGTTTCTTCCTGTTCCTCTAAGGATTCTGCTTTACCTCTGAGAAGCCAGGCTGTTTTAAGGCAGGTATAGGCTCTTTCGCTTATCTTACCCTTTTTCACGATGGTATTGACAAGGGCCAGCTTATGACGGGATATTGCTTCATCATAGGTAAGCACCTCGCCCTCGGGAGCCATTCCCTTAAAGGATGCCGTTATGTTCTCTTTTATCAGTTTGGCCTGCTGGGAGGTCATATAATTAAAAAAGCGGTTCAGGGCGGCATAGCCGCAGTGAGGACAAGCTATAACGTCATATTTCAAAGAATCCATGTGCTGATACTTCGGACGCAGGTCCGTATCAGCGGATATTAATTTAACTTTACCTGTTTTTACCGTTTTTGATTTAAAACCTTTATCACATACAGGACAGGTGTAGGTCTTATCAAATATAAAGTCCGATTCCACTACCTGTGCCTTCTCTTCTGTTCCCTGCTGCTCTGCCTTTTTCCCCTTATCGTCCGATGCATATACATCCAAATCGGACATCTTACCTAATCCAAATTCTTCAAGTCCCGAAAATATATTAGCCATTATACTGCTCCTCCTTTACTCAGGCTTGTATGAGCTCTTAAGTGATACAATTCTGTTAAATACCAGGTTATCCTCTGCAGAATCTTTGGAATCCACGCAAAAATAACCATGTCTTAAAAATTGAAAACTGTCATAAGACTTTGCTTCGCTTACGCTGTGCTCAATACGGCAGTCCTTTAATACTGTAATAGAGTTGGGATTTAAATTCAGACTTCCGTCTTCGTTATAGACTCCCTTTTCTTCATCTACGATATTTTCATATAACCTTACTTCTGCCTTCACGGAAGTTTTCGCATCCACCCAATGAATGGTGCCTTTTACTTTTCTTTCATTGAAGCCGGAGCCGCTTCTGGTCTTCGGGTCATAGGTAGCCTGTACCTCTGTTACAACTCCGTTTTCATCTGTTACATAACCGGTACAGGTCACAAAATAAGCATTCATAAGCCTTACTTCATTTCCCGGAAAGAGCCGGAAGTATTTCCTGGGAGGATCTATCTTAAAATCTTCCCTGTCTATGTAAAGTTCTCTGCCAAAAGCGACCTGCCTGGTGCCCATCTCTTCGCTTTCCTGATTATTGGATACCTCCATAAATTCGGTCATATCCTCCGGATAGTTGGTAATAACCAGCTTGACCGGGTCCAATACCGCCATGACACGGGGTCTTTTAAGCTTCAAATCCTCTCTGATGCAATATTCCAGCATGGGATAATCCACAGAGCTCTGGCTCTTTGATACCCCGCACAGCTCCATGAACATCTTAATGGATTCCGGTGTAAAGCCCCTTCTTCTTAAAGCACTGATGGATACAAGCCTTGGGTCGTCCCATCCGTCAACGATTCCTTCTTCTACCAGCTTCTTGATGTAACGCTTGCCGGTTATCACATTGGTAAGGTACAGCTTGGCAAACTCTATCTGCCTGGGAGGATTTTCATATTCCAATTCCTTCACCACCCAGTCATAAAGAGGCCTGTGGTCTTCAAATTCCAGCGTACAGATGGAGTGGGTAACTCCTTCAATGGCATCCTCTATGGGATGGGCAAAGTCATACATGGGATAAATGCACCACTTGTCACCCGTATTATGGTGGGTCATTCTGGCAATACGGTAAAGGATGGGGTCTCTCATATTGATATTAGGTGACGCCATATCAATTTTGGCACGAAGGACCTTGCTGCCGTCCTCATACCTGCCGTCCTTCATTTCTTCAAAGAGCCTTAAATTTTCTTCCAGGGTTCTGTTCCGATAAGGGCTTTCCTTGCCTGGCTCCGTTAAAGTTCCTCTGTATTCCCTGATTTCCTCTGCGGTTAAATCGCAGACATAGGCTTTTCCCTTTTTTATTAACTTAACTGCACCTTCATACATCTGGTCAAAGTAATCGGATGCAAAGAATAGTCTGTCTTCATACTCTCCGCCTATCCATTTTACATCTGCAATAATGGATTCTACAAATTCTGTCTTTTCTTTGGTAGGATTGGTGTCATCGAATCTTAAATTAAACCTGCCGCCATATTCCTTTGCCAAACCATTGTTTAAAAGAATAGATTTGGCATGTCCTATATGAAGATAGCCATTCGGCTCGGGAGGAAAACGTGTTACAACCGTAGTACAGTGTCCCTCTTTGATGTCTTTTTCTATAATCTGCTCAATAAAATTCTTTGAAACTATTCCACTATCAGCCGGATTATTTTCGCTGCTATCCAGGGCAGCTTCTTTGTCTTTCCCGTTATCCATGGCTGTGCTCCTCCTTTAGTAATCAATCAAAATATATCATAACACAATCTCAGTGATTAGTCAAAATAGAGGTTTTTATAATACCTGAAACTGCATCGATAAATGCTGCCATCTCCTCATCCGTTCCGATGGTGATTCTTAAGTAATTATCAATCCTCGGCTTTTTGAAATAACGCACATAAATCTTCTTTTCCCTTAATTTTTCAAAAATTATTTCTGCCGGAACCTCCCTGTGGGCGGCAAAAAGAAAGTTGGTCCTTGAATCCAGAATGGTAAATCCCAGCTCACGAAGGCTTTCTGCGGTACGTGCCCTGGTCTTCATTATCCTTTCGATAATTTCCTTATGGTAATCACTGTCTCTTACTGCCTCCGCTCCATAATATAAGGAAGGCTGGTTCATGGTATAGGAGTTATAAGAATATTTTACATCATTTAAGGCTTTTATAAGGGATGGTGCTCCAAAGGCATAGCCAATCCGTATTCCCGCCATGGAATAGGATTTTGAAAAGGTCTGTACGACCAGGAGGTTTTCAAACTCCTTTAATAAGGACAGCGCACTTTCTCCGCCGAATTCTACGTAAGCTTCATCCACAATGACAATGGATTCCCTGTTGTGCTCCAGGATATCCCTGACAGCGTCCAGCTCTAAGCTCAAAGAGGTAGGTGCATTGGGGTTGGCTATCACAATCCCGCCGTTCTTCCTGTAATAATCCTCCTTTCTGATAGTAAAGTCTTCCTTTAAAGGCAGCGTCTCGTAGGGGATATTATAAAGTGCCACCCATACCTCATAGAAGGAATAAGTGATATCCGGAAACAGGATAGGCTCCTTGGAATTAAAGAAGGTCAGAAAAGCTGTTGCCAATACATCGTCTGAGCCCACTCCCACAAAGATCTGTTCATTCTTTAAACCGTATGCTTTACCCAGTGCCTCCGTTAAAACAGTGGCGGCAGGGTCGGGGTAAAGCCTTAAATTATCCGTCTTAAATTCTTCCACAGCCTTTTTCACCTTCGGAGAAGGAGGATAAGGGTTTTCATTGGTATTTAATTTGATCATTCCCGGTTGATTTGGCTGCTCTCCCGGAACATAAGGCACAACCTTTCTGAAATACTGTTCCCACTGCTTCATAGTGACCTCTTTTCTGCATATCCGTTATGCGTATGTCTCAGCTTCCGTTTTAATTGTATTCCCTTTCAAAATTCTGACTCACTGCATTTGCTGGTTTTATACCCGCTATCTGTCTGCTGCAATCTGTCTGCTGCTTTCATACCTGCTATTTTTGCTTGCCATTTTCATACCTGCTTTATCTGCCTGCCTCTTTCATACCTGCTTTATCTGTCTGCCGCTTCATACCTGCTTTATCTGCCTGTTGTTTCTTCCCTGTATTCCTCGTACAGCTTACGAAAGCCGGGCAAAGCTCCCTCAATGGTGCTTTTGCCCACACAGTACGCAATACGGCAATATCCAGGGCAGCCAAAGGCAGAACCCGGTACTACAAGAATATTATATTTTTTGGCACGCTCACAGAAAGCCTTATCATCCTCTTCCAGCGTCTTTACAAAGAGATAAAAAGCTCCCTGGGGCTTTGCACAGGAATATCCGTATTCCGTCAGGCTGTTATATAAGAGCTCCCTGTTCTCATTATAAACAGAAACATCAACCTCCGAATCCAGACATCTTGCAACGACCCTTTGTATCATGGAGGGTGCATTTACAAAGCCTAAAATCCTGGTCGCCACACCTGCTGCCGCGATAATCTCTTCATATTCGTCCACTTCAGAGGGAATTACAAGATAGCCTATACGTTCACCGGGAAGGGACAGGGATTTACTGTAGGAATAACCTACAATGGTATTTCTGTAATATTTCGTAACGTAGGGAACAAACACATCCCCATATACCAATTCCCTGTAGGGCTCATCGGATATGAGATAAATAGAGGTACCAAATTCCTGCTGCTTTTTTTCTAACACCTTAGAAAGCTCTTTTATGGTCTCTTCGGAATACACTACACCTGTAGGATTGTTAGGCGTATTTATGATAACCGCCTTGGCAGAGCTGGTAAGCTTTTCTTCCAGCTCCTTTAAGTTTGGCAGAAAGGTTTCCTTATCCGGGCTGATCACTACAAGCTTCCCATCATAATTATCGGCATAATTCCGGTATTCCCCAAAGAAGGGAGCAAAAACAACAACTTCCTCACCAGGGTTTAACAAGGTCTTAAGAATTACATTCAAGCCGCCTGCCGCACCAACGGTCATAATGATATTATCTGAATGAAATGAGGTTCCGTGGACTTTATTTAATTTACCGGCTATTTTCTCCCTGACGTCCTCATAACCGGAATTATTCATGTACCCATGTAAAAAGGTTGTGTCCTCATTTGATATGATATCAACAACTGCTTCCTTTACCGAAGCAGGAGGCGCCACACTGGGATTGCCAAGGCTAAAGTCGTATACATTTTCCTTGCCGTAAATCGCTGCCAGGCGCTTTCCTTCTTCAAACATGGCTCTGGTCACCGAACTGTTCCTTACCATAACACTCATTTTTTCAGAAATCATATAAAACCTCTTTCCTTCTATTGTCTTTTCTTTTATTCAACATTATTTTTTTACAGTATAGCATAATGCCATCTTTCATTACAAGTCATGCCTACGTACTAATTCATTTTTTTCTATAAAAATTCATTCTTCAAAAAAGAGGTGCTACAAAATGAATAGAACAGCCCCTTACAAAAGAACCCTGTATAATAGGGGTTAATTCCTCTATTTTACAGGGTTCTTGTACTTATTTAAAATTTATAATTATCCGTTTTGAATTGATTTTCCCATATAACAGGTATGGCGCTGTAAGTACAATTACCTGTCATTTATCAAACCGGATATCCAGATAATCTTTTACAATCTGCACGCACTTATCAAAGCCCAGGCGTTTGCTGTTAAAGCACAGGTCGTAGTTCCCTGCATCTTCCCAATCCCTTCCGGTATAATAACGGTAGTAGGCCGCTCTTCTCTTATCCGTTTCAAGAATCTTCTTTTCAAGCTCTTTCGAAGGCAGGCTGTACAGATCCTCCAGCCTGTTTACACAGTCCTCCAGGGATGCGTGGACAAATACCTTCACCACATTGTCCATATCCCTTAGAATATAATCCGCACATCTTCCGACAATAATGCAGGATTCCTCTTCGGCCAGCCTTCTTATGACCTTTGCCTGGTAACTGAATAAATTATCATTGGAAACAAAGTCCTCCCTGTCAGGAGGAATCAGCTCGCCCCTGTATTCCTTTCTGGCTATACGGTATAAAAGACTCTGCTTTAACTGCTCGTCCGCCTTGCCAAACAATTCTTCATTTATTCCGCTTTCATCGGAGGCCAGACGGAGCAGTTCCCTGTCATAATAGTGGATTCCAAGCTCCTCGGCTAACATTTTCCCCATAGTCCTGCCGCCGCTGCCATAACCTCTGGCTATCGTAATCACAATGTTTCCCATACCAACTCCTCCTTTATTCGCCAAGATATGCTTTCTTCACGGAGTCATCATTCAGAAGCTCATCTGCCTTTCCTTCCAAAACAATCTTACCCGTCTCTAAAACATATGCCCTGGTGGCAATGGATAGTGCTTTTTTTGCATTCTGTTCCACCAAAAGAACCGTTGTACCGCTCTCACTGATTTCCCTTATAATATCAAATATTTCCGATACAAACAAGGGGGATAAGCCCATGGAGGGTTCATCCATCAATATGATTCTGGGCTGGGACATCAGCGCCCTGCCCATGGCCAGCATCTGCTGCTCACCGCCGCTCAAGGTACCTGCTATCTGGTTCTTGCGTTCCTTTAATCTTGGGAACCTGTTATATACTTTATTCAGAGTGCTTTCGATTTCGCCCTTATCCTTTCTGGTATAGGCTCCCATTTTAAGATTTTCATATACTGTAAGCTCGGCGAATATTCTTCGGCCTTCCGGGACATGTGCCATGCCCATGGTCACGATTTTATGGGCAGGTGTCTTCGTCAGGTCTTTCCCTTCAAATAAGATATGCCCTGACTTTGCTCCTATCAGCCCTGTAATTGTATGAAGAATCGTAGTTTTGCCCGCGCCGTTTGCTCCGATTAGGGCAATAACCTCTCCTTCCTTTACTTCAAAGGATACTCCTTTTAACGCCTGGATAACTCCGTAATATACATTCAGGTCTTCTATCTTTAACATTGCCATAGTGTCTCTCCTTTATTCTCCAAGATATGCGGTAATAACCTCCGGATTATTCAGAACATCCTCCGGCGTTCCTGCTGCCAGTTCCGTTCCGAAATTAAGCACCAGTATCTTTTCGCAAATTCCTGACACAAGCTTCATATCATGCTCGATTAATAATATGGTGATACCGTAACGTTCCCTTACAAGCTGGATGGTATCCATAAGCTCTGCTGTTTCATTGGGATTCATGCCCGCAGCGGGTTCATCTAACAAAAGCAGCTTGGGATTGGTTGCCAGACCTCTGGCAATCTCCAGTTTACGCTGTTTTCCATAGGGAAGGTTTCCGGCAAAATACTCTGCCTGGCCATCCAGATCAAATACCTTCAGAATCTCAAGCGCCTTTTCATCCATACTCTGCTCCTTTTTAAAATAAGAGCCCAGGTGAAGAAAGCTTTCTGCCAGGGAGTAGCCCTGCTGGTTATGAAGGGCTGTCTTTACATTATCAAGAACTGTCATTTTCTTGAATAAGCGGATATTCTGAAAGGTTCTTGCAATTCCGGATTTACAGATTTCGGAGGGGGATTTTCCTACCAAATCCACACCATCCAGCCTGATAGTGCCGTCCGTAGGCTTATATACACCCGTAAGCAGGTTAAATATGGTTGTTTTGCCTGCACCATTGGGTCCGATCAAACCGTAGAGCTGCCCCTTTTCAATGGATAAGTTCACACTGTCCACCGCTCTTAATCCTCCAAAGGAGATTCCTAAATTTTTTACTTCCAATAAACTCAAAGTCTTCCTCTCCTTTCCTACCTGGCTCTTGCCTTTAATTTCGGTAACTTGGGAAGCTTACCTGACTCTTCCAGCCTCTGACGGATTTCGGAAGAGTTAAACAGCATGATGAGGATAAGTGCCAGTGAATAAAGTAACATTCTATAATCGTTTGCTCCTCTTAAGAATTCCGGTAAAAGAGTAAGTATGATGGCAGCTATTACGGAGCCTCTGATGCTGCCCATACCGCCTAATACTACGATAACCAGAATTTCAATGGATTTGTTATAATCAAAATTGCCGGGCTTTAATACACTTAAATTATGCCCGAACAGCACTCCTGCCACACCTGCAAAAAATGCTGCGATTACAAAGGCCATAATCTTATAATTACTTACCTTAATACCGATGGATTCCGCTGCTATGGCATTATCCCTGACGGAGCTGATTACCCTTCCGTAACGGGATTTTACAAAGTTAGATAATAGGAGAATCGTTATAATAACGGCTGCATAAGTCCATTTATAGTTGGTGTATCTGGGAATTCCACTTAATCCCATGGCTCCTCCTGTGACGCCTAAGAAATTAATAATTGAGCGGACAATTTCACCAAATGCAAGGGTTACGATTGCCAGATAATCTCCCTTAAGGCGCAATACCGGAATTCCAATTACGACACCAAACAATGCAGCCACCATACCCCCAATTAAAATACCGATAAAAAAAGCAAGGGGTTCTGGAATTCCTGTATGGTTTTGAGCAAAGATAGTAAATATAGCTCCTGAATAAGCACCAATAGCCATAAATCCGGCATGTCCTAAAGATAATTCGCCTAAAAAGCCAGTGGTGATATTTAAGGATACTGCCAGAATAACGTTAATACCGATGGGCACAAGGAGTGATTTAAAATGGCGGGTAGCAAAGTCCCCCTCCATTACTGCCATAATAATAAGATAAATTGCAATAATCGCTATTAATTTTATTAAATTCTTCAAAGTAAAAATACTTCCATTTTTACGGAGATTCTTTCCCATACTCCACCTACACTTTCTCTATACGCTTCTTACCAAGAAGTCCTGAGGGCTTCACAAGAAGAACGATAACTAAAACGCCGAAAACAATCGCATCGGAAAGCTCTGTTGAAAGATATGCTTTTGATAAACTTTCTATAATACCAAGAAGCATTCCTCCAAGCATGGCTCCCGGAACGCTTCCGATACCTCCTAATACCGCTGCAACAAAGGCTTTGATACCGGGCAATGCCCCCAAATTAAATGTTATGGATTGGAACTGGCTAACAAACATAATGCCAGCCACCGCCGCCAGTGCGGAACCAATGGCAAAGGTCATGGAAATCGTACGGTTTACGTTGATACCCATTAACTGGGCTGCAGCCTTATCCTCGGATACTGCTCTCATGGCACTTCCTGCCTTGGTCTTATTGATAAACAGAGTAAGGGCTGTCATACAGACTGATGTAACTGCCAATGTTACTACGGTGATACCAGGTATTGTAATACCTCCTATAGTAATGGCCTTAAAATTAATAATTGATTTAAAGCTAATAGGATTTGCTGTAAATATTAGAAGGGCTACGCTCTGTAACAAATAACTTACGCCAATGGCAGTAATTAGTACCGCTAAGGGCGGAGCCTTCCTTAAAGGCTTATAGGCAACCTTTTCAATTGCAACTCCTAATATAGCACATACAATGATAGTAAATATGACCGCTGGTACAACCGGCATCTTTAAATCTGTTATGCTCACATAAAGAACATAGGCTCCTACCATGATAATATCCCCATGGGCAAAGTTTATCATCTTCGCAATACCGTATACCATGGTATAACCAAGGGCTATTAAGGCATATATGCTTCCCGACCTCAGGCCGTTTATAAATTGTTCAATAATACTTTCCATCTCGCACCTCGCATCACATCTTCCTCATAACTTTCTCATAAGCTAATTCGCTTTTTCCGGAAGCCCTCTCCCCGTTCTTCCGAAAAAAGCGAACTAGTTCAGTCTTAAGTCAGCCTATTTAAAAAAGAAAGAATTTGGACTAAAGTCAGCTCTTCATAACTTCAGCCCAAAATCTTTCACATTTGCTTCCGGAGCATGCCGCAGGCTGGTCAGCAGACCAGTCTGCGGTACTGCCGCTCTCTATTTTTCTACTGTTTTTGCAGTGTATTCGCCGTTCTTGATTTCAACATACTTGGCACCCTTATTAGGTTCACCGCTTGCATCAAAGGTAACGGTACCGGTAAGGCCCTTTACTTCAATCTCAGTCATTGCCTTAATTAAATCCGCACTGCCAGTCTTTCCTGCTTTTTCAAGGGCTGCTTTGATAACATATACGGTATCATATCCGTCTGCTGCAAACTGGTCCGGTGTGGCATTATATTTTTCCTTATATTTCGTTACAAATGCCTGTACAGCAGAGTCAGGGTCTGTTGCAAGGAAAGGACTTAAGAATACAGCACCCTCTAATACTTTCTTGTCAACAACCTTATCAAGTACTCCGTCCCATCCGTCAGAACCAATGAAAGGAAGTGTCATGCCAAGCTCAGATGCCTGAGTAGTGATATGAGCGGCATCCTGATAGTATACAGGTGCGAATATAATCTGTGCATCCGTTCCTTTAATGGTTGTAAGCTGTGTATTAAAGTCTACGGTATCTTTTCCAAAGGCCTCTTTTGCTACAACTTCACCGCCAAGCTCTTTCACTTTGCTTTCGAAAGCATCTGCAACACCGGTGCTGTAATCATCTGAGTTTTTGTAGATAATAGCAACCTTTTTTAATCCCAGAGTATTCACTGCATAATCTGCCATTGTCTCTCCCTGAAGAGGATCTGTAAAACAAAGGCGGAACGCATTGGGATTCTTGGTCAGATCCTTTGCAGAGCCGGAGGGTGTAATCTGCAGGATTCCATCGGCATTTGTCTGGTCTGCAATAGCAAGTCCCGCACCACTGGTTACCGTACCAAGGAGTGCCTGGATACCTTTATCCATTAGAGTATTGTAAGCTGCCATTGCGGTATCCCCATCTGCCTCATCATCTTCAAACTGCAGCTTTAACTGTAAGGTCTTATCTCCTGCCTTAACGCCGCCTGCATCATTGATTTCCTGAATAGCAACCTCAGCCCCCTGCTTAACGGAAATACCATAGGATGCAGCCTCACCTGTCAGGGGTCCCAAACCGCCTATTAGGAAGGTTCCGTCACCTGTGCCGGAAGCTTCGCCTCCATCTGAACCGGTGCTTCCGGTATTCTTCGTTCCACAGCCTGCTAAAGAAGCAACTGTCAGAGTTCCTAATAACCCAAGACTGACAACTTTTTTGAATATTTTCTTCATAAATAACCTCCCTTTGAATATATTAGCATCCGGTAGTTTTCTGCTATGAACCATTGGCTTATTAATGTATTAAAGTACCTGGGTAAAAACAGAAGCTTACCGGATAACTATAAGCTGTAAAAAGTAACATAACCAAGCTGAATTATGATTTTTTGACCACTTTCAGATATAAAAGTGCCATATCTTCAAAAAATGCTAAAATTCAACTTATACAGGATATAAATAAAAAGGCGTTCAAAATACATGTATACTATGAACGCCTCTGTTCTGCATCTATCTTACTATTGTCATTTCTATTTGTCAACAAAAATTATGGAATACTAATAATTCTCATAATTACCAAGTTCACCGCCGCATTTATCGCAAAAATCCAGACCTGCAAGGGTAATACCGCCGCAGTCGGGACAGATCATCTTTTCCGGAAGAATTTCCTTCTCGACAATCTCATATTCTTCCTCCGGAGGAGTTTTTACGGCTTCTTCTTTTTTGACGTCTTCCTTTCTGATGGTCCCGTCTATGGTACTTTTACTGCTCTTGCTGCTGGTTTCTTTTCCTTTCAATCGCTTCTTTAAGAAAAACACCCTAATGCCTCCTTATATAATGAAATCCTCTTCCCGGTATTTGTTCATCAGCTTTTTGAATATCTCTCCGTTGCTGGGCGGTGTGTAGGTAATGGCATTGGCACCGGCTTCAATTGTCTTAAGGATGCTCTCTTCCGTAGGCCCTCCGGTGGCTATAATAGGTATGCACGGAAATTCCTCTCTGATCTGCTTTACCATATCCGTTGTCTTTGCCGCACCGGATACATTGAGGATATCTGCCCCGGCCTCGATTCTTGCCCTGATATCTGTCTTTTCGGATACCACCGTTATTACAATAGGGATGTCTATCCTTTCTTTTAAATAAAGAATGGTTTCATTGGGCGTCGGTGCATTCAGTACAACTCCAACAGCTCCTTGAAATTCCGCATCCTCCGCAAGGTTAAGTACTCTTGAACCCTTTGTGGTGCCTCCGCCGACCCCGCAGAATACCGGGACATCAGAGCAGTTAATAATAGCATGGGTAATGATAGGCTGGGGGGTAAAGGGATATACTGCTATCACTGCATTGGCATTGCAATTCCGAATAATTGCAATATCCGTTGTAAACACCAGTGATTTGATAAGCTTTCCAAATATCCGTATGCCGCTTGCCTGCTCTATTACTTTTGGTACCCGTACCATATGTTTTCTTAGATTACCATCAATTTCCGGCAGAAATTTTTCCTCCATAAATTTGGTTAAGAAAGGTCCTGCTTACCCCGCCAAACAAAAGCATACCAGTCCTTTCTTATAAAACCACACCCCGCTCTCTTAAATTTTTATTATGTAAGTAAAATTAGTTTTCCCCTCTTCCAGGTGTAATAAATGCCGGAATAGAGCCGTTATTACACCTGGAAGAGTTCAAAAACTTTATTTCATTAATATGCCTTCTAATTGCTTCCTTCCAACAGGAGGTTTTTATAATTGCTTCCCCTCATCTCAATCTGGGGAACACCCTTTTTCTCAATATAGTCCCTGGTTATTGTAACTTTTCCGATATTGATATCCTTCGGTATCTCATACATGATATCCAGCATAAAATCTTCGATTATTGCACGGAGTGCTCTGGCTCCTGTCTTTTTCTCCATGGCTTTTTCTGCGATTGCTTCCATGGCTCCATCGTCAAATTCCAGGCATACCTCATCCAATACCAAAAGCTTTTGGTACTGCTTTAATATGGCATTTTTAGGCTCCTTTAATATCTTTATAAGCATGTCCTTTGTAAGTCCTTCTAAGGAAAACATAATAGGAAGACGTCCCAGGAATTCCGGTATCATACCAAATTCTCTTAAATCCTCTACGCTGACCTTTAACAGCACATTGGGATCACTATCGTATTTGTCCTTTAAATCGGCACTGAATCCAATGGAAGTCTGTTTATTCAGCCTTGTCTTTATAATGGTATCCAGGTCGGGGAAGGCTCCTCCGCAGATAAATAAGATATTCTTTGTATTTACCGTAGTAAGAGGTACCATGGCATTCTTACTGGTAGCACCCACAGGTACTTCCACATCACTTCCCTCTAAGAGCTTAAGCAGTCCCTGCTGAACGCTCTCTCCGCTTACATCCCTGTTATTCGTGTTCTTTTTCTTAGCTATTTTATCAATTTCATCAATAAAAATAATTCCCTTTTCCGCTCTCTCCACATCATTATCCGCAGCCGCCAGCAGCTTTGAAATAACACTTTCCACATCATCTCCGATATAACCGGCTTCTGTCAGGGAGGTAGCATCCGTTATGGCCAGGGGCACATCCAGAAGTCTTGCCAGTGTCTTTACAAGAAAAGTCTTCCCGCTTCCGGTGGGTCCAATCATAAGCATATTGGATTTTTCAATCTCTATATCATCCATGGTGTCTGCTGCAACCCTTTTATAATGGTTATATACCGCAACTGACAGGACCTTCTTGGCATGTTCCTGACCGACTACATAATCATCTAATTTCCCCTTGATCACATGGGGGGAGGGAATGTTCTTAATATCAAAAGCATCTGCCGTCTCCGCCGGTTCCTCCTCGGCCTTTTTCTTCTTTAGCTTCTGGTTCTTGGGGACCTCCTTCTGGACCGTATTCATATTCATCAAATTGGGTGGGAATCCCATAAGGTCCATGTAGGGCATGCCATTGCTGTTAATCGTATCAAAGGTTTTCTGCATACAGTCGGAGCAGATGCTGATATTATTCGGAATACGCAGCATCTTTCCTACCTTGCTCTCAGGTCTTCTGCAAATATAACAGACCTCTTCATAGTCATCCTTATTTTTCGTATCCTTGTCTATATTCTCCAGGTTTTTATCCTGATCCTTTAAATCTTCACTCATACTGTTATCTCCTTCTCCTTAAAAGAGCTTTAAGGCTTTTGTCAAACGCTTTGTTACTTATTGAAGCATAACTAATTATAACGTAGGGTTTTACCGTATACAATATATTATTATTGAAATTTTTCTAAAATAATTATAACGAAAACAAAATAAGAGCTGCCGCAACACAGCTTTTCTGCTATCAGCCGTGTTGCAGCAGCCCTTATTATTTCATAAGTCCGATTCTGCTTATTTATTTGAATCCGTCTGGGGATTCGCAGTGAGGGTAACATGAAAGGTCTTTTCTGAGAATTTGCCATCCACATTACGCTTTACCGTAACCGTAATCTTTGTGCCTGCACGGTAGGAATTTACCTTTTCCTTCAACTGTGTGCTGGCGGTTATTTCCGTATCATTTACCTTGGTAATAATATCTCCTGCTACAATTCCTGCCTTCTCAGCACTTCCTCCGGAAATCACTTCCTTTACGAATACACCTACAGGCCAGTTATACATGGTGGCAACGTCTTCCGTAACATCTTCCGGATATACTCCTAAATATCCTTTTTCCTTTTCCGTTAAGATTTCTCTGCTCATAAGTTCATCAATAATAGGGGTTGCTTTTGATATGGGAATGGCAAAGCCCATGCCTTCCACTTCACTGGATGAATATTTTACCGTATTGATACCAATTACTTCTCCGTTCAGGTTTAATAAAGCACCGCCGCTGTTACCGGGATTAATGGCGGCATCGGTCTGAAGGAGCACCATCTTCTTATCGTCCACCTTAACCTCACGGTCCTTGGCACTGATATAGCCTACTGTTGTAGACTGTCCATAACCCAGAGCATTTCCGATAGCGACTGCCATTTCACCGACCTTCACCGAATTGGAATCTCCAAGCTTTGCAATGGCTATCTTGTCCATTGTAGCGGATTTAATCTTTGTCAAGTCAATGGAGATAACGGCGATATCCGCTACGGAATCCGTTCCCTTAATAATGGCTTCCGCTTCCGTACCGTCAATAAACTTAACCTTAATAGGGTCGGCCCCTTCTACCACATGGTTATTGGTGGCTATCAGGAGTTCTTTTTCATTCTTTCCTACTATAATGCCGGAACCGCCGCCTTCACTCTCCTGATTGTACTGCTCGCCGAACCAGTCATTGTATACCTGGTTATAGGTAGTGGTTATCTGTACAATGGAGGGCATGGTCTTTTCAATAACATCTGTTACATCTGTTTTCTGTGCTATCTTACCATCTGTTACAGCAGTGGAAGACAGCAGCTTATAGGAGCCGTTATCTCCGATACTAAAACGGACCGGTGCGGCCTTGGGATTTAATTTATAATATGCTTCATTGAATCCTGTAAAAGCCAGCCCTGCAACAAGACCAAAGACAAGGGCAACTGCTACCAGTTTTCCTGCCTTATGAAAAAAGCCGTCCTTTTTCCTGCCCTTTTCATCCTGCTTTCCTTCCGCTCTCTGATTATAAGCTGTATTTGAAGTATCAAACCCTTTGTTTTCTTTAAATTCCTGGTAATTTTCATAGGTTTGTCCGGCTCCTGTACCGGTCACCTGTTCTGCCCAGAAGCTGTAGGAACTGCCGGCTTCCTTCTTTTCCTCCTCCTGAGAAGGTTTTTTGTAACGGTATACACTGCTTTCCGGTATGCTGTCCCCGCCAGTAATACCCTCACCTGTAATACCCTTACCTGCTTGCTCCTCCGTATTCCCGCCTGCAGTTGTCTCTGTTACCTCTTCTGCTTCACGGCTGTTTATATCGGCAGCTTCATCCTGATTTGTATCTTTTTCAAAGAATTCATCTGACATATTGATTCACCTTCCTTAAACGTATCATTTCTATTAACAGTAGTTTTATTTACCCTCTAATATATCATTTACGTGACCATTTTAACAGTATTTTGTGTAGAGTTTGTGAAAATTAAGAAAATAAATTTTGAACGCAATCTTAAGAATTTCAGTTAAATATTAAGAAAATTTTGTATTGTGGAAATTCTTTCAATCATGTATTATAGAAATGACATTTAAGGACAAAATTTAAGTAAAGAATTCAGTAAAGATGCCATTTTGGCAATGGAGTTTTCAATGATAAAAGACAATGAAAAGACACTTAACCGAATACATGTTGTAGCGGACGGAGTTCTGCTGGTCCTTTCCTATATATTATCATACTTTTTACGTTTCTACAGCCCCCTGCGTTATCTTATCCACTTTGACCCTAACGCAGGCCGCTATGATCTGGTAACTTATTTAGGAATATTGTACTTATTAATACCCGGCTATCTGATTATTTATTACTACAGCGGGCTGTACGGCCTTGGGCCAGTTCGTCTGAAAAGGCTGGTTCTCTGGAATATCATAAAGGCAAATATATTCGGTACTCTTTATTTTACCTTTATACTATATGCCACAGCGGAAAATGATTATTCCCGTTACCTTCTTTTTATCTTCTTCATAGTTAATGTTATTTTTGAATTAGTGTTCCGTATAGTAGTGAGAAACATTCAAAGAGCTGCCAGAAAAAAAGGCTATAATCAAAAACATGTACTTCTGGTAGGGTACAGCAGGGCGGCACAGTCCTACATAGACAGACTTCTTGCCAATCCCCAGTGGGGTTATGCAATCTATGGAATACTGGATGATAATGTGGACCTTGATACGGCTTACAAGGGAATAAAGGTCATCGGTTCCATTGAGGACCTGACTGATTTCCTCCAGTCCAATGAACTGGAGGAAATCGGTATTACTTTAAGCATTGATGAGTACTCAAAGCTCTCCCGAATTGTTAATTTATGCGAGAAATCCGGCGTCCACACCAAGTTTATTCCGGATTACCAGGACCTCCTGCCCACCATTCCTTATACGGAGGATTTGGACGGGCTTCCGGTTATCAACATCCGCAATGTGCCCCTTACAAATTTCATAAACCGTGTGATGAAAAGGGCTGTCGATATCTTTGGGGCAACTGTTGCACTCATTCTTTTTTCGATACCCATGACAGTAGTTGCCATCATTATTAAGGCCACTTCCAATGGGCCTGTTATCTACAAGCAGATTCGTATCGGCAAGCACAACAAGGAATTTAAGATGTATAAGTTCCGTTCCATGGAAATACAGCCGGAATCAAAAGAAAAGAAATCCTGGACAACCTTTAATGACCCGAGAGTAACCAAAATCGGTAAATTCATCCGTAAAACCAGTATCGATGAGCTTCCCCAGCTCTTTAACGTATTAAGAGGTGAAATGAGTCTTATCGGTCCCAGACCGGAGCGTCCTTTTTTCGTAGAGAAATTCAAGGAAGAAATTCCCCGATATATGATTAAGCACCAGGTCCTTCCGGGTATGACCGGCTGGGCACAGGTTAACGGCTACCGCGGCGACACCTCTATCAGAAAAAGAATTGACTGCGATTTATATTATATAGAGAACTGGAGTCTGAGTCTGGATTTTAAAATATTGTTTCTGACCTTTTTTAAAGGTTTTGTCAATAAAAACGCATATTAAAGGTTTTGCAGTAAAGGAAAGGTATTGTTATGGCTAAAAAAAAGAAAAGACGTTTTAAAGCAAAGGTTATACTGGTATTTGATTTGATTCTTATCCTGCTTGCAGTAGGCATTGGATATTACTTTCTAATGGCATCCAAAATGCAGGTGGACAAATCCGGGGATTCTTCCCTTGTCATGAATGACCTGGACAGTAAGGACATGAAAGGCTACCGGAATATTGCTATCTTCGGTGTGGATTCCAGGGATAATTCCTTAAAATCCTCTACTCATTCCGATACCATCGTAATTGTCAGCATCAACAATAAAACAAAGGATGTGAAGCTGGCATCCATTTACCGTGACACGTATTCCCTGATTCCAAACGGGGATAACGAATTTAATAAAATCAACTCTGCTTATTTTAAAGGCGGCTATCCTCTGGCTTTAAACACGATTAATATGAACTTTGACCTGGATGTGAAGGAATTCGTTACGGTGAATTTTGATGCCGTCTGTAAGGTTATAGACCTCCTTGGAGGAATCAGCCTGGATATCACCCCGGAGGAGTTAAAGTATGTAAATGGTTATACCAAAGAGTTAAATAAAATTAACAAGACCAACGTCGGCAAGCTGAAATCCGCCGGAACCCAGGTCGTTAACGGAACCCATGCTACCGCTTATGCAAGAATCCGCTATACCAAGGGCGATGACTTTAAGAGAGCGGAAAGACAGCGGATTGTTATACAAAAAATCTTTGAAAAGGCTAAAAAGGCGGATTTAAAAACCCTTAACTCCATCCTGAATGAAATCCTCCCTAAGATTTATACCAATATCGATTCCGTGGAAATGCTATCCCTAGCAAAGGACATTATGTCTTATAACATAGTAGATCAGACAGGCTTCCCCTATGAAAAGAGGGCCTTTACGTATCACAGAGTCTCCTATGTATTTCCGGTGGATTTAACCGCCAATGTTATCAAGCTGCATGAATACTTATTTGGCACAACAGACTATGCTCCTACTGATAAGGTAAAGGAAATAAGTGCAAAGCTAAAGGAAATTACAGATAATAATTAGCAGATGCTAAGCTGTTAATATGGCTTTTAATATAATAGTATAAGCTCAAAAAAAAGTGCTGTGAATTCTCTTAATCGAGGACATACAGCACTCTTTTTATGCTATTTTCTTTTCATTACCTGTATTATCCTGTCTGCAACAGCCTTAGAAGCCTGCCCTTTCTCATAAAGAACCAGCCCTTGAAAGAACTCTGTCACCTGTTCTTCATACTCCTTCTTATCAAAAGCTTTGATGCCTTCTGATAATTCCGGCATATTAACCGCCTTGTAATAGGGAAGGGAGGCATATTCGAAGTAAAAGCCCCTCACAGCATCGTATTCTTTCATATCAGCTGCATATAAGAATACCGGCTTTCCGGTAAAGGAAAACTCAAACATAATATTGGAATAGTCTGTTATCAGTACATCACTCTCGGACATCAGTTCATAAATATCCCGGTAATGAGTTGCGTTTATAACCTTGGCATTATATGTCAGAGCATTGCTTTGGGCAGATACCAGAGGATGAAGCCTTACTGCCACAATCCATTCTCCGCCAAACCCTGCTGCAAGCTCAGAAAGAAGCCTTTCATAATCCAGGGAATAGGCTGAGGTATTATACTTACCTTCCCTGTAGGTGGGTGCATAAAGGGCTATCTTTACCCCTTCCTTTATACCAAGCACCCTTCTTACCTGCTCACCGATTTCCTTTTTGGGGTTGATAAGAATATCATTTCTTGGACTTCCGCATTCTAATATCTCTCCCTTATACCAGAAGCTTCTTCGATACATCTTTGTGCAAAAATCGCTGTTTGAGATATAAAGGTCCGTCATGGCAGAGTCCCTTTTGGCATTCCTTACATAAGCATTGCCAAGATGCTCTTCATAATCCCGCTCGATTTTCTTTAAGGCAATCCCGCCGTGCCAGGTCTGGATATAGTATTGGCCTTTTCTTTTTCTGATGTAGCTTTCTTTCCTGTTGTTATCCACCCATACTCTTGCGGTAGCCAGCGCATATACGGCTTTTATACTATTACTCTTATAAACCTTTATATTCCTTGTCTCACCGGCAGCGTCAGGGTGATTGGTTATGAATATAATTTCCAGCTTTTTGTACTTTCTTCCTGCTAACTCCTCGGTAACATATTTGGCATTATCTCCGAACCCCCATACATTGCACACCACAACCCTGTAAGGATTTATGGGGAATATGCGAAACAGCCCAAAAAGGGCTGTAATAAGGATATATCTCATTTTCTGATAGATTTTTAATGCCCAGCCGGGAGCCAGCTTCTTTAACAGTTCTCTCAAAGCTCCATCCTCACTTCGCTAATCTTCTATATTTAATCTTCCATACCTGTCGCATGGTTTATAATGTCTTCAAACTGCTTTGCGGTCTTAGCCCAGCTTAAAGTACTTAAATACTCTCTGGCCGTCCCGTCCCGCTGTTTCAGAAGGTCAGGATTCTGAATGGATTCCTTCAGCTTCCTGTATAAATCCTCAAAGTCCAGGGATGTAAGGATAGCACTGCCCTCCGGGAAGAAATAGGGAAAGGTCCCGTCTTCGAATTCAATTAACGGCAGGCCGGTTGCCAGCATCTCATAGGGCACAAGGGATACATTGCTCATGGAAGCTACCATACCAAAATCAGCCTTCCGGTAAAGGGAGAGAAGTTCTTTTTTTGACAGCATCCCAAGATTTTCTCCGGCCACGGTCTGAAAGCTCTTATCCTCTCCGTAATAAAGGATACGAAGCTTAATGCCCTCCTGTAAAAACTTATCCTTTAGCTGCTTTAACATATACTGGGTGATATTGGGAAGCCTTTTACCATAGTATTTCAGGTAAACTGCCATTGTGATTTCCTTCTTACCCGAATAACTGTCATAATTTCTCTTATGATAAGGATATTCTTTGCTTTCATAGGGAAAATCCACCCAGTCAACCGGTGATACCGGTACACAGTTTTTTTCTATCATTTCCTTGTTCCAGGCACCAAGGCTTACCATGTGAAGTCCCTGTTCATAAGTCTTTCCTGCCATTAAAAACAGCTCGCCGAAGGAAAAGAAATATGGCTCATAATCCTGGATAAAGTACATCTTATATCCGGCTATCTTCTTGGCAAAGGCTACCGTATCCCAGGAAGAGGCAATGACAATATCCGCTTTCAGATTTGGTAACTGCTTATTTGTATACATCTTTCCCAGATACCCGGATAAATTAGAAGAAGCACACTCTTCCATATCGGACTTTGTCTGAGGCTTGTAGACCGTATAACCCACTTCATGACCAAGCTTTGAGAGCTCCGTTCCAAGGCGCAGAAGTGAGGTCTGCCCTCCGCTGTATTTTGCCATTCTTTCTACGACAAAAAGGATTTTTTTCGTTTTTTCAGGCTTCGTATTCCGGATAACGGATACATCATAATTGGAAAGCCTGTAATCCACCAGCCTTTTCTCACTTTTAGCCTGTACATTATGAAGAGTTCCTTTTACTTTAATTTTTAGGATACTTTTCCATTTATTAATCATAGAAAGCTTTACCTTTCTCCTGCTATTATTTTCTCAATGACATTTACCACCTTTGCGGAAGCCTTGCCGTCATCTGCATGGTTGTATTTCTGATAAAATGCATTGTATTTTGCTTCATATTCCTTGCAGTCATAGTTTTTAATTGCTTCGACCAGTTCCTTTGTCGTACCTACAATCGGCCCGGGAGCCTCTTCTATAAAGTCAAAGTAAAAGCCTCTTAAATTATCCCTGTAATCTTCCAAATCATAGGTAAAGAAGAACATGGGCCTTCTTAAGAGGGAATAATCAAACATAACGGAGGAATAGTCCGTAACCAGGATATCTGCTGTCAGGTAAAGGGCCGAAATATCCTCGCACATATTAAATTCATACACAAAACCGCCGTATGTAGACCAGTTAATATTATCCTTCACCAGATAATGATATTTCACAACACAGACATAGTCCTCACCCAGCTGTTCCTTCAAGAGGGAAAAATCCATAGGGGTACTGAATTTATAGGCTCCTTTGGCATAGTATTCATTATCCCGCCAGGTAGGCGCATACAAAACAATTTTCTTATCCAGAGGAAGACCCATCTGCTTCTTAAGCTTATCAATATATTCCGGATTATTTCCATAAAAGAGGACATCATTCCTGGGATATCCAATTTCCAGCATCGTCTTATCAAAGGCAAAGGCCCTTCTGAATATTTCGGTAGAATAGTAGTTTTGGGATATCAGATAGTCCCAGGTCCTGGTATTCACAAAGAAACTTCTCTTATACTTCTCAATGTCTGTTTCCCCTGCCATATTGACAGAATCCATATCAAGTGCCAGCTTCTTTAGAGGTGTACCATGCCAGGTCTGAATATAGCGTACTCCCTCCCGCTTCTTAATGTAGTTGGGCATTCTGGAATCACTTACCCAAACACCTGCAATTCCCATAAGAAAGAAATACCGAACCCTTGTCCTTCTTATTTTAACGGCACTGCCCGGTATGGGAGTTTTCACATTATCCAGCATATAGTAACAGCGGTACTTCTTGTCCAATCCCTGTTTTACCATTTCCTCATAAACAGCTTTGGGATTTCCGGTATAATTTCTTCCCATATTGCTTTCAAATACAATGATGCGTTTATTGACAGGGAGCAGCCTGGTCTCAATCCGGTATAGAAACATGACAAGCTTCTTGCCGGTTTTTTTAATCTTTTTTTTGATTTTCCTTAAGATTTTTTTAATCGGGGGCATACGTCCAACTCCAGTTTATATTTATTTTTTCGCCCCTAAATTCAGGTCGTTCTTTATCTTAGTGGTGGATATTCCTTCCGTTCTCGGAAGATAAACAACCTCACAATAGTCCTTTAAAAAGTCGAACTGGCCTTCCCAGTCATCACCCATCACAAAAATATCTACCTGGTTGTCCACTACATCATCAATCTTCTGCTCCCAGGTAAATTCGGGTATTACCTCATCCACGTAACGGACAGCTTCCAATATCGTCTTTCTGTCTTCATAGCTGTGATAAGCCGTTTTATGCTTAATTGTATTAAATTCATCCGATGATAATACGACAATCAGATAATCTCCCAGCTCTCTTGCCCTTCTAAGGAGATTAATATGTCCAACATGCAGTAAATCATAGGTCCCATAAGTGATTACCTTTTTCATTTTTCCTCCATTAGCCACAATATAAAATGCGAAACTGTTTTCGCAGGTTGAAAGAATCACGGTGTGGCATCCTTTCTTTTCATTATTTTTTCTTTCAGCCTTCTTCTAATTTATGAGTGAAAGCTTTCAATGCCTTTCACCCCTATATAGATTTTAAATTAAAAAATATATTTTTGCAAGAAACAGAGGACACATACAAGCAGATTTCCTGATTGCGCTGTATCCTCTTCCTATAACCATAACATATCTCTTTCTTTTATATCATTAAAAATTGCTTAAGCTTTCTTATGATTTCTTTAACCTGTTAAGGCCGCTGAATATTGCTCTTATGGATGCTCTGGTAATATTGGAGCTGATTCCCACTCCGAATATCGTTCTTGCCGTGTCCTTATCCAGCAGATGGATATAAGCTGCAGCCTGGGCACCGGAACCTTCTCCAAGAGCATGCTCGGAATAATCCAGTATTTTTATATTTATTCCCAGCTCCTTCTCAAGCCCTCTGAGTACTGCATCAATGGGACCGTTTCCGGTTGCTTCAAAGGATTTTTCGATACCTTCATCGGTATAAATAACGGAAGCTAAGGTATCAAAAGGGGTATCGGTTTCAGTTAAATCTTCAAAACGGCATTTTCTGAAATGCAGAGGCTCTTTCCTGTCCAGATAGCTTTTCTTGAATTCCTGCATGATCTGTTCCGGTGCTACTTCACCCTGCTTTTCCGATATCGCCTGTATTACATCGGCAAATTCCTTATGCATTCCCTTCGGAAGCTTAAATCCGAAATAGCTTTCCATAATAAAGGCTACGCCGCCTTTGCCGGACTGGCTGTTAATACGTACGATCGGCTCATATTTTCTGCCGATATCGGCTGGGTCAATGGGCAGATAAGGCACTTCCCAGGTTTCTTTCTTTCTCTCATGCATTGCTTTGACGCCCTTATTGATAGCATCCTGATGAGAACCTGAAAAAGCAGTAAATACAAGCTTTCCGCCGTACGGATGGCGTACATGAACGGGTATTTTACAAAGCCTTTCATATACTTCTATAATTTCATTAATATCTTCAATGTTTAATTCCGGATCAATTCCCTGGGAAAACATGTTATAAGCGATGTTCAATATATCAACATTACCTGTTCTTTCACCATTGCCAAATAAGGTACCCTCCACACGGTCCGCACCTGCAAGCAATGCCAGCTCACTGGCAGCTACACCGCAGCCCCTGTCGTTATGGGGATGTATGCTTAAGATGATGGAATCTCGGTTTTTGAAATGGGTATGCATCCATTCAATCTGGTCTGCATAGACATTCGGT
This sequence comes from Bacillota bacterium, assembly GCA_023410275.1. Lineage (GTDB taxonomy): Bacteria > Bacillota > Clostridia > Lachnospirales > Lachnospiraceae > Anaerocolumna. The sequence goes on from JAEYPZ010000145.1 coordinate 127,682, forward strand.
GTATTCATCTCAACGGTGTTCGGCAGGTTGAAAATAATCCTATTATCCGGGGTCGGTTCCCAGACCTCCTGCACTGCCGTACAAATATCCATAGCAAAATCCAATTCCGTACCGGTAAAGCTTTCAGGAGAATATTCCATTATAATCTTACCCGGAAAATTCTTTGTATGCTCCTTTACCAGTCTGGCACCATTAACAGCAATTTCTTTAATAGCTTCCCTGTCCATGCCAAAGACTACATCTCTTTGCAAAGTAGAAGTAGAATTATATATGTGGACAATTGCTGTCTTCACACCTTCCAAGCTTTCAAAGGTCCGCTCAATCAGATGGTCTCTGCACTGAACCAGCACCTGGATGACCACGTCATCCGGAATCAGCTTACGGTCTACCAATTGTCTTAAGAAATCAAATTCTATCTGGGAGGCTGAAGGAAATCCAACTTCTATTTCCTTAAATCCTAACTTTACCAAAAGGTTGAAGAATTCTATCTTTTCTTCCACTACCATAGGCTCTATCAATGCCTGATTGCCATCCCTTAAATCCACACTGCACCAGGCAGGTGCCTTTGTTATTTGTTTATCCGGCCAGGTTCTCTCTGTAAAGTCTACCACAGGTGTACTTTTATATCTTTTATAATTCAACATATTCCGTCCTCCTAATATTCAACATGATATTTTTAAGTTTCCTTACATCATGCTACGGAGTCGGTAGATCACACTGTATTTTTTTACGATGAATAACTTAGCCCTGTCTACTCTAGTCCCATCCCTATCATTCCTTTGCTCTTATATTCGCCTTTAATTTTGCTTTTCATTATAACATCCTTCCCAAAGGAATACAAGTTTTATTTACAACATTATTACGAATATTTATTCACTTCCATAAAACCTGACAAGAGGTGTAAAATCTCTGATTTTACACCTCTTCAATCTCATCTCCCAAGCCTGTTTCAACAGCTTTCATAAGAACAGCAAGAGCTTTCTCTTCATCTTCACCTTCACAGATAATCTCAATTTCATCTCCTGATTTAACGCAGGCTCCCAAAACACTCAGTACACTTTTACCGTTAACCTTTGTATTTTCCATGGAAATTGTTATCTTGGACCGAAATTCTATTGCAAGCTTGCAGAACATTCCTGCCGGCCTTAGGTGCAGTCCGCTTGAATTCCTGATTACTGCTTTGCTGCTTACCATCCTTATCCCTCCTTAAGAGTCACTTATGTATCTGATCCATCACTGCCCGGCTTTCGGTACTTCCGGCATGTTTTACATTGACTGCCACGCTGGTTTTATTCAGCGTGACATCCTTTGGTAAATCAAATTCTACCGGTAATATATTAGTTCCGGTCTTTACTCCTTTTAAGTCAATATAAGGCTTTACATTATATTTATTTACCAGGTTCAGATTATCGCTATTCCCATACAGCATAACATGGAGAAAGTTTGATTTAAGGCTTGCCATTAATCCTGCCGGAACATTGCGCATTTCTATTTCACTGGTGTTATAGCTTAAGTCCTTGCTGTCAAGGCGTCTAATCTTCAAATTAACGACTGCTGTCTGATTATCATCAATAAGAACCACATCATTCTTGATAAAGTCACTGATCTTTACCTGGTCCTCTTTATCTTCCTTCTGATTGTCGATATTATATTCACCCATAATATACTGAACCTTGTCAAGTTCATCCTTTTCGCCGGCGATTACCACCTGCTTCGGTTCAAATTCAAACTTCTCATATTCATAGCCCGGATAAGGTGTCCCGGTAACCTCAATATAGAGATTTACCGTCTTCGTCTGAAGTAAATTAACCGCTACATCCACGGTATCGTAATTGAGCTTTAATTTATCTTCTTCCATTAAGGTGCCGTTCTTATCATATACCTTCGGCACAGCACTTTTTTCAAAGGATTGGCGCTGATTCGAGAGATCCACGTCCACATCCACTTCCTTTATCCGGTTTATGACCGTTTCCGCCCCGCTTACCTGTATGATATTAGGACTTGCTGTTTTGTCCTTGGCGTAATATCCCGAGGCCACTTCTCCATGGGTCACGACATTGATACGGAACTGTTCTGTTTTCAGATTCTCAAGGCTGACCTTCATTGTTGAGGCACTCTGGGAGATATCAACAATACTCCTGTCGTGACCAGGTACGGATACCTTTATCTGTACGGCATTTACCAGGGATAATTCCGATAAATCCGCCACCGCCTTGATATCAGTGGCGTGCAGTGTCTCAATGACCGATCTTTTTGCTTTAACGGTCACATCTACAGAATCTCCGGATACCACCTCATAGACTTTATCCTTCTGCTCAATTGCATTTTCATTGATCTTTGTTACAGGAATATTATAAAAGGATTTTTGTATAACCGGATTTGCTATATTCAGAATGATAAGCCAGATAAAAACAGCCATAAGCAGGGACAAAATCTTAAGCCCAAGGTTTCTAGTCAGTTTCTCTTTCACTCTTAGACCTCCCCTTCCATAATTTAATTTTTTTAGTATCAGGAGCTTTACTCTGAAGGCTGAGAATTTTATTCTTCAAATAATCTCCATCCACATTTCGGATGAGGCTGCCGCCCATGGCAAGGGATACCTTGCCGGTCTCCTCCGACACAATTACAGTAAGGCAGTCCGTTATCTCGCTTACGCCGATGCCTGCCCTGTGTCTTGTGCCAAGCTCCTTGCTTAAGTGCATGTTATCCGACAGGGGCAGATAGCAGGTCGCTGCCGCAACTCTGTTTCCCTTTATAATAACAGCACCATCATGAAGAGGAGTATTGTGCTCGAATATATTTATCAGCAGCTGGCTGCTCACCAGAGAGTCAATGGCTATTCCAGTCTTTTCAAATTCCATCAGCGAAAGCTCTTTTTCTATAACGATTAGAGCTCCTGTCTTGGCCTTGGCAAGTTCGAAGGTAGCCTTAACGATATCTGTGACAGTTTTCTCGGAAAACCGGTCCCCTTTGTCCCTGGAATCTCCAAAGTTAAATAATGGGGTTATAAGATGGTTCTGTCCCAGCTGCTCAAGGGCCTTTCTGAATTCCGGCTGGAATACGATAATAACCGCTATAATACCTACATTCAGACACTTATAGAATATCCACAGTATTACACTTAAATCCAATATGGAGGCAAAAAGCCATAAAATAAGCAGCACAATTAGTCCCTTGACCAGTATCCAGGCTCTTGTCTGTTTTACCCATACAATTACACTGTAAATAACAAAAGTCAGTATCAGAATTTCAATGATATCTGTGAATCTGATCTTGGGAAGAGTATTCCAGCTTATATAAACTTTAAAAAATCTTATGATTGTCTCCATAAAGTTCACCTACCTTATTATAGTTTAGGCGTCTTACTACTCCTCATCTTCAAAGTCTTCCTCATCGGTGAAGGTATCATCCGGAAAATGCCCTCCCGGAATCTGTGTTTTCTGTGTATTGAATCTCTTAACATTAACCTGAGGAGTTGTTACATTAATTTTAGGTATTGCTTTTACATAGTAATAATAATCGTCATCCTCGAACTGTACATGCTCCACTGCCGAATAGTCCAGCGACAGGTGAAAGAACTGGATTAAAAATACGATAATACCCGAAATGACGGTACCGATAATCATGGTGCCGATTTGCTCCGTGGTATTAAATTTTAAGCTTGAAATCAAAAATCCGAATATATTGGTAAGGCAGCCGGCTGCAATGGCAATTTCATGAGAATAATCAAATTTCATTCTCCATACAAGCCAGGTAATCAGCAGTGTTACGGAAAATACCACAAGAGCCGTTAAAAGCTGGCTGTTATCCTTTATCCCGTTCACTACATAGGTGTATATCGTCATGGTATCCTCCAGGCTTACATTTACCTGGATAGCCGCAGCTTCTTCAATGATATGCAGAAGATAATAAATCATAACCCCAAGGCAGGTCGGTACAATGGCGACCGGCGTTGAAAACACTCCTAAAAGCAGCGGAACTGCATAGGGTATTTTCAGATAAAAAAGAATGGGGACTGCAAGGACCACAAACCCAAGCTTTGGTGTAAACCTTAAGAAAAGGGCATACATTACAATAAATAGTATTAGGATAATGGCTGATAATATGACTGATACCGAGTAAATATGCAAAAAGGATACCAAAGCAGCAAACAGCACAAGTACCGCGGAAGGAGTAAAGGCACATAAAAGTGAAAGCGCAAGAATGATCGGCATCTGCTTTAAGTGTCCGTCATATCCGATATTGGCATTAATTGTCTCAAATACAATGATGGCTATAATAAACTTAAATATGGGTTTAAGATAAATTTCATGCTTCTGGTACAGACTTTGAAGCCTTGTCCTTAGGACTAACAATGTCATCATTTTTTATAACTCCCCCTTTTCATCCGCACTGTTTTCCTGATAAAGCCTGTTCAGTTTTTTGAGGAGTTTATAGTACCTCGACAGGTTCTTTTTGGAATGATCGTATTTTACTGAATAGCCGATAAAGGCTCCGGTAATGTAGACTGCCATTATAATAATATAAAATCCAAGCAAATACTGGCCTATCCGGATGAAGTTCAGGGTGACAATCTTACTGATGAGATATTCCGCATGATACATTCCGAACAGTATAAGAACCAGTAAATATCCAAAGGTAATGCTCACAGCTGTTTTAATTACCTGGTATCTTATATAATCTGTTTTATAGTATTTGCTGATTTTAATATCCTCCTTGCCTTCTCCCAGCTCAAAAGCAGCCAGCTTTGTCATTATTTTTATCTTTTTATTGTCTAGCATTTTATTCCTCGCTTTCACTTACCTTATATTCTCTTTCCTTAAGGTAAATTTTTGCTGCCCTGCCGCATCGGACCGCTTCCATTCCTTTTAAATGTATGGCATTTCCAATTTTCATTACCATACTCTTTCAAGGAAATCTGCATACAGGACAACCGAATAGTCATAATTATTATACCATATAGCTTTGACGTTTTCGAGCCTTATTTTACAAGTTTTCTGGTTTTACCTGCAATTTATTCCACTTTGGGTGCCTTTATTAAAAAAGAATCTGTTTTTACCCGTTTCAAATAATGGAAACGATAACAAAAAAGACGGGCTGTCGCTTAAAACCTGTTCAGGTCATTAAGCGGCCAGCCCGGAGACATCATAGAATAATATATTCCGGATAACACTACTAAAGTTGAGAAATTCAAGAAGGACTTCATAGTCTGTGTAAAACGTAATTTTGATATGCCACTATTACAGCAACCCTCGATACCGGATTAGACCTGTAGGCAGCCCGGCGTTGTTGTACTACTTCTTAGTTTTTTTAACGGCATCAATGAATGCAGCCGGATTAATTATATTGCTTCCGTCATTAGCTGTGGAGCAGGTCTTAAAGAGAATTTGAACCATCTGGTCCTTGTCTAGAGCCGGATTGACCTGCCACCCCAAAGCCAGCACTCCTGTGGCATAAGGTATTCCCCAGCTTAAGCCGCCCTGCCCGGTATATTGATAGGAAGGTGAACCCTCCCTATATTCTTCGGCAACTGTTCTATAAGAAGTTGGCACGCCTATTTGTGTAGATGGAACTACATATTTCGATGTAGGGAATCCGCCTGTACACATTGATACATTATCGGGCTTCTCCGGGTTATAAAATGCAGGAGCAATAATGCCTGTTGTTTCGGTATTTCGGCAATCCAATACCAGAATTCCATCGTCCTGTGCCGCAAGGACCGCTTCATCCCACATTTTCAGGTTTTTCGTAAAGGGAGAACCCTTTCCGGAAGGAGCCGCTGAAACTGATACAACACGAATTTTTTCACCCTCCGGTAATTTTTTATTTTCCTTAATAATCCAATAAAGTCCTTTTGCATAAAACTCACTATCTTGATTCCATGATGGCGCAGCAGCGAAATAAACCTTTGCGTCTGGTGCTACTCCGATGTTGTTACCGACCAAAATACTGGTAACAGCCGGAGCATGCATGGAGCCGCTATTTGGATCCTGCTCACAGCCTGTATCATAATATTTGGCTATTTTTCCATCAAACTCCGGATGATGAAGTAAAAGATTCTGGTCAATAATTGCAACATTAATGCCTTTACCCGTTATACCTTTTTTGTGCAGTTCCCTGATACCAAGCCCGGGATTTTTTCCATTTTTCATAATTTCAGCCTGACGTTTTTCGCTGCCCTTTAGAATAGTGCCTTTGTTAAAGGTAAAGGTAATAATATCCTTGGCATTATATTCATTTTTTTTAAAGATTTTTACTTCATCAAAGGCTCGTATATCATCATACGGTTTAAGAAAAATGCCTGTCTCTTTTTTATTTTTACTTGCCGGTGATATAGACTTTGGCTCTGATGATGTACTTGTTTGTACTGCAAGTGGGGCAGCGGCCAGAGTCTCGGTTGTAGTACCGCTCACGGTTGTTGCAGAGCTATCGGAATTGGTGTTACTGCTTGTACTTCCTGCTTTGTTACAGGCCGTTTGGAATAACAGCACCAAAACGACAAGTAAAACACATAAATTTTTCATTTTCCATTTCATCTTTGATTCCTCCGTCAACAAGATTTAAATAACATTAATACGAAATAATTCCTTCATTTCTTTCACTTTCGTATTTAAATAAATATTTTAACTCCACATTAAAAAATGTGTTTCATTCTTTGAATCTATATTATATCATATTTCATATTTTTTCCACTACAAATTTTTCCTATTGCATTTGTACAGAAAATACTAATAAAATATATTTGACAAAAGGACTAAGTATCTTATCCGTTACATACCATTTCTCAAGATACTGTGCTTACTGCTTTGTTAAGGCAAGGTTCTCATCTGTTAAATATTCACCTGCCGCCGCGGAGCCAGAAGCCGTCAAGGTCGGCCCCGCCGGAAGAAGAACCTGCTGATTTGCTGCCGCAGGCTGTGAAGCTTAATACAAGTGCCAGCGTCATAAATTTTTTTTATCCTATTTTCCAGCTGTTAACAGAATCTAATATCTATAACTATCTTATTAATCAGAAATAATAAAAGAAAGGTTGATTTTACATCAACCTTTCAGACTTCAAAAAGCTCAAATTACATCCATTGAAGCATTTATTCCTTAAGTTTTATCGGTAATAACAGATCTAATTTTCCATCAATTCCGTTTTCCGGCCATCTCTTATGGCTGGAATAAACCCAGTTCAAATGTTCTTCCAAAGCTCCACCCATTATCTCTTCACCAAGTTCACTGTAATTAGCATCATACTTTTCATTCTCCTCCACCCACTTCGCAAGAGTTTTCCATTCGTGAAAGTTAGGGAAATCTATTGTATGTGCAGCATATAAGCCGCCAGCAAAGCTTTTCTTCGTAAGCTTATCCGGTATCTCCATATCATCCGGAATCGTAATCCATATCTCATATCCATAATGTTCACGACTATCAGATGGATTCGGATGATTAAACCCAAACATTCTGGCATCTGGCTTTTTCTCATATAACTTGCATTCCCGAACAAATCGATCCATTACATCACCTGCTGCCTCCTCCGGGCTTTCTCCTATAAAATGATAAGCCGCAACTGTACAGGGTGGCAGCAGTACGATTCTTGCATCCATCTTGTTCTCTAATACCTCACTCGCTTCATTCAAATCTTTCATTGTTGCTTCCTCCTTCAGTTTATGTTTAGAAAGGCAGAGTGTCCTCGACAGGGTAAGCAGTTCCTGATTATCAAGAACATCCAGACAATTTATTAGATGAATACTGTCACTTAAACGTTCGATAAAGGATTTTAGAATATTCCGAATGGCTTCTAATGCTGCAGCTTCTTCTTCCAGTTCATACAGGTTCTCTTTTAGGATCTCTAATGCAGCTACACTTTTCTCCTGTTCCATCATCAGCAAAATCTGCTTAAGCGGAATTCTTAATTTACGCATTACAATAATAAGCTGCAGACGTCGTACAGCATTCTCATCATAAATACGATACGCATAATCCTCTTTCTTAGAGCTTTGAATCAGTCCCTTCTTTTCATAGTATCTTAACATTCGTGTTGAGACTTCAAACTCTCTCGAAACCTCAGAAACTGTCATATATTCCATATGCTTTGCCAGACTCCTTTCAACCTTTCTAACATAATCCTAAAGTACGACATCGTGTTCAAGTCAAGGTTTATTCTTCCAAATTATTAAAAATTTTCTCCAACAGATAGGTTAATATAATCTGCTTGTAAAATTTGCTCCATTTTAGTAAGTCAATAGCCAAAAACGCCCCTTAAGACAAGAGAGGTGCATCAAACCTCTACTATTATTACATCTTTACGCCAAAAGAAAAAGACCAGTAGTATAAAATGCTGATCTTAAAATGATGAAAAGACTATTTGTGAACTGTTCTATGTATGTTGCGATGATATTCAGGACATGGAGTTAACCACAGCTTTAAAGCAGTTGTTGTCTATTCTAGCAAATGGATTGCTCCATTGCGGACTCTCCTTTACTCGCTTATTGCATCAAGATATTGCTACATCTTCTTGATATTCCAAAATACCCTGCGTCCGGATTTGAGATTTGTTCATAGTGTGGCTCCTCCATCTTCTCATTTTCTTGATTTCTTTACGAAAAGGTGGTACCATCTACGTGTCACCACCTTTTGACAGGGTTATGTGATACTTGGCTCTTACCAGGATTCGCGTTCTTGGTAAGGGCTCTTTTTTATCCGATTGTAAATCTTCTGGATACACTGGCTTTCGCATAGAGAGAATATACATCCGGCAGTGCTGCTTTCAGTGCTTTGCTGTCAAGGCGGCTGCTGATGACTTCTTTCCAACGGATAATAAAATTTGGTGTCTTAAGTTCGTCGATACCCTTTCTCTCCAGGTCCTTCTTGATTTCCTCACGGAGTGCATCTGCTTGCTCTTCCAGAGCTTTCTTCTGGTCCTCAATTTCTAATAACTTTCTAACTCTATTTTCTAATGCTCTTTCTCCCATTGAATGTCCTCCTTCTTATTCTTTCCGTTCCGGTAATCTTCTGAACTATTGGTATTGCTCAATGCTCATTCATCAGTATATTAACCGGAATTTCGTAACCCTTTCAGGGCTATCGGCTTTGGTTTTTGTATCAACCTTATAATTAAATTATATAGGATATGTACATATCTTTAAATAGTAATAACACACGAATATGTACATATCTTTTTATGCATTTTGCATATGTACATATCTTTTTTCCTGTGTTATTCTAATCTCATAAGGCAGAGAAGATAGTTGCATCTTTTATGACCTATGCATAAACAATATAAGGTGGTGTTAAAATGCCCATATCAGAAAAGCGCAAGGAAACAATGTACAAATATGCAAAAGAAAATCTCAAACGCATTCCTCTTGATGTCCAAAAAGATAAATATGAGGAAATCTCCATAGCAGCTGCTGCTAAAGGTGAAACAATTAACGGATATATAAAAAAAGCTATAGATTGTCGTTTAGAATCAGAAGCCTAGAAAGGAGTATTACCATGAGCTATCAAGAAATTGCAAAGAGTATGATTGACAAGCTCCCAGAAGATAAACTTATACTAATCAACATTCTTGAGAACATCGGGGAAATCTCTGGAGTCAATATCTATCCAGAATTTACACCAAATGAGGAAACTAAAGCCGCTATTGATGAAGTGGAAACCATGATTAAAAATGGAACTGGTGAGCATTTCGATGGTTCAACCGCTGATTTTTTCGCCATGCTTGAGGAGGAATAAGTCATGCTCGAACTCAATACCTCAACCAAATTTAAAAAAGATTACACGCTGTGTCAAAAACGTGGGTTAAATCTCACTCTGCTTCAGGATGCAGTTAACACCCTCCGGATACCCTCCCTGCTTCCGCCAAAGAGTAAAGATCATAACCTAAGCGGAAACTATTCTGGGTGTCGTGAATGTCATATACAGCCGGATTGGCTACTGATTTATCGTATATCATCCGATGAACTATACCTAGTCCGTACTGTTTCTTTTATTGCTTTCTCAAACTCTTCCTCGTTGTGGATATCATATTCTCCAGCAAGGATTTGTTTCATTTTCACCGCGGTCATTTTCTCAGCTTTCGATTCTTCTACACTCTTCAAAATAAATACCTCTTTCCCTTCGTTATAATCCCAGGGAGGCTTATTTCTCCATCCAGGGAACAAATATTCCATATTGTCATTCTCATAGAAACATAGGCATGTTTACATAACGTCCGCTTTCACTCTATATGCCTACCGATACGCTACAGCCCAATGTATTGATATTCCGTGACTTCTCAATGTATTTTACCTATCGAGCCATAAATCCTATAATTTTATATAATATTTCAAATGTCAACTCTGTGTAACCATATGCCTACCCTTTAACCGTCTTCCGAAACTCCGAAACTCTGAAAGTATTATCATAATTTTCATAGACCTGAGCTCTGGAACAATCACTTTTACACAGTAAAAATATAAATTGGAAAAAGGAATGTTATGACGTGAACCACACCGTTAAACATTCCTTCTTCTATCAAATGGGTTAAATATGGGTTATTTCCCACAAAAACCACTGTATTCAATTTTCACAAATGCCCTATTTCAAGGCATTCCAAGCACTTTCTATCTGTCAATGCTCTTCATCGTAGGGAATAAAAGAACATCCCTGATGGCCGCTGAATCCGTAAGCAACATTACAAGACGGTCAATACCGATACCAATGCCTCCTGTAGGCGGCATTCCGTATTCCAGCGCATTTAAGAAGTCTTCATCCATGGAGTTGGCTTCTTCATCACCGGCAGCCTTTAAGGCCTCCTGTGCTTCAAAACGTCCTCTCTGGTCAATGGGGTCATTTAATTCGGAGAAGGCATTTGCCATTTCTCTCTTTGTAATAAACAGCTCAAATCTTTCGGTAAAATCAGGTGCCTCCGGCTTTCTCTTGGCAAGAGGGGAAATTTCTACCGGATGGTCCATAATAAAAGTAGGCTGAACCAGATTTTCTTCTACATATTCTTCAAAGAAAAGGTTGATGATATCACCCTTCTTATGTCTGTCTTCGAATTCTATATGACGCTCCCTGGCAATAGCCTTTGCTTCCTCTTCCGTCTTAATCTGTGTAAAGTCAACACCGGAATATTTCTTAACAGCTTCCAGCATGGTAAGTCTTTCAAAGGGCTTGCTAAGGTCTATTTCCACACCATCATAGGAAATGGTAGTAGTACCAAGTACATTCTGTGCCACTGTGCGGAAAAGCTCTTCTGCCAAATCCATCATACCGTAGTAATCCGTATATGCCTGATACAGCTCCAACAGAGTAAATTCAGGGTTATGTCTTACAGAAAGGCCTTCGTTACGGAATACCCTGCCGATTTCATATACCCTTTCAAGACCTCCTACAATCAGTCTCTTTAAGTAAAGTTCCAGTGATATTCTTAAATGGATATCCTCATCCAGTGCATTATGATGAGTCATAAAGGGCCTTGCCGCAGCTCCGCCGGCATTGGGAACAAGAACAGGTGTCTCGACCTCAATAAAATTCTTTCCGTCAAGATATTTTCTGATTTCCCTTATAATAAGGGAACGTTTTACAAAGGTATCCTTTACTTCGGGATTAACAATAAGGTCCACATACCTTTGACGGTATCTGGTATCGGTATCCTTCAGTCCATGATATTTTTCAGGCAGTATCTGAAGGCTCTTGGATAAAAGAACAATGCTCGTAACCTTGATGGAGATCTCCTCCGTATGAGTCTTGAACACTTCTCCGGTTATGCCTACAATATCACCGATATCATATTTCTTGAATTCCGCATAAGCCTCATCTCCTACGGCATCCCTCTTTACGTAAGCCTGAACATCGCCCTTAATATCACGAAGATGAAGGAAGGAAGCTTTACCCATTACGCGCTTGGACATAATACGTCCGGCAATGGATACTTCTTTTCCTTCCAGTGCCTCAAAGCCCTCCTCAATCTCCTTTGAGTGATGTGTAACCCGGTACTTCATGACCTGAAAAGGATCCTTACCGTTTTCCTTCAGCTCGGCAAGCTTGGTTCTTCTTACCTTTAACAGCTCATTAAGCTCCTGCTCTGTCTGTACCTTTTCCTGCGCCTGTATCTTTTCCTCAGCCACTTTTCTTCATCCTTTCTAAAAAAAATCAATTGGATCTTAATATTTCCAGAATTTTGTATTCTAACATACCGGAATGAGTCTCAACATTAACAATATCTCCAACTCTTGCACCAATCAACGCTTTACCGACCGGTGATTCATTGGAGATCTTCCCTTTAAGACTATTTGCTTCCGTAGACCCTACGATTTTATATTCCATCTCGTCTTCGAACTCAAGGTCAAGTATCTTAACCCTGCAGCCTATATTAATAACATCTACCTCAACTTCATCTTCTACTACGACTTCTGCGTTCTTAAGGATTTTATCTATTTCTTCGATTCTAGCCTCGATTTCCCTTTGTTCATCTTTGGCTGCATCGTATTCCGCATTTTCAGATAAATCTCCCTGCTCTCTGGCTTCTTTTATCTTCTGTGCTACTTCTTTACGTTTGTTGACTTTCAAATCCTGCAATTCTTCTTCTAAGATTCGTAATCCCTCATAGGTCAAAATATTCTTCTTTTCTGCCATATTTTAATACCCTTCCTCCGTTTCAATCGTATTTACGATACATTCAAAGTATTATAACTTATCACCGGTTTGTTGTCAATGATTTTGCCCTTGCCGTGTAAGTACTTTATATCTTATCAAGATATGCTTAAAAATATTCCGCATGTTATCATTAACTTTTTCAAGGGTATTATTCCATTTATTTATATTTTTTTGCACTTTTTTTCTTTGTTACGGTTTCTTACAAACTTAGACATATTTTAGGTCCCGGACTGCTCTTCCCGTATGAAAAATATCCCTTATCAGACAAGCCGGCAGTTCCAAAAGATTTATTAAAATTTTGAATAAGTGCGAATTAACTCTTTACACTTCTGTCGAATAGTGTTATTCTCTACTATAGGTATTTTACTACGTTTTCTTATAATAACTACATAATATTATAGGCAATCTGGTTACTACCAAGTACATCTAGTTACATAATTAACAATGTTCAGTAATTGAGGCGCACGGTGAGGTGACTCATTCTTTTTGTGTTCATTTCTTTTCTCGATTGCTGACACATCAAGGAGGATAATATAACATGGCTAGAAAAATGAAAACCATGGATGGAAATAATGCTGCGGCACATGTCTCCTATGCATTTACCGACGTTGCAGCCATCTATCCAATTACACCATCTTCAGTTATGGCTGAAGTTACTGACGCATGGTCAACTCAGGGAAGAAAGAACATTTTCGGACATGAAGTACAGGTTACCGAAATGCAGTCTGAGGCAGGTGCAGCTGGTACCGTTCACGGTTCCTTACAGGCTGGTGCTTTAACTACTACTTATACCGCATCACAGGGCTTACTTTTAATGATCCCTAATATGTACAAAATAGCAGGTGAATTACTTCCCTGTGTTATTGATGTTTCTGCCCGTGCTTTGGCAAGCCACGCACTGTCAATCTTCGGTGACCACTCCGACGTATATGCATGCCGCCAGACAGGCTTTGCAATGCTTTGCTCCGGAAATGTACAGGAAGTTATGGACTTAGGTGCTGTTGCACATCTTTCCACTATTAAAGGACGAGTTCCTTTCCTTCATTTCTTCGATGGTTTCAGAACTTCTCACGAAATTCAGAAAATTGAAATGTGGGATTATGAAGATTTAAAAGAAATGACAGATTTAGATGCTGTTGCTGCATTCCGTAAGCGTGCCTTAAATCCTGAACACCCTGTAACACGCGGTACTGCACAGAATCCTGATATCTTCTTCCAGGCTAGAGAAGCAAGCAATTCTTACTACGATGCTATTCCTGGTATTGTAGAAGAGTATATGAATAAAGTAAACAATAAAATCGGAACAGATTACAAGCTGTTCAACTACTATGGCGCTCCCGATGCAGAGCATGTAATCATCGCAATGGGTTCCGTATGTGATACCATTGAAGAGACCATTGATTTCTTAGCAGCAAAAGGCCAGAAAATCGGTTTGATCAAGGTTAGACTTTACAGACCTTTCTCCGTTAAACACTTACTGGATGTTATTCCTGCTTCCGTAAAACAAATCAGCGTACTTGACAGAACAAAAGAACCCGGTGCACTTGGCGAACCTTTATGGTTAGACGTTGTAGCTGCCTTAAAGGAAACCAAATTCAAGGATATCCCTGTATTCTCCGGCCGTTACGGTTTAGGTTCCAAGGATACCACACCCGGACAGATTGCTTCTGTTTACAAGAATTCCGAAAAGAAGAAATTCACTATCGGTATTGTAGATGATGTTACAAATCTTTCCCTTGACGTAACAGAAAAGATCAACACCACTCCTGAAGCAACAATCAGCTGCAAATTCTGGGGACTTGGTGCGGATGGTACAGTAGGTGCCAACAAGAACTCCATCAAGATCATCGGTGACCATACAGACATGTATGCACAGGCTTACTTTGATTATGATTCCAAGAAGTCCGGCGGTATCACAACCTCCCACTTACGTTTCGGTAAGGCACCTATCAAGTCCACTTACCTTGTAAGCCAGGCTAACTTCGTTGCCTGCCACAATCCTTCCTATGTAAGAAAATACAACATGGTTCAGGATTTAAAGGACGGCGGAAAATTCTTACTTAACTGCGGATGGACAATGGAAGAAATCGAAACCCATTTACCCGGACAGGTTAAGCGCTACATTGCTGAACATAACATTAAATTCTATACCATTGACGGTATCAGCATCGGTAAGGAAATCGGCCTTGGCGGACGTATCAACACCGTTTTACAGGCAGCTTTCTTTAAATTAGCTAACATCATACCCGTAGAAGATGCTGTTAAATACATGAAAGCAGCTGCTACCGCTTCTTACAGCAAGAAGGGTGATGCCATTGTTAAGATGAATCATGACGCTATTGACCGCGGTATTACCGATGTGAAGGAAGTTAAGGTTCCTGCTTCCTGGGCTGATGCCAAAGATGAAAGCCTTCTAAGTGTTGCAAGCGGCTCCAGAACAGAAATCGTAGATTATGTAAATAAAATCCAGAACGTTGTCAATGCTCAGGATGGTTACAGCCTGCCTGTTTCTACATTCGTAGATATGGCTGATGGTACATTCCCCTTAGGTTCCGCTGCATTCGAAAAACGTGGTATTGCAGTAGATGTTCCCAGCTGGAATCCCGATAACTGTATCCAGTGTAACTTCTGTTCCTATGTATGCCCTCATGCATCCATCCGTCCTGTTGCCATGACAGGAGAACAGGCTGCCAACGCTCCTGAAGGTTCTATTAATGTAGACTTAACAGGTATGCCTGGCTTCAAATTCGCTATTTCCGTATCTGCACTGGATTGCCAGGGCTGCGGTTCCTGCGTAAATGTTTGTCCTGGTAAGAAGGGTGAAAAAGCACTTACCATGCAGAGCTTAGAGAGCCAGTTAGATTCTCAGAAATTATTTGATTATGGTGTAGAAATCGGATTCCCGGAAGAAGTTGTTACCAAGTTCAAGGAAACAACCGTTAAGGGAAGCCAGTTCAAGAAACCTTTACTTGAATTCTCCGGCGCATGCGCAGGCTGCGGTGAAACACCTTATGCAAAACTTGCTACACAGTTATTTGGTGACAGAATGTACATTTCCAATGCGACCGGATGCTCTTCTATCTGGGGCGGCAGTGCACCTTCCACTCCTTATACCGTAAACAAAGAAGGCAAAGGTCCCGCTTGGGCTAACTCCTTATTTGAAGATAATGCAGAGTATGGTTATGGTATGGCTCTTGCTCAGAAGGCATTAAGAAGACGTCTTATCTCTTCTGCAGAAGCTCTTACCGGTGTTGTTGAAAATACCGGTGTAAAGGCTGCTCTTGAGCAGTACCTTGCAACAAAGGATTCCAGCACATTAAACGGACCTGCTTCCACAGAATTAATCGCTGCTCTTGAAGGCTGCGGCTGTGACAACGAAGACAGAGCTAACATCCTGGCAAACAAAGATTTCTTATCCAAGAAATCCCAGTGGATCTTCGGTGGTGACGGATGGGCTTACGATATCGGCTTCGGCGGATTAGACCATGTAATTGCCAGCGGTGAAGATGTTAACATCTTAGTATTTGATACAGAAGTTTACTCCAATACAGGCGGTCAGTCCTCCAAGTCCACACCTACCGGTGCTATCGCTCAGTTCGCAGCTGCCGGTAAGGAAGTTAAGAAAAAGGATTTAGCTGCTATCGCAATGAGCTATGGCTATGTATACGTAGCACAGATTGCTCAGGGTGCTGACTACAACCAGTGCGTTAAGGCATTTGTTGAGGCTGAAAGCTATCCCGGACCTTCTATTATCATCGCTTACGCTCCTTGTATCAACCATGGTATCAAGGGTGGTATGAAGGGTGCTCAGACAGAAGAGAAACGTGCAGTTGCATGCGGATACTGGCACTTATTCCGTTTCGATCCCCGTCTGGAAGCTCAGGGCAAGAATCCCTTCCAGTTAGACTCCAAAGAGCCTACTGCTGATTACCAGGAATTCCTTACAAATGAAGTCAGATACAGCTCCCTTGCACGTTCCAATCCGGAAAGAGCAAAAGAACTTTTCGCAAATGCAGAAGCCAGTGCAAAGGCTAAGTACAAGAAGCTTGTACGTCTTGCTTCCTGGGAAGACTAATACTAGGATAGTACAGATTTAAAATATAACGGCCGAAATAAAGCATGCAAAAGGAGGCTGTATCCTGACGGTATAAACCGCCAGAATACAGCCTCCTTATTTTATTCAAAGTTATATCAATCCTTATAATGCTGCAGGCATATTAAGGAGCCGACAGGAACGCCAATATCATTTGCTATCACGGAACATTTCGTCATGAGCAGGTAGTAGAGCTTCTTATCCCTTTGTTCACTTAAGCTCTCATAATTAGCCTGTCCTTTTGCAATTACGATATCCGCTTCTGAATAAATTGCCTGAAATTCCTTGCTGGTCCTCTCCAGTACGGTTCCCAGCGAATTATCACCATTGCTGATTATGCTGGCATAATCGTCTATGCCAACGTTATAGGCATCCGCTTCTATGGAATCGTTCACAATAGGTTTCCCTCTTACTCCAAAATAGATCTTTATATTTTGATTATAGTCTTTGATTTTCTTTAGCAGTAATTTGTCCAGACAGATTTCTCCGCAGTTATCCCCAAGATAGAGAAGCTTTTGGCCTGTTTTGATGTCTTTCATTAATTCAGCGGAATGGTTAATCTTTAAATCCAGTTGGTCTATCTGCTTAAAATATTCCATAACCTTCTCAATTCTGCTGTTATGTATTGGATTAAAATCTATTATATTCGCTATTATTGCATACTTAATTGCACTTTCCAGAGGATTGGCGGATTGACTGATCTGCTCTTCCAAAGTACTTGACATATCCAGAAACATCTTGTTATAGTAATTTCTTATTTGCAGATAGGGATCGTCATTTTGGGTATATTTCTTTAACAATTCAAAGGTCTCATGATTTACCAAGCACGGTAAGCACTCATAATTTATCTTCATATTTCCACCACTGAAATACCTTAAATAAGGTCTTCTTTTCTATTTTCTTTAATCCCATACCCTTTATACCTTAAAACCATTGTATCCTTAATCCTGCCGCCACAAGCGGCCTTTAAAAATCACCTTATAAAAAGCTCAGCAAACAGCATAACGGCAGGTATGGTAACCAGTGCCGTCATTGTGCTGATGGAATACAGCTCCGATGCATACAAATGATTCTTATGATACCGCAAGGCAAAGAGCATGCCCGTTGCGGCTACAGGACAGCCTGCAGCCAGAACAGCCGTCGTAATAATCTCCGAGTTCAGAGGCAGCCTGTAATATAGAAGAACCAGCACTGCCGGAATCAATATCTGCTTCATAAGGATTACAAGATATATCCGCCGTTTAAATAACACCTTTTTAATCTCCGACTGGGCCAGGGTCACGCCTGCTATTATCATTGCCAGGGGTGTATTCATGGATGCCACATAATCCATCGAGCGGTACAATACCTCCGGCACTCTTATATCAAGGAGAAAAAGTGCAAAGCCGATTACTATGGCAATAAAGGTAGGTGATATGAGGGTTTTGACCATCGCCTTTATACTTCGCTGCCCTGTCATCATGATAACACCATGGGTCCAGATAAACAGATTGAATACTGTCATATAGGCAGTAAGATAAAATACTCCTTCGCTTCCATACAAGCTGTTGATCAACGGTATTCCCATAAATCCGCAATTTGAATAGATACAGGAGAACCTTTCCAGGGGGAGGTCTTTGTTTTCCTTTCCTCTTACTAGCAGCTGGGCAATACCAATTGCCACTATATGGCTTATAAATGCAAGCACAAAGGATACCAGCAGCCCTTGGAACAATTCTTTATTAAATTCTCTTTGATAGGAATTAAATATGAGTAGGGGATTCACAATCAAAAGAAGGAAATCCGATAATTTCTTGTTGGTTTCATGGTTAATGATCTTAAGCTTAAAGCACAAAAAGCCTAAAACCATAATGAGGAACATAACCAATATTTGATTTAAAGCAATAACAGCTAATGACATAAGATACCTCTTAGGGTAATGGGAATAATTTCACACTGAATATCATAACAAACTTAGCCTTTTCTGTCAATCTATGACGAATGATAGGGCAAAGGTATGAAGGAAGTTTATGGGGGACGGACGATGACCAAGGAGGTTGTTTTGGAGTTTTGTTACGCGAGAACCCTTATTCCACTAAAGCGCCAGAAAACGTGACTGGCAGGCAAAACAGCGCCAAACTCGCTGTTACAATTATGGCGGTGGGAGTTATCAAGCTCAAACAGTGGCGCTGTTTTACCTAGTCACATTTCCTGCCGCTTAAGTGTCATAAGGAACCTCTTGAGACAAAACTCCAAAACAACCTCCTTGGTCATCTGGGTATTCCATTATTTTGTCTCATGCGTTTGCTATTAATATAATATATACCAAAGATATAAATATAAAATAACCAAAAGTCTTATATCTGGTGGCAAAATACTGTATGTATGCAAATCCCCCCATTTGCAGACGTAAATAGGACCAGGTGGAATTCACACCATTGTTCGGGCGGCTCAGTGCACATGCCGGCAGCGCTTTGTCCATTTTGGCAGAATCCCAACTGGCAGTAGATATTTATGGCCAGCAAGGCTGTACACGCATTTTTATTGAATAGCAACCTGTCAGCTTTGCTGGTATCCCTGGAGGAAGTTTCGGAATTTGCTCATTGCCAGCTGTAAATCATCAATATTCGGCAGGTATACAATTCGAAAATGGTCCGGTTCCATCCAGTTGAAGCCCCTGCCATGTACCAATAGGATTTTCTTTTCCCGGAGTAAATCCAAGACAAACTTTTCATCATCCGTTATATGAAACCTTTCGATATCAATTTTGGGGAATATATAAAAAGCTGCTTTGGGCTTGACTGCACTGATGCCGGGAATATCATTCAATGCGTTGTAGATATATTCCCTTTGCTCATAGATTCTTCCTCCCGGCAGCAGCAGCTCATCTGCCGACTGGTATCCTCCCAGGGCAGTCTGTATAATTTGCTGGGACGGTACATTGGAGCACAGACGCATGGAAGAGAGCATATTAATGCCTTCTATATAGCCCCTTACCTGCTCCTTGGGACCGCTTAAAACCATCCAGCCGCTTCGAAAGCCTGCCACACGATGGGATTTTGACAAGCCATTTAAGGTAATACAGAAAATGTCCGGCGCTAAAGCTGCAATCGAGGTGTGCTTTAGCCCATCCATTACAAGCCGGTCATATATCTCATCGGCAAACAGGATTAATTCATTCTGCCTGGCTACCTCGGCAATTTCCTTTAATACACTCTCCGGATAAAGAGCTCCGGTTGGATTGTTGGGATTTATGATTACTATGCCCTTAGTCTTATCTGTTATTTTCTTCTTGATATCATTGATATCGGGATACCATTCCGACTGCTCGTCGCATTGGTAGTGGACGGCATTTCCCCCTGCCAGTGTAATAGACGCTGTCCAAAGGGGATAATCCGGTGCAGGCACGAGTATTTCATCCCCATTATTTAAAAGCCCCTGCATACACATCACAATCAGCTCACTGACACCGTTTCCGGTATAAATATCGTTGATATCCACATTCTTGATACCTTTGAGCTGACAGTACTGCATAATTGCCTTTCTGGCAGAGAATATCCCCCTGGAATCAGAATAACCTTCCGAATCATGCAGATTGTATATCATATCATTAATGATTTCCTGAGGTGCATTGAAGTGAAAAGGGGCCGGATTCCCAATATTCAATTTTAGTATTTTCTCTCCTCTTGCAATCATTTTGTCAGCCTCTTCCAGTACAGGTCCTCTAATGTCATAGCATACATTATCCAGTTTCGCAGATTTGCAATAAGTCTTCATAGTCATCTCTTCCTCTCTTTTCTTTGTTCGAAAAATTGATATAAAAAAAGCCCTAAGTTAACAAATGTTAACTTAGGGCGGATATACAATCCGTGGTACCACCTAAATTCAGAATACTCTCTGCTCTCATAAGATACTATCATATCTCTTTCCGGTAACGGGGAAATCCGTTGAAGCCTACTAAAGATACTCCTGTTCGGTTCAAAGCTCAAAGACTGCTTCCCTGCTCCTTTTATAAAGACTCACACCAACCGTCTTCTCTCTGGGATATCAAAAACAGGTACTCCTTCTTGTCACAGCATTTATTGATATTGAAGGAATATTAACACGAATGTTTCCTTCTGTCAATCGAAATTTTTACTGACTGCCTTAAGCACTCATTCTTTCCTTGATATTATCCTTCTTAATCAGCAGCCTTTTGGACTTATCACAGGACATTTTACAATAAACAATTACAGGAGCAACCTTTTGAACCATATAACCAGGCAGCTTTGCATAGATGCTGTTATCTTCTGTCACATTCTTCTTAAAGGTTCCTGCACCTGCTAACAGGAATATGAACAGGGGAAAGGTCTGAACCCACATTAAGGTAATATCCGTAACTCCATGTACGAAAGCCGCTCCCATTATACCAAGTATAAGGGACGTAATTTTTACATCTCCCTGGTAATAGCATCTTTTTATAATGCTTAACAGATATTTTCCAACTTCCCAGGCTAATATGGCACTTCCAAGGATTCCATAGTTCAATATGGATTCCAGTAAGATACTATGGGAATGTGCTACGATTTTACCTGTCTGGAGGGTGCTGTATGCATAAGTTAAAGTTCCTTTGCCAAAGAGAGGTGCTTCTTTGATATAGAAAATTGCATTTTTCCAAATCTGAAACCGCATACTAAGGGTAAGGTTTGCCTGGGATATTCTCGGAATAACATCCGGGTTAATAAATAATATCAGTGCGATTCCTATAACAGCAACTCCTACAAAGGAAGCAAGCAAGCGGTAATAGCGGAGTACAAACAGCATCACGGAGATTCCCGCCAGCACTTCCACCCAGCCGAACATGCTCTGGCTTAAGTAGATGTTTATAAGGTTCATCAGGATAGCCGTACAGAATATATACCGGTTGCCCTGTCCTGTAAGCAGCTTATAGGCACAGATTAAAATAACCGTTGCCGAAATGGTCGCAAAGTAGTTTGGATAAAAGAATAAGCTGCATACCCGCTGATAACTGAGATAACCACCTGAAATCATGGCTTGTTCAACCAATGCGTAAACGGTTGAAAAGCAACTGAATACACACATGATACTCAGGCTTTTTTCGTAAAGCTCCGCCGTCATGACATGATACTCGAATATTCCCAATATTGCAGCAAGGGTAAAGGCAAAGCCCCCCAATACTCCCATCCAGTTTCCATAGAACAGGGACACCAACTGGAAGAATAACTGGAAGATCAAGATTCCTTTAAACTCCTTATGTACCAGGCATACTTCCCTTGTTTGCTTATTTATGGCTATATAAATAGCAATGGATACTAATATTATGCCAGATACCATATAAGGTAAGAATATGGATGCAGCTGCCGCCATAACCAGATTGTTATCTGTTAATACATTTTCCACTGCTTTTGTAATTTCTTTTTTCTGAATACTGGATTTTATATGAAATTGTACGTTTTCTATTTTTCTGATAACTGTATTCTCTTTTATGATAACCCGCCTCTTTTCCAACTGAGTGCTTCCCTGTTAAGAAAGAACTTCTCCCTATTAGAAGTCTGAAGTTAACCCCGTTTCTGTCTATCACAAAGAGGAATTTTATCATATATTAATTTAATTATCAATTTGGTATATCCTTAATCTTCATTATGATTTTCTTAATTTTTACATCTAAATTATGAAGATTTATTAAGAATTTATCCAAATATATCCAGTATCCCTTTCTTTTAATCTTTATTTTGATATGGCTGTCATTAGTAAATCCCAGCTTTCACCTAGTTATATCTGATAGCTCCCATGCATATCGTAAGCTCCCATGCATATCGCAAACCCGCTTGCAATACTGGCATTTTTCAATCCAATCCTCATGATACCTTCAATAAGCATGAAATTTACTTACAGCACCCGAATCAATATTCAATCCCTTTTCTGGCAGTAATCTTTCTGTCATAAGGATGCTTTATTTTCTTAATTTCAGATACATAATCCGCATATTCTAAAAATACAGGAGCCGGATCCCTTCCTGTTAATACCAGTTCCAGATTATCCTTTTTTTCCTTAATCAGTTTCTCTACCAACTGTCTGTCAATCAGATTATAATTGTAGGCTGCGCACACTTCGTCAAGAACCAGCATGTCATAATGCTCTCTTTCTACCAGTTCCCATGCAGATATAAGGTTAGCATTATGAAGTTTTGCGACGGCAAGCTTATCCTCTTCTGTCATCCGGTTAAAGAATCCGTAATTCTTCTCATTTCGGATTACGGTGACATTATCCAGATTTCTTAATACTTCTATCTCACCGGATTCCGTTGCCTTTAAAAACTGAAGGAACACTACTTTCATTCCGCTGCCTGCTGCCCTTATACTAAGGCCAGCTGCAGCGGTAGTCTTCCCTTTTCCGTCTCCGCAATATACATGCGTCAGTCCTTTGTTCATGTTATCCTCCACGCATTGGAGCTTCCTGATGAAACTGCCTGAATACAATGCGAAAATTGCTTTTTCATTTTCACTCTTAAGCAGAGTACCTGGTATTTCTTTCCGTACGCAGTACGTAATCTCTAACCCCTTCTACTCTCCCCAGGGTCAGATGATACCCGCCTTCTAATATACCTCTGGTCGTAAAATAAATCTTCATACGCTCTGTGAGGTCATCCACCAGGTCATTAATGGATTTATAGTCAGTAAAATTCATTTCTTCCAGTAATTTAATTGTCTGTCTGATACCTTCAAGCTGCTTTTCGTAAATAGTAAGATTCCCATGGTAGGTAAAATTCTTTATAACCCTGTCACTATGCTCTCTGTGAGAGGTTTCGACATGTTCGTTGATTTCATTCATAAGGTCATTTAATTCGATTCTTAAAATAGCCACGTACTTATTGATTTTTCTTACCATATTCTTGCTCCTTCCTTAGAGTAAGCTATATCTTCGTTTACATCCGGTAACTTTTAGTCTTTCAGAATTAATTTTAGCATAATCTATCATATATAACAATGCATTTATGATAGAATCCTGCTTTATTTTAACGCAGCACTTTACTACGCAAGGCTTATGTCGGCATAATGTTGTCACTTCTCAAGCAAAACCAAATTTTTATAGACATTATATACAAAAATTTGGCTATTTCATAAAAGATATTCCGAAGAATAAAAAAATTAAAATAAAAAAATCCTGTATAAAAGAGAAATTAAACTCCTTTTATACAGGATGATATGCTACCCATGATTCATTTTAGGGGGCTGGTTTATGCGTTTTAAAACACCCCATTTAGTAAATTGATTAACAGCACAACCATGACTTTTGCTGCTTATGAAGCCTATATTATTTATAATTCTTTTAAGAATTCATAGTCATTCCGTATGCTGTCCCATATAGGCTTATCGTAATCCTCATGCTCCAGCACAAAATATGCGGCAAATTTTGCTGCTTCCTGAACTGCCTTCATATCAATGCTGCCTTCCGGCATATCCACATTTTCTTTTGCTTTATTTATCTGCTTCATATGAATCAGTTCAATTTTCTTTCCGGACTTCTCAATATAGGATACCGGCTCCACATTAGCATAGGCTGCCCAGAATACATCCAACTCCAGAATAACGTCTTCTCTGGTCAGTTCAGCTAACAGGTCCAGGGCATATTTTCCGTCAAGCTTCCTGAACTCATGGGCATGATTGTGATAGCCTACTTTAATGCCGCTTCCTTCTGCCAGCTTGGCTGCATTATTTAAGACCTCCGCCAGTTCTTTTACTTCTTCTACCGTCTCCATGCCGGCATAAGGGCAGATTATATACTTCGAACCAATGGCCTTATGATAGGCAAGCTCCTCTAAAAAATTATTCTTGAATCTTTCAACACCTACATGAGCTCCCACCGAATACAGATTTTTCTCCTTTAAAAAGGCATCCATCTCCTCCGCGGACAATCCGCCGTAGCCTGCGAATTCTACACCCTGGAAGCCGATATCCGCTGTTCTTGCTACAGCTGTCTTAAAATCCTTTTCTGTTTCCGTGTGAACGGAGTAAAGCTGTATTGATATTTCCATCGCTATTTTCTTACCATCCTTTCTGCTGTTTTTACTGTCTGTTATAATTTAATTGCCTGTTGTTATTTTTATTGCATGCTATTATTTAATGTCTTATGTTCTTCTGTTTGTTATTGTTTCGCTATCTGATAGCTGCCTTCTTCCCCATAGTCTGGGATTCATAGGCTGCTTCCATTAGTTTAGTAAGGGTTATGGCATCTTCAATACCAAAGGTCACCTTATCCTCTAATTGATTGTTTGCCCACATAACCAGGGGTGAAGGAAGAGCTTTGGGAAGCTCTGTTACCGTAATCCATTCTCCGCCTGTTCCTTTTGTTGCATAGCGGATATTTTCCCCTATCATAAGGGTTCCTTCCGTTCCGCTTACCTCCAGTATCGGAGGTGTGTAAAGGGATACAAATCCCGTCTCGGCCACGCCAATGGTTCCTTCTCCAAATTCTATCACAGAGACAGCATTGTCCTCTACTCCATGACCTGTTACATCCGTAAACAGGGACTGAACGCTTACAGGTGTTCCAAGAAGCCATGCAAGCAGATACATGGGGTGGGCCCCTAAGTCAATCATGGCTCCTCCGCCGCACTGCTCCCTGCTATAGAAATGCTCCGGCAGCCAGTTACCGATACTTCCGTCATGTACATTCCGCATTCTGGCATAGGTGATATGTCCAAGGCTTCCCTTTTCAATCAGCTCCTTTGCAAAGAGAAAGCGGCTTTCACATTTCTTTACCAGTGACAGGGTAATGTCACTTTCCTGCTTTAAAAGGGCGTCCTTTATCTCCAGGCAGTCCTGCACCGTAAGAGCCAGAACCTTTTCGCTGAATACCTTCTTACCTGCTTTGACAGCCTTCAGGATCAGCTCCTTATGAAGGGAGGTAGGGGCGGATATTACCACCCCCTGTATGTCTTTGTTAGCCAATAACTCGTCGTAATCCTTATAAAAGGGGACGCGGAATTCCTTTGCATAGCCCCTTCCCCTTTCTTCTTCCTCATCCCAGACAGCAACGACCTTACTGTCTGTCTTTTCTATTATCTCTTTTGTATAACCCTCTGCATGAACATGCCAGTAGCTGATAATTGCTATATTCATTGATATACCCATTTCACCATAAACAGAATACCGGTAAAAGAACCGTAATATGGCAGCCTTTCCTAAGATTTTTTATTTTAATTAATCAAAGTATACCGGCTGGCCTGTTTTTGCTGAAGTATAAATTGCTTCCAGTATCTCTGATACCACGCAGGCCTGCTCCGGTTTTACAACAACCTCCGTATCGTTCTTAACGGCATCAATCCAGCGTCTTGCTTCCACTTCGGCAGGATTATCGGATATTCCCTCATAGAAGGCAACACCTCCGCTTGAGAGATCGGGCTTAATTTCAACCAGCCTGTTGAACTCTGCCTTGTTGATGGTAACTCCGCCCTTAATCTGTGCTCCCGCATCCGTTCCGCAAAGAACCGTGCTTCCTTCCTGAATAGGCTCTATGGTGTTTAAGGCCCAGCTTGATTCCAGGATAATGGTTGCTCCGTTTTTCATTACGATAAAGCCGAAGGCAGAGTCCTCCATGGTATTTTCTCCTTCTTTCCAGCCGCCCCAAGGGTTGCCGCATTCCGGATTGCTTACCTTCTTATATTTTGTACCAACAACCATCTTAGGCTCATAGTTGTTCATAAGGTATAAGGTAACATCCAGAGAGTGGGTGCCGATATCGATTAAGGGACCGCCGCCCTGCTCATATTCATTTAAGAATACACCCCAGTTGGGAGTTCCTCTTCTTCTTACGGCATAGGCCTTGGCAAGGTAAATCTCTCCCAGGTCACCTCTTTCAATAACACTCTTCAGATAGATAGCTTCCGGTTTATGCCTGTGCTGGTATCCGATAGTCAATTTCCTGCCGGTCTCTTTTGCTGCCGCTGCCATCTTTCTTGCATCCTCTGCTGTCTTTGCCATAGGCTTCTCACACATTACATGCTTGCCGGCATAGAGGGAATCAATGGATATAGGGGCATGGGAACGGTTGGGGGTGCATACATGTACTACTTCAATCTCCCCATCCTTTAACAGCTCCTTATAATCGGTGTAAACCTTGGCATCTGGAGTGCCGTACTGTTCCTTTGCCTTGATTGCCTTTTCTTCTACCAGATCGCAGAAAGCAACCAATTCTACATCAGATAATTTACTTAAGGAAGGCATGTGCTTCCCATTTGCAATACCGCCGCAGCCGATGATTCCGACTTTTACTTTTCTCTCCATCATATCTTCTCCTTTTTGTTTGAATATTTTTATTGAATTTTCTTAAATATAGCATAATTCCTTTGTCCATGATATAATAAATGCATAAAAAAATATCAAAAATTTGTCCTCAGAGGAGTGTAGACTTGGAACAGTCATATTATATTGAAAAGCGAAATCCCAATGGGGAGCTGCCCTTACAGTTTAGTGTACATCCCCAGGAAAAAAGGGGGGCAGGGGTTATGGTTCATGCCCATATCCATGATTATATTGAAATCCTTTATGCACAGTCAGGGCATTTCCGCATTCTGTTAAACAGCAGGGATTATACCTTTGATGCGGGGGATATGGTACTCATCAATTCCAATGAAATACACAATGTCTTTTCCCTGGGAGAGGGGTTAAACAGCTATATATGTATCAAATTTGAACCGGAAATCCTCTTTACCTCCCAGTCTTTGCTGGAAATGAAGTATTTAATGCCCTTTATCCTAAAGGAATCCACCCATCAGAAGATATTTACAGAGGAAGAAATCAGGGCTACCATTCTTCCCTCCATCCTCCATAATATTTACACCGAATACAAAGAGGCCAGCTATGGCTTTGAGCTTGCTATCCGGACTAATATCCTGACACTTTTTTTATACATTCTAAGGAACTGGCACAAGCAAAATATTGACTTAAATATCGATGTTCCGGTAAATAAGGAAATGGAAAAGCAGCTCAAGAAGGTCTTTGATTATGTCGAGGAAAATTATCAGGAGGATATTACCGCAAGAGAAATGGCAAAGTACTGCAACATGAGCTACAGTTACTTTTCCAGAAGCTTCAAGAGAATTATGAAGAAAAGCTTTAAGGAGTATTTAAGCTATATCAGGATTTCAAAAGCGGAAAGGCTGTTAATTGGCGCTGACAGTAACATTACGGAAATAGCCCAGGAATGCGGCTTTTCTACCTCCAGCTATTTTATCAGCCAGTTTAAGGAGCTGAAGGGTGTAAGTCCCAAGCAGTACCGGATGAATTACAGGAAGCATTGAATCGATGGCTTTCCATCTATGCTGCGGGAACTTGCGGTATGCTTTTGTTTCATATCCCCCACAAAAATAAGGATGCAGAACTCATCTCTCCCGTTCTGCATCCTTTTAATATTGTTCAACTAAATTTCCTTCTTATTAGCCAGCTTACAAAACAACCCTATTTAAAGAAAAATTCCCTTCTAACAGATGTAAACAGTATTAATTTCTATAAAATAGTGTTTGCATTAAATACTTCAGCCGTTTTTTGTACTTCCATTTTTTAGTATTTTTCTTTAATCTTACATAAATGTAAGATTCGCCTTCAAAATGTAAGCTTATCCTAAGGCTGTCCCCAGAAAAAAATTGTAAAATAAACCTGTATAGTAATCCAGTGTTGGTTGTTATCAGATAAAAGAGCCAGATTAACCATGCCAAGCTGATTATTAGATTCTGCTGAATAGCTAAAAAAATAGGAAAAGGAGATTAAAAAATGGAAAAAAAGCTTTCCTTAACGTTAGTATTAATTCTCGTTCTAAGCTTGTGTTTTTCGCCCCCTACAGCTGTAAGCGCTTCCCAAACTGCATTAATACCCCTGCCTGAAACAGGAGAAGTGATTTCGGGTTTTAAAACGGTAGAAACAGGGGATATGGCGCTGATTAATTCCAAATCTGTTTTGTTCGAACATGAAAAAACAGGTGCAAAACTTTTGTACATACAGAATAAAGACATGGACAGGTCCTTTGATATCTCATTTAAAACGCCTGCACTGGATAATGCCGGTGCTATTCATGTACTTGAACATATGTCGGTTTCAGGCTCTGATAAGTATCCGTTGAAGGATCTCATATTTGCAATATTGAATCAGACCTACTCAACCTACGCAAATGCATATACCAGGCAGAACTTTACCACCTATCCGGTTTCATCACTGAGTGAAGAACAGCTGCTTAAACTGACGGATGTCTATTTAGACAGCGTATATCATCCTTCCGTAAGTAACAGTAAAAATTTATTTTCAAGAGAAGCCTGGAGATACGAGCTGACGGATGCAAATGCTCCCCTCACTTTAACCGGAACCGTTTATAACGAAATGAAGGGCGATCTGGGAAATATATCTTCCGCAGCCGGCCAGAACGTTTTACAGGCTTTGTTCCCGGGCAGCATACAATCAAATATTGCGGCAGGTGTTCCCGACAATATAAAGGAGCTGACTTATGAACAGGTCATGAATTTCCGCAATACCTACTATCATCCCTCCAATTCGCTTATGATACTTTACGGCAATGTGGATTATCGGAGATTTCTGAAACATATAAACGATGAATTTCTTTCAAAATATGATAAAAAAGAGATTGCTGTTGAAACCGGTAAAATAGCCCCTTTAAAAGAAAAGGCGGAAAGGACTGTTAAATTTCCTGTAGCAGCTTCCTCCAATACTAAAAATTCTTCCCAACTTGATTATGCTTTTGCATTCACGGATATTTCAGAGGAGGACACCGTTGGACTGGGCATCCTTGCCGACATTTTAAATCAGGAGACCTCTCCGGTAATGGAGGCATTGAAAAAATCACAGATAGGTGGCAGTTATTCCATTAGCTTTGATGCAGCTTTCACTCAGCCGGTATTGACCTTTTCTGCAACTAACGCTGATGAAAGTAAAAAAGTCGAATTCCAAATGCTGATTGATAAATCCATGAATAATATCATATCAACGGGCTTTGATAAAACAGCAGTAGATGCCGTCATATCAAATACGCTCTTAACCAATTCCAATTTAACGGAAACCAGAAATTCAGGAGTTAACCTGTCTATGGAAATCGCCTCCATGTGGGCAAATCACGGTAATATAGATTATTATAATCATTTGATTAAAAATATTAAAACAATTAGAGATAAGGCAGGGAATGATTACTTAGAAAAATTACTGACAAAGTATATAGTAAACAACAACCATGCAGCCTTAGCTGTCACTGTTCCGGAAGCAGGACTTGCCGAAAAGCTGGCAAATGCGGAAAAGAAACACCTGTCAGATTTAAAGGCAGCAATGAATAAACAGGAGCTGGACAAAATCACCGCTGATACCAAAGCATATAATGAGTGGAACAATCAGCTGCCGGATCCAAAAATCGTTGAAAGCTTACAGGCAGTTAAGATTGCTGACTTACCGGAAGAAGTTAAAACTTATAAAACAAAAGACAGTTTCACCGCTGACGGAGTAAGACTCTTATCAGCAGAAGCAAATGTGGGAGAAACGGAAAACGCTTCCCTGCTTTTCGATACCTCTGCTGTTCCAATGAAGAAGCTGCACTACTTACAGCTCTATGCAGACCTGTTCGGCAAACTCAGTACAAAAAACTACACTCAAAAACAATTGAATACACAAAAACTTAGATATTTAAACAATGCTGAATTCCATATAAACACTGTCGCGCAGAACAACGCCAGGCAGTATACACCCTATTTCTCAATCTCATGGATGGGCATTGCCGACGAGTATGATAAACAGCTTGCGTTAGTTAAGGAAATTCTGCTGAATACAAACTTTGATAATAGTAAAGCTATATTAAGCCTGGTAAGAGCACAGATATCGAATTTAAAATCACAATATACCAATGACCCCTTGTCTATCCTGCTTCTGAGAAATTTAGCTCAAATTGATGAGAGCAGCACTTATCAAAACTATATCAGCGGTCTTGATTATTATGAATTCCTGTTAAAGCTTGAAAAGGACCTGGTTTCTAATCCAAAGGCGGCAGCTGCGGGATTAAAAAATATAAACGCATTGATTCTTAACAAGACCAACCTGGTAACCACTTATGCAGGAAATAAGAATGCCATAAAAAATTATGAAGATTCCATAAAAATAATAACAGATGCTTTACCTAAGAAAAAAATTATCAGCCAGGCTTACGGAAAACTGCCAAAGCCCGCCCTCAGGGAGGGAATTGCAGTGGATTCAACGGTTCAATATAATGCCATATCCGCCAGCTATAAAAAAATGGGGGTTGCCTTTACCGGAAAACTATTGCCGATACAGACTTTAATCGATCAGAATTATATTACGCCTAAATTAAGATTTGGGTATGGTGCCTATGTAAGCATCGTAAGTTTTAATTCAAGCGGAATTCTGGCAGCCTCATACCGTGATCCGAACATCAAGGAAACCTTTGAAGTATATAAGGGATTACCGGCGTATATTAAAAATATGGATTTGACCCAGGAAACCCTGGACCGGTTTATTTTAAATGCCTTTAGTGATTACTCTGCTCCCAAGGGAGAACTTGCCGGTGCGGAAAGTGCTTTGCTAAATTGCTTGTCCGGTAAAAAAGCGGAAGATAAGTTAAAAATCCTTCATGAAATTAAATCAACAACCGTACAGGATGTAAAGGACTCCTTTGCAATGTTCCAAAGCTTTATTAAGAACGGTTCTTATTCCACTGTCGGAAGTAAGCAGAAATTGCTGGAAAATAAAAACCTCTTTGATGAAATTCTCTCAATAAAATAAGAAACGAACAAAGACTATTGCCCAGGCAGACACCAGCACTGACACGTCAACTCAGGGATAGATACCTTTAGCGGGTCATGGGCCTCCTGCCCAGAGAGCTCCCTAATTATAAAGGAGCTGTTGCAAATAGAACATTTATACCAGATACCTTGCCTAAATTAGTTTATGCATACTTATCCGGCAGTAGTTGTTCTATCTGCGGCAGCCCCTTTATAATGAAACTTCTTGAAAATTACATTTTGTATTATTCCAAACCCTTAGTCTGATAGTAACATAAAAACTGTGCAAGCGAGTGCTGAGCTCCCTTACAACAGCAGCCTGAATACCTGCTCCGCTGTCTCTCTTAAGTTTTCTTTGGCATTAAAGGGGTTCATTGCTTCCTCCAGAGTGGTAATTCCCCTTACAATAGGAAAGAATGCATCAATCCTCCTCCGGTTGCATTCTGCGGCTTCTTTGGTAACAATTCCGGCAAAGGCTATGACCTTTTTGTTGTATTTCTTTGCCAGCCCGGCAACCCCGACCGGAGCCTTTCCCATACCGGACTGTCTGTCAAGGCGCCCTTCTCCGGTTATAACATAGTCCGCATCTTTTATATCCTCTTCCAGCTTAACTGCTTTCATGACCATCTCTATCCCCGGTATCATCTGCCCCTTTAAATACGACAAAAAGCAGAAGCCAAGTCCTCCCGCAGCTCCTGCACCCGGATGTTCCGAATAATCCGTGCCTGTAAATGCTTTTGTAAGGGCCGCATAATTTCTCATTCCGGCCTCCAGTTCTTTCAGTACCGTTTCTGTTGCTCCCTTCTGAGGACCATAGACATAGGTGGCTCCAAGAGGTCCGCATAAGGGATTATTCACATCGCAGGCAATCTTAAAACGGCATTCTGCCAGTCTGGCCGGTACCTTCCCCGCAGATATTTTCACAATATCCTTCAGGCTTCCTCCGCCTTGTCCTGCAATTCCTTCGTCCTCTTTCAGGAATTCGTATCCCAGAGCAGTAAGAAGTCCCATACCGCCGTCATTGGTGGCACTGCCTCCGATACCTATAAGAAACTCCACGCAGCCTTTGTCCATGGCATCCAGGATCATTTCTCCTACGCCAAAAGTAGTGGCTGTCATGGGATTCTTATTCTTACAGAGGGTAATGCCCGCAGCCTGGGCCATCTCCATGACGGCCGTCTTATTATCCGCCAGAATTCCGTACATGGCTTCCACCGGTTCCCCCGATGGCCCGCTGACCTTTTTATAAATCCTTCTGCCTCCTATTCCGCTCAGCAGGGCTTCTGCCGTACCTTCTCCACCGTCTCCCAGAGGCTTTACGATAATCCTGGGATTTTTACTTACCCTTTGTATTCCTTCCTTTACGGCATTACCCGCTTCCATGGAAGTTAAGCTTCCCTTAAAAGAATCCATTGCCACTACTATCTTCATATACCCATCTCCTATTATTTCTGCCCTATCCCAATTACATCAAAATCCCTGAATTCAAGCTCCTGATTCCCGGATTTGTAAATATATCCACATAATTTCAGGCTTAAATATAATTCTGCTTCTGAAAATCATTGATTTTATATACAAACTATATGCTTCTGCTGCTTGTACAATTCCTTTGTCACTACATATTTTAAGGCAAAATACTCTGCTCTACAATATTTATTTCATATTATAGAAGTAACAAAAATAGAACCAAACAGCTTTTCTTTATAACCATACCTGTGACACATTACCAGTTTTATATGCAATAAATTTTACGATTTACTTGTTTAATGCATACAAAACTGAAAACATGTTTTTCAGGCAGCAGGTCTGCAGAAAAGCTATATGGTTCTTTTTAGCATCTTATTCCATCTGTGAAAGCGGATTGCTTTCGAGCTTATTTATTTCCTTTTTTTGAATTACCGGTCTTTACAGTACCAATTTTACCGGTATTAGTAGTTGTCTTGCCTGTCTTTGCAGTACCTGTTTTACCGGTATTAGTGGTAGTCTTACCTGTTTTTACAGTAGTTTTTCCAGTTGTTGAGGTAGTGGTCTTGCCTGTTTTAACAGTAGTTTTAACGGTAGTTTTGCCTGCAGTTGTCTTGCCTGCTTTTACAGAAGCAGCTTTGCCAGTTTTTACAGTACTGATTTTGCCTGCTTTTTCTGTAGCAGCTTTCACTACTTTCCCAGTGTTTGCCTTATCTGTCTTTACCGTATTTGCCTGGGTGCTTATTACCTTCTTGGTGTTGTTTGCCGCAGTCTGGGCAGCCTGTGTGGGAACGGCTATAATCCCTGTTAATAGCATGGCAACTACACATACTGATGTGAAAAGCTGAAATGATTTCTTCATAATAATTTCTCCCTTCTATGATCGAAATTCTTTTATTGAGAGGACTCAGGACTGGTATCCGGCACCTGGTTTCCTTCTCTGATCCAGAGTATACTCCCTTTCCTTTACGCGTTTCAAAGGTCAAACTGCGGCAAATCTGTGGCAGCTATTTCTTTTGCAATCAGGACATGATAGAATATACAAAACAACCGAAAGGATGATTCATAGATGGAAAAAAAACGGATTTACCTGGCAGATGACGAACAGTCCATAAGAGATTTAATACAGCTTTTTCTGGCTGCGGAAGGGTTTGAAGTGCTGACTTTTCCAGATGGGGATAAGCTGCTGGCTGCCTTTGACAAAAGCCCTGCGGATATGGTCATCCTGGATATTATGATGCCCGGAACAGACGGCCTGGTGCTATGCAGTGAAATCAGAAAAAGAAGTAATACACTGATTATTATTGTCTCCGCCAGAGACAGTGAAACCGACCGTATAGCAGGAATAACTCTTGGCTCCGATGATTACCTGACAAAGCCCTTCTCACCCATGGAGCTGGTGACCAGAGTAAAGGCTCTTTTTCGAAGAATGGACCTTGATAAGGGTAATTATAAAGGAGAAATCTACACCTTGGGAAATCTTAAAGTTGACGTCAATAAACGGGAAACTTCCATTGATGGAAAGCCTCTTGAGGCTACACCTACGGAATTCGCCCTTATGGTCTATCTCCTGGAAAGGAAGGAAAAGGCTGTTTCAAGGGAAGAACTATTAAAACATGTATGGAAATTTGATTTTGATGCAGATACCAGAGCTACCGATGATGTTATAAAGAGACTTCGAAAGAAATTAACAATGGCAGAGGCCAATGTCAAGATTCAATCCGTCTGGGGCTTTGGCTTCCGTCTGGAACTGGGAGATATTAATGAAGAGTATAAAAAGTAAGATCAGAAGGCCTTTTCTCCTTCTGCTGATTCTTATTCCCCTGACAACGCTGCTTTTGTTTAATCTCTCCCTTCGGATTTACATCAA
The DNA here is from genome assembly GCA_023410275.1 of Bacillota bacterium. GTDB lineage: Bacteria > Bacillota > Clostridia > Lachnospirales > Lachnospiraceae > Anaerocolumna. Next base: position 162,503 of record JAEYPZ010000145.1, read on the forward strand.
CGCAACTGCCAGAAGCGAATTAAAAGCAACAATTAATGCAGTAGAAAAGGCTATAAAGAGCGAATTGGAAACAGACGGCGGGAAACCCTCTGAAAAAAAAGCCTTAAGCATGGCCCTGAATATTTTAATGGCACTTAAATCCTCCCATTTTTCCCCGGGAATGGAGTTTTACTTGTTAAATCAGGATGCAAGGCCTGTATTTCCGGCAAAAATAAGACTTACCCCATCCCAGATATCCTATCTGAATGTTATATCCAACAGATTTCAGCAAATGAAGCAGGGGACAGTCTATTCCATACCAGTGAAAGGGAAAAAATATCTAACTATCGCCTATTCCATGAACAGCGATGATTTAAGCAATCTTACGGCAGTGTTTGCTCTTCCCACAGACCGTATTAACAACTATCTTGATGCAGTCAACCTTATCCTCTTTGCCATAATACTCCTTGGTATCCTGACTGCCATCTATTTCTCCGAAAAGATAGCATCTCATATAACGGTACCGGTAGCAGGGCTTGGCAGACTCTCTTTGCAGATCGGACAGGGGGATTTCGATGTCAGTCACTTTTCGGTGCCTCAGGACACCCTGGAATTCAAACAGCTTTATGAGAGCATCTGTCTGATGGCCGGAAGGCTGGAGGCCAATGACAGGAATCAGAAGACTTTTTTGCAAAATGCCTCCCATGAGCTAAGAACACCTCTCATGTCCATCCAGGGGTATGCAGAAGGCATTCAAAGCGGCATCTTTCCTGATGCAAAAGAAGCGGCACAAATTATCAGACGCGAAAGCATCCGCCTGAATGAATTGGTAAGTGAGCTTCTGACCCTGTCCAGATATGAAAGCGGTACCTACAAGCCCCTGTGGGAAGAGATTAATCTCTGCCACCTGTTAAAGGATTATTCCCAGCGTCTTATGGGCCTAGCCTCCAAATCCGGCAGAAGCTTATCACTTCACCTTCCTGAATATGATGTCATAGTAAAGACAGATGACAACCTTCTTTCCCAGGCTGTTATGAATATTGCTTCCAATTGCCTGCGCTATACCAAAACGGAAGTAACCGTCACCCTTGAGAAAACTGAAGATAAGGTAATCCTGCGGATATCCGATGACGGGGAGGGGATACCCTCCGATGACCTTCCCTATATCTTTGACCGCTTTTATAAAGGAAAAGGCGGAAATTTCGGCCTGGGACTTGCTATTGCCAAATCTGCCGCAGAGCTGTTAAAAGGGGAGATTGCGGCTTATAACAAGGAAAGCGGAGCCGTGTTTGAGATTTCCTTTTAATGTTTTGAATATATAGGGCAAATATCAAAATACTGGTAACTGTTTCTTGCAGCCCGTAGCTTTTCATTATACTAACTAGTACTACCTTTCTTAAATTTCACCTATTTCCACACTCGCTATTTGCACTGATGCTGCGTTGTCATCAATTGACGTAGCACCTCTACTAGCCACTGTTACTAGCCACCACTTCAAGCCACAGCTATTAGCCACCGCTACCAGCCATCACTATGTTCATTCCTCCGCCTTGCCTCAGCACAAATAGCAAGCATGGATATTAAGCAAATTTTAGGCAAGGCAGCACTAGCAGATTCTTGGAAGCCCTTCCCCATATAATACATCGATTACACGGCTTCCTCCAAAAGCCGTTGTCATTACAACCTTTGAACCTGCCTGTATGCTGCCGATTACTGCGGCATTTTCACCGTATCTGGATTCTTTCATTATCTGGAGGGCTCTTTGGGCATCTTGTTCTGCAACAACAGCAATGAGCTTTCCTTCGTTTGCCATATAAAGAGGATCAAGGCCTAAGATCTCGCAGAATCCCCTTACCTGGGTGCTGATGGGAAGTGCCTTTTCCTCTATTTCCACTTTGCAGGAGGAGGAAGCGGACACTTCATTCAGAACCGTGGCAAGTCCGCCTCTGGTCACATCCCGCATACAGTGAATATCAATTCCTGCTGCTATCAGATTTCCCACAATGTCCTTCAGAGGTGCACAATCACTCCTGATATCATTTTCTATTTCCATCCGGTGTGACATAATAGCCGAATGATGTTCTCCCAGGTTACCGGACAGGAGAAGGACATCTCCTTCCCGGCAGGCAGAGATGCTGATTCCCTCTCTTACAATCTCACCAATCCCGGCAGTATTGATGTAGATACCGCCTTTTCCTTCGATCACCTTGGTATCTCCCGCTACAATCTCTACCCCTGCTTCCTTTGCCGCTGCCGCCATAGAGGCGGCTATCCGCTCCAGCTCATTAAGGTCTGCTCCTTCCTCTATGATAAAGCCGGCCGTTAAGTATTTGGGATTGGCTCCCATCATAAGAAGGTCGTTGACCGTACCGCAGACTGCAACCTTCCCGATATCTCCTCCCTTAAAAAACATGGGAGTTACCACAAAAGAATCCGTCGTAAAGGCAATCCTTTCTTTCACGGTAAGAACCGCACTATCCTCCATCTTTTGCAATACCGAATTGGAGAAATGCTTGACAAAGACGTCGTTTATCAGGCTTGTGGTCTGCTTGCCGCCGCTTCCGTAGGACATATCAATATGCATATCTGAACCTTCTTTCCTGTTCGTTTATCTGTTTAGCTGACTATAATTATATTAATTTTGTAAATACTTATCCTTCAATATTCAATTTAAAATACAGTTTTATTCCTTTTCTGTATAAAAATAAAAATGGGATATTACAAATTGCTTTCCTTCTAATTGCAGGCATTTTGTGATTACATATCTGCCATATTGCTTTCTTCTAATTATTAACTTCCTATCATCACTTTTCTACCTAATTCTCCCTTAATTAATCCAAGTTAAGAACCAATGGATTACCTGTTCTTATACCAGATTCCGCAGGCTCCTTCCGACGATACCATGCAGGGCCCCAATGCATCCATCGGAGTGCAGCGTTTGCCAAAGGCCGGGCATTCGGCAGGATTTATTCTTCCCAGTATGACCTCCGTGCAGCGGCAGCCTTTTGGAAGGCTTTCTTCTGCAAAAGCCTCATCACTGCCGGCATCATATTTTAGGAACTCTTTCTTCAGCCTGAGTCCTGAACCAGCAATGGTGCCGATTCCCCTCCAATAAGCATCACAGGGCTCAAAATACTTCATGATGGCACCGTAAGCCTTCTGGTTACCTTCTTCCTTTACCGAACCGGTATACAGATTCTTCATCCGGTAATCCTTTGCCTCTATTTGGGTTAATATCTCATAAATAGAAGCCAAAATATGTTCTCCTTCAAAGCCCGTTACTACAAAGGGCTTTTGATACTTCTTAGCCAGAGGCTCATATACCTTACTGCCGATAATCACACTTACATGTCCCGGGCACAAAAATCCGTCAATCTCTTCCTTTTCGCAGAGAAAGTCAAGGGCCGGAATCATGGTCTTTACAGAGGTAAGAAGTTTCAGGTTCCTTATTCCTGCCTTTTCCATCTCCTCTAAAAGAATGGCATAAAGAGGAGTTGTGGTTTCAAAACCCACTGCCGCAAAGATATAGTTTATCTTGGGATTTTCCTTGGCAAGGGCAAGGGACTGCAAGGGAGAATACAGGTATCTTACCTGCCCTCCAAGTGCTTTTGCCTGGGTCAGGGAATACTCATTCCCCCTTACCTTCATCATATCCCCAAAGGTAAGCACCTGGTAATTTTCCTTCATTGAATATTCCACCAGCTTATCGATAAAGGCCGAAGGGGTTACGCACACAGGGCAGCCGGGCCCTGATATCAGCTTTATCTCTGCCGGCAGCATGGAACGGATTCCTGCCTTAAATATGCTTGCGGTATGGGTACCGCAAACCTCCATAATCTTAATGTTTCGTCCTTTATAGCTTTTAAGCTTCGACCTTACCTGCTCCAGTGTCATTTCTTATAACCTCATCCAATTCTGCAAAAATATCAATCATCTCCTGTGCCTGATCCACCTGTACCACTTCTATGGCAAAGCCCGCATGGATAAGAATATAGTCACCCAGTTTGGCATCCACCAGACTGATATTTGCCTCAAATATATTCCCCATGATGTCGGCTTTGGCAGTGTCACCATGAATCTCAATTATTTTCCCCGGTATTGCTACGCACATATTCTTCACACCTTTCTAATCCAACGAAGGTCTGTCCCAGACTGATACAGCCGTCTCCCGGCGGAACAGCTTCATTGCGGTAAACACGGAAACCATTTTCCGTTAATAATTCCGTGACTTTTTCTAAAAGCAAAGTATTTGCAAATACTCCGCCGCTTAGGGCTATATCGTTTATATTCTGCTTCTCCTTAATTTCCCTGCACAGACAAAGAACGGCCTCCGAAACAGCATAGTGAAAGCCAAGAGCCAGAGCCCCTGTTTCTTTTCGTTCTTTCAGCCGTACCAGGCCCAAAAACAAAGGCGCAGGGTCCAAAAGGTACATACCCTCTTCTTTTCTTATTCCGAATTCCAGACCGGCCGGCTCAATGCCGTTTATAAGAGCCTTTCTAGCTTCCTGCTCCAGTAAAACAGCCGCTTCTGCTTCATACCGGCTCTCACTGCAGATGCCTAGAAGGGCGGATACTCCGTCAAAGAGCCTTCCCATACTGGAAGTAAGATAGGTATTGGTGCCTGACTTCAGAGCTGCCTTGATAAGAGCTGTCCTCTCATCCTGCATTTCATTTTCCAGTCCTTCCTGTAACAGATAGCAAAGAGCAAGCTTCCTGGCATCCTTTAAGGAAGCGTCCCCTCCTATGAGGGAAGTATAGCGTAAATGGCCTGCTCTTGTAAAGCTGCCGCCTTCGCAGATTAAAAACTCTCCTCCCCAGACATTCCCGTCTGTGCCATAGCCTGTACCGTCAAAGGCAATCCCTAGGACTTTTCCCTTCAGGCTGTGTTCCGCCATTACAGAGGCAATGTGGGCATGGTGGTGCTGCACCTGCAGCAGGGGAAGGTCCAGGCTTTTGGCAAATTCCCGGGAGAAATAACCGGGATGCAGGTCACAGACTGCAAGCTCCGGCTCCACCGCCAGAAGCTTCTTTAAGTCCTTATAGGAATTCTCATATTCCTTTAGAATATCATATTCCTCCAAATCCCCGAAATACTGGGAGATTACTGCCCTGCCCTCCTTATAAAGGCAAAAGGCTGCTTTTAGGTCCCCTCCGGCAGAAAAGAGGCAGGGCCCTTTCTTCTCCAGTATAAGCGGCAGGGGCACATACCCCCTGCTCCTTCGCAGCATCTGGGGTCCTCCCAGGGTCACTTTCATGACGGAGTCATCTACTGAGCGGAGAATCTTTCTCCTGTGATACAGGATTCCCTCCAGATATTCGCTTTCTACATACAGCATCTCCTCATCCCGCCTTATGATTGGCTTGCCCGATACATTGGCGCTGGTCATAACAAGTGGTCCGAGTTCTTTGGTTAAAAGCAATTGTATGGGCGTATAGGGAAGAAAGGTCCCAAGATACATGCTCTCCTTACTGACCTCTTCCGCCATCCTGCGCTCTTTTTCATAAAGCAGTACGATGGGCTTTGCCTTGCTGACAAGAAGCTTTTCTTCCTCCGGGGAAACCTCTGCAAATTCCTTTACCGTACGAATATCCGGAAAGCAAAGGGCAAAGGGCTTCTTTTCCCTTCCCTTTAAGAGTCTGAGCCTCTTTACCGTTTCAGAGGAAAAAGGCGTGCAGACATAATGATACCCGCCAACTCCCTTAACGGCGATAATTCCGCCCTTCTTCAGTACATCCACCGCTTTTTCAAAGGCTTCTTCCCTCTTTCTGCTGCCTGCACCGCCAGCGGTCATAGTGTCTGTATTACGGTTCCAGCTAATTATGGCAGCTTTACTGCTTTTATTGTCATTCCACTTTAAACTGTCATTCCCGTTTATGCTGTCATTTCTGCCTATGCTATCCTTCTTACTCTTGCTGTCATTACCGCTTTTGCTGTCATTTCTGCCTATGCTATCCTTCTTACTCTTGCTGTCATTTCCGCCTTTGCCATCCTCCCACAAAAGATAAGGCCCGCAGTCATTGCAGGAAATGGTCTCCGCATGAAAACGCCTGTCCCCGGGAGCAGCATACTCTCCCTCACAGGCACCGCACATGTGAAATTCACTCATGACCGTGGTCTGCCTGTCATAGGGCATCTGCTCCAATATGGTATAGCGGGGGCCGCAGGCCGCGCAGCTGATAAAGGGATGGCGGTATCTCCTGTTCCCCTCTTCCAGTACTTCCCCTGCGCATTTATCGCAAAGCCCAATATCAGGAGTCAGGGAGAAGGCATGGAGGCTTTCCTCACTGGCTCTTATGATAAAGCCTTCTTCCCGGCTTTCCCTTAAAAACCTCTCCTCTGAGATATCTACCTCTTCTATGGCATGGATTTCATAATCCTTCCCTTCGTCGTCCCTAAGCTCCTCCATAAAGGCATGAAGAGCGTCTTTCGGAGCCTTGGCTATGATTTCTACAATTCCGCCCAGGTTGCATACGCTTCCTGCTACCTTATGACGAACTGCCAGAGAATATACAAAAGGGCGGAAACCCACCCCTTGCACCAGTCCATATATCAGATAACCTTTTATAATGTTTTCATTTTTCCCTTTATCCACTCTATTACTTCCTCATAGCCTTCTCCGCTCTTTGCAGATACTTTGATAACGGGAGCGGTTTTATTCTGGGCACGGACACCTTTCAAGAAAAATTCCTCATCAAAATCCACATAGGGTATCAGGTCACATTTATTCAGCAGAATAATGTCTGCCTTTTCAAAGGCCAGGGGATATTTATAGGGCTTATCACTGCCTTCTGTTACGGTTGAAATCAGCATTTTCACATGCTCCCCAATCTGGAACTCTGCCGGACACACAAGGTTACCGATATTTTCTATAAAAAGCACACCGGGCTTCAGAGATAATTCTCCCGCTGCTTTCTCAATAAGAGGAGAATCCAAATGGCAGGCACCGCCCGTATTGATCTGGATGGCTTCGACCCCCATGGACTGCAAAAGCCTGGTATCAAAATCCGCTTCAATATCTCCTTCGATTACGTAGGAGGTAATGCCGGAAAGTCCCCCGATTATCTTTACCAGAGAGGAAGTCTTGCCCACACCGGGCGCTCCCATCACGTTTATGGCAAAGATTCCTTTTTGGGTAAAGCAATTCTTAGTCTGAGCCGCAACCTCGTCATTTTTGTCGTAAACGGCTTCCATAATTTCAATTTCTTTCGTTTCTGCCATCGTAATACCGCCTTTCTTTATTTTCTATTCAAATACAATGGGTGCTGCCAGAATACTGCAAGCCCGGGTACAATCCCAAGGACCAGTAAACCAGCCGCACCTCTATGAAATTTCAATGGATTTTAAGTAAAATTCCTTTCCAATCTCCGTAGGTTCTCCCTCTCCTTTGCAATCCGGACATTCAAAGGAAAAGGGGCGCCTTTCAAAGTATTCTCCGCAGGAGGTACACTTTAATTTCGGCTTTACTCTCTCAATATTAAGCTTTGCCTTCTCACAAAGGGTACCTTCCGCAATGATATCAAAGTACAGGTTAATGGACTCCCCCACATAACCGGAGTAATCCCCTACTACCAGATTAATGGTCCTGACACAGCCTGCCCCCTGCTCTTTCGCATATTTTTCAGCCATTTCAATAATGTGCTGGGTTATAGGATACTCATGCATTGGTAAACTTATCCTTTGACTCACCGTAGGACGGTGCCGTATAGTGATTATCCATGGACAGGCACTTCTTAGGGCATACCTCGCTGCAATAGCCGCACTGGATGCACTTTAACCTGTCAATTCCCCAGGATGCGGAAGCCTTATCAACCTGGATTGCTCCCGTAGGGCAGCGTCTTTGACACATACCGCAATAAATACACTGGGGCATGTCAATCTCTATCTTTCCCCTGGTACGCTCATATTTCTCCTTTTCCTTTAAGGGGTAAAGTGTCGTATAAGGACCGTGAAATAAGCTTTTAAACAGGGTTTTTGACATATTAAGTATGGCCATAAGTTTCACTCCATTCTAGTTTGTTTCCTTCCTGTCCTATCTTTCCGTGCAGCTGATGCAGGGATCAATGGTAAGGATAAGGATGGGCACGTCTGCTAACGAGCAGCCCTTTAAGGTTTCCAAAAGTGCGGGTACATTGGCAAAGGTCGGTGTTCGAACCCTTACTCTGTCAAGGAATTTTGTACCGTTTGCTTTTGCATAATAAATTACCTCTCCTCTTGGCTGTTCTACTCTGGTGAAGTATTCACCGTTGGGATTCCCCACTGCCTTTGTCTTTATATCGCCTTCCGGAATCAGGCTGATTGCCTGTCTTATCAGGTCAATGGACTGGAATATCTCCTTAATGCGCACATTGGTCCTTGCATAGGAATCCCCCTCCGTATCGATGATGGGTTCAAAGTTCAAATATTTATAAGCCGCATAGCCCTGGGTTCTCATATCAAAGGGAAGGCCGCTGGCTTTTGCCATAGGTCCAACTGCTCCAAGGTCATGGGCTAACTGCTTTGACAGCACTCCCACACCCTTTGTACGGTATTTTACGGAGGAATCCTTAAAGAACACGGCTGTAAGTTCCGTAAGCTCCTTCTCAATCACATTCATTGTTTCGTTAATCTTCTTTAAGGTCTCACTGCTGATGTCCTTTCTGACACCGCCGATATCGCATACGGAAAAGATAACCCTGCCGCCGGTAGTTTCCTCAAAGACATCAAGCACCTGCTCCCTCAGACGCCAGGAGTGCATGAAAAGACTTTCGAAGCCAAAAGCATCTGCTAAAAGTCCAAGCCATAAGAGGTGGCTGTGCATTCTGGAAAGCTCCGCCCAGATTGTTCTTAAATATTCTGCCCTGTCAGGAATCTTGACATCCATGATGCTCTCTATGGACATGCAATAGCCCATTCCATGCATAAAGGAGCAGATACCGCAGATTCTTTCTGCTACATAGGTGTACTGCTGGAAATCTTTCTTCTCTACCAGCTTCTCAAGTCCTCTGTGAATGTAACCGATCTGGGGAATTGCTTCCACGACGGTTTCATCCTCCAGCACCAAATCCAGATGAATCGGTTCCGGCAGTACCGGATGCTGAGGTCCAAAGGGGATTATCGTACGGTCGCTCATGCTTTCTCCTCCTTCTTTGCAAACGGTGTCTGTACCGGTATTCTGTATAATTGATTGTTAAAATCAAGGGAAATGTTTCTTATTTTGGCACCGAATAATTCCTTAATTTCATTTTCATATAGGAATGCATAAGAAAAAAGGGAGCTGATGCTGTCAATTTCCGTTTCTCCGTCAATCTCCAGCCTGATATTGATAAAATCATACTCTTTATCAAAGGAATAGGTAAGCTCAATTCCTTCCTTTGCGGTAGCGGATATGGCTACCAGACGGTACCCATCATGCTTTAACGTAACGACCTGGGAGAGAAGCTCTCCTGTCTGTATCACTTTTATATTCTGTTCCATATTACCTCCATGCCTTATCTTTTAGCAGCTGCCTTTCTATCAGTAAGTGCCTTCTGCTTCTCATCCAGTATAGCCAGAGCCTTTACTACCCCGTCAATAATGGATTCGGGACGGGCTGCACAGCCGGGAACATATACATCAACCGGCAGCACCTTATCCACACCGCCGACAATATTGTAGCATTCGGCAAAGATTCCGCCTGAGGTCGCACAGATACCTACCGCCACAACAACCTTGGGTTCCGGCATCTGCTCATAGAGCTGCTTTACGATGGGAATATTCTGCTCATTGACACTCCCTGTAATTAATAGTATATCCGCATGTTTTGGATTACCGGTATTTATTATTCCGAATCTTTCCACGTCGTATAGAGGTGTAAGACAGGCAAGTACTTCAATATCACAGCCGTTGCAGCTGGAACCGTCGTAATGTAATATCCACGGTGATTTCTTAACAAAATTCATAAGAACCTCTCTCTAGCAACATCTATTCTGCTAATTGTCTAATATTTTTATTTGAAATAGGAAAGTATGATTAAATTCAAAGAGCCTAACACCGCCGTAACAAGCCAGGCTGATTTTAAGGCAAAGTTCCATTTCATTCTGGCAAATCCGTTATCAATCAAAATCTCCAGGAAATATACCAGCAGACAGGCAATAATACCAACAACAATACTGACCGGATTCTTTGTGGCAAAAAACAGAAATACAAATGCCAGTGCCACGATTTCCTCATACCAGTGTGTAATCTCAATCACTGCCAGATCCTTACCGGAATATTCTGTCGTAATACCCTGCACTATTTCCTGGTGCCCGTGATGGGACATGCTGAAGTCAAAGGGAGACTTTCTTAGCTTAAAGGTCAGTATAAATACAAAACCGATAAACATACCCGGCAGGTATACAATAGCCGGAATGTCATTCATTACAATATCGCTGACGAAAAAGCTTTTATCTGCAAGATAAAATCCGATACCTGTAAGAAGCACCATAGGCTCATAGGCCATCATCTGCAAAAGCTCTCTTTCGGAACCCACCAGACTGTAAGGTGAGTTGGAAGCATAGCCTCCCAGGATAAAAAGCACGGAGCCAAGAGTTAAGGCAAATACTGCCAGCAGGATGTCTCCGCCAACAAGCAGGATCACGGAAGTCAGTATCACAAAAATCAGTGACAGATATACATAAAACCTGTGCATCAGGTTGACCTCTATGGCTTCCTTCTGTAACAGCTTCAATACATCGTAAAAAGGCTGAAGTACGGGCGGACCTTGTCTGCCCTGCATTCTTGCGGTTATTACCCGGTCAATGCCGGTAAGCAATCCACCTAGAATAGGTGTCAGTATTATTATGGCTATAATTTTAATTATTAACATTATTTTGCAAACCCTCCGATTAGAAGTATTACACCCAGTACTAAGATTAGAACAGCAATGATATCGCCATAATAAAGCATCTTCTTGCTGTCAAAATACTCGGTAAGGTACCAGTTGCGCAGTTCAACCTTACGCTTTTCCCCAAGACCGCCATAGAAGGTCTCGTTGTCTCCGGTATTTTCACCTGCCATATAAATCGGAACGATTCGCCTCTTATCGCTCTTGTAAAGAGGAATAAAGCTTATCGGTATAATGATTAGCATTGCTAACATCATAATCATCAAATTTACATCACTGGTGCCAATGGGTATGACCGCTTCTTTTCCAAAAAGCTCCGTAAGGTAAGGAACCAATGCGTAATCTGATATTAAGGGAAATGCAAAACAGGATATTATAACAAGCAGTGCATGAATTGTAATAGGTACCTCCTCATGCCTTGACAGCTTATGGTTATTCTTCTGTTTTTTATTGGAACCGGAAACCAGCTTGCCCATCCATTTTGTCCAATAGAACAGGGTAACGGCGCTTCCGTAAGCAATTACTACAACAGATAATATATGCCTGGAATCAATAAATGCTTTCATTGCCACCCACTTGGAAATCAGCATACCAAAGGGAGCAAGGAACATACCGGCAATACCGATAAACATAAACAGATTCAGCTTTCTGGATACTTCTGCCAGAACACCCATGTCTTCCACGTTACGGCTTCCCAGCTGGTGCTCAATGGAACCAACGCAAAGGAACATTAAGGACTTGGAGGAGGCGTGGAATATGATCAGAAGGATAGCTGCCCATAAAGCTTCCTGGCTGCCAATGCTGGCACAAATTACGATAAGTCCCAGGTTCGCCACCGTTGAATAAGCCAGAATCTTCTTGCCGTCACTCTGGGTAACTGCTGCCAGAGAGCTTAACAGAAAGGTTACACATCCGATTCCCGTAACTGCGATTCCAACCGGTGAATCTCCAAGCAGGGGTGCCAGTCTGATAATCAGGTAAACACCTGCCTTGACCATGGTTGCCGAATGGAGCAGGGCAGAGGATGGAGTTGGCGCCACCATGGCTCCAAGAAGCCAGGAGGAGAAGGGAAACTGAGCAGACTTTGTAAGGGCTGCCAGGGAAAGTAAAAATACCGGTATCATAACTGCTGCTTCCGGCTGCATGGCAGTAAGCACAGATAATTCTGTTGTCTGGTAATGGATTCCCACAAACACAATCGCAATAGCAAAAGCAACTCCGCCGCCTAAGTTAATTATCAGGGCACGGTAAGAGTTTCTCTTCGCTTCTTCTGTTTTCGTGTATCCGATAAGCAGGAAGGAGCATAAAGAGGTAATCTCCCAGCAAAAATACAGCCAGGTCATGTTGTTGCTTAATACCAGTCCAAACATGGCTGATAAAAACAAGAATAATACAGATAGGAAAAAAGATTTTCTTTCGGCAAATTCTGTATGATGGTGGTGGTAATCTCTCATATAGCCCACTGCATAAATACAGATAAGGCTTCCGATAATACCTACGATAAGTACCATTATACCGGTGAGCTTATCATATACCATATCTTTTGCAACCTCTATCCCATGTCCTTTGGCTAATTCAAACCATAGTATAAGAGGAGTCTGGATAATTGAAAATATAGATACAATGTACTTTTTGTCCCTTATACCAATCGTGATAATGTAGCCTGCAATGAGGACTTCTAAGACCATTATGAGGTATGAGATTGCTTCCTCTCCCTGATAAGAGAAGGTAATGCCGTCCTGAAAATAGTTTACTGTCACCAGCACGGCCAAGAGGGCAACGCCAACTGCCCCAACAGTAACAACAGCGCCTCTTACTTTATCATTTCGGATAAGAAAGGTTAAAGCAGCTATTGCCAATGGAAATAAAATGAGTGTGGTTATTAAGTTCATATTTGTCACCTTGTCGTCATTTAATTTAAGGCTTGCCATAATAAATGCAGTCCCATGAGACTGCCTTCCATACAACCAACCTTATCAATCACTTTTTACATGATTATGTCTAATTATACACCTAAATAGTTTACAATGCAAAGCTATTATTTACTTTTTGCATAAAATTTTCTGATTTTAATTAAAATTTTTGGACTAATTGTTTAAATTTTAACAATTTAGCTTTGCTTATTGTGTAGACACTTTCCGAATTGCATTGGGTTAATATTGTATTTATATACCTATTATTCGCAATACTTCCGCAATTAATAACAGACGGTATCGTATTACTATAAATATAAAATAAAATATTAACAAAGTATGTATCCGGCTCAATTTATGATATTTACTTTTATTGTTTTTATATTGAAAAAACCTCCAGAATAGTGATACCAAATAAAGTTCAGGTATCTATCTGAAGGGGTTAGTTTAAATTATTATTGCTCTGTTTTTAAGGAGTGCTGATTCATAAGTTCAATTGCTTTGTGTTAAACTTCTCTATTTATGCCGTACTTATTCATATTGAGGAATGGTCCGGAAAGATTGACGGTACTACTAGAATTTAGATTTAGTCATTAGATAAATTAAAAAATTTACTATAGAATAGAAAGCTTGATGCTGGTATATTTCATAGATGGGTAAAATGAAAACTTTTACCCATTTTATTCCTTAAATGTGAGTACCGCCAGAAAATTAAACTCCCTTACTTTTATGATACTTAAATTCATAAGACTGCCAGGAATGCAGGCATTTTATTTTATGTACGCTTTAGTATCTATACCCACGGCTGACTCTATCCAGCTTTCTCATTAAGTCTCGTTATTGATTTTATATCTGATAACGGATTCTCCTTTGCCTCTTCTCATACTTTTTGGGGGCTCGTATTTTAAATCTCATCTTAACTCTTCCTATTGCTCTTCATTAGAATCTTTTCCTGGCTCTTCTTTCATATCCAATTCCATACCTTCAGCTGCATCCGTATTGATATTGGTGCTTATAGTTTGAAAAATCCTGGGATAATCTTCATCAACAGATTTATCCAATTCCTCTAATACCTTTGTCTGCTTTGTTACTGTGTAGAGACAACGCATCTGATCATAAATCTCTTTTGCCTTTTCATAGTGTCCTTGTTTGTAAAGCAATTTAAACTTCATGAAAAATAAACCAGGCAGGAACCGCAGACTATTTTCCTGAATAGAAAAATAAATACCTTTTTCAATAAGTTGTTCTGCTTTTTCCAGTTTTCCTGCATGCAGCAGATTATAACTTAAATTGTTTAGAGTATTTTGGTAAACCTTTTTTGAGAACTGAGTTGCCTGATACATTGGATAAGGAGAAGGCAAAACATAGGTTTCCAATACGTATAATAAATCAAATAATACCTTAACACCAATATCTTCTCTGTTAAGTGCTATGTAATCCAGTCCCATACAGCTTATTATAGATAAACCAACATTAGAATATGTACTCTTGATTATCGTATCCAATGAAAAAGAAGGATTCTCAATCATAATCCCCTTCAGGCAGTAATTCAAGGATGAGGTGAAACTATTTTCATAGGCAGCACAGATGGCTTTTGCATAGCAAATATGCTGCAGGTTCTCACCCTTACTGAAATCCTTATGCTTTTCATATTTCTCAACCAAGCTTTTAATCAGGACCGTATCCTTCTTTGCAATTGCATCATTCAACGCCTGGATACCTTCAAATCCGATAACCGTGTTAACCGAAAAATACATTTTGAAATATTCATTTAAATCCATATTAAATTTAATCGATAACTGGTTCAACAAATACAGGGAAGGCTCAAAATCCCCTTTTTCAATTCGGTAAATCTGTTTGGGCGTACAGATATCCTTTGCCAACTGCTCTCTTGTTAAGTTTCTGGATTCTCTCAGTTCCCGCAGGAATACGCCAAAATGCTCATAACTCATATGTAATATCCGCCTTCTCTTCCGATGGACATAAGTGTCCATTTATACATAAAAAATCCAATGTTATAATCTAATCATATAGAAATTCCAACCTGAAAGGAGGGTAAGAAAATGAAAAAATTCTCAAAGTTACGTTATTTTGTTGCTTTGTTACTGGTCCTTGCTACCGTTTCAAGTGTAGCCACTCCAACCAGAAGCACAGGGACCATTACACTCATGTCAGAACCTGGATACAACTGGTTCCTTGAAACAAGATAACTCCATGATGTATTATAGCATAATTTAACAAAAGTTACAAATTTTTTGGCTCTGCCGAGACACATATAATTTGATAACTTAACTTTTATGTATTTCGGCGGAGTGCGGTGCTTTAGTCTTGAAATATCTTAAAAGTATTTACCTAACTTAATACCCGAATAAGATGAGCATAGCTGCCCAAAGGCAGTGACGCAAAGCTATAGGGCCTAAGCCTTACAGGTATGGCAGCCAGTTGCAATTATTTCCTGCGAAATATAGTCAAAAATAATATAAGCGGCTGATCTACTGTGATTTGAAAAAGTGAGGGATTTTAATGAGCAAAAGAGACAGCAGTATCAAAAGTATCCATATGATATCTGAGAGTAGCATCTTTGACGATATGTGTGAACGGTATAATGTTATTGCCGAACAGACAAACTTAATTATTTTTGACATGAACTTTGAAGATGATAAGCTCTATGTATCTGATAACTTCATGGAGCTTACCGGGATAACCGTATGCAATAAGAAAAACATATTAAAGACTTTACTTGAAATAAAATACATACACCCAAATGATATTTCCCACTTCAAAGATTTTGTAAGAGCTTATAATCCTAAACAGGCTTCGGCATCCATAACTTTCCGTAGAAAGAACGAAAAGGGCGAATTCGCCTGGATTCGCTGTAAGAAAAAATGTTACTTTGATGCGGAAGGCAGGCTGACAAGGGTTCTTGGAACTGCTCAAGATGTTTCTAAGGAAATGGTTGCAAACACGTTGAAAGGAATTGATTTTTACAGAGGAATAATACTGCCTTCCTTCAACCGGTTCGAAACCAGAACAAACCGCATTCGTGCAAATTTCCCTGATAAGAAATTTGCGGTTATTGTGCTTGATATCAAGCGCTTTAGCGTTATCAATGATCTATATGGTAACAAAGAGGGGGATGGAGTATTAAAATATATCGGAAGTATCTTGTCTTCCAATAAATCCAGCTGTTATGCATATTGCAGATTTTATGCCGATAATTTTGCTGTGTTTACGGAATACAGGAATGACTCCGAGCTCTATGATTTTGCTTCCGTCTTAAAGCAACGCATGAAAAAATATCCGCTGAAAATGGAAATTAGCTTCTCTATTGGGGTCTGCCGTGTGGATAATACGGACATTTCCATGTCTGCCTTATGTGAACGTGCCAACCTGACAAAGAAATCCATAAAGCATGATGCTATGAAAACTCTTGCTTTTTACGAGGATTCTTTGAGAAGACGTACCCTGGAAGACAGCGATATTGAAAATGAAATGACGTCTGCTTTAACAAATCACCAGTTTGAAATGTATTTACAGCCAAAGATGTCGATTCCTACTACAGAGGTCGTTGGCGCAGAGGCATTAGTCCGCTGGAATCATCCCGAAAAAGGTGTAATTTCACCCGAGCGTTTTATTAATCTGTTTGAAAAAAACGGATTTATCGTGAAGCTGGATTATTATATCTGGGAGAGAGCATTTCTTACAATAGCTGGTTGGATAAAGGAAAACTACCCGGTCATACCAATATCAGTCAATGTATCACGTATACATTTCGGTAATTCTGATTTTGTAGAAAAACTGATTCAACTATCGGAAAGGTACCATGTGCCTCCTACGTACATAGAACTTGAAATTACGGAGTCTGCCTTCTTTGATTATAAGGAGGATTTACAGACTAAGCTGTACACCTTAAAGGATAAGGGTTTCAAGCTTTCCCTGGATGATTTCGGTACCGGGTATTCTACTCTAAATTGTCTAAAGGATATCCCCTTGGATATCCTAAAGATGGACAGGGCCTTCCTTGCTGGGACTGGGGAGAACCGCAAGGAAGAAACTGTACTCGAATATACCATTGCCTTAGCAAAAAGCCTGGGCATTGAAGTTGTAGCAGAGGGTGTTGAGAATTTCAATCAGGCAGAATTTCTATACAGGTCTGGCTGTGAAATCGCACAGGGTCATTTTTATTCCCCTCCGCTGCCTGTCGTTATGTTCGAAAAATATGCTGGCCTTACCTGACACATAACATATAATAGCTGGTGCCATCATGATAATCTTACCTGTGGCACCAGCTTCTTTTATTGCTCTAATCCTATGGAGTATAAGAGATTTTGTACATCTGCGGCAGAAGCTGCGAAGCCTTTGATATCCCCTCCCAAAAGCTCTGCTGCTTCATCTTTTGTTATGCTTTTAATTACCGGGGTTTCTTTTCCCTTCTCCAATACGGTATACTTCCAGCTTACTTCACTTAGGTTTTCAATCAGTGCCAGCATACAAAGAGCATATTTTTTCATAGTGGCATCAAAATCTTTTTGTTCCTCTGCCTTAAGGTTTTTCACAAAAAGCAGGGTATATCCATAAGGCTCGTTCTTCGTCTGCAGTTCATTTGTGAAATTCCCCAATACTCTTGCAATCTTTAAGTCCGTCAGAATTTTACCATCGGCAGGTATATCCCCGACATAGGGATTCTTATGCTGGTAAAGGGTATTCGCCAGCAATCCGGGTTCTATATTTCCCCAGGAATGATAAGTCCTGGCCCAGGCCTTGGCTCTTGTATCGGCCTCCTCCAACCTGTTATTACTGCTCCAGATCAGGGTTTTCTCTGTTTTCCCATCATCATAGCCGTTTAATCCTTCAAGCAGGTATATATTTTTAATCCCTCCCAGCCTGGTATCGAATACCCAGTGGCTGTAATTGTCCGTGTTTTCCGCAAAGTCGCTTTCCGCCATTTTCCTTTTATGAAGCTGGATTCTGTTTGTCTGCAGTGTAATATAAACATTCCCGTCCTGTATAAACCAGTCTGCATCCCTGGCAATAATATCATCCGCCATTTTTAAGGTAAAATAGACATTGGAATTGGGCAAGAGACTTAAGTCTTCCACCGTCACTTCCCCGTATTTCACTGCCCTGTCCTCTGTGGAATATAGATAAAACACCAGACCGGCTAAAGCAAGAAGCAGCATTGCCAATATTCCTGTAAGCAAAGCTTTTGCTCTGGTTCTTTTCCAGCGGGAGGAGATTTTCCTGATTACCGCTTCCTCCCCTGAATCTACAGTAGATACCGCACCTTTAAAGTCCTCCAGCTCTTTTCTGCAGCTTTCACAGGTTTTTATATGTTCTTCTACTGCTCTTTTACTATCCTCGCTGCATACACCGTCTACATAGAGAGGCAGCAGGTCTTTTATAATGTCACAGGTCTTTTCCATCAGATTCCTCCATCAATGCTATCATCCTTTTCTTGCCGCGATAAAAAGTGACTCTTGCCCAGCTTTCGGTTTTGTTAAATAATTTTGCTATCTGTAAAAAAGACAATTCTCCGAAAACCCTCAGAGTAAAGACTTCCTTATAAGGCTCTTCCAGATTATGCAGATGCTTATGAAGCGTAAACACCATTTCCTTATCTTCCAGCTGTATAATGAAATCCTTGCTATCCGGCACCTGCTCCCATTCATCAAGGGGTTCCGCCTTTTGCTTTTTGCAGTAGGTAAAATAGCTGTTCTTTGCAATCTGGCAGAGCCAGGTGCTGATTCTGGATTCTCCCCGAAAACGGTCTATATTTTTTAATGCCTTGTAAAAGGTCTCCTGCGTTATTTCCTCCGCAATAGACTGGCTGCCGCACATACCGAGAATATAGGCATACACGGTTTTAAAATAATCCTCATATATTCGGTCGAAATCCATATGTTCCACTTTTTATCACCTCATTTCATCCTGTTACATAGATTAGACTTGCTTTGATCTGATTCGTTACAATATTTTATACCAAAAATCAATTTTTTCATCTTTTCTTCCTAAGATAAAAAATTCTGCCCGAAAATTGTTATCATAAAAACGACCTTCCATAGCACAGAAAAGTCCCTCAATGATATTACCACATCGGGGAACTTTTCTATAGATAATCACTATTAATTTTCCAATATTTTTCTATTTTAAACCATATTTGATAATGTATAAAGTGCCATTATTATATGGATAAACTTAAACCTCTGCAACCCTTTTTTAATAATGGGCTTGAAATTCTTAGGCGTTAATTTTTATATAGCTTCTCATAAGTTCCATTGCTTGCTGTTCCGCCTTGTATGCAGTAAGAAGTTCTTTGTTTATTTCTTCCCGAACTTCCGGTTTGGTAATATCCTCACTTGCCTTTATACGATAGGCTTCTTCCCAAGCCTTATAGACTGCTTTGTAGCAGTCCGACAGCTCCGGAAAACCATGCTTTTCGAAATATCTCCAGGCATAATACTTTAATCCGCCATAGTTTCCTAAATAGTATTCCAGATTCCAGCTTGCCTCTTCATTGAATTTCTCATCGAAATGAGCTATTAATTCCGGGTAGGCTTCAATGCCTTTCACATTCTCACACCATTCCTCTCCCTCAAGATGGGATAAGGCAAGCTTTATGGTATCTATTGCCGTTTTTTCCTGTTCTTTTTCTGTCTTACCTGTTATCGTAAGTACGGATAGGATTGGAATTTCTCTTTTACCCAGAAGATTATATGGCATTGTTTCCTTTTTACAGGTTGTTGTCAAGGTATAAAATATCTGCTCTTCCTCGTTATACCCGGTTATCAGTCCCCATTCCGGCATTCCGATATCCCAGGAGACAGCTGGTATCCCCCTATCGATAGAATCCTTTATAAGGTTAATTGCTTCCTGCTGTTTCTCCGCTTCTATATCATCCTGCCCCCAGTAACGCCCCACATAGCCGCAGAGAAGCCCTCCGTTCTCGACCCAGGGTTTCTGGTGGTCAAAGCTCCAGATGCTGGTGGCACTGGGGCACAGGTCCGCTGCAACCCACATCCGGAAAGCAAATCCACTGGTTGCAACAATGTCTTCTGTCAATTCTTTATAAGGGCTGCTATTTACTGCTGCTGCCAGAGATTTGGCAAAGGAGAAGAGATATCCTGTATTATCATGGATACCTTCAAAACTTACGTCAAGATTCTTATTTAGCACACTGTTCATTTGCATACGTTCCTTTCTTTGATTGGAATATAGATTTTTTCAGAAAAGCTTCTGCTCTCTTCCATATAGGTTTCATACTCCGGACAGTCCAGGCGTTCGTATTTACCGGAAGGCAGCCATTTTCGATTAATAAAATTCCAAGTGGTGTGGATGGTATTTACAAAGTTATTCTGGCTTGTCTCAGGCGTTGTAAAGATTGCATACAGGCCGCTCCTTAGCACCAATTCAGCTGTCTCCGAGATATCTCCCTGTGCCAGACTCTTTTCGATACCAATAGAATAATACAGTCTTTCTTTCATAATACTGACACCGTAATCCTGGCATACTTTACCTCCTGAGAGCTTCTTCGATAATTTTCTGCAATTGTACTGATTCCAGAACTTTGGAGGGTATGTATTACCCCCTTCATATACTACAAGGGTCGTCTCAAGCTGTTCCTTTATTTCCGGCTCGAGTAAAAAGTCCGCCAGATGAAAATCAAATCTCTCGTAGAGTTTCAGACTGTTCTTCGCCGCCTTATATTCTCCCGGTGCAACTCCATGCTCTGTCTTAAATGCACGTATAAAATTCTCCTTGGAGTTAAATCCATAGCGGTAGCCAATGTCGGACATATAGCCATTCTCGGTAAGAATCTTTTTCGCGCACTCCGTAAGCCTTCTTTTTCGTATATATTCCCCTGGTGTAAGCCCCACCGCTTCTTTGAATATCCGAAGGAAATGATATTCAGAATAACCGGAAGATTTTGCACAGGCTGACAGGTCTATATCAAATATCAGATTCTCCTCCATATAATCTATCGACCTTTGAATATGTTCCTGATAATTCAGAATATCACCCCTCTTCTAACCAATACCAACTGCAAGCTTGCTTGTGATACAGAAAATAATAAATACAATGTATTATCCCAATTATAATGCATGTCAAATTCCTGCAATTGATAAATATTGCGGAATTATCCGGTAACAGCAGATTTCTTTTCTTCCATAAAATGATTAAAGTCGGAAATTATCTGTTTATCCCTTGGATATACCATTATCTTTCCAAGGTATTCATAAATAGATTTTATCCTTTTATAAATTTTGCGGTCTTTTTGGGATTCGCTTCTTTATTCAGTCCGATAATCCACTGGTATAATTTATCGTAGGCTTCTGCAGGATTTATCTCCAGTGCCCTCTTTATAATCTCTCCCTCAAAAAAATCTTCTGTCAGACAGAACACGGTAGAGGACCAGCCATACTCCTCCCCTGCCTTTGATACTTTTCTGCTTCTTCCGCACATGGTAATATAGAACTTCATCTGAAGCTCTGTCATGGCTGCATCAAATTTTGCCTTATCCTCGCCTCCAAAACCTCCGTATTGCTTAATCAGATGGAGGGGCAGTTCCTTATATTCTGTAAGCAGCTGATATATTTTTTTTGCAAAGAGACTGATATTTCCGTTCCCATATTCTTCTTCCAGCTCCCTGTCCCCTCTTCTGACTGAATAAAAGTAAGGATACCACTCTCTGGTAATATATCCGCTTTTCTTAAAGAAGAACTTGCCATAGGCAATATCGGTTTCTTCATTCAGTACTCTCATCCTCCATTCCCAGGGGTCTGTCTCACTGTCCTCCGTATGCCATTGTATGGTATCTCCGTAATAATCACAGAGAGAGAATACCCCCTCGTTATTTGCACCTCCCATACTCATTCCGGCCTTATGTAGATTTTCTTTGAAATCCTGAAAATTAGTAATTGTGGTTAGCATAATTTTATCCTCCGCTTCTTTCTTCCCTTATATTCTTAGTTTTATTTTTAACTGCAAATCTTTTTACTGCTATTTTTTCCTTGCTGTAATCTTTCCTTGCTGTAATCTTTCTTTGCTGTAATCTTTCTTTGTAATTATTTTATCTTTCCTGTACTTTTTACTTAGCTGCTCTTTTTACTTAGCTAAATACGTTATAGATATTATACTGGTTAACTTTAAACTATTTTATATCAATCCTTCAAGTTATACTTCATTAACTCTTTTATTAATTTTAAAACAAAGCTCGAAGTATAGTATGATTAGCCCATCAAATGCCCTGTTTCTATATAACTACAGGCAGTTTGCACAAAATAGAAAGCTTCCTGCGCCTATGGAAATGTATTAGAAGTCCTTTTCTCTGAAGCTTTTGTGCTATA
>JAEYPZ010000157.1:0-3195 GCA_023410275.1 Bacillota bacterium
ATAGATTTGTCAACAATATTTTCAAAAAAAAATAAAAATCGAAAAAAGCTGATATTTGCGTGATTTTTTAATGGGAGAAAAGCGGGAAGAATGCCCTTAAAATGGGAGGAACCGGCAGGTACATAAATGTTCCTGCCGGTTTGAGTATGAAAAATAAAAAGTCAATGTTAAAAGGGTGGGGTTCCTTTACAAATATCAGTATACCCTGGAATTATGACATAAGTTTGACCAGTCGATAAAGATTTCATAAAAAAACTAAAAGAATTCTAAGTAATGTTTGAAAAAACAGAAAGTTTCTTCCTGTGAAGAGGATTTGTGGTTACAGGGTAGCAATCTTTGACTGTGCTATGTAACGCTTCTTATGATATAATTATTAAAAATAGTTAAACAGAAAAAACGAAAGAGAAAGGAGTACTTATGAAATACTGGGATATTTTTGATAGCGAACTGGGACCGATTCAGGTAATCTGTGATGAGGCAGGGGTATTAGGTTTGGAATTTGGGAGTAAAACTCCAAAAGAGGGACAGCAAAAGTCCTCAGACCTGATTAAGAAGACGGTTCTTCAGCTAAACGAGTATTTAATAGGAGAAAGAACAGATTTTGATCTTCCGTTAAAGCCTGAGGGGACAGTATTTCAAAAAAAGGTATGGGAGGCGCTTTGTACCATTCCTTACGGACAGACAAGAAGTTATAAAGAGATTGCTGTGCAGATTGGGAATGAAAAGGCCTGCCGTGCGGTGGGGATGGCAAATAACCGTAATCCCATTCCCATAATTATCCCCTGTCACCGTGTGATCGGTGCAGACAAAAGTCTGGTGGGATATGGGGGAGGATTAAATATTAAAATACAATTATTGAATCTGGAGATTCCTGGTGTCACCTGGAAAAATTATTAAGATTTCATTGTGATTCTTTCGGTTCATTTAAAATGCTATACTTTCCGGACTGATCATGTTATAATCCTCCACGTCACCAGAAAAGAATTTTAAGATGAGGAGTGATTCTATGAGAAAAAATAAGATCTTAGCAGGGATTTTGATTGCGATGACAGTGATGATGACAGCGACGGCCTGCGGAAAGAATAATACTAAAGCGGATACGAAGCAGGAAACCCAGCAGCAGACACAGACCGAAGCATCCTCTGAAGCAACCACAGCGGTGAACGCAGAAGTGGCTACTACAGAGCAGGAAACATCAGAAGGTGAGGAGACATCGGAAGAAGAGGAAACAAAAGAGACACAGCCGATTACAGCCAATGATGCAGGAGATATCAAGGAAGGCTTATTTACTTCCAAATCAGGCAAATATCAGATTATGCCGCCAAAGGGCTGGACACTGGACGAGGACGGAGACGAGAGCGTGGTAGCGATTTCTTCCCCGAATGGTGAAGATTATCTGGAAGTTACTTATGTACAGGGTGATGATGCAGATGGTGCAAGAGAAGTTTATCCGGCTACCATGGATGAATATAAGAAGTTAATCAGCCGTGGTGAGGATATGGAATTTGTCCGCTATGATGTGAAAGACGGCAGCGATGGCAGCCAGACTTTCCGTTATGCACTCCGGTATAAGACACCTCAGGATGGAGTTCGTTATTATGCCATCTCAGGTTCTTACAACGCAGCTACAAAGACCTATATCAGTGCGGCTGGAACCATTGGTTCAACAGACAGCGGCGCAGAGGGGCAGATTGAAGCAGCTCTGGACTCTCTCAAACTGAAATAAAGCCAGTAATAATTGAATCCCAAAAAGCAGGGGCAGTAACCAGTTTAACATGGTTACTGCCCCTGCTTTTATAAGTGGATTTTTATTCCGTCTAACAGTTGAACATCCTCTTCCTGATGTGTACTGATTAAAACCAGCTTCCCTGCCGATTGTTCTTTTATATAGGTTATCACCTGTTGTTTTGTCTCCTCATCCAGACCCGTAAACGGTTCATCCATGATTACCATATCAAAAGGTACCATTAGAGCACGTATTATGGCCACACGGCGCTTCATTCCACCACTTAAGGTTGCTGTCGGCCGGTCGAGAGATTCCTCAGGAAGCAGCCGTTTAAGCGCTTCCCTGGCCTTCCTTTTATTATTTCCCGAGGAATTCATTACCATGGTCACATTCTCTACCGGAGTGAACGCTTCACAGAGCCGGTTTTCCTGAAATACGGCTGAAATTCTTTCTTTGTGAAGACCTTTTACCTCTCCGGAATCCCCAGAGACAAGATCTAACAGAATATGAAATAATGTGGTTTTCCCTGATCCGGATGGCCCCATCAGGCAGTAAATATTACCCGATACCAGATGGAGATTTACGTGATCAAGTACGGAGTGTCCGCCATAGGACTTGCAAAGCTGGCTGATTACGAGTTCCATATGGATCCCACCCCTTTCTTTTTCTGTCTGATTCCGGGAGATGCCAGGTTTAAAAGCCAGAGGAAGAAGAATTCAAAAAGCGCGCTGAGCAGTATGATCACCAGTGTCCAGGCAAATAAATCAGCAGTACTTAAATAAATCTTGGAAAGATAAAGCTTTTCACCGATTGAGTGGATAGGAACGCCGATTACCTCTGCGGCAATTCCAGATTTCCAGCTCATTCCCAGCGCCACCCGGCAGCCGCTTGCCAGATAGGGAAGCAGCGCCGGACGATAAAGGTAAAAAAATCTTTTTGCTTCTGACATCTTAAAAACATCAGCCATTTCCAGCAGATGATGGTCTGTGCTTTTGATTCCTGCAATGGTCTGTATATAGATTATGGGAAATACAACAAGAAACCCGATAATCACAGAGAGATTTTCAGATCCGGCCCAGATTAACGCCAGTATAACAAAGGAGGCAACCGGAACTGACTTGATCAGTGCCATAAGAGGCGACAGAAAATCCCCGATGAGGGGGTAGCGGCAGGCAGCTGTGCCGGCTAAAATCCCGGCTGCAAAAGCAGAAAGAAATCCAAGGCTGATTTTTCCAAAGGAGTAACCTATGGTTTTCCAAAAGTCTGCCAGACCGATCTGGTTGACCAATGCCAATATGACGTCCAGCGGACCTACCAGTATAATGCTGTTGTGGACGGCCAGACTGGCGGCCTGCCATATCAAAAGCCAGAACAGGATAATTCCGGCTTTTTTTAAGCGGAGAATGCCTGCATTCATAATCGGATCTCCTTAAGGTGTTTACTGATGCATATAGTAGAAGTCATCACCA
>JAEYPZ010000176.1:0-2671 GCA_023410275.1 Bacillota bacterium
TGGGCTTGCCGTCAGTCCATTTTGCCTTTTGATTCAGTTTTACCGTATAGGTCTGATTATCTTTGGTGTCAATCGAATCCGCCAATAACGGCACATATTTCATATCTTCATCCAGATCGACAAGGGGAACAAACAAAATACCGGTTACAACATTTTGCGCTACATCCGACCATTCCAGAGGATTAAATCCGCTCGGCGCATTCATAATGCCGATATTAATTACTTTCTTCCCGCCACCGGCAGCCGGTTTGGCATCTTTGGAGCCGCCGCAAGCCGCTAACGACAAGGTCAGTAAGATACAGAGAAAAACAACAAATAACTTCCTTTGAGTTCCAAGTTTCACAGGGTACCCTCCAGTACTTAAAATTTTATAATTAACCAGGTTAAAAGCCCGGTGAATTATCACTGATAACTTATATCGTCAACAGCAACCCCGAAAAAAATAAAAAGCCGTGAGTATTTTGCACACTCACGACTCCATTGCCGTAAAAAGTATTATTTATATTATATATTACTACAATTTTGTTTCTTGTCAAGGTACGAAAACCTTCTTTAACGATAATTTGTCAATGTATAATATACTTTTGTCTTTTCTAAATGTTCATTCATTTCTGAAAGATGTAGTAAATTAATTTAACAATTTTCCTGCCGTATCATCGCTTCCATAAGGTTACTCCATTTTTGATGATTTGTATCCTCGTGACAAAACTGCATATATAAATCCGCAACGGTAATCGCTGCCTGCTGCTCTGGTATCGTGAGCCGGTATGGCAGCATCGCTGCAATCATAGCCTGCCCCGCTTTGAGGACCATTTCCTGCCGGTTTTCCGGCAATAAGCCGATAATTGCCGGAACGGAAGCTGCCAGTTCAAGCTGCTTAGCATTCGTCTCCATGAAAAAAGCCTCCCCCTTATTTATATCCTGTATATATCCATTGTAACGATGTAATATTGCATTTTCCTTTGAATCGAAAAAGCCGCACCGGACGGTGCGGCTTATATTTCAGTTTTAACTTCCTGTTCAGGAGCCAGCCGGAGAAACAATCCGGCTTATGGAAAGACTGCCCTGCTGCGACAAATCGAGAATCTGATTATCCGCCGTTTTAACCATCGGCAGGCAGGAACCATTGGGATGAAAATACACAACTTCCGCCTTCTGACCGGTTGACAGCAAGATCTGATTATGCAGCATGCTGTCTTTAATCCGGCTGATAAAGACATGACACACGGATGGGTCAAGTTTCCCAAACATTTCATGTGACAGCAGGTCTAGCACCGGGAACGGATTTGCCTGTTCCGTAGAATATGCCTGATTATGGAACATATCGGCAACGGCAATCACTTTCGCATAAGGATGAATCTTTTGTTCATTGGCCCCTGTCGGGTAGCCGCTGCCGTCAATGCACTCGCGGTGCTGCACAACGCCTAAAATAACTGAGCTTGACAGCGATTTAACCTCTCTTAGCAGCCCCGCCGCTTCGGCAATATGAGCCCGCCCGTTTAAGGCGGCTTTATCTGCCACCAGACTGCCAACGTCATGCAGCAGCCCGGTCAATGCCACTCCTTTAATATCCTCTTCGCTCCATTTCAGTTGCTGGGCAATGCAGGCGGCAAAATAGGCCACCATGACCGAATGCCGGGATACATAGTCGGCAAGCTTGTAGTCGCCGACCAGCAGATAGTTCATGACAGCCAGTCCCTTTGCCACTATTGAGGAATGGATATTGCCGGCAGCTTCTTTCAGAGGCGGCAGTGGAATAATTCTATGCTTGCGGATAAAATCAAAGGTCTGTGCAGTCGAGGTGACAAAAGCATCATATTCCTGCACAAACTGCAGATATTCTTCCGAGCTGACCTTTTTAATTAGTTCCGGCTTATTCTCAGGCTCCGCTTCTTTCTCAGCTACCGGAGCGTCGCCTTCCTTAGCATTTATAAAAACACTCTTAACATCCCAAGTTTTCAACAGTGAAATATGTCTTGTACTGACTTCGACATTTTTTCCCAGCAGCACCTTGCCACTACCGGAAAGGACAGTGTCTGCAAGAATATCTCCTACCTGTAAATCCTTTACGGCTATCATCTTGACCGGCATTGTATATTTCCTCCAGTCCCGGAATTTCGAATGTATGCGTCACATGTCGTATATCTTTCTGGTGAACATTCTAGTTTTCAGGATATACCTAAATTCAACAAATTTCTTACATCAATTATACCGAACGTTGGCCAGCAAATTAATCCTCTAAAAGTCCCCGTTACCCGGACTTAAGTCCCAAATTCACTTATGACGCCTTGCTGTCAATCGGCAATCCACCTCGTATAAACGCGCAAAAAAACGAATACGGTACCTAAAAGAACGCAGTTTTGTACGGCATCAGCCAATCTAATAAATCAGACTTTGCTGATAAGCGTCTTATATGATACTATTACAAATGCGTTCCGAGATAATGCCTATAATACTCGTCAACTTGCCTATGTCCAACCGACTCATATATATAGGGAATCCAATGTTGTGCAGCTGCCGGGCCGCCGTTGAGCGGATGGCAAAAGTACATCTAGGATGCCCACCTGCCTAAGGCGGGTTTGGACATAGGCAGCGACGGTATTCCGGGCTTAAAATTTAAAAGCGCTTACCGAATGGTAAGCGCTTTTTTAGTCTGTCAATAAAGATTAAG
>JAEYPZ010000082.1:0-18420 GCA_023410275.1 Bacillota bacterium
ATAGAATATGAGCGCCTAATGGCGCTTGGAATAAAGTCATTTACGGGAAAACCTGAAACCTTCCCATTTGGCATACGAAATTTCTATATTGCAGACCCTGAAGGTAATTTGCTTGAGATCGGAAGTAGGGGACAAGAAGAAACCACATAAACAATGGAATTTAATATATATGACATTAATGCGGTACCTCCGCGTACTCTGTAGTATACCCGCGCCACTGTGGTAAGTGCCACCTATATTAGTAGGTAAATTCGATGCGCACCTGACTTATTTCATAACTCGTTGGCGCCGGAAAGGAATGGTCATAAATGGATAAACTAGATTCTTTCAATGTATTACTGGATGAGGAATATGAAATTGCAAAAACATTGCACCAAGCAGGTGAGTCGCTCGGATGCAAAATTGTTTTCAAAAAAAGACCAAACGGATATAGAATTATATTTAACAAACTTTTGTACGTTAATTTTGGAGGCGATTATTAATTACCGCTGAAAAATAGTGATAACCTGTGTCTGAAATATTTTGTTTATATTTTGCTTTTCAAAAACTCTACAACTGCCGCACGATTAAAAACAATGAATTTATATTTTTCGCCATGATGTGTTAGTATACAAAAACAAGAAATTATACCAAATAGTGCTCTTTTCTTAAAAATTTCACTCATATCGCAATAATCTATTTTTATTGTTGAATCACCCAAAGTAGTTGTAAAAACAATACTTTTTTCATCAAAATACAAAAAGCCAGAATCAGGATTAATTATCAATGGGATATAAGTTGCCGCAATTTTTTTACTAATATAATTTTCCATATCTAAAATTTTTTACCTCCACTAATATAAATATAATTACATTCCAGTCGACCGTAGAAAATGGAACATCTTGAATTATCATTTTTATTATTCTTTGCCATTATATAAATAATATGAAGTTAAAACATACCTTTTCAAGTATAACATAAAAAATCAAGCTGAAACAGATACACTTTTGCATCTTTTTCAGCCTGATAACCTTGGGGTAGACGGTGGTATTTGAACCCATATGGCACTCATCACATCAAAACAATTTCGAGTCGTTCTTGTTATGACCTCTTCGATACGTCTCCCAATATAATCAAACCTGAAGCCTCACCGAAAAAAAGAGACTTTATTTGATAATCTTAGCAAATTTCTTCTTACCGATTTTAATGACATCACCGCAGACCAGCACACTGTCCAGTTCCTCCTGGAAAAGGACCTCTCCGTTCAGGGATATTCCTCCCTGTGACAAAAGCCTTCTGAATTCACTGCTGCTTGGGACATATTTTTCTTCAATCAGCTTTGGGATAATTCCCCTAAGGGTATCCTTATCCAGGTCGATTACCAATTCCGGTATGGCTGCCGGAATCCCTTTTTTCATAAAGGCTTCCCTGTAATATTTCTCAGCCTCCTCTGCATCCTCCTTATGATACAGGTTGGTGATAATTCTTGCCAGCTCATACTTTACATCTCTGGGATTCCGTCCTTCCTCCAATTCCTTCTTAAGCCCTGCCACCCTATCGGGATGCTCATCCGTAACAAGCTCATAGTACCGGATAATCAGGGAATCCGGTACCTCCATCACCTTTTTAAACATGACAGTGGCCGGCTCATGGATACCGATGTAATTACCAAGGCTCTTACTCATCTTCTCTACTCCGTCAAGTCCTTCCAGAATCGGCATGAATACTGCTGCCTGTGCCTCCATCCCCATCCACTTTTGAAGGCTTCGTCCCATCAGTATGTTAAAGGTCTGATCGGTTCCTCCTATTTCAATATCCGCTTTCAGAGCCACCGAATCATATGCCTGCATCAGAGGATAAAAGAATTCGTGAAGGCCGATGGGAATATTGTTTTTATATCTGTCTGAGAAATCATCCCTTTCCAGTATTCTGGCAACGGTAACGGAAGCCGCCAGCCTTATGACTTCTTCAAAATCCAGCTGCTTCAGCCAGCTGCTGTTAAACACCACTTCCGTCTTTTCTTTATCCACGATTTCAAAAATCTGCTCCGTATAGGTCCTGGCATTCTCTTTCACCTGCTTTTCACTGAGGGCTGCCCGGCCCTTTGATTTTCCCGTAGGGTCCCCGATTCTCCCGGTAAAATCTCCGATTACAATAACCGCTCTGTGACCTAGCTCCTGCATCTGACGTATTTTACGAAGCACAACGCTGTGTCCCAGGTGAATATCCGGTGCACTGGGATCAAGTCCCAGCTTTATGGTGAGTCCCCTGTTTTCAGCAATTGCTCTCGTTAGTTTATTCCTTAATTCCTCCTCTCCTACAATTTCCTTTGCTCCCTTGGCAATAATCTTCATCTGCTCTTCTACGGATTTCATTTTCTTCTTGTCCTTTCTCATTCATTTATGGGTCTCATACATTTATGAGATAAGCACGCATTCTTTGGTTTTTTCGCAGTACACCTGTTTTTCTGTCATTTTATTTCATAAATTTCCTGCTTGTAAGCAGAACCTTTTATAAAATAAAAAAAGCTCCCGTCCTTCTGCTGAAAGGACGGGAGCATATATCCCGTGTTACCACCTGTTCTTTATAAACAATTCGCATTGCTTACCTCTTCAAGTACTCCATTAATATGGGTTATACTCTAGCACTATAACGTGTGCAGGTTACGTCGCAGCCTACTTAAATACTGTTCGGTGCGCAGCTCAAAGATGTATTCATAACCAGACTGCCATGCGCCTCTCATCTACCGGCTGCTTTCTGTTTGGATTACCGATTATTACTTCTTCTTATCATTGCTTTTAAGATTTATGAAATTGTATATATTATATTTATGTTTATCCTGTTTGTCAAGCTGAAAATTTTTTAATATTTCAAATATTCTTATTGACCGAATCGGTCGACGGAGTTATAATAACATCGACCGAATCGGTTGACATCAAAAAAGGAGGTGAACATCTTGGAAAAATTCGAAAATCTGCCGGAGGAAAAGCAAAAAACCATCATAGATGGAGCCCTTAAAGTCTTTGCCGCAAACGGCTATAAAAAAGCTTCCGTCAGTGACATTGCTTTGGCAGCCGGTATATCAAAGGCCATGGTTTTCCACTATTTCGGAACAAAAAAAGGATTGTACCTGTACCTTATCAGATTATGCAGTGATATCATAACAAAAGAAATAAAAAAGAATTTTGACCGCACGGTAACTGATTTTTTTGACCGCATTATCCTATGCTCTGACATCAAGATTGCCTCCATGAAAAAATATACGGCAATCCCAGCCTTTCTGACCGGCATGTATTATGAAAAGGACGAGGAAGTAAGGGAGGATATTGAAGCCCTTCTGGCTGAGGGCGATGAATTCAGAAAACATCTTACCTTTGACGGCCTTGATACTTCCAGATTCAAGGATAACGTTGATGTAGCTCTTGTTCTGAAAATGCTGGTATGGATTGCGGAAGGATTCAGCAGTGGTTCGGCCCTCAAAACCGATGAGGATATTGAAGCAATGTGCAATGAATTCTATAAATGCCTGAGGCTGTTGAAAGAAAATTTATATAAAGACCCTTAGGCTATCGAACACACTTCTTATTAATACATTTCACATCATTATTAAGGCAGTACTGCAAGCACACTTGCAGTATGCACGGGATTTGTGAAATAAAAGACATTTCACATCATTATTAAGGCAGTACTGCAAGTGCACTTGCAGTATGCACGGGATTTGTGAAATAAAAAGACATTTAACCTCATTATTAAAGCAGTACTGCAAGCGCACTTGCAGTATGCACGGGATAGTATTTATAAATTAAAATCTCTTATTGGAGGAACTTTTATGAATGTTATTGAGATTAAAAACCTGACAAAAAGCTATGGAAGTGCCAGAGGAATTACAGATGTTACGCTGAATGTGGAGCAGGGGGAAGTATTTGGATTCATTGGTCCTAACGGTGCCGGTAAATCCACTACCATCCGTACTTTATTAGGACTCATTCATCCGACAAATGGAACTGCCACCATTTTCGGAAAGAGCTGCATAGAAGACCCAAGTGTCAGAAAGGATTTGGGCTATCTGCCGTCAGAGGTATTTTATTATGATAATATGAGGGTCATTGACCTGTTAAAATACTCCGCCAGCTTCTATGGAAAGGACTGCACCGCCCGCATAAAGGAGCTTGCAGAAACAATGGATCTGGATTTAAAGAAAAAAATAGAGGACCTATCCTTTGGCAATAAGAAAAAGGTGGGAATTGTCCAGGGACTTCTCCACGAACCAAAGCTCATCATATTGGATGAACCTACCAGCGGACTGGACCCATTGATGCAGCAGAAATTCTTTGAGCTTATTGAACAGGAAAATAAAAAAGGAGCCACCATATTCTTCTCCTCCCATATTCTCAGCGAGGTACAGAGATTGTGCAGCCGTGTTGCCTTTATAAAGGACGGTAAGATTATCCGGCTGGAGAAAATAAGCTCCCTTCAGGAAAACAGCTACAAAAGAATTCATCTGGAGGCAAAATCCAGCCTCTCCGACAGCCAGTTCAAGGTACCTGGTATCAGCGATTTAAAGCTTGAAGAAGGAAAAGCCGATTTTATATTTAAAGGCAACATCAATGATATAGTAAAGAAAGTAGCAGAAATCAACCTTCGCAATATTTCCATCAGCGAACCGGACCTGGAAGAAATCTTTATGCATTATTATGCAAAGGAGGATTAGGATTATGAATATCTTTCTCTTTGAATTAAAGAGCCTGCGAAAAAATACCATCATATGGACTTGTTCCCTGTTCGCACTGGCAGCTATTTATTTAAGCCTGTTTCCCAGTATTGCAAAAGATGCAGAGGACTTTAAGAACCTTCTTGGCGGCTATCCTCAGGCAATCAGAGATATGCTCGGTATCCAGCTTGACTCCATTGCAACTCTTTTTGGCTTCTATTCGATGATTTTTGCCTTTATCCTATTAGGAGGTGCCATTCAGGCTATGAATCTTGGACTTTCCATGCTGTCCAAGGAATCCAGAGAGCGGACTGCAGATTTTCTGCTGGTAAAACCGGTTTCCAGAACCTCCATAACAAGCTCTAAAATCCTGGCTTCCCTTACGTCCCTGCTGCTGACCAACGCTGTATTTTTTCTTGCTTCCTGCCTTCTTGCCAATGCAGTAAACACAGGAACTTTGGATTTTAAATTATTCTTCCTGATAAATATCACTCTGCTGTTCATCCAGATAATATTCTTTTCTCTGGGCTTAGTGGTATCGGTATTTTTTAAAACCTTAAAATCGGTATTGCCTTTGTCTCTGGGAATTACTTTAGCCCTGTACATGGTGGGCTCCCTGCTGGCCTCCGGAGCTGATGCTGAAATTGTACGATATTTTTCACCTTTTAAATATTTTGAGATACCCTATATCATTAACCACAGAAGTTATGAAATGCCCTACCTCCTGACCGGTTTAATCATAACTGTTGTCTCAATAGCTGTAAGCTATGTTGTCTATAACAAAAAAGATATTCACGCAGTCAGTTAGTAACGATAGGATGATATCGTCAAAAATAGGAGGTAAATTATGAATGTTTTTTTCCGTGAACTAAGAGCGAACCGCAAAGCTCTCCTGATATGGTCAATCTGTATGTTCCTGCTGGTTATCAGTGGTATGGGCAAATATACCGCCTATACCTCCGGCAATAACAGTGATGTGTTCAACCAGATGCCCCATTTGGTCAAGGCGCTGTTTGGCTTTGCTAACTTTAATGTAACTACAATAGATGGTTTTTATGCCTTCCTGTTTATATATCTTTCCATTACACTGGCAATTCATGCAATACTTCTGGGCTGCGGAATTGTTTCAAAAGAGGAAAGGGACAAAACCACAGAGTTTCTTATGGCAAAACCAATATCCAGAAGGAGCATCCTTACGGCAAAATATGCGGCTGCCATTGTAAATCTTATTATTATAAACCTTGTGACCTACATTTCCTCTCTCATAGCCGTAAATCAATTTAAGACCGGAAAGGATATGAATATGACCATCCTGCTGTTTATGGTAACCATGCTTATTATGCAGCTTATATTCTTCTCTCTGGGTACCCTTCTTGCTGCTCTGGTCAAAAAGCCGAGAACTTCTTCCTCCGCAGCTGCCGGGATATTGCTTGTTTCCTACTTTATTGCCAGGGTAACAGATTTAAAGAGCGAGCTGAATATCTTAAATATCCTGTCACCCTTTAAATACTTCGATTACGGCAGAGTTCTTAACGGAGACGGCTTAAGCCTTTTCATTGTCATACTATCTCTTCTTCTGACCGCAATTTTTACCGTATTTACCTACCGTTTCTATGAAAAGAGGGAATTCAGCATCTAGCCTGAAAGTATGTATTGTTATATCAGTTAAAATAAGCTTTAATTAAAATTTGATTTGAGTGACAAAAGACTTGCTTCAAAAGGAACACAGGCAATTTGCACAAACCAGAAAGAACGAACGCGCCTATGGAAAGGACTTCTTTTACCTTGGAATCGAAGCATGAGTCTTTCTGGTTTGTGCAAATTGCCGTCCCCTTTCGAAAGACTACCCTTTCGACACCCAAATCAAATTTATGTATTTAGGATTATATTTAAACATCCTCAATCTGCCAGTCAATAGGGGTAATTCCGTTGGCCTTTAGGAATTCATTGGCTTTGCTAAAGTGCCTGCAGCCGAAAAATCCCCTATAGGCTGAGAGAGGACTTGGATGAGGTGCCTCCAGGATAAGGTGTTTGGGATTGGTAAGCATGGGCTTTTTCATTCCCGCAGGCCTTCCCCAGAGCAGGAATACAACGGGCCTGTCAATGGTATTTACTGCATGGATTACCGCATCGGTGAATTCCTCCCAGCCTTGACCCTGATGGGAATTGGCCTGATGGGCCCGCACCGTAAGCACAGTATTCAAAAGAAGCACTCCCTGCTCGGCCCACTTCACCAGGTATCCATTATTAGGTACCCGAAGTCCCAAATCCTCCTCAAGCTCCTTATAAATATTCAGCAAAGAAGGCGGAATTTCTACATCCGGCTTCACGGAAAAGCATAGACCATGGGCCTGGCCCACATTATGGTAAGGGTCCTGGCCAATGATGACCACCTTAACCTTGTTCAAGGGTGTCAGATGAAACGCATTGAAAATGTCATCTGCATTTGGATATATTATATGGTTACCGTATTCTTCTTTTATAAAACGATAAAGCTTTGCATAATAGTCTTTGTGAAACTCTTCTCCGATTGCTTCCAACCAGTCATTTGTAATTGCACTCATATCCTTTAATCCTTTCTTACACTAATCCCGTTACTACTAAGATAATCCTTTAAATCCCTGATTTCAAGCTCTTTATAATGAAAAAGAGAAGCTGCAAGGACTGCATCCGCCTTCCCCTCAGTAAAAGCCTCGAGAAAGTGCTCCTTTTTACCGGCACCCCCGGAAGCTATTACGGGAATGGAGACATTTTCCGATATGGTTCTGGTAAGCTCCAGGTCATACCCATCCTTGGTCCCGTCACAGTCCATGCTGGTAAGGAGTATCTCTCCGGCTCCAAGCCTGTCTGCCTGCATTGCCCATTCTACCGCATCAATCCCCATATCCACACGTCCGCCGTTTTTATATATATTCCAGCCAAAGCCATCCTCCCGCTTTTTTGCATCAATTGCAACAACCACGCATTGGCGTCCGAACTTATCTGCCGCTTCGGATATCAGAGTGGGATTTAAGATAGCTGCGGTATTTACTGCAATTTTATCCGCTCCTTCTCTTAATATGACCTTAAAATCATCAATGCTTCGAATTCCCCCGCCTACGGTGAAGGGGATAAATACTGTCTCAGCCACTCTTCTTACCATATCAAGCTTAATAGCTCTTGCATCAGAGGAAGCCGTAATATCTAAAAATACCAGTTCATCCGCGCCGGCCTTATCATATTCCTTTCCGACTTCTACCGGATCACCTGCATCCCTTAGGTTTAAAAAATTAATTCCCTTTACAACACGCCCGTTATGGACATCCAGACATGGAATAATCCTCTTAGTAAACATATGCTGCCTCCTATAGTCCTGCGAAATTTTTAAGTATCTTAAGTCCTACCTCACCGCTCTTTTCCGGGTGAAACTGGCAGGCAAAAATATTGTCCTTTTCCACCGCTGCATGTATTGTAACTCCATACTCCGTGGAAGCCGCTGCTTCCTCTTCCTTATCCGCTTTCAGGTAATAGGAATGGACAAAATATACATAGGACTGATCGGGTATTGAAGCAAAGAGTTTCCTGTCCTTTTTGATAGACAGGGAATTCCATCCCATATGAGGAATCTTAAGTCCGAAGCCATCCGGTATACGAAGAATTTTGCCCCTTAGAATACCAAGGCCTGCAACTCCCGGTGCCTCATCGCTTTCATCAAACATAAGCTGAAGTCCAAGGCAGATACCAAGGAACGGCTTACCGCTGGCTGCTGTTTCCTTTATTACATCCACCAAATGGTAATTTTCAAGCTTTTCCATGGCTTCTCCAAAGGCTCCGACACCGGGCAATATTACCTTATCCGCTGCAAGTATTTCTTCCCTGCTTCTTGTTATTACCGCATCTTCTCCAAGATAATGCAAAGCCTTCTCAACACTTTTTAAATTACCTGCATCATAATCAATTATAGCTATCATGTCCTTGTCCTTTCTGTTATGCTTCTTTGTTCCTTTATTTTATAATAGCTGATTTATAAAAACAAGTCTTTAAGAAATTTTATACATTTTTTATTCGTATACCTTATATTTAAAGTTAGCTTCTATTTACATCACAACGACTTTCCGCCGGGATATGCTTCGGCATTCTAACCCCATGCCATATCAAGCAGCCCTGCAATTGTGGATATGGCAATTGACTTCATATTGCTCAGCTCCTCATCATTTCTCTTATATCGAATGTGCTCATGGCATAGTTGTTCAATGATGCCATAGCATATGCGAAGCCTCTCTAACAGTAAATCACTTAAATAGCCAGCGGTTACGAATTTTTCATACAGTGTTTTGAGCATCCTGCTTTCAAAATCGTTAAAGAGGACTTGTATGTCGTTATTAAGTAATGCCAATGCTAAAAATTCATTGTGCGCATCTGTATTCATCGTGTGTGATGCAATGGATAAGTCAATGAACTTTTCAATTACTAAGGTAATATTCCCCCGGTCAATAGTTGAACAAAATATTGGGCGGAACTGTTCTTCCAGCTGAAAAATATATAAACCAACAACTTCTTTTAGGATGTCTTTTTTGTCATGAAAATAGTTATATACTATCCCGGTAGATACACCGGCGGCCTTTGCAATTTCGGCTGTATTGGTCTTATAGTATCCTTTTTCACAGAACAAATCATAGCTGGCGTTAATAATGGCAGTTCTCTTTTCTATGGAACGTTTTTGCTTAGGGATGCGAATTTCATTGGCGGACAACTTTACTCTCACCTGCCTTTAGTTTATTAGTATTATATAATGCCGAAAACAAAAAAGCAATTGAACATGAAATATTTTTCATGTTTACGCTTGACAAATCGCAGCGTTATGTATATGCTAAAAACATGAAATAAATTTCATATTTTAGGAGTGATAGAATGAATAGCAGAAAATTAAGAACTACACCAAAGCAGTACACCGTTTACCTGATTTTTATGTTCATTGCTTGCAGTGGTGCCGTTGTTTGGCAAGTATGCCTGCCAAACTTTGCAGAACAATTTACCAGTTGGGGAAGTGCTTTTGGATGGCAGCGAGAAATAGCATTGTGGAATATCGGTATCATTACAGCAATTATTTTTACCTTAGTAAAAAAGAATGTGGAAATGATGAAGCTGCTCACGATACAATCGACAATTTTATGCTGGCTGCTGGGCATCAATCATTTGGCGGCACTTTTAATGAATTTCTCATTTACATATGCAATACACATTTTAGGAGTTTTTGAGGTTATGCTGTTAGGCGGAATTTGGGGGACAATTTTGCTGATTAAATCAAGAACATAACTTTTATTATCCCTTATCCCACAAAACTTCTCTCTGGCTTTTCTTTAGGAATCCTACGCATTTAACCCGAAAAGGAAACAGCCTTTATACGAATCAGAAGCGGCAGAAAAACATAAAGGAAGGACCGGGGATTAGCTTTCATAAGCTTTCATTCCGGTCCCAAACCTTTTATTTTACTGCTGCTTCCGCTACCTTTTTGGCCACATGCTCCGCTACCCTTTCATCAAAAACAGATGGAATAATATACTCCATTAAATCATCCCTGTTTTCCAGCTTCACTTTACTTTCTACCGAAATTTTTTCTTTGGTTTTGCCATGGCTTTTTAAAGCCTCTTGTCTCTTTCAATATTCAGCTGTAGGTGAATTAACCTTGTAAAGCGATTCTACTGTTTAATAATGCCTTCCCGGAAATCCCCGGCTCCGTCATGGAATAGGGATTTAGAATAATATCCAGCTGCTCTTTTGTAAGCAGGCCATCTCTTAAGATTAAATCCTTTATGGAAGTACCGGTCTTAATGGCTTCCTTTGCCAGGACTGCTGCCTTCTCATACCCAACAAAGGGGCAAATCGCAGTAATGATACCTACACTGTTATCCACCATACTCCGGCAGCGTTCCACATTTGCCGTAATACCGGTAATACAGTTATCCACCAGGGTGCTGACTGCGTAGGCAAGGGTTTCTATGGACTGGAACAAATTATAAAATATGATTGGCTCAAACGCATTCAGCTCCAGCTGTCCGGCTTCCGTTGCCATGGCTATTGTCATATCATTGCCGATAATATTAAATGCCACCTGGTTTACGACCTCCGGAATTACCGGATTCACTTTTCCAGGCATAATGGAGGAGCCATTCTGCTTTTCAGGCAGATTGATTTCGCCAAGGCCAGTTCTGGGGCCGGAGGACATAAGCCTTAAGTCGTTGGACATCTTGGATAGATTTACGGCACAGGCTTTTACAGCTCCCGATACAAAGGCATATCCGTCCAGGTTCTGGGTCGCATCAATTAAATCATTAGCCTGGACCACCGGTAAGCCTGCTATTAATGCGATATTTTTAACTACCTTCCCGCAATACCGGACATCTGCATTCAAACCTGTTCCTATAGCCGTACCTCCCAGATTTAAATTGCTCATTTCCTGCTTTGCATTTTCAAAGCGTACAATATCCCGGCGGATCGCGCTGCTATAAGCCTTGAATTCCTGTCCAAGGCGGATTGGCACCGCATCCTGCAGCTGGGTCCTTCCCATTTTAATTATAGTATCAAATTCTTCCGCTTTTTTTATCAAGGCTTCATATAAGCGCTCCAGCTGCTTCTGGGCTCTGTTTAATAATTTTAAAGCAGTCATTCTGCCGCAGGAGGGAAATACGTCATTGGTTGACTGGCCGTAATTTACATGGTCATTTGGATTTACAATAGCGTAATTGCCTTTATCCCCGCCCAGTATTTCTATGGCACGGTTGGCAATTACTTCATTGGCATTCATGTTTAAGGAGGTTCCCGCTCCTCCCTGAATCGGATCAACTATGAACTGGTCATGCATTTTACCGGCTATGATTTCATCACAGGCTTTCACAATGGCATCGGCTCTTTTTTTGTCCAGGTGCCCTATTTCATAATTTGTTATTGCCGCCCCCTTTTTTATCTGGGCAATACTTTTTATTAACTCCGGATGCATGTTCATGCCCGTAATATAAAAATTTTCGGCAGCCCGTAATGTCTGTACCCCGTAATAAACATCCAATGGAATTTCCTTCGTTCCTATGGAATCATGCTCCATTCTGACTTTTTCCCTTTTGTCCGGCTTCATCATAACTTTTCTCCTTTGTTTTATGTTATCTTGTTTTTATTATAGTTTTCAGTTATCATAGAATCAAATATATATATCTTTATATGACTTATAGATTTTTATTTATAATACGGAGGATAGTCCTATGTTTCAGGGTAAGGAATACGTTTATGAAGTATACAAGACAAGAAGCTTTTCCAAGGCAGCAGCCAACCTATACATTTCACAGCCTTCCTTAAGTGCTACCGTTAAAAAAATAGAACAGAGGATTGGCTCGCCGATTTTTGACCGCAGCACCAACCCAATCCAGCTTACCGAATGCGGACAGAAATATATCCAATATATTGAGCGCATATTGGACATGGAAGGCGAATTTCAGAATCAGCTCAACGACTTATGCGAACTTCGTACCGGGAACCTTACCATCGGAGGAAGCAATCTGTTTTCCTCTTATATCCTGCCTCCCCTCCTTACCATGTTCATGAAGAAATATCCTCTCGTTCATGTGGATATAATAGAAGCAAACACAAAATTATTAGAAAAACAACTCTTTACGGGAAATCTGGATCTGGTAATTGACAATTACCAGTTTCCGGATTCCATATACAGCCATCACCATTTTTGCCTGGAGCATCTGATTCTTGCAGTTCCAGCCGGTTTTGGCTCAAACAGCTGTTTGGCCGATAAGCAGTTAACAGCAAAGGATATCATCAATAATAAGCATCTGGACCCCTCAACTTCTTCTGTTTCCTTAAAGGAATTTAAGGAAGAACCCTTTCTACTGCTGCGCTCCGGAAATGATACAAGAGAACGCTCGGAGCTGCTATTTAAAGCAGCCCAGATAACGCCGAATGTTATACTGGAGCTGGACCAGCAGGTTACCGCCTATCATGTTGCATGTTATGGCATGGGCGTAACTATTATTTCAGATACCCTGATCAAAAAGGTTCCTGCCGATTACCGGGTTGTTTATTATAAATTGGAGGAAGCCATCGCTGCCAGAAATATTTATTTTTATCATAAAAGCACCAAATATATTACACGGGCAATGGAGGAATTTCTTAAAATGGCATGCCAGGCTTCTCATGCTCTGCAGCTATCATAATCCTAAGGCTGCCTCCAAAAGGGTATATCTCCATTAGATAAAATTTCTGAAATATAAAAACAGCCTTCACTACGATGAAATGAAGGCTGTTTGCTGAATATCTTATACAAATGGGGGATGAAATTTAAATGGCTTTTGGGGTAAGCAATAGTAAAGAAATCAACTCCTTCTAAACAGGGGGATATGCATAAAGTACTTATATTTTCTGTTTCTTAATATCAGTGTATGGAACAGTTAATCTCTTTTGTTTTCTTTGACACTGCGTACACAATTTGTGACATTTCTTAATATTACATATCACAAGCCTGTTTACAAGGCCGAAAGCAATAAAAAATGCAGCCGCAAACAAATTTCCTTTGTTTCCGGCTGCGATCTATTGTAGTAAAGTTTAGTCTATTAATTACTTTTTTCACTGGCAATGTTAATAACCTTAACACTGTATTTTGCCTGGTCATCGATTGAATTTATAGCCTTTGCCTGCTTTTCCGTAAGCCCGTAGGATTTATCCAATTCCTTTAATATCTGCTGCTTAATAGATCCCAGGTTTTCTTCAATACCAAGCTCTTTTGCCCGGGCAATATGTACATCATACCGGTCAAGACCCTTTAAAAGTGAATCCAGGGCTTCCGGGTATTTCTTCATCTCAATATTGTTATAATAGGAATTCAATTCCTTATTAACATACATGGTGGTCATTATTCTATCATAGGTCTTTTGGTCCTGCTTCTTAATACTAAGCCCATAGATATCATAATATGCTTCCGTATATCTTCCTCTGGAATACTCCAGGCTTGCATTTTTTACATCAAGGCTATAGGAATACGTCTTAGTCCCTACAATTACAACACCAGCTATCAAAATAAAAAATGTCATTATAAACACTACACCAAGGGTATTTAATTTTACCTTATCATCCGGATCGGGAGGTGTCTGTTCCTTTTTTGCCTGTTTCTCCTGCTGCTTCATTGCAGCTTTATCTGCTGCTGCTTTCCTTTTTTCAGCCTTCTGGGCATCGGAAGCTTTCTTCTTTTCCAGCTTTGCAGCTGCTTTTTTGGCCTTTTCCTCTTTTTTCTTAGCGATTTTAGCCTTTTCTTCTTCTGTCAGTAATTCTTCGGCAGGCTTCTTTTCTTCCTTTTTAGCCTTGGCTGCATTTGCTTTAGCCTCTTTCTTCTTCTCTGCCTTTTCTTTGGCCTTTTCCAGCTTGGCTGCTTTTTTTTCAGCTTTTATTTCTGCCTTGGATTTTTTATTTCCTTCCCCTTTACCCGTCAGTTCGTCTTTCGAAATCTTTTTACCTGTAATTCCCGATTTCTCATCAGAGGTTCCTTCCATAGCGGAGATATCGATATTTTCAAGCAGTTCTTCATCCTCAAGCCTGTCCATTGCACTGAGGGCATCCGAGAAAACATCCCCCATACTATCAAGATTCTTGGATTTGGAAGGTGCATTATTATTAGCTTCCAGTACCTTATCCGCAGCAAAGCTGTCTGTTGCCTCCTCTGCTTGATGGACTTGATTACTATCCAAATCAAAATCATCAATAGAGAAAATAGTATCCATCTCTTCTTTAGCAGCGGGTTTTTCTGCTTTAACAGGCTCTTGTGCCTTAGCAGCTTCTACTGCCTTTGCAGGCTCTGCTGCTTTTACAGGTTCTTCAGCTTTAACCTGATTTGACGGTTGCGGGCCATTGCCTTTTTTCTGCTTTTCGTCCTGGGCAGATATCATATCCAACAGTGCCAGAAGATCCTCATCCGCATCCTCCATATCGGAAGATTCGTCTAAACGGCTGTAGATATCATCATTTCTCAAATTATTATCTTTTGTTTCCCCATTATTGTCAAATATATCTTTCTCATCACTCATTTACGTATATGGCCTTTCTCTTACTATCTTTTGTACTAATCCAACCAATATATTTATTATCGAAGCTTATATATAAAGATATCGGCAATATCCGTATATTTCTAAACCCCGATTATGCATTTACCAGACCATCTATCACTTCAATTAAAGTACCGATTTCCGGTTTCGTTATCTGAGCATCTGCTCCCACTGATTTTCCTTTTATCCTCATTTCAGCATTGATTAAAGAGGAAAAGATAACTACCGGCAATTCCTTCAGCTGTTTATCTGACTTAATCAGCTTTGTCAAATGATGTCCATCCATTTGGGGCATTTCAATATCGGTTATGA
The DNA here is from genome assembly GCA_023410275.1 of Bacillota bacterium. GTDB lineage: Bacteria > Bacillota > Clostridia > Lachnospirales > Lachnospiraceae > Anaerocolumna. Next base: position 15,073 of record JAEYPZ010000082.1, read on the forward strand.
CACATTTAATCTTATCATAAACAGTACCTTCGTTTTTGAAGCCTTCTATGGTCTCCCACGCTTCGGCACCGTTTTCCTGCATAATCAGATTAGAAAAACCGGCCTTCTCCAGAAAATCTTTTATTAACTTACTTAACAAGGGCGAATCCTCAGCAATTAAAATGGGCACATCGTTTCTTTTTCTATTATGTAAATGGCTTAGATCAGACATTTTAAGCCCGGTTTCCGGATTAATATCCGCTATGATCCTTTCAAAATCCAAAATGGCAATTAATTTATTTTCCCATTTTAAAATACCCGTTGCAGAAGAATTTATAGTCTTATCCGGTTTATTGATATCCTCCCAGGATACACGATGAATTCCAACAACTCCATGTACATGAAAAGCTATATTTAATTTATTGAAATTCGTAACAACATTCATATGGCTTGTTTTATCACTGTTTTCATTTTCCGTGACATGAAGTGCTTTTGCTAAATCCACTAATGTAATGATATCTTCCCTTGGCATAAAAATGCCTTCGATAAAGGGGTGTGCATTGGGAATTGGTGTTGGTTTCTGGTAGGGCAATATCTCTCTGACCTTTGCCACATTTATTCCATAGAAATTATCTCCAATCTTAAATTCCAAAATTTCCAATTCGTTCGTTCCAGTTTCTAGCAAAACTCCTGCTTCCATATTTGGCCTCCCTAAGCTCTTTCCCCATAGTTTTTTCTTTTTAGGTTAATCATATTATAGTATAAAATTCTACAAAATTCAAACTTATTATACAAATAGTGTTAATTACCTATACAAGGTTATGCTATTTTCTTCCATTTAGCTATCAATTCAATATTTCCGAGACTTTTCTCCGGAATACTGCTGACTCTTCGCTCTCCTCTGCAGCTGCCATCACCGCAGGTAGCGATATCCTCATACCAATATAGAAACTGATACCCTTCTTTTGTCGGTTCTTTTAAGGTTATTTCCCCTGAGTTATAGTTATAGGAGGATGGATTTGCAGTGTTATTGGTTCCGCCGTCAAGATTATACTTAATAGTATAAGTCCCATCAAAGGCCAGGAACTGGATTCTATAAGACTGAAACAATTCTTCATGTTTCTTCCAGTATTCTTCCATGGCACTTCCTGTGTAGCCATATATATAAAATGGTTCCTCATCTTCCATTTTTGCTATGCTCATAATATTAAATGCTTCATCACTGATGGAAGTTACTGATTTAGGAATTGTTATACTGGTCCTGGCATTAGGGAAGGCATAGTCAGCGATGGTTTTCACTCCGTCTGCTACAATCACCTTATCCACTGTTGGGTCACATATCAGTATCGTTTTGTCCGAATTATAAAATATTCCGTTGTCACTGCTGTAATTAACAATATTATTGGCAGGATATACCTCTATACCGGATATCTGCCCGTCGCCAAATCTTATTTGCCTGCCATAGGACTGCAAGGAAGAGGGTATCTTAATACCGGAAAGGTAACCGCAATTTTCAAATAAATTTTCTTTTAAATATTTCATTGTAGACGGAAAAGTAATTGCTGATATTTCCGTGTAATCGAATATATTTTCTGTCGTATTCTCCACCCCTTCCGGTATCTTAATATCCTTTGGGGTATTTAAACAGTTCATCAGTACTTTCCTGTCCTTGCTTAACAAAAAACCATCCTCATATGTATAGACAGGATTCGCACTGCTGAATTCCACCTTTTGCAGTGCTGTATCATTACTCAATACATTAATTCCAATACTGCTGACAGTTTTCGAAAAGGATATTTCCTGAAGTGATGTACAATTGGCAAAGGCCCAGCCTCCGACTGTCTTCACTCCTTCCGGTATTGCTACGGACTTTAAGGAGGCGCAGTGACTGAATGCATGAAAGCCTATTAAGGTAACACTTTCAGGAATTCTGATTTTTACCAGCTTAGTCTCTGAAAATGCACTGTCACCAATTTCAATTAAGCCCTCCGGTAACGTTACTTTACTCAAGCTTTTTATGGAAAGAGCTCCTTCCCCCAGCTTTTTCACACCTTTTGGCAGCACTATTTCTGTAACGGACGAATTAGAAAATGCCCGTTTTCCGATTTCAGTAACACCTTTCGGTACTGTAACTTTCCCTTTGCTTTTCATAGCATCAAATAAAATTCCATTGGAAATCAGCATTGCGCCTTTTTTGGATTGTTCCTTATACCAGGCTGTATTATAAAAAGCCCCGTCTTTTATTTCCTTTAGCTTTTGGGATAAGCTTATAACAGTCAGCTTACTGCAATTGGAAAAAGCATAAGAACCAATACTTGTTACAGAATTGGGAATTTTTATCTTTTTGAGTGCAGTGCAGTTTTCGAAGGCATAATCCCCAATACTTACTGCCTTGCCTGGTATTGTAATCTCCTTTAAGCTGCTGCAGCTTGCAAATGTATGGCTGCCTATTTCTGTAATAGTTTCCGGTAATTTAATTTGTTTTAAGCTTTTACAGCCACTAAAGGCCCCGCCGCCAAGCTGCTTTACCGAGCTCGGGAGTGTAATATTTACCAGACTGCTGCAATTTGCAAAGGCTCCATTGCTTATTGCTTTTACGGACTTTGGTATTGTGATACTTACAATTTTACTCTTACCGTAAAATGCATTAACTCCAATACTTGTGACAGTATTCGGAATTGTTACATTCTTATTGTTTCCATTATACTTTTTAAGTGTTCCATTATTTATGACAAAATCCTCATTTTTAGCACTGGTTTTAATTGGAATAAATAGTGTAAATGCTAAAATGTTAAAAAAAATGAAATAAAAAAGCAGCCGTTTTTGTTTCATGTATGTTTTCCTCCCTGAACAATAACTCACTATATAATGGCTCGTAATTAATGAGTTCTTACATAGGATTTCTATGAACAATTTTTTTAAATAGACTGACCAATTATCATATCACAATTCTGCTTTATTCTTCTGGAAAGACTATTAATTGCCATTTATGTATGTATTTATTATAACCCAATTATATAAAGTACCACAAGCATTTTTCATAGCATTTAATTCTATGTCTCTGAATAAAATATTGGCTTTTCAGAATAATTGGCTTTTCAGAATAGAAAAAAGGCGTTAATTACCACACAATGATAATTAACGCCCTTAACTTCTCTCTATAAACATACACATTTTTAAGTCCATCTAATTTTAGGTCAAGCCCTCGACCTATTAGTATTAGTCAGCTCCATGTGTTACCACACTTCCACCTCTAACCTATCCACCTGATCGTCTTTCAGGGGTCTTACTAGCTTTTGCTATGGGATATCTTATCTTGAGGGGGGCTTCACGCTTAGATGCCTTCAGCGTTTATCCCTTCCCGACTTG